>JABABV010000009.1 GCA_014238055.1 Mycoplasmatales bacterium | reverse complement strand
AGTGAGAATTCCTTTGCCAATTCCAATTTCATATACAATGTCATTTTTAGATATTTTTGCTGAATTGACAATGAATTTTGCAATTAATTTAGAAAATATATGGAATGAATCATCAGCTAAAGCATTAGAATTTGATAATTCTGGAATTCTCCTCAATAATATTGGGGCAATAAAAAAAGTATATATAGCTCTTGATTTAACGACTTCTATTTTAGAAAAAGCCATAAATTATAAAGCTAATTTAATAATTACTCATCATCCATTTATATTCGAAGATATTCGAGAAGAACTTAAAAAAAAGTGAAAATCAAAAATATGAAATTCACTTAAAAAAAATAATATTGCATTGATAGCAATGCACACTAACTGTGACGTATCTAAACAAGGACTAAATAAACAATTAGCAGATAAACTTGATATTAAAAAACCTGATTTTTTCAATAAAGATAATATTGGCTTAATTGGTAATTTGAAAAAAGAAATTAAAATAAACGAATTAATCAATAAGCTAAAAACTAATTTAAATTTAGAAAATGTTAAATTTTCTGGAAATTTAAATGATGATATTAAAAAAATCGCTATTGTTGGCGGCAGTGGTGGAGAATACTTTATTGACGCTTATAACAATGGGGCTGATTTATTTATTAGTTCAGAAATTAAATGACATCAATTTATATATGCAAAAGAATTAAATTTAAATATGATAGATATATCTCATGATATCGAAAAAATATTTGGCTCATTATTAGAAAAAATATTAATTGAAAAAAATATTTTAGTTATGAACGATCTAGAGACTATAAAATTTAATTATTATTAATCGAATCAAAAATATCATTACATTTTTTAATAACTTTATTTGTAATATATGTAGGAGTTGAGGCACCTGCTGTTATAGCGATATGGTGCTTCTTTTTTATTAAATCATACGTTATTAAATCTGGATCATTAACTAAGATAGATTCAACACCTTGATTTTTAACGATATTCATTAATGCGTTTGAATTATTTGATTTTTGATCACCACAGACAATCACTAGTTCGATTGTTGGATCTAATTCAAAAAGTGGTCTTTGACGATCAATAGTCGCTTTACAAAGATCATTATGCATTTCTACATTTTTAAAAGTTTCTTCAATTTTATTGTAAAAAACTTTTAAATCTATAGAAGAAAGCGTCGTTTGATTCAAAACAGCAGTTTTTAACGAATTATCTAATTTTAAAAGTTGGTCTATTTCAGTAATTATTTTTACTTTATTATTATCAATCTCTTGCATAGCTAATGTTTCAGGATGATTTTTAACTCCTAAAAATATTACTTGAAAGCCATCTTTTATTTTTTCTTCAACTAAATCAAAACTCTTAACAACTTCTGGACATACAGTGTCATAATAAGTAAAATTATTATCTTCTACATATTTTATAACATTTTTAGGCGTCCCGTGAGCTGTAAATATTAAAATTGATTTTTTAGGATCGAATTTTTTAACTAAATTTAAACGACTTTCGTATCTATCATCAATTAATATTATTCCTAATTCTCTTATCTCGTTTACGATATGAATATTATGAACTAACATTCCAATCATATAAATAGTTCTTTTATCATCTTTATGATTTTTGGCAACTTTTTTAGCCATCATTATCGCTCGGACAACACCATAGCAATAACCTCTTGGAAAAATCTTTGTAATTTTCATTAAAACACCACCTCGTTTTTATATTATATCAAATTTATATGTTATAATTTGATATAAATTTAAATGACTATTAGCTAAAAAAGAAAGTAGTAAAAAAATGATAAATTTTAAAAGTTTCAATCTTAAGCCGTGAATTCAAAATAAACTTGATGAATTAAATTTTACAGAACCTACACCAATTCAACAAGCAACTATTCCAGCTATATCTAAAAATAAATACGTGATTATAAATTCTTCTACCGGAAGCGGTAAGACTTTGTCTTTTTTACTGCCAGTATTAAATCGTTTAAACGATAAAATAGAAGGAATTCAAACTATTATAATAACGCCTTCTCGAGAATTAGGAAAGCAATTATTTGAAGTATTGAATTCTTTAATCGAAAACAACGATAAAATCAATGCCAGATTATTAGTTGGTGGCGAAAACTTAAGTAATAAAAGTTTTTCAAAAACTAATATAGTAGTCGGAACAGCTTCTAAAATAAGAACTCTTTTTACTAACGATACTAGTATCAATATCACGAATGCCAAAGAAATCATTATAGATGAGGCAGACATGAGTATTGATTATGGGTTTTTTCAAGATATAAATTTCTTATTACAAAAAATAAATAAAGATTTAAGCATTATTATTTGTTCTGCCACTATACCAGTAGAGCTGCATAAATTTATGCAAAAATACACTCATAATAAGTTTAAATTAATTAAAATTGAAAAACCTTTAAGCAATATTGAACATATTGTTATAAATAGTAGTAAAGTTGATCGTCTAGCAACTTTAAGTAAATTAACTCAAGTTTTAAATCCATATGTTGGAATTATTTTTGCCAGCGAAAAGAAAACCGTTAACAAAGTTCATGAGTATTTATCTGCTCAAGGCTTAAAATCGGCTATCATTCATGGTGATATGTCTTCTCGTGAACGTAAACAAATGCTTAAAAGAATTCGTAATATGGAATTTCAATGAATCGTTGCTAGTGACGTTCTAAGTAGAGGTCTAGATATTGATGGTCTTAATATAGTTATTAGTTTTAATCTACCTAATAATATTGAATTTTATCAACATCGTTCAGGAAGAACTGCTAGATATTATAGTCAAGGCCAATCATATATTTTACTTGATTCTAAAAGTAGTGAAGAAAATAAAAAACTAAATAAACTAGATATCGATTATAAAGTAATGAAAGTAAATAACGAAAATGAATTAGTAGACGTTCAAGAATTAAAAAATTCTCGAAAAGCAATGATTAGTAATTCTCGTAAAAAGGAAGTTCCTAAAGATACTTTCGATAATCAAATTACTCAAATTAAAAATCGTATGTCTAACGCTAAATCAAAAAATAAAAAACCAAACTATAAAAGAAAAATGAAAGAACAAATAACTAAACTTAAACGTAAACAAAAACAAAAAAACGATAAGAAAAAAAGGAGAATGAGAAATGGAAAAAAATAAAAATATAATTGGTGCGCATGTTAGTATGAAAGCACCTGATTATTTTATAGGAGCAATTAACGAAACTCTTAGTTATAATGCTAATGCTTTAATGTTTTATACTGGTCCACCTATGAACAGTAGAAGGCAACCTTTAGAGAAATTTAAGATTGAGGAAGGTTTAGAATTAATGGCTAAGCACGATCTAAATCCGGGCAATATAATCGTACACGCTCCTTATATCTTGAATTGCGCTTCTCCAGAAGACCATAAATGAAAATTTGCTCAAGAATTTCTAGTTAAAGAAATTAAAAGATGTTATGCTATGAAATCAAAATATATAGTTTTACATCCTGGAGCTCACGTTGGAAGTGGTAGTGAAGCCGGTATTAGTCGTATCGTTGAAGCTTTAGATAACGTTTTATCACAAGATGGAACTGATGTTAAAATAGCACTTGAAACGATGGCTGGTAAAGGGAGCGAAGTTGGCAGAAACTTTCAAGAGTTAGCAGAAATTATCAAAAGATCTAAATTTCAAGAACGTATCGTTGTCTGCTTTGATACGTGTCACGTTTGAGATTCAGGACTAGATTTAAATGATATCGATGCAGTTTTAGAAGATTTCGATAATGTGATTGGATTAGATAAATTAGAAGTAATTCATTTAAATGATTCTAAAAATCCTTTATCTGCTCACAAAGATCGTCATCAAAATATTGGTAAAGGTCATATTGGTTTTCCAGCTTTACAAAAAATATTTGATCATCCTAAATTAAAATCTGTAATTAAGATATTGGAAACTCCTTGAATAAATAAAAAAATCCCTCCTTACAAAGAAGAGATTTTAGCATTAAGAAATAATGATGAAAGTTTACTACCAGATAATAGTAAACCTGAATAAATAAAAAATAAAAACAAGAAATAATTTTATTCCTTGTTTTTATTTTGAAATTTAAATAAATAAGTTTTACTTTCAGTCTTGGATATTAGTCTTATAATATTAACACGATGCTGATACATTATTATTAAAGCAACGACACCTAAAACTAACGGTGTAACATAATAGTTGTTACTGAAATAATAAGTCGCTTCTGGCCCGTGAGAAAATCAAGGGACCCAAGATAAAATAAACATAGTCCAAGATGTAGTTAAAGATGCTAAACTCACATATTTTATTAAAAATACAATAGTGAATGTTAACGCAATAGCTATCAGACCGATAACTCAATTAAAGCTTAATCATATCCCAAGAGCGCAAGCTACACCTTTCCCGCCTCTAAAATCAAAGAAGACAGGATAGCAATGACCTATTATGACCATGATACCAACTAAAGGTAATCATGTTTCACATTTTTTAAATCATTCAACGCTTTCAACTAAAGTTATTGATGTAAAAATAACACTTACAGTTTTTAGCAAATCTAAAATTACAATTAAAATTGCTGCCTTCATTCCTAATTTTCTACCAAGATTGGTAGCTCCTGCATTTTTAGAACCAAAATTACGAATATCATCATTTCGTACTAAACGAAAAATAATAATTGAAAAATTGATACTACCTACTAAGTATGCTAAGCACATCAAAACAAAGTATGCGCTAATCTCTTGAAAAATAATCATTGCAATATCACCTTTTTTAATTATACAATTATTTTAGAACTTATCATAGTAAAAAAGAGGTAAATTTATGAAAAACAAATATAGTAGTAAATCTTTAGAAATATTAGAAGGCCTGCAAGCAGTTAGAAAAAGACCAGGAATGTACATTGGTTCAACCGATATAATCGGTCTCCATCACTTAATATGAGAGATCTTAGATAACGCTGTTGATGAAGCTCTTTCTGGTTTTTCTAATAGTATTATTATTTCTATGAATATCGATGGCAGTATTAGTGTCGAAGATAATGGCCGTGGAATACCTGTAGATAAACATAAAAGTGGTCTCTCTGGAATAGAACTCGTTTTTACGAAATTACATGCCGGAGGAAAATTTGGGAGCGATAGCGGTTATAAAACTGCCGGAGGACTTCATGGAGTTGGAGCATCAGTCGTAAATGCTTTATCAACTTTTGTCGATGTTACCGTTTGAAGAGATGGTTATGAATGACAAATGAACTTTTCTGAAGGTGGTAGCAAAAGAACTAAATTAACAAAAGTTAAAAAATCTATTAAACGCGGAACTTTAATTACTTTCAAACCAGATATTATGATTTTTAAAAATAATGATTTTGATTTTAATATGATCATTAACAAAGCTAGAGAAAGTTCTTTTTTAATAAAAGAACTAGAAATAAAAGTTATTGATAAAAAACTTAATAAATTTGAAATTTTTAAATCTCATAATGGCCTTGTTGATTTTATAAAATTTATTGATAATAAAAAACCAATCACTAATCTAGTTTCTCTAAAAGATAATTATTCAAATATTAAAACAAATATTGTCTTACATTATAATAATAGTGACACTGAAAAAATTTTATCTTTTGCTAATAATGTTAAAACTATAAATGGTGGAACTCATGAAAATGGTTTTAAATCAGGAATGACTAAAGTAATAAAAAATTACATTAAAAATCAAGGAATTAAAGAAAAATACCCGATCGAAGGTCAAGATATTCGTGAAGGTTTAACTGCGATTGTTTCAATTTATGTAAATGAAGATAAATTAGAATTTGAAGGTCAAAATAAACATCGTTTATCGACTTCAGAAGCTCGAAGTGCAGTCGAGACAACAATTACAAAACAATTAAATTTCTGACTTTTAGAAAATAAAAACCAAGCTGAAAAAATTATTAAAAAAATTTCTTTAAGTGCTAAAGCGCGATTTATGGCAAAACAATCAAAATTAACGCTTAAAGAAATAAAAAATAATAGTAAAATTAAAAGAATATTATCTGGTAAATTATCACCAGCACAATCAAAAAATTATAAATTAAATGAATTGTTTTTAGTTGAGGGTGATTCTGCTGGCGGAAGCGCTAAGTTAGGTCGAGATCGAAAATATCAAGCTATTTTACCGTTACGTGGGAAAATAATTAATACTGAAAAAGCAAATATTTTAGATATTTTAAGAAACGAAGAAATTAATACTATAATAAATGCAATAGGGGCCGGGTTTGATAATAATTTTAATATTAACAAAGCGAAATATGGAAAAATTATTATCATGACCGACGCCGATACTGATGGTGCTCATATTCAATCTTTATTAATGGCCTTCTTCTTTCACTACATGGTTGATATCGTTAAAGAAGGATATTTATATATTGCTATTCCGCCTTTATTTAAATTAACTAATAAATACCAAAAGAAAAAAATTATTTATCTATATGATGAAGATGAATATCAAAAATTTGGTAATTTAGATAAATATGAAATACAACGTTATAAAGGTCTTGGAGAGATGAACGATTATCAATTATGAGAAACTACGATGAATCCAGAAACTAGAACTTTAATTCAAATAACTTTACACGATGAATTTTTCTCTCGTAAAGAAATAACTACTTTAATGGGAAACAAGGCAGAATTAAGAAAAGCTTGAATTCAAAAAAACATTAAGTTTACTTTAGTAGATAATATTATATTAAATAATAAAAAATAAGGTGGTCTTCAATACAATGAATGAAATTAATAATCAAAAAATAATTAAAAAAGAACTTGGCGTTATTATTGGAGAACGTTTTGGAAGATATGCAAAATATATCATTCAAGAACGTGCTATTCCAGATGCACGTGATGGTTTAAAACCAGTTCAAAGAAGAATTTTATTTGCTATGCATGAATTAGGTTTAAAGTTCAATAAAAGTTATAAAAAATCAGCCAGAATTGTTGGGGAAGTTATTGGTAAATATCACCCTCATGGTGATAGTTCTGTATATGAAGCTATGGTCCGCATGTCGCAATCATGAAAAACTAATTCTCAATTAGTAGATATGCACGGTAATAATGGTTCTATCGATGATGATCCACCAGCAGCGATGCGTTATACCGAAGTTCGTATGTCTAAAATAAGTCAATATTTATTAAAAGATATTGAATTTAAAACAATTTCATTTACTAACAACTTTGATGATAGTGAAATTGAACCATCTGTTTTACCAGCTAAATTTCCTAATTTATTAGTTAACGGAGCTCGTGGGATAGCTGCTGGTTATGCAACTGAAATTCCTCCTCATAATTTAGGAGAAGTTATAACTGCTATTATTTATAAAATAGAAAATCCGAGCGCCACTTTTAAAGATTTATTAAAAATTGTTAAAGGACCAGATTTTCCAACTGGGGGAATCGTTCAAGGTAAATTAGGAATTATTGATGCTTTTTCTAAAGGTAAAGGTCGTGTTTCGATTAAAGCTAAAGTTGAAATATTAAAAAATAAATTAATCGTTACCGAAATACCTTTTGGTGTTAATAAAGCTAATATGGTTAAAAAAATTGCTGAAATTATTTTAAACGAACAAATCGGTGGGATTAAAGAAATTCGCGACGAAACATCGAGAGAAGGATTAAAAGTTGTTATCGAACTATTGAAAGATTCTGATGCCGAAACGATTTTAAAATATTTATATAAAAATACTGAATTACAAGTTTTTTACAATTATAATATGGTTGTTATCGATAATTTTCAACCTAAATTAGCTAGTTTAATAGAGTTAATAGATATTTATATCAAACATCAAAAACAAATAATTACTAAAAAAACTAACTTTCAATTAAGTAATTTTTTAGAAAGACAACATATCATTAAAGCTTTAGTAATTATTATTGATAATTTAGATCTAGCGATAAAATTAATTCGTCAAGCGACGAGTAAAACTACGGCAAAAGAAAAATTAATAACTCAATTTGCTTTAGATGATAAACAAGCAGAAGCGATTGTAACTCTACAACTTTATCGTTTATCTTCAACTAATATAGATGAAGTTAAAAATGAATTTTCAGATATTAATAAAAAAATTACTATTTTAAAATCAATATTAAAAAACGAATCATTAATTGAAAAAATTATCGTTAAAGAATTGATTAATATAAAAAATGACTTTGCAACGCCACGTAAAAGTCAAATAGAAAACGAAATTGATAAAAGACCGATCAACGATTTAAAACTAATCAAATCTGAAAAAGTAGTCGTTCATTTTACTTTAGATAATTATTTTAATAAATCTTTAGAACAAAAATATAACGAAGATCAAATCATCGTTAAAAAGAATGATATTATTATGACTGAATTAGCAATTGATAATCGTCTTAATTTAACGATGTTTACTAGTTTAGGGAACTTCATTAATTTACCAATTCATAAAATTAATTTCTTTAAAAAAGGTAAAATCGGACAACATATAAATGAATTAGTTAAATTAAGTGATCGTGAAAAAATCATTAGAGTTTTTAATTTTAACGATTCAAATACGAATAATAATCTTTGTTTTATAACTAAACAAGGACAAATCAAAAGAACAGCAATTAGTTCGTTTGACTATTCAAAAACTAATAAATTAAGAAGAGCTATTAAAATCAAAGATAATGATTTATTAATCGATGTAATATTAGTTGAGAAAAATAATAATGTAATAGTTGTTAATAGTGCTGGATTTTGTACTAATTTTCCCATAAAAGACGTTCCTATAATTGGTTTAAACACTAGTGGAATAAAATCTATTAAATTAAAAGAAGATCAATCTGTCGTTGGAATCGGTTGCGTTAGTTTCGGTAGTTTAATTTTATTAATAACTAACGATGGTTATTATAAAAAAATTAGCATGTCGGAAATAAAATCTAGTAATCGAGCATTGAGAGGAAATTCAATTTTTAAAATAGGTAAAAATTCTAACCAAAAATTAATTAAAGCTTTCGAAGTTAATGATTTTAGTCATATTAAATTTCAAAATGAAAATTTTGAATGAAAAAATTTTGTCAATAAAATTAATGAAATTCATTCACCGGAAGAAAAAGGTGTTTCTTTTACAAAAAAAACAATAAATAATGTTATTATTGAAAGAAGAAATATTAACTAATTAACAACGAAATGGGGCTAAGATTATTTTAAAACTTAATAGAAATCATAAAAATAGTTTTTATAATTATTTTAAACCTTCAATTTATATACCTCATTTTTCAAAACTTAATTTACGCGCCTTGAAAGAACAAGGAATTAAATTATTTTTTTGTGATCTCGACAATACTTTAGTTCCTCATTTTAAAATAATGCCTACCGAGGAAGTATTAAAATTTATAGATAACGTTAGAGCACAAGGAATGACTTTCGTTTTATTATCTAATAATTTCAATAAAAGAGTGCGTTTTTTCGCTCAAAAAAGTTTTATAAAACATTATTTTGGGATGGTTAAAAAACCTTCAACTAAAATCGTTAAAAAGTTTATGAAAAACCATAACTTCAAACCGTATGAAACGATCGTTATGGGCGATCAATTAGTAACTGATATTCTTATGGCAAATCGTCTAAAATTAGAATCTATTCTAGTTCAACCGATTATGAACACTGATTTAAAACTAAATAGTTTGAACCGGTTTTTAGAGCGCTGAATTTATAAAAAATTAGAAAAAAATAATATATTAATAAAGGGTGAATATAATGATCAATGATTTGAATCAAAAAACCAAGAAAAGCTTTTATAATTTAAAAAAATGTCCTGGATGTGGCGATCTTGCTAAAATCCAAAACGATCAAAAATTATGTAGTCGTTGTTTTAGAATTGTTAATTATAATGATTTCAAACGAGCAGTTAAAGTTATCGAACCGAAATTATTAATAAATAGTTTAGGAAAAAATATTAGATGTTATTTTGTTGTCATCGATATTTTTAATTTTCAAATTAATCAAATTAAAAAAATACTTGAAGATATCGATCCAAAAATATTAAAAATATTACTTTTAAACAAAATGGATTTATTAGAAAAGAGTTCTAGAATTAGTAAATTTTCTAATAAAATTAATTTGCAATTGAAAATGATTAAGAATTTAAAAATATTACCTATATGTGCTTTAAAAGGCGATAAACATATGAATACTTTAGCTAACTTAATTATCCACAACAATAGAGATTCAGCTTTTATCGGTTTAGAGAATGCTGGGAAAAGTACAATCATTAAACATTTATTAAATCAAAAAAATATTGTTCATAATTTAATCAGTAGTCGGTTCCCTGGAACTACTTCTAATTTAATAAAATTTAAAATTAATGATTTAGAAATTATTGATACTCCTGGAATTAGAGATGAAAATAGTTTAAGAGTTTTTGCAGATGACCCTTTTCATAAATGATGAACTTTTAAAGACAATATCAATCCACGCATCTTTCAATTAGATGGTGGTCAAAGTTTATTTTTCGGAAACTTAATTAGATTAAACTTCATATCAGGAACAAAAACTTCTTTCACAATTTATACAAATCCTAATATTAATGTTTTTAGAACAAAAACTATTAATGCAAAAAGAGTTAACGAAAGAAGTAAAACAATTTTAAAATGACCTTTACAAGATTGCCAATACGTTAATGATAATTTTACTCAAACGATTGTTTTAAAAAATAATTTAAATAAAGTTGATTTAGAAATTAGTGATATCGGTGTTATTAGCTTAATTTCAAAAGGACAAACAATAACTATCAATTCACCTTTAAAAAACCCTATAAAAGTTAGAAATTCATTATTTTAGAAAGGAGTTTTTTTTACATGAAAAAAAATATAGTAATATTTGGCGGATCTTTTGATCCTGTTCATAAAGGCCATATCAATATCGTAAATAGTATTTTAAATACAATTGAATTAGAACAATTAATTATTGTTCCTTCTAAAATGGGACCTTGAAAACAAAGAACTTTAACTGACGGTTATAAAAGATTGGAAATGTTAAAATTAGCATTTCCAAATAATCCAAAAATCACTATCAGTGATTTTGAAATTAAAAATTCTTCTATTTCTTATACTTATAAATTAATCGATCATTTTAAAGAAAAATACCCAGAATATCAATTAAATTTTGTTATCGGTGAAGATCAAGCTCTTAATTTTACAAAATGAAATAAATGAAAAAGAATTATTGAAAATGCAAATATCATCGTTGCTAAACGTTTCATTAAAAATAAATTTCCAGAAAAATTATCTTTAATTAAAGATAAAATTAATTTTATCGAACTTGATAGTAAAATCATAAATGTTTCTTCTACTTTTATTAGAAAAGGTCATTTCAAAAATAACGTACCTCTTGCGGTAAATAGTTATATTGGAAAAGAAGGTCTTTATATCGGTGATATTTTACAAAATCATTTATCTAATTACCGTTACTTTCATTGTTTAAATGTTGGAAAATGAGCCGGAAAGATTGCTGAAAAATTTAATTTAGACCCTAAAAAAGCTTACATAGCTGGATGTTTACATGATATTACTAAAGAATGACCTTTCAAAGAACAATATGCTTATTTAAAGAATTTTGGTCTAGAAGGTGAAAAAATTAATATTCCAGTATTGCATTCATTCACAGGTGCTTTTTGAGTTAATGAAGAATATGGAATCAATGATAGAGATATCATTTCGTCAATTATAAAACATACAACTGCTCATGAAAATATGTCTGATTTTGATAAAGCTATTTTTGTAGCAGATAAAGTTTGTGATGATCGCGATTATCCCAATGTTGAAGAATATCGTAAATTAGCTTTAGAAGATTTAGAATTAGCATTTAAAAAAATTTTAATTTACCAATATCGTAGAACTAAGAAAAAAGTTGGTAGAAAAAAAATGAATCGTAGAACTATCATGGCAGTTGCGACTCACGCTTTTTCAGAAATTTTTAAAACAGAAGAAAATAAATAAATATAAAAGAAGGTGTTATTTTATGATCGGAATAATATGTGCAATGACAGAAGAGACTAAATCTATAGAAAAAATAATGGAAAATAAGCTTGAATATAAAATTTATAAAATGAAAATAACAATTGGTAAGATTAATAAAAAGCAAATCGTTTTAATAACTTCTGGTATCGGAACAATTAACGCCACTATCGCTACTACTTTATTACTAAATCAATTTGATATAAAACTTATAGTTAATTTAGGAACTGTAGGAGCTTGCCTTCCAGAATTATCTGTTGGTGATTTAGTCATCCCTAATAGTTGCGTTTATTTAGATGTTGATGTAACTGAATTCGGTTATTCTTATGGTCAAATACCTAAGATGCCGTCTGTTTTTGCTTTAAAAAAACATTATTATGAACATATTAAAAAAAATTTAGAAGAAGAAAACAAAATATTTCAAGGAACTTTAGGAACATCTAATAAATTTATTAAAGAATATTCTGAAGTTGAAAAATTAAATAATTTATTAAATAATAAACTATCGATAATTGACATGGAAGGATGCGCTATTGCGCAAACTTGTTTCTTAGCAAACATTGATTTTGTAGCGATTAAAGTCGTTTCTGACTTAATACAAAAAGATCAAAATAATAATGCTGAACAGTTCAATAATTTCATCGATCACGCTAGTTTTCATTACAAAAAAACTCTTTTATATTTATTAGATTATTTATAAAAAATAAAATTTTTGTTTTAAATTTTATAAATAATTTATAATTGTAGTGTATAACTATGATTAAAATAATAAAACACCAAGACGAAGTAGCAAGTTACTTGGTCGTGAAAAATAATCAAGCTTTCTTAATAGACCCTGGTAATCACTTTGAAGAAATCGAAGATTATTTGTTGAAAAACAATATTTCTCTAGTGGCCATTTTCGTAACAAATGGGCATTTTCGTCATTTCGAAGAAATCGAATATTTTCTATTAAAATACCCTCTAATAACTATATATATTAAAAAAGAGCATAAACAATCATTATATAATAGTCAAAAAAATAAATCTAACTTACATAATAAAGAAATATCTATTGGTAAAGAGTACTGTAAAAAAATAGTTTCTTTATCAAAAGGTACTTTCACTATTATTGGTTATGTTATTTGAGTAATCAATAATTCAAAAACAAGAAACAATACCCTTGGTTTTGTAATAAACGATCATTTTATTGTATTTATTGGCCAATGATTGAAAGTTGAAACATGAGAAAATATTGCTAAATATTTAAAAAAAACACTTGTAAAAAACCAAGAATATTTAATTTATCCCTCTTATAGTGAAGTAAAGATTTTAAAAACTTAAAATTTACAACATTTAACAGTCCATTTATTAATTAATATGGAGGTTTACTATGAAGAAATATATGCTAACTATTCAAATAGAAACTCGATGAATCCAAGTGATTATTTTTGATAAAAAATATAAAGAAATAATAAAATATAAACAAGATTTAAATATTTTTTATCCAAATGATGACTGAATTGAGCAAGACCCTATTCAAATTTTTCATTCAACTATAACTTGTATTATGCAAACTTTAAATATCGGAAATATTAAAACAAACGAAATTAGCGGTATCGGTATTTCTAATCAAGCTCAAACCGTTGTTGTTTGAAATAAAAATACTGCTTTGCCCATTTATAATGCAATTGTTTGAAACGATCGTCGAACTCAAAAATATTGCCATCATCTATCAGATGATAAAAAACAAAAAATAAAAAATAAGACAGGCTTAATTCCAAGTTCTTATTTTAGCGCTAGTAAAATACAATGGATTCTTGATGAAGTTCCTAATGCTAGGTTTTCAGCAAAAAACGGACAGCTATTATTCGGAACTTTAGAAACTTGAATTATTTGAAAACTAACTAACGGTAGAACTCATATAACTGATATGACTAACGCTTCAAAAACTATGTTAATGAATTTAAAAAATTTAAAATGAGATAAAGACATGATTAATATTTTTAATATTCCAGAAACTATGTTTCCAGAAATAAAATGTTCATCAGAAGTTTATGGATTTTTAAATTCTAATATAATTTTAAATTTTTCTGATCATGAAGCATTGAAAATTCCTATTTGTGCAGCTATATGTAACCAAAGCGCATCACTGATCGCTCAACATTGCGACACTAATACAGATATTAAAATTTCAATTGAAAAATCATCTCATATAATGATAAATACTGGTAAAAAAATAATAAAAAATAGCGGTCAAATCACTAGTACTATTGTTTTAGCGCTTTCAACTTCTGAAAGTAATGTTAATTATGGCTTAGAAGGGACTGTTTTAATAGGTGATTACGCAACTTATTGACTAAAACATAACTTAGGTTTAATTTATCATAATAAAGAAATTTCGTGGCATATAGATCGCTTATCTCATAAAAAGCATGATTCATCAAAAATATTTTTCATTCCTGCTTTTGAAGGTTTTGCAGCACCGCATTGAGTTCATCAAGCTCGCGGAGCTATTTTAGGACTTGATTACAAAACTAAAAAAGAACATATCGTTAAAGCAGCTATAGAATCTATCGCTTATCAAAACAATAGTATTATAAAAACTATTGATAAAAATTTACGTGGTAGAATAAAAAATATTAAAATTAATGGACCTTTATCTAGTAACGCTTATTTAATGCAATTTCAAGCTAATTTATCACAAATAAAAGTTTTAGTAAATAAGGAAAAATTTAATTTAACAGCTTTAGGAGTCGCTTCTATTGGATGAAGCGCTATCGGATTCTCTATCAGTTTAACTTCTTCTTTAAATAATTTTAATAATTATGATATTTACACGCCTAATATAACTATCAAAGAAGCTGTCGAGTTAAACAATCAATGAAAAGATGCTGTTAATAAAATTTTAAAATAAAAAAAATAGGTAATGATTTACCTATTTTTTTATTTTAGTCTTCGATTCTCTTTTTACTAATATCATTATATTTTTTATAAATCGGTAGCATTCCTATGAAAGAAAATGCTATGTAGAGTAATAACACATATAAATATACAGCATCAGAACTACCAGGTCCTTCTTGAACTGCAGAAATAATATAAGTAACAACATTATAAATTGGAATAATAGTTAAAAATACTGCTCCAATAATAGCTGTAGTTACAAATAAACTATTTTTTACTACTTCTATTTTATTACTAATTCTATTATAAAGTGCCCCTCAAATAATAATAGCAATAATTAACATTATGATTACACTTGATCAATTAGATAATAGATCAATGAAAGCATAAGCATTAGTATATTTACTTGGATCGTAATCTCCTGTATTACTATAATAGAAATGACCAATTAAGAAAGCTAGTAAAGTACTCGCTAAAGAAATAAATGTTAGAAATAAACAACTACCAATAGGTATCATTTTTTTCTCTGATCTTTTAGAAAGAATCTTTTGTAAAGGTAATAGCCCTTTATCAGAAGAATATTCTACTAATTTAGTATTAGAAATAACAAATCCGTTTAAGGCGTTTAAGACGGCAATTACTAATGTAGCTTGGATAATTTTACTAATTCATAATTCATGCGGAAAAGCGTTCTTAAAGAATTCTAAAACATTACCATTTGAATAAGTAAAGACTGCTACAGATAATAATGAATAAAATAAAATTGTTAAAACAATACTTAGAACTATTGCTAAAGATAAAGTTTTTTTCGGATTCTTCATATCGTCTTTTATATTAGCGACATAATAAAAACCATCAAAAGCAAATAGCACAGCTGGTAATTCTAACAATATTTTTGAAAATTTATGATGGGATGCATTTCCTCCGAAGTGGGTGTGGGTTGGATGACTACTTAAAACTCCGTGATCGAAAGCTTCTTTAGTAAGTAATCCTATTATAATTACTAAAATTAAAGGTATTAATTTCATAGCCATTGTATAAACTTGAAATAAATGTCCAGGTTTTAATCAAAAACTATTCATTATTCCTACTCATAAAACATAAAATAAAGTTAAAAACATTGTTAAATACCAAGGAACTGATACTGGATCTACACCAAAAACTCCTCAAGTATAATACGCAGCATAAAAACCAAAAGGCATTCATGTTAACGGAATGTATAACATCGAAATAAACCAAACTGTCATTTTACTAAATCTTTTATTAATAAATAATTTAGCTCAATCTACAATACCACCATTACCGATAGTTTTGTTACTAGTTATTTCTATTAAGGCAATCGCTGTAGCTAAAATACCTATTCCCCCAATAACTCAAGTTAAAATAGTTAATCAGGGCGAGCCTGTCGCGTTTGCAATAGATGCATTTTTAAAAAATGTACCTGCTCCTATCATTGTCCCCATTCCAATAGATAACGAGAAAATGAGACCGTGTTTTTTTCTTTTCATATTAATTCTCCTAGTTTATTTTATTATATTAATATATTGTTATTTTATCTATTCAACTTTAAAAAAATAAAAAAGAGTAAAACTTTTTGATGTTTTACTCTTTTTTATTTTTTTAAAATTATTATTTTAAAAGCAATTTATTTAAAGCAAAAAATCATAGATGTTGTTACACTATGTGTTGATTTGCGGTTGCGTTTTATTAATAATGATTTCATAACAATAATATATTACAAAATTTTTATAAAAATGTCAATTTAATTATTGAATTTCTTTAAAAAATCTTGATATATTTTTCCGTCATCAATTTTTGATAATGATTTAAATAGTTTAATTTCTGCTTTAGAAGGGTTTTTAGGAATAGTTATTTCAGGAGAAACATACATATTTCCAAAACGAGCACTATTTAATATTGGCATTCCTTTATTTTTTATACGGAATTTTTGTAGATTATTAGTTTTTGCAGGAATTTTCATATTCATTTCACCATAAGGAGTTGGAATAATTTTATTAGTTCCTAAAACTAGTTCTTCAAGAGTTACTGGAATATTTAAATAAATATCATTATTTTCTCTTTTAAAATATTGATGCGATCCTACGTTAATTTCTAAATATAAATCTCCGTTAGGGCCACCATTACTACTAATGCCACCCATGCCAGATAATCTTAAACGTTGACCAGAATTTATTCCAGCAGGAATTTTTACTTCTTTTTCAATCGTTTTAGAATTTACTTTACGACCTTTACATTTTTTACATTTATGTTTTATGAATTTACCTTCACCTGAACATTTTCGACAAACTACTGTCGATTGTACATTTCCAAAAGGAGTTCGTTGCATTTGTTGGACAGTTCCTCTTCCATGACAACTATCACAAGTTACAACATCATTAGGATTTTTAGCTCCTGTTCCATTACATTCGTCACAATTTACATTAATTTTTGGATTAACTTTAAAAGTTGTCCCATTTATTGAATCAAAGAAATTAATATTAACATGTTGCAATTGATCTTGTCCTGGTACTTTTTGATTATGATTTCTACGATTGCCACCACCGAAAAAACTTCCAAAAATATCTTCAAAACCACCAAAGCCACCACCAAAATTAAAGCCACCACTATTTTGACCAAAGCCACCTTCTAATCCTTCGTGACCGAATTGATCATATGTTGAACGTTTTTGTTCATCGCTTAAAACAGCATAAGCTTCATTAATCTCTTTAAATTTAGCTTCTGATGCTTGATCGTTATGTTGGTTCCTGTCAGGATGGTATTTCATCGCTAATTTACGATAAGCTTTTTTAATAGTATTTTTATCAGCATCTTTGCTAACACCTAATAATTCATAATAGTCTTTTTTTGACACAATAATAACTCCCTTTACATTTAAAAAATTAATTTATATAATAATAGTTATCTAAGTATATTTTAATACCTAAAATTTAAGTATTAATTATTATAATATATTTTTTTAGCACTGTCAATTTAAAAGTGCTAATTATGGTATAATAGATTTATTAAAAATAAGGAGATTTAAAATATGACTATTAATAAAATAAATAAAATAGCTATCGTTGTAGATTCATTTTCTTCATGAAATAAAAAAGAAACAAAAAAATTAGGTATCTTTTTTGCACCATTACGTATAACTCTTAACGGTGTCGAGTATCGTGATGGGATTGATATGGAACCTGAAAAAATGATTGAATTAGTTCGAGACGCTGAAGACGTTAAAACTAGTGCTGTTACACCTGGAGATTTTAAATTAGCTTATGAAGAAGCTTTTAAAGCAGGTTTTGAAAAAGTTATTGTATTACCATGTACAAAAGGATTTTCTGTAACATCTCAAAATGCAAAATTAGCTGGTCAAGAATTTGGAGATAAAATTGTTGTTTTCGAAGAAAATATTTTAACATCTACAGCTGTTCAAGAAACAGTTTTAGAAATGTTACGAATGATCAAAAAAGGAACATCAATTAAAGAATTAAGAACTTTCTTTAATACTATTAACGATTCTCAAGAACTTTTAGTAGTTCCTAAGAATTTAGATGCTTTAAAACGTGGAGGTAGAGTTCCTAAAAGTATAGGTACGATTATGAACTTCTTACGTATAATTCCAATCATTCATTACGATGGAAAAAATCATAAATTAAAAACTACTAGAACTCACACAAAAGCTTTAGAATGATCATTAAATTGAATTAAAGATAAAATCGGAAATTCTAAAGACTATGATTTATCAATTTTATGTACAAATTCTAAATTAGTATTCGTCAACAATCTTTTAGCAAAGGCTAAAGAATTATTGCCAAAAACTACTAATGTAAAACTATCTCGTGTTTCTGCCTTGATAGCTGCTCATACTGGTTATGAATCAATCGGACTTTTAATATATAAAGTTAAAAAAGCTAAATAACAAATAATTTTAATATGATATAATTAATAAAAAATAAATTTAAGAAAGGTATCTTTAAATGAATAAAAAAAATTACTATGATATATTAGGCATCACAAAAGATGCCAATCCTGAAGTTATTAAAAAAGCTTATCGTAAATTAGCAATGCAATATCATCCTGATAAAAACCAAGATAATTTATCTGAATCAGAAATTAAATTTAAAGAAATTAATGAAGCTTATAGCGTTTTAAAAGATCAAAGCAAACGTAATAATTATGATAATTTTGCTGGTTCTGGCAATAAAACAGATTTATTTAACAAAGCTCAAACTTTATTTTCGCAAAGAAATTTTTACGAAGCATTGAGATATTTAGATAGAGTGTTAGAAATAGATAATAATTTTTCATATGCATTAGCTCTAAAAGGAATTTCTCTTTATAATTTAAATCGTTCTCAAGATGCGCTTTATTATTTAAACAGAACTTTAATTATTGAGCCTAATTTTCCACAAGCGCAACAAATTAGAATGTTGATAAACAATATTAATAGACGTCCTTACAATAATGCTACTGGCTATAATAGACAACGAGCTCCTTTGCTTACACCTATGCCTAAATGAGATAATAGTAAAATATTTAGTTCAATATTAAATATATTTGGTTGAGTTGTATTTTCAATAGTAAGACTTATATTTGGAAGTTTTTTCTGAATTGTTTTATTATTTATACTAGCCTAAAACATTAAATTAAAAACATTCAAATTCAAATTCTTTATTAATCGTAAACTTTACAGTTTATAGATATATAATATATAATATAATATATATATATATAATATATTTATTATATATTATTATGAAATGATTTATCCACCCCATCCACCCATCCCCACCCCACCCGCCCCCCATCCCCACC
>JABABV010000099.1 GCA_014238055.1 Mycoplasmatales bacterium | reverse complement strand
ATCGACCGAGGCCAACTGCAGTATTTCATATCAACCGTAGTAAATAGAAATACACCTTGGCGACAAATGTCCTCGGGGACTCAGAATCCACCAGCAGATACACATGTCAAATTCATTTAAACAATTTTATATATATACACTTTTTAAAATTAAAAATTGTTAGATTATACTTTAATACAAAATAGAAAATGATTACAACTCTGAAAGGGTTACATAACATATAAACCTTTACATCCAAATGACCAAGATTACATTTAAAAAATGAAAAATATAAGAATAGCGCTAATTAGTAGATGGACCTTTTAATTGGCAAATAAATAAATAAAACAAAGGGAGTTAATAAGTTACGAACAGCACAGTTTGTGACACCAGATCACGCTTGTAGCAAAATTAAATACAGAGAAATAAGAATGCATTGATGCTGAAAATACAACATTGGTTTGAATAATAAAAAAAATAATTAAAAAAAAATTATGAAGCACAAATTTGGAAAGTATATTATGAACTTATCAAGGCAATTTTGTCATTGAAGTGGCAGAGCAACAGAGACCTGAGAGAATGCGTAGTCATAT
>JABABV010000098.1 GCA_014238055.1 Mycoplasmatales bacterium | reverse complement strand
GTTTCTGAATACAGTGGTCAAATTTTATTCTATATTCTTTATTACCATCCTCATAAGTAAGTTGGTGATTGGATAACCAAGAAATCACCCTTTTAGATGTAAGATCAAAATTCCAACTTTTATTATTATATTTATTGTTATTATTTATCCAATTAACGATTAATGATTGAACTGTTTTTTTTGAAGATTTTAGATCTAAACTAAAAAACCAAAAAAAATTATTCAATTTTTCATAATCTGTAGATTGAATATTATTTTGCCAAATAGACTCCAAGGCAAAGTCTTCAATTTTATATTTTTTTTTTTGATAATTAATTATTGATGATAACAAATAAGGACTAGGCTTATATTCAAAACTTTTATTTTTGATTCTTGAAATCTTTTTGTCATAAAAATTTGACTTTTTATAAATATTTTTAAATCTATTATAATTTTATATAAATATAAATATTATTAAAAAAAATTAACAATATTTACAGTGTCGTTATGCTAGGAAGAACCCTTTCCAAATATAAAAGAAAAAAATCAAAGTATGTTTAAAGATACTATAAAGCCCCAGTCACACTTTCAGGT
>JABABV010000097.1 GCA_014238055.1 Mycoplasmatales bacterium | reverse complement strand
TTGATAACATTTTCACACAAGTGATCTTAACAACAAAGTATACCAAATCCCCAAAAGCGCATTTTTCTGTAAATTTCATATTCCTTTATTTTTTAATATTTATTTCTATGCAATATGCTAATAAAATATAAACACAACGCTAAACAGCTTTGAAAAAATTAAAAATATGAAAATTTATTGCTAAAAATATTTTTTTCGCAAAAATATTGAAATTTTAGTTTAAAAAATGGGGGTATATTAAAAACGAACCGTGCGATATTCTCAAAAACGGTATATTTGCGTATGCTGGTATTGTCAAAGAAGAAAAAAGAAAAAAATCTGAAAAAGGTGGTCTTAAATTATTTTTAAAAATCATTAAAAAAAAGAAAGTATGAAAAAAGTTTTAGAAAAAAAACTGGACTATTTATCGATCCATATTTTTCTGCAACGAAAATAAAATGGATTTTAGAAAATGTAAAAGAGTCAAAAAAATTATTAAAATCAAATAATTTATTATTTGGTACTGTAGATACCTTTTTGATATGGAAACTTACTAAAGGTAAAAAACACTTAACCGAAGCTACTAATGCAAGT
>JABABV010000096.1 GCA_014238055.1 Mycoplasmatales bacterium | reverse complement strand
GAGCGTTTCTGAAGACGTTCGATTCGGATTTAGAAAGCCCTGACCCCATACTTTCACTTAAGTAAACCACTTAAGTGATCACTTAAATCTATTAAGTGATTATTATCAATTGAAGTTTTGACTTTTCGTGATTTTGGAGTCATTTCGTGGGTAACTTCATATTGAAATATACTTAAATGGTACTTACCGTGGGTGTCAAATTACTTCCCCCCCCCGCGGTGTGACCTGTCCAAGAAAAAGTTTCTTGAAAAGGAAATTCTTTACACTGGGGCACGTGTCCAAGAAAGCTCCCTGAAACCAGGGGGGGGAGTAATTTCACACTCACGGTAAATCAAAACCTGGACGTATTTTCAATGAAAAGGTGTTCTCAGGAGTTTTGGAACGAGTTGAACGGTGCTTTTAAAGTGTTAACATAATTTTTCGGAAAAAAACATCAATTTTTTATCAGTAATTTTTTGCACACAAAAATTCCTAAGAGGAGAAGGATTTGGGGTATGTCTCGGACCGTAAGCATTTTGAAGCTGAAAAAGCAGCCAAAAAAAACTTTTTTCAGCGAATTCTAAAAAATTTTGT
>JABABV010000095.1 GCA_014238055.1 Mycoplasmatales bacterium | reverse complement strand
TCCTCAAATGAGTAAATAAATATCCGTGATGGAGTATATTTTTAGTAAAGCAGCTTGAGCTGCTTTACTAAAAATATATTCCGTCGTGTATGTTTTCTTGTCGAAACTGCCAAAATAATAATAAAAAAAAATTTGAATATAAGTTTAAAAGCACAATCAAGAATGAGAGAGAATTAATTAGTTTTTATCAAAATAGTGATTTTTTTCTTAATCAAAGTATTCAAGATGCTGGACCAATTATGGTAAATGAAGCTCTTGCCTGCGGGTTGCCTGTTTTGTCTTTTAAGGTTGGCATTTCTAACGATGTAATTAGGAATAATTTTAATGGATTTCTTCTAAGCGATATTTCAAAAAAAAAATTGGGAAATAAAATTATTGAAATTACAAGCATTAAAAAAAAAATTTTAAGAAAAATGAAAAATAATGCACGAAAAACTGCTCTTAAGAATTTTGATATAAAAGAAAAAGCTAAAAAAATTTTTAAATTAATTAAATGAAGATAAAAGTTTTAAGAAAAAATAAAATAAATAACTCTCTAAAAACAGAGATTTGTAAATTAAAAAAAACATTTTGGA
>JABABV010000094.1 GCA_014238055.1 Mycoplasmatales bacterium | reverse complement strand
GAATAGGAAAATTCTTTTTAAATGAGATAGAGAGAAAAAAACCAAAAACTTTTCTTGAAGTTGGGGTTTTTCATGGAGTTACAGCAAGAAATGTTTGTGAATTGTTATACAAAATTCATAAAAATGATTTTAAATATATAGGATTAGATTTATTTGGAGAAAGTGGTGAAAATTTAAGCGAAGCTATCCCAAACACAAAATTTTCAAACCCATTTAAAAGTTTTTATTTTAAAAAAAGAATGGGAAAACAAAGAGCAGGTTATAGTGATATTTCTAATCGATATGAAAATCGAAATTTTTAAATATTACATCTCTCCGTAATTGATATATTTTTATATTTTTCGTAAATTTCAAAATCTTCTTTATAAAATTCTTTTAAAAATTTACTTGGCTCTTCAAAAAACTGCATTCCTATCATTAGGCCTTTCCCTCTAATTTCTTTAATAATTTTTGGAAATTTATTTTTTATCTTGTTTAATTTATCAAAGAAATATTTTGACACTTCTAAAATATGTTCTTCAAATCCTGGCTTAAGCATTATGTCCAAAACAGCATTGGCCAAACTCATAGCCATTG
>JABABV010000093.1 GCA_014238055.1 Mycoplasmatales bacterium | reverse complement strand
CCTTATTATGATAGTATGGTTTGTAAGTTAATTTGCCATGGAAGAAATAGAGGTGAAGCAATACAAAGAATGAGGCGTTCATTAGATGAATTTGTACTTGAAGGTATAACAACAACTATTGAATTACATAAAAAACTGTTAAGTCATAAAAAATTTATAGATTCAAATTTTAATGTAAGCTGGTTAGATAATGAAAAAATTATCTAATAACATTTTGTAAGCCAAATATCATAAACTGGATGGTCAAAGGGCCTAACAGTTGGACTTGATGAAAAAGTCCATCCATTAAAAATAAAAACTTCATCATTATTTTTATTTGTTAAATCCTTAACCTGAAGATAAGCTGTAATTTCAGGATTATCATCAAACTCAGAATTTTTACATTTTAAAGATTTAATTAAAAGATTTTTAAATTTTTGTTCTTCTCCAATTTTTATTTTTAAAACATTATTTTTTGAACTAACTTTATCTAAAACCTTAATTTCAATAAAATTTCCCTCCAATGATTCTGAATTTTCTAAAGAATTAATTTTTTTAAACTTATAAAATCCTAATACGCTAAACATTATAATTTTC
>JABABV010000092.1 GCA_014238055.1 Mycoplasmatales bacterium | reverse complement strand
AATAACTTAAATAATGTGAATCTAAAAATTCCATTAGGAAGTTTTACATGTGTCACTGGTGTTTCTGGTAGTGGAAAATCAACATTAATTTTACAAACTTTATATAACGCTTTAAATTTAACTTTTAATAATAATAAATCTCGCAAAATACCAAAACCTTTTAAAGGTTTTAAAGGAACTGAATTAATTGATAAAGTTATTGATATTGATCAATCTCCAATTGGTAGAACTCCAAGATCTAATCCGGCAACTTATACTGGCGCTTTTGGACCAATTAGAGATTGGTTTACAGCATTACCTGAGTCAAAATCTAGAGGATATAAACCCGGTAGATTTTCATTCAATGTCAAAGGTGGGCGATGTGAAAGTTGTGAAGGAGATGGTGTAAAAAAAATAGAAATGCATTTTCTTGCTGATGTGTATGTAGAATGTGATATTTGCAAAGGAAAAAGATATAACAGAGAAACATTAGAAGTAAAATATAAAGATAAATCAATTTCAGATATTTTAAATATGACAGTAGAAGAAGCATATAATTTCTTTGAAAAAATTCCTATGATTAAACAAAAATTACAAACT
>JABABV010000091.1:371-579 GCA_014238055.1 Mycoplasmatales bacterium | reverse complement strand
TGTTGTAGATGTTACAACATGTGCATGTTCACAAGGATTAGGATATCCTTTTCCAGCAACCAGACCTGAAAAATGAGCCATATCCACCATCAAGTAAGCACCAACTTTATCAGCAATTTCTCTAAATTTTTTAAAATCAATAACCCTAGAATAAGCACTACCACCAGCTATAATTAATTTAGGTTTATGTTCTAAAGCAAGTTTTTCA
>JABABV010000091.1:0-361 GCA_014238055.1 Mycoplasmatales bacterium | reverse complement strand
CTCTGACTCTTTATCTACTTCATAACCTATTGCATTAAACCATTTTCCTGACATTGAAATTTTTAATCCATGAGTAATGTGACCACCTGAATTTAAACTCATTCCCATAAATGTATCTCCAGGATTTAATAAAGCTAAAAAAACAGCTCCATTAGCTTGGGCACCAGAATGTGGCTGAGCATTAGCAAAATTACAATCAAATAATTTTTTTAATCTCTCAATGGCTAGATTTTCTGCAACATCAACATGTTCACATCCATTATAGTATCTTTTGCCTGGATAACCTTCTGCATATTTATTCGTTAGAACAGAGCCTTGAGCTTCTAATACAGCTTGAGAAACTATATTTTCAGAAGCAATT
>JABABV010000090.1 GCA_014238055.1 Mycoplasmatales bacterium | reverse complement strand
TAAGGGGTTTTCTTTGCTGAAATAAGAAAAATCTCAAATAAAGCCCAAAATTAAAAAATTCGTAAGGGGGGGGTACATCGAACCTCTAATTTAGGGAATTTTAAATTTTTTTATATTGATTTTTACCAGTTTTTGGATATTTTTTCCTAAAATTAGAAAAATCTCAAATAAAAACCAAAATTGAAAAATTCGTAAAGGGTGTAGTGCTCGATAAAAGGGATCGCCTTGATGTGGCGGAATATGTAATGGATATTACCTGCACTTTTAGGCATTTGAAAAAATCCTATAAACATTGAAAACTTTTTTAATAAAAATAAAGAACACCTAAAATAATAGATAAATATATCTTATATTATGTGGGGTTTGGTACAAACACCAAATAAGGTTTTAAGATAGATTTTTGATTTATTTTTTTTTAGTTTATTTTAACTAATTTTTATAAAATTTATTATTTTTAAATAAAAATTTTAATAAGTTTTTTAGTAGATTAGTTATTCCAACTAATATCTATGTAAATGATCTCTAATCCTTATTGTTTTTTAAAAATAAAACTTTTAATAAGCTTGTTAGTAGATTAGTT
>JABABV010000008.1 GCA_014238055.1 Mycoplasmatales bacterium | reverse complement strand
TTTTGCTTTTGTAGTTTTATTATTCGTGTCGCAATCTTTACAAACTTTGACTTATTCACAAACTTTTAAATTACAGAATGGCCAACACAGTTCTAAATTTGAGACATCAAGTAGTGATGATATCAGCATCGGAGTTAATTACACTCCGAAATATTATAACTATCAAAAAGATCTTAATGCTAAAGATTTTTCTGATAGTTATAAAAAGGTGCCAAAAATTTATTCTAAAACAGGAAATTCAAAAAATAATTTTGGAAAAATTTGACCAATTGCTTTGAGTTATCAAGTAGGTCAATTAAACTCAATTTTATTCGGTAAATATTTTAAAGATGTTAATGATTTAACGCAAAAGCCAATGCGTGTTAAATCGTTTAAAAATTTTGATTTTACAACAATAAAAAATAAATTCTATATCGATCAAAGTAGTCGTGATGTTGCTTTAAGTTTGATAACTTATTTAAACGATCATAGTTCAATTTGAAACAAAAATAAAGTTACTTTAATAAAAGATATTCAAGATTTTATTAAAGTAACTATTGATAGTAAAAAAATTGAGAGCACAGAAATATTAAACTTAGATAATTGATGACGTAAAGATCCCTTTAATTATATTCCAAGTTCAATTTTAAATTTTATTAATACTTCAGATAAATATAGCGCTGATGCTAACACTTTGTATGATATTAATAATCAACTAAATAATTGATATAAACATTATGATTTTGGAAATATGATACAACCATCAAAAAATGAAATAAATAATAATAATAATTTAAATGCTTTATTTGGAACTTTAGCTAGTTATTATTTAACTAAAGAATCATTTACTAAACTAGGGATTAATAAATTAGATTTTAATTACGGAATGCATTCAATAGGCGAGAAATACTATAAAAAAGATGCTTCAACTGTATGTTTCTCAAATAATATAAATAATCCTCAAGATAAACATAGTTTGCAAGTGTATTATAAAAGTTGAATTAACTATGACGAATATAGTTATAAATTTTATAATTGTTTAAATGAAGAACAACGAAAAAACATAAATTTCACTGACTTAACAACATTAAATGAATATTTCTATACTGTGGATTTTGCTAATTATGTTAATCCTTATGCCTTATTAATAAGTTATCTTGTCGTAGTTGTCATAATTACACCATTAACTTATCGTATGTTTCGTAAAAGTGATTTTAGTTAATAATAATTTTAAATATATGATAAAATTATTATTAGTATAATAAAATAATAAATAAAAAATGAATAAACGAAGAAATAAATGAATTTAAAAGTAATTTTTTAGAAAGAGAAGTAAAATAAAATGGTAATTTATAAATATAATTTAAAAAAATATATGCGTACCGTATCGACTTGAATATTATTAGCAATTGCAATAGCATTAGTTGGATTATTAACTTGAGTTATTAGTCAAACTCCTAAAGATAATAACGATGTTACAGCAGATCAAAAATTTATTTTATATAAACTATCAATATCACAATCTTTTACTTATGTAGGAATGATTATTTTAGTTATGGTAGTAATATTTGCCGCTTTTAAAAGTGTCCAATTATTTCGCGATGAAATTAATGAAGGTTCGCTTTTATTAGTTATCTCTAAACCAATATCAAGACGTCGTATTTTACAACAAAAATGAATGGCTCTATTAACGATTTTTTTCATTTTCATAACTCCTGTAGTAATTGTCCATACTGGAATTTTATTAATGTATGTTAAACCGGCATCATTGCAAAAAGATATTTATTTAGGATTCTTTTCAGAAATCGGAATCTCTTTAATACTTTTTATCTTATTTTCGTCATTATTTTTAATGATATCTTTAAAACTAGGAGTTAAATCAATTTTAGGAATTAGTTTTGCTTTTGTAGTTTTATTATTCGTGTCGCAATCTTTACAAACTTTGACTTATTCACAAACTTTTAAATTACAGAATGGCCAACACAGTTCTAAATTTGAGACATCAAGTAGTGATGATATCAGCATCGGAGTTAATTACACTCCGAAATATTATAACTATCAAAAAGATCTTAATGCTAAAGATTTTTCTGATAGTTATAAAAAGGTGCCAAAAATTTATTCTAAAACAGGAAATTCAAAAAATAATTTTGGAAAAATTTGACCAATTGCTTTGAGTTATCAAGTAGGTCAATTAAACTCAATTTTATTCGGTAAATATTTTAAAGATGTTAATGATTTAACGCAAAAGCCAATGCGTGTTAAATCGTTTAAAAATTTTGATTTTACAACAATAAAAAATAAATTCTATATCGATCAAAGTAGTCGTGATGTTGCTTTAAGTTTGATAACTTATTTAAACGATCATAGTTCAATTTGAAACAAAAATAAAGTTACTTTAATAAAAGATATTCAAGATTTTATTAAAGTAACTATTGATAGTAAAAAAATTGAGAGCACAGAAATATTAAACTTAGATAATTGATGACGTAAAGATCCCTTTAATTATATTCCAAGTTCAATTTTAAATTTTATTAATACTTCAGATAAATATAGCGCTGATGCTAACACTTTGTATGATATTAATAATCAACTAAATAATTGATATAAACATTATGATTTTGGAAATATGATACAACCATCAAAAAATGAAATAAATAATAATAATAATTTAAATGCTTTATTTGGAACTTTAGCTAGTTATTATTTAACTAAAGAATCATTTACTAAACTAGGGATTAATAAATTAGATTTTAATTACGGAATGCATTCAATAGGCGAGAAATACTATAAAAAAGATGCTTCAACTGTATGTTTCTCAAATAATATAAATAATCCTCAAGATAAACATAGTTTGCAAGTGTATTATAAAAGTTGAATTAACTATGACGAATATAGTTATAAATTTTATAATTGTTTAAATGAAGAACAACGAAAAAACATAAATTTCACTGACTTAACAACATTAAATGAATATTTCTATACTGTGGATTTTGCTAATTATGTTAATCCTTATGCCTTATTAATAAGTTATCTTGTCGTAGTTGTCATAATTACACCATTAACTTATCGTATGTTTCGTAAAAGTGATTTTAGTTAATAATAATTTTAAATATATGATAAAATTATTATTAGTATAATAAAATAATAAATAAAAAATGAATAAACGAAGAAATAAATGAATTTAAAAGTAATTTTTTAGAAAGAGAAGTAAAATAAAATGGTAATTTATAAATATAATTTAAAAAAATATATGCGTACCGTATCGACTTGAATATTATTAGCAATTGCAATAGCATTAGTTGGATTATTAACTTGAGTTATTAGTCAAACTCCTAAAGATAATAACGATGTTACAGCAGATCAAAAATTTATTTTATATAAACTATCAATATCACAATCTTTTACTTATGTAGGAATGATTATTTTAGTTATGGTAGTAATATTTGCCGCTTTTAAAAGTGTCCAATTATTTCGCGATGAAATTAATGAAGGTTCGCTTTTATTAGTTATCTCTAAACCAATATCAAGACGTCGTGTCTTGCAACAAAAATGAATGGCTTTATTAAGTGTCTTTTTCATTTTTATCATTCCCGTAGTAATTGTCCATACTGGAATATTATTAATGTATATGAAACCACATTCATTACATAAAGAGATTTATTTAGGATTCTTTTCAGAAATTGGAGTTTCTTTAATACTTTTTATCTTGTTTTCGTCATTATTTTTAATGATATCTTTAAAACTAGGAGTTAAATCAATTTTAGGAATTAGTTTTGCTTTTGTAGTTTTATTATTCGTGTCGCAATCTTTACAAACTTTGACTTATGTAAATACATTTAAATTAGAGAATGGTAAAGTTAATGATGGTATATTTGGACCTAACGGAGATAACACTTCTGTTTTCCCTGCTGGAGGAGGAGACGAAGATTATAAAGAATATAATCCGAAATATTATAGCTTTCAAAAAGATACTAGTACTAAAAATCCCTCTGATAGTTATAAAGCAGTACCAAAAATTTATTCAAAAATAAAAGGGAAAAATAAATTTGGCAAAGTTTGACCGCTTGCTTTGAACTATCAAGTATCACAATTAAATTCTGTCTTATTTGACAAAGATTTTATTGGTAATATAAGTACAACACCAATGCGTGTTAAATCTTCGCAGAATTTTGATTTTTCAACTACTAAAAATAAATTTTATATTGATCAAAGTAGTCGCGATATTACAACTAGTTTAATAACTTATTTAAACACCCATAGTTCAATTTGAAATAAAAATAAAACTACTTTAATAAAAGATATGAAAGATTTCACAAATTCAGCTATCGATAGTAATAGTCAAACATTGGAAAGTAATATTTTATCAACAAATAATAATATTACATATATTCCAAGTTCAATCGTTAATTTCGTGGCAGCTTCAACTAAAAGTGCTGATTATCAAAAAGATGCTAACACGTTATACGATATCAACAATCAATTAACTAATTGATATAAAACTTACAAATTTAGAAATATGACTCAACCTACAAAAGGCGACTTTAAAGATAACAATAATTTAAATAGTTTGTTTGGAACTTTAGCTAGTTATTATTTAACTAACGAGTCATTCGCTAAATTAGGATTGAATAAATTAAACTTTAACGATAGTATGAACTTTACTTATTCTAAATTAGTAGATGCATCGATTTTATTTTTTTCAGATGATGTAACTAGTCCAGAAAATAGTTTAGACAATAGTCATGGAATGTATTATGAAAGTTGAGTTAATTCTGAAGAATATAATGATAAATTTCTAGATATTTTAAATAGTCATAACGATAATAAAATAAAAATATCTAATTGAACAGAATTAAATCAATATTTCTATACAGTTGATTATGTTAATTACGCTAATCCTTACGCTGTCTTAGTAAGTTATCTTGTCGTAATAGCGGTAATTACACCATTAACTTATCGCATGTTTCGTAAAAGTGATTTTAGTTAATTTGTATTAAATAAAGTAATAGTATATTATTAGTTATAAATAGTAATTATATAAAATAAGAAAGCAGTGATTTAAATGCCTAAAACAGAAAAAACAATTAAAAAAGTTGCTCCTAAAAAAGCTAAATTAAATTCAGCTACAATCGATAAAACTGATCCTTCGATCGTTGAAACTAATAAAGATTGAGCTAAAACTGGTAAACAAGAGTCAGTAATTACAATTGAAAAATTAGTGAAACGTTTTAAAAAATTCCAAGCTGTTAATGGAATTGATTTAAAAATTGGTAAAGGAGTAATTCATGGTTTTATCGGTCCTAATGGAGCTGGTAAAACAACAACAATTAAAATGTTGATCGGTGCTTTTATTCCAACTGATGGTAAAATTTTAATTAATGAACATCCAGCTGGTAGTGAAGATGCTAACCGTTTAATTGGTTATATTCCTGAACGTGCTTCATTTCCAAAATATTCTTCAGCTTTTAAATTTTTAGTAACGATGGCTGAATTATCTGGTTTAACTCGTAGAGATGCTTTAATAAAAGCGCAAGAAAATTTAAAAGAATTAGGTCTTGAAGGATTTGCTAATAAAAATCCTAACGGATTCTCATCAGGAATGAAAAAGAAATTATTATTAGCGCAAGCATTAATGAATGATCCAAAAATTCTAATTTTAGATGAACCTGCAGCTAACTTAGATCCAACTGCTCGTAAAGAATTATTTGATACTTTATTAAAAATTCGTGATGCTGGTAAAACTATCTTTATTTCAAGTCACGTTTTAAGTGAATTAGAAAGAGTAGTTGACGAAGTTACTTTCTTATTTGGAGGAAACGTTGTTTATAGTGGGACAATTAAAGAACTAGATAAACAAAATGATGAAATTTTTGTTAAAGCATACGATAACGTTGCTTTAAAAGAATATTTAACTAAAAAATTAAAATTAAAAGTTGGTGGCGACATCAAGACTGAATTAATAGTTTACGCTAAAAATAGTGCAGAAAGTGAAAAAGTTACTAAATTAATTATGGCTTCTGGTTTAGCGATTAAATCAGTTAAAGTAAATGACTTACAATCGATTTATAATAAATTTTTAAGTAAAGTTGAAGACACTAGAGTAAGTGATGCTTTAAATCGTAAACGCGTTATGGGAATAATGAAATCTAAAAAAAATAAAGAAAATTCTAATTCTAAAGAAAATTAGAATTTTTCTTAAATAAAATAGATAAAGTATATAATATAAGCGTGTATAACAATATTAATAAATAGAAAAAGAGGCTTCTTAATAATGGCAGTTTATCGTTATAGTTTAAAGAAATTTTTAAAAACACCATCAACGTGATTATTATTATTGTTTGGTGCTTTGACGATGTTTTTTATTGGTGGATTTTTAATTTTTTGAATTCTTGGTCTACATTGAAATTTAAAAAATTCACCTGAACTACAATCGTTTAGCGAAACAACTGCTTTTGTGATAACGTATTCAACGGTCGGCTCGACAATTAGTCTAATGATTGCTCTTTTCGCTGGCTTTAAAGGCTCTCAAGTTTTTCGAGACGAAATTGAAGATGGTACATTTTTAATTATCTTATCAAAACCATTAAGTCGTAAACGAATTTTAATTCAAAAATGGTTAGCTTTCATGACTGTCTTTATTGCTTTTATTATTTGTTTAAGTTTGTGTCATACTTTAGGAGCTTTGGCAGCTCAAAAAGGGAACTATGTAACTAAATATCTTTGAATGGCTTTCCCTTTGGAAATAGTGATTTCAATGATCTTTATGATAATATTTTCCTCAATTTCATTAATTAGTTCGGTCTTTCTACATTCTAAAGGTGTTATTGGTGTTAGTTTTATATTAGGTATGGCAATTGTCTTTACAGAATTTTTAGCACAATTTAGTTATATCCCCCCATACGCATCGATTGGTTTATCGCGGACAAATTCTGATAACAGCTTTATTCCAGGAGCGACTAGTGATGTTTTGTATAGCCGATCAAAAGCGTTGCAAACTAAAGAACTTAATAGCGACATTAAAAACGTTAATTTTAACGATATTAAATTAAAAGAAAATAATTTATATATTAATAACCCAAATAAATTAACGACTTATAATCATCTATGACCTTTTGATTTTAGTTATCATGTTGATAGTATTGATTCGCTTGTCGTTAAAACTATTTTAAGTAAAAAAGACGCTGCTTTGCAAAATAATTATGGCCAAGTTAATGACGAAATTCAAATGAAGCAAGTCTTTAACGGTTATAAAGATCCCAATGTTATTGATCGTCAATATTTTATGAGCAATGATAATTATACGATTATGAAAATTTTAATTAATGATTTTCAAGTTCATAAAAATTCTCAACCGATGATTACAGCGTGAAGTTCATTTATTAGTTTAATTAATAATACTAATAATTGAATTAATAATAGTCTTTTAAAAATTAAAATTAATAAAAATTCAGATGATTCAGCTAGTTATACTATCGACATTACTGAAGGAGGAAGCGACAATTCAACGCCACCATTCAATAATGACAATAATAATATTAGAGAAATCTGAACAAAATTATTAAGAGGTAATTCTAATCTTTTTGGAAGTCAAAACTTTAGTTTAGAAAATTTATTTCGTCGTTTTGGTGATGAACGTTTTATGTCACCAACGAACAATTGTGATAAACGTGATTTTATCGATAATAATATTTTTGGATTAATTATGAGTTATTTTCAAACCCAAACAATTGTTAATACGATGAATAAAATTCAAACTGAAATAGTTAATGTTCAAAACAATAAAACAGAAGCGCAGCCTTTAGATATTAGCTCTTATAAATATATGCAAAAAGGATATCAAGTTCTTACTCATGTTGCTCATATTTTAGGAGTTTCAAGTCCTACTTATAATAGTGATTTAAGTAAAGTTAATTGAGCAAGTTTAGATAATAAAATCGTTAAAGTTAAATACGTCAACTTTACGAGTCCATATACGATTATGACGGTTTATTTAGCGATTGCAATAATCTTATTGCCAACGTCTTATTTAATCATTCGTCGTCAAGATTTTAACTAGAAGAACGGAGTGTTACAATGGTAGTTTATCGATATACTTTAAGAAAGTTTTTAAGAACACCTTCAACTTGAGTGTTATTAGTTATAGGTATTTTAACAATGTTTTTTTTAGGAGGGTTTTTAACTTTTTGACTTTTAGGTCAACATTGAGATTTAAAGAATTCTGATGAAATTAAATCAATTGCAATGAAAACGGCTTTCATTATTGATTATTCATCACCAGGAACAACGATTTGTTTATTAATCGCTGTTTTTGCCGGATTTAAAGGAGCTCAAGTGTTTCGCGATGAAATTGAAGATGGTTCATTTTTAATAGTTTTATCAAAGCCACTTAGTCGTAAACGAATTTTAATTCAAAAATGATTAGCTTTCATGACAATATTTATTATTTTTGTAATTTCTTTATGTTTATTTCATGCTCTCGGTGCGTTAGCAGCTCAAAAAGGGAGTTATGTTACAGGTTATTTATGACAAGCGATTCCGATTGAAACTGGAATATCAATGATTTTTATGTTGATCTTTTCTTCAATTGCTTTAATCATTTCAACTTTCTTAAGTTCTAAAGGAGTTATCGGTGTAGTATTCGTGTTAGGAATGTCAATTGTCTTTACACAGTTTATTTCACAATTTACGTATAAACCTTCTTTCAGCGCTGTAGGAATTTCTCGAAATGCCCCCGAATCTCTTAGACCTGGTTCAACTAAAAATTTCTTATATATGAGAAACAAAGCAATAACTAACCAAGATATTGAGAAAGCTAACTTTAAAGCTATGTTATTTAATGAAAATAACTTATATATAAATAACCCTGATGCTTTAAATACTTATAATCATATTTGACCATTCGATTTAAGTTACCATATTAATTTAATGGATTCTTTAGTAGTTAAATCAGTTATTAGTCAAGACGATCGCGCTTACAAAAACTTTTCTGGTCAAGTAGCTGATGGTCTAGTTCAAAAACAAGTTGCTGATGGATGACAAAATCCAAGCACTTTAAACTTAAATTATTTTATGGGTGGTAGCGATTATACGATTATGGAAATTTTAATGAATACTTTTTCAGCTCAAGAAAATAATCAAGACATCGCTAATTTATGAACAGTCTTTAGTTCAGCAATAACAACTACTAATAATTGAATTAATAGTAGTTTAAACAGCTATAAACCAACTCAAAATTCTGGCTATTCTTATGCTATTGACATCACAAGTGGGGGAACTAATAACTCTGATGCACCATTCAATAATGACAATAATAATATTAGAGAAATCTGAACAAAATTATTGCGTGGTCACGATAATAGTGATAAAGGTCTTGAAGGAATGTTTAAGAATTTTGGCGACAATCGTTTTATCGCTAATGAAGGCAGTCGCGATAAAGTTGATAATAATATTTTTAGTTTAATTATGGGTTATTTTCAAACACAAACAATCGTTGATTCAATTAATAGTTTAATTGCTAAAACAACAACAGCAATTGGTACTGGAGCAGTTGATGAGCCATTAGATATTAATTGTTATCAATATATGAAAAATGGATATCAAGCGCTTTCTGAAGTAGCACATACGTTAGGTAAAAGCCAACCAGTTTATAGTCACGATCAATCTAAAATTGATTGAAATAGTTTAAAAAATAAAATAGTTAAAGTTAAATACGTTGATTTTGGTAATGCTTATTCAATTATGGCAGTTTATTTATCAATTGCAATTGTATTGCTACCAACAGCTTATTTAATCATTCGTCGTCAAGATTTTAACTAGAATAATGGAGTGAAACAAATGACAATCTTTCGATATACTTTAATTAAATTTTTAAAAACACCTTCAACTTGAATTCTATTGATTTTTTGTGGCGGGTTGTTATTTTGAATTTCTGGATTACCTTTTCATACTTGAGGACGTAACTGAAATTTAAAAAGTATTGCTGAGCAACAATATGACATGAAAACTGCTTTTATTGCTTCGTATAGTGCCCTGGGAGCGATTCTATCGCTATCGATTACTTTATTTGCCGGCTTTAAAGGAGCCCAAGTTTTTCGAGATGAAATTGAAGACGGTTCATTTTTACTCGTTTTATCAAAACCGATTAGTAGGTTCAAGATCATTTTATTTAAATGATTAGCGTTTATGGCTTTATTTTTAATCTTTGGATTTCTATTATCATTAGTTCACGCTCTAGGAGCGATGACAGAAATGAAAGGAACTTTCGTTAGAAATAAAATTATTGCCGCAATCCCGTTAGAGTTTTTAATTATTATCGTTTTTATTTTAATCTTTTCTTCAATTGCTTTAATGATTTCAACTTTTTTAAGCTCTCGTGGAGTTATGGGAATTATGTTTGTTCTTGGAATTGGAATTGTTTTTACTCAAATTCTATCTTCATTAACTTACACACCAGCATTCACTAAATTTGATGTTTCTAAAAACGGAAAAAGAACTGAAACTGCCGGTGAACTTTACGCTCGTAAAACACAATTAAAAAATAGTGATATCTTAAAAGGTGACATTAATAATTTATTTTTAGAAGAAAATAATTTATATGTCCCTAATCCAATGGCAGTAAATACTTATAAACATTTATGACCATTCGATTTAAGTTATCACATTAATATGATGGATAGCATCGTTGTTAAAACAGTCTTTCGCCATGATGATTCTGAAAAAAATAAAACTTTTGGAATTAAACAAAAAGTTTTATTTGATGGTTATCACGATAAGAGTGAATTAATGAGTATGGAAAACTATAGTTTCTTACAAGGTGATAAATATGAAAATATGAACATCTTATTAAATCAATATCGAGCACCAATGTATAATAATTTATGAGATGCTCAAAAATATCTTATTGCAGAAACTAACGATTATATTAATAAGAATTTAGTAACAATAGCTGCAAATAATACTAAATTAACAATTCTGTTTTATAATTCTAATTTTTATAATGAAAAATATACAACTAGCGACACATTTTTAAATGCAAAAGGAAATCCCAAAAATGGAACCGATATAATAAATGATTGAAAAACTATTTTTGGTGATAGCGATAATAAAACAATTCAAACTAAAACTAATACTAGTGATGGAAAAACTATTACAATAAATAATAAAAATAATATTATTAAATTATTTAGAATTTTAGATGATACTGATTATAAATATAGTAGTGATGATTTAAATACTCATAAAAATCAAGTTAAAAATAATATCATTAGCTTTTTAATGGGATATTTTGAAACTGATACTATTAAAAATCAAATTGATTCTTGAGCAAGTTCTCATAAACATCTTCTAAACGTTAATTATTATCAATTATTAACTACTGGAAGCAATGAATTGAGTAAAGTTGCAACGCATCTAAATATATCTGTTAAGAACGGTGTTGATGGTAAATTAACAGATGCTTCATTAGATAAATTACACGATAAAATCGTTAAAGTTAAATACGCTGATTTTGTTAGTAATTATGCTATTTTAGGATTTTATATCGGTCTTTCAGTTATTTTAGTTCCTTTAACATTTATTACTATTATTAGAAAAGACTTTAGTTAAGATTATGAATGATTTTTTATTAGATCGTAAATATTTAAAAATTTCGATTAGAATCGGAATCCCAATTCTTCTACAAACTTTAATTACCGCTTTAATTAATTTTACTGATAATTTTATGGTTGGAAGACTTGGAAGCGCTCAATTCGATGGTGTTGTTTTCGCCAATGAAATCTTTTTCATTATCATTACTGTAATTTCGGGAATTTCAATAACTGCTGGAATTTCAACTGCTCAATATTTTGGCTCAAAAGAATATCGTAAAGTAAAAGATACTGTTAAGATTAAACTTATTGCTTGTGTCGCGATCGCTTTATTGGCAATTATTGTAATTGTAGTATTACCAAAGCAATTAATATCTTTATATAGTAATAATCCAGGAATCATTTCGCAAGGAAGTAGTTATTTATCGATCGTAGCTTTTAGTTATTTACCGATGGCGATCTCTTTTGCAATCGCTAGTTCGATTCAAGAAATCGCTCGTCCTAAATATACGATGATCGTGGAAATAATTTGTTTATTATTAAAGATAGTCTTTAATTATTTATTTATTTTTATTTTTCACTTTGGTGTTCAAGGAGCAGCGGTATCAACGATTATCACGCGTGTGATTGAATTATCAATTTATTTATTCTTAATGTGAAAGATGCGTCAATATATTGGAATAAAACTACTCGCTATCTTTAAGATTAGCGTTCATGTTAAAAGTCAAATTTTAAAAAGATGACCTTTAATATTTAATGAATTATTTTGATCTTTAGCAATTTCTGCCCAAACAGCATTTTACGGAAAATATTTTAACGTTAATATTAGTGATGCCGTCAGTGTAGGTTATACGATTAATAATTTCTTTTATATTATTTTTCCTGCTGTTGCTGGTATGATTACAGTATTGGTCGGAAATAGTCTTGGGGCCAACGACATTATGTTAGCTGATAAAAACTCAAAGCAAACTTTCACTTTTATTTTAATTGTTAGTTCCTTTTTCGCTTTAGTTCTTTATGGCGTCTCCTGATTCGTGCCCGACTTATTTGCAATTTCACCTGTTGGAAAAATCAATGCCCGATATATGTTACAAATCACTAGTGCGATTCTACCAGCATGATCATTAGTAGCGGTCGCCTTTCATTCAATTAGATCTGGTGGTTTCGTTATTGGTGTTATTTTAATGGATTCATTATATAGTTGAATTATTGTCGTTCCTGTTTCGTTATCGTTATCATATTTCCATAACGAACTAGGATTATCATTTTTAGATGTCTATGGTTGCATATGTAGTTTAGGGATGTTAAAATTAACGATTTCAATAATCGTTTGAAGCCGTAAAAAATGATTGCGCAATATTACACTTTTACAACCGAAAACATCAAAAATTTAAAAAGAAAATTAGGGGTACCTTATTATGAAACCAAATCAACGTGTTCGTAAAGCCGTTATTCCAGCAGCTGGATTAGGAACAAGATTTTTACCAGCTACTAAAGCAATGCCAAAAGAAATGCTTCCTTTAGTAGATAAACCAACTTTACAATACATTATTGAAGAAGCCGTTGCTTCAGGGATAGAAGAAATTATTATAATTACATCTAGTACTAAGTCAGCAATGGAAAATCATTTTGACATTAATTGAGAACTAGAAGAACGTTTAAAAATTAAAGGTAAGTTAAAAGAAGCACAAGCGATGCGCGATATTGCTAATCTAGCAAATATTTATTACGTACGCCAAAAAGAACCTAAAGGTTTAGGGCACGCTATTTTATGTGCTCACTCTTTTATCGGTGATGAGCCGTTTGCAGTTTTATTAGGTGATGATGTTGTTATTAATAAAGATAAAAATGCCACACCAGCTTTAAAACAATGTATTGATGCTTTTGATAAATTACAAGAATCAGTTTTAGGAGTTCAAGAAGTAGCTTTAGAAGATGTTTCTAAATACGGAATTGTTAACCCTAAAAGTGCAGTAGTTCAAGGTAAACCAACTTTATTAAAAGGGGTTATTGAAAAACCAACAATCGATGAAGCACCATCTAATTTAGCTATTTTAGGACGTTATGTATTTACAAATGAAATTTTTGAATATTTAAAAGATGAAAAAGTCGGTAAAGGTGGCGAAATTTGATTAACTGATTCAATATTACGCATGCTTGAAAACGATAATATTTGAGCATTACCATTTTCTGGTAAACGATATGATATTGGTAATAAATTAGGATTTATTGAAGCAACGATTGATCTGGCTTTAGAGCGACCAGAATTGCGCGATGCAGTAGAAAAAATGCTCCTTACTAAAATAAAAAAATAATATTACGTGATATAATTATTTTATAATGTAGGAGGGTGCTAATGAAAAAGAAAAATAAAAAAATTTCCAAATATATTTTAATATTTTTAGGGGTACTAACACCAATAACGGTCACTTCAAGCATCGTTACTAGTTGTGGTAGTGCTGCCCATAAAGCAACTAAAAAATGAGATAAATTTAAAAAAGCAGCCGCGAACGACAAACTTAAAAACATTATAAATCAAAACAATAATAACCCATTAAATTGAAATCCCGAAGAATTAGTTAAAGGAGATTTCAAAGCTGACGATGCTAATAAAGTAATTACTTTAACGATTTTTAAAAATAATAGTAAAACTGCTGTTGGGTTTTCAACAACTTTTAAGATTACTCAAAAATCTCAAGAATCATACGATGTTGCAAACTGAGTTATTGTAACACCAGAAAACTACAATACTTGAGCTAATTTTAAAACTTTGGCTCTAAAAGTTACTGCAGAAGAACTTTTAGCTATACCTAAATATAATCCTAGTAGTTGAAAAGCAACAGGGACAACAGGTTTAATGCCGCAAAGTCGTATTCGAGTAGATGATGACAAGAAAACGATTAGTCTTTTAATTTTTCAAGATACTTCTAATAAAATTTGAGAAAAATTATCAATTAGTTTTGTTCGTGATGTTGAAACAAAAGCAAATTATGATATTAAAAATTGAGATCTAACATCTAAACCTCCTGGTGACTCTGTTAATTGAGAACAATTTTTATCAGATTTACATAAGACTTTACCGGGAAAAGTTTTAGATCATAGTAGTAATAATCCTTTTAATTGAAATCAAGGTGTTAAATCTGTCTTTGACGATTATGTAGTTAATAATTCAGCAAAAACAGTTACTTTAACAGTTTTTAAAACTCAAAAAGATAAAGATAATGCAACAGCAGGAAAAAATTTTAATAGTTCTTTATATACAAAATTTTCGATTGATTATTTAGAAATTGATAAAAATAATAGCGGAAAAGCAACTGTTTACGATATTGACAATTGAAAAATTGTTAATCCTGAATATAAAATGACTTTTAATGCTTTCAAAGCAGAAGCTGACGCTAATATGAAACAAGATACGCAAACACAAACTTTCTATCAGGTTTATTTATTTAAACAAATGAATGGTATTCCTAGCGCTCATCGTGGCCAATGAACCCAAGATGATGGTAATGTTTTAGTTAACGGAAATTTAGTTTGATCTCAAGGAACCGATCGCAGTGTTAGTATAACTAATACATATCACATTGCTTATACTAAAGAAACTGAACCACAATTTGTTTCGGCAGAATTAACAATAACGCTTCGTTATAAAACGAGTACAGAAAAATATAATATCGCTGATTTAGTTTTAACAAAAATTAATTCTGAAGGTATTCAAAAAAAATAAAACAAAATAAAAATCTTTAAAAAATTAGTATTAAATAAAAATACTAATTTTTTTATTTTGAAAAAATGATATAATTAATATAAAATTTATTAAGATATTTTAATGATCAAGGAGAACGATTTCAACATTATGTATAACCATCAAATAATTGAAAAAAAATGACAAAAATTTTGAAATGATAACAAAATTTTTAAAACCGATTTTAATTCTAAAAAAGATAAATATTATGTCTTAGACATGTTTCCTTATCCTTCAGGAAAAGGATTGCATGTTGGGCACCCTGAGGGCTATACAGCCACAGATATTATCGCTAGGTTTAAAAGACTAAAAGGTTTCGAAGTATTGCATCCGATTGGTTGAGATGCTTTTGGATTGCCGGCAGAACAATACGCCTTAAAAAATAATAAATCACCACGTGAATTTATGAAAAAAAATATTGCTAACTTTAAACGTCAAATTAAAGAGTTAGGATTTTCATACGATTGAGATGTCGAAATCAATACTACTGATGAAGAGTATTATTTTCAAACGCAATGAATCTTTAAAAAACTTTATGAAAATAATTTAGCTGAGTTAAAAGAAGTTGAAGTTAATTGATGTCCAGGACTAGGAACAGTTTTAGCCAACGAAGAAATTATTAACGAAAATGGAAAAATGGTTTCTGAAAGAGGAAGTTTTCCTGTAGTTAAAAAACCAATGCGTCAATGAGTTTTAAAAATCACTAAATACGCTGATAAACTTTTAGAAGGTTTAGATGAACTTAAATGACCACGCGGAGTAAAAGAATTACAACGTAATTGAATTGGTCGCTCTTCAGGAGCAATTATTAATTTTGTTACTGAAAATAACGAAGTTAAAATTCCAGTATATACTACTAGACCAGATACGATTTTTGGAGTTAGTTATTTAGTTATTGCTCCAGAAAATAAAATAATTGAACAATTAAAAATTCCACATCAATTTCAAGCTGCTGTTAAAAAATATATCGAAGATACTAATTCTAAATCAACGCTTGAACGTATGAATAACAAAACAAAAACAGGAGTTTTTACTGGTGTTTTTGCAATTCATCCATTTACAAAAGCTAAAATTGAAATTTGATTAGCTGATTATGTTTTAAATAGTTATGCTACTGGTTCAGTTATGGCAGTTCCAGCACACGATGAACGTGATTTTAAATTTGCTAAAAAATTTAATTTAGCAATTAAGCAAGTTATTGCAAGTGATACATTACCAGCAACTGGTAATGGAGTTTGTATTAATTCTGAATTTTTAAATGGACTTCAAAAAGAAGCTGCTATTGAAAAGATTTTAAGTGAAATTGAAAAACAAAAAATCGGTAAAGCTAAAATCAATTATAAATTACACGATTGATTATTTTCGCGTCAACGTTATTGAGGAGAGCCGTTCCCGATCGTTCATTTAGATAATGGTGAAGTTTTATTAGTAGATAATGTAGAATTACCAGAATTAAAAAATATTAAAATTTCTCAAACTGGTGAATCACCATTAGCTAATGCTAGTGAATGAGTTAATGTCACAATTGATGGTAAAAGTGGAAAAAGAGAAACGAACACGATGCCTCAATGAGCAGGGTCTTGTTGATATTACATCGCTTATTTATTAAGAACTGAAACTGGCTATTTAAAATTAGATTCTAAACTAGGGCAAGAGCGCTTAAGTAAATGATTACCAGTTGATTTATATATCGGTGGTGCCGAACATGCTGTATTACATTTACTATATGCCCGTTTTTGACATAAAGTTCTTTATGATATCGGTTTAGTAAAAACTAAAGAACCATTCACTAGATTATTTAATCAAGGAATGATCTTAGGTCCCGATAATCAAAAGATGTCTAAATCAAAAGGTAATGTTATTAATCCAGATGATATTGTAGTTCAATACGGAGCCGATACATTACGTTTATACGAAATGTTTATGGGTCCTTTAGAAGATGCTAAAGCTTGATCTAATAACGGTTTACAAGCTAGTTATAAATGAATTAATCGTTTTTATAATTTATATAACAATGCTGAACTAAGTGATCAAAATAATCATAAATTAGATTTAATCTATAATCAAACTGTTAAAAAAGTTAGTCATGATTATGAAAATTTAGCTTTCAATACTGCAGTTTCACAATTTATGATTTTCGTAAATGCTTGTTATAAAGAAAAAGTTATTTACAAACCTTATTTAGAAAATATTTTAATTATGATTTCTTGTATTATTCCTCACATCAGTGAAGAAATTTGAAACCAATTAGGACATAGAACTTCAATTAATCAAGCGACTTGACCGACTTGAGATGAAAAAGCGTTAATTGCTAAAGAGACTATCATGATCGTTCAAGTTAACGGACGTTTACGTGCTAAAATTAATATTGATAGTAATAGTGATGAAGTAACAGTTGTAAAAATTGCTAAAGAAAACGAAAATGTATCGCGTTTCTTAGATAATAAAACGATTATTAAAACAATCTATGTTAAAGGAAGAATCATTAATTTTATCGTTAAATAAATAAAAGGGAGATCGAGTAATTATGCGAATTATTAAATATCAAGAAATCGTTAATGCTGTAATCAAACTTTGTAAAAATGCTAATTTAAAATTAAATAAAGAAGAACAAGATGCTTTAGAAGATGCTTATAACAAAGAGACAAACGAATTAGCTAAAAGTGTTTTAAGCGACATTATCGAAAATACGAAAGTTGCTCAAACTAAAAAAATACCTCTATGTCAAGATACGGGGATTGCTGTTTTTTTCGTTGAAATAGGAATTGATTTACAAGTTAATTTTATGATCGAAGATGCTATTAATGAAGGAGTTGCAATTAGTTATAAAGATAACTTCTTGCGTAATTCAATCGTTAAGCATCCTTTTATTAGAACGAACACTCGTAATAATACTCCAGCAATAATCCACTTAAAACAAGTTAAAGGTGACCGCTTAAAAATTAAGTTTGCTCCTAAAGGTGCTGGTAGTGAAAATATGTCAATTGCACAAGTTTTAAATCCAACTAGTTCAATTGCTGATGTTAGTGCTTTTATTATTCAAACGATTAAAAATGCTGGTGGAAAAGCTTGTCCGCCATTAGTAGTCGGTGTTGGTTTAGGAGGGACGATTGAAAAAGCAGCTATAATTGCTAAAGAAGCTTTGTTTCGCCCTCTAAGTGATCACAACGAAGATCCAACAATTGCAAAAATGGAAAAAGATTTAATGTTAGCGATTAATAAAACTGGGATTGGACCGATGGGATTTGGTGGTCAAACGACTTGTTTTGCCGTTAAAATAAATTACTATCCTTGTCATATCGCTAGTTTACCAATTGCAATTAATTTACAATGTCATTCAATGCGTCACGATGAGGTGGTTTTATAATGCAAACTCATTATTTAACATTACCATTAAATAAAACTATGATTAAAAAATTACATTGTGGAGATCTAGTTTATTTAAGTGGTGTTATTTATGGAGCTCGCGATCAAGCTCATAAAAGATTAGTTGAAATGATTAATGAAAAAGAAGAATTACCTTTTCCAATTCAAAACAGTTGTGTTTATTATTTTGGACCTAGTGCAACTCCGCCGGGAGAAATTATTGGTTCAGCCGGTCCAACTACAGGATCGCGCATGGATAAGTTAACACCACCTTTATTAGAAAAAGGTCTACTTGGAACTATCGGTAAAGGACAACGTAGTCAAGCGTTAATCGATGCTTTAGTAAAATATGGAGCAGTCTATTTCGCCGCTATTGGAGGAACTGGTGCTTTAATTGCTAAAACAATTAAAAAAACAGAAATCATTGCTTTTAAAGATTTAGGAACTGAGGCGATTCGTCGTCTTGAAGTTGAAAATTTTAAAGTAATTGTAGCGATTGATTCTTATGGTAAACAAATTTTTCAAGTTTAATAGGGAAGTGAAATAAATTATGGATAACCAAAAATTTAATAAAGAATGTATCGATAAACATTTAGAACATTGTGGTAAATGAGATAGTCGTAGTTTAGTAAAATTTACAACACGCGATGATCTTAATGTTTATTATGCCAAAGGTGCCGGTGCTGTTTGTAGTGCTATTAAAAATCAAGAAATTGATTTTCGTAAATGCACTAGTGCTGGGCGTAATGTTGCTGTTATTAGTAACGGAACAGCTGTTCTTGGTTTAGGTGATATTGGTACTAAAGCAGCGATGCCAGTGATGGAAGCAAAAGCTGTTTTAATGAATCAATTAGCTGGACTGACAGCGACACCGATAGTAATTAATGAAAAAGATCCAGATAAATTAATCGAAATGATTGTCGCGATGCAAGATAATTTTGCTGCTATTCATTTAGAAGATATCAAAGCGCCTGAATGCGTTTATATCGAAACAGAGTTACAAAAGCGTTTAGATATGCCAGTTTATCACGACGATCAACACGGAACAGCTGTTGCAGTTTTAGCAGCTTTAATTAATACTTTAAAAATTATTAAAAAAGATAAAGCTACTTTACGTGTCGTAGTTTGTGGTATCGGAGCAGCGGGACAAGCAATTATTAAAATTTTAAATAATTTTGGCATTAAAAATATTATTGCCGTTGAAAAAGCTGGTATTTTAAAAAATAATCGTCAGTACAATAATCCAATTTGAAAAGAAATTTCTCAATTAACGATTGGACACACAATTATTGGTGATAGTTTAAGTGATGCTTTAAAAGGTAGCGATGTTTTTATTGGGGTTAGTGCTAAAAATTTAGTTAGCGCCGAAATGGTTAATAATATGAATGATAATCCCGTAGTCTTTGCAATGGCAAATCCTTTTCCAGAAATTGACAAAGTAGCTATCAAAGATACTAAATGTCAAATTTATGCTACTGGAAGTAGTGAAACAATTAATCAAATTAATAATGTATTAGTTTTTCCAGGAATGTTTAAAGGTTTATTAGAAGCTAAAATTAAAACAATTACTTATCCAATATTTTTAGCGATCGCTCAAGCGATTGCAAGTTGTGTTTCGCAAAAAGAATTAGATAATAATGTTATCGTTCCAAATAATATATCTTTAGAAGTAGTTCGTAAAATAGTAAAGGTTTTGGTAGTTAAAAATGCAAAATAATCAAACTCAAAAAATCGCCATTTTTCCAGGTTCTTTTAAACCGTTTCATCAAGGTCATCAAAAAATCGTTACTAAAGCATTACCTTTATTTGATTTAATTTATGTCGTAGTTACGAAAAACATTAATAAAAAAATTAATTATGATTTTAATGAACAGAAAAAAATTATTGAGCAACTTTATCAAAATGAAGATAAAGTTAAAATAATCGTTAATGAATCGCAATTAACAGCTCAATTTGCACACGAACTAAAAGCCAAATTTTTAATTCGTGGAATCCGTAATGAAACTGATGCTCGCTATGAAATTGATGCTAGTTGAATTAATAACACTTTAAATAATCAACTAACAACAATCTTATTTCCTTCATCAATTCAAGACCATAAAATATCTTCAACTTTATTACGTGAAGTTGCTAGCTATGGTGTCGATCTTAAAAAATAAAAAAAGAGGTATCAAATATGAAAAAACCATTAGTATTAACAGTCATCGATGGATTAGGGTTTACTAATAATAATCCTGGTAATGCTTGAGCGTTAGCAAAAACGCCAACATTAGATCGTTTATTAAAAGAATATCCTAACGTTAAAATGCATGCTGCCGGAACTTATGTTGGCCTACCCGCTGGTCAAATGGGAAATTCTGAAGTTGGACATTTAAATATAGGAGCTGGTTGTGTTGTTTATACAGGTCTATCTTTAATTAATGAAGCGATTAGTAATAATAGTTTCTTTAGTAATAAAGCTTTTTTAGAAGCGATCACAGCAGCGAAAAAAAATAATAGTAATTTACATATTATGGGACTATTATCTGATGGTGGAGTGCACGCTCACATCGATCATATAATTGCCTTATTAAAATTAGCAAAAGCGAATGACTTTGATCGTCTTTTCATACATGCTTTCGGTGATGGTCGCGATGTTGCACCGCGTTCAATCAAACCATTTATTATTAAATTGCAAAAAGCAATGAGTCAATATGGTGGACAATTAGCATCAATTGGAGGAAGATTCTACGCGATGGATCGTGATAAAATCTTTAAACGTAATATGGTAGCATATGATGTCTTAGTTAATTTAAAAGGAAAAACTTTTACTGATCCTTTAGCTTATATCGATGCTCAATACGGTCAAGATCTTAGTGATGAATTTATTGTTCCAGCTTACAACGAAAATCTTAAAGTTGCAATTAGTGATAATGATTCAATCATTTTTGCAAACTTCCGTCCTGATCGTGCTCGTCAATTAACGCATGGATTTATCGGTTCAAAAATTTATGATTGAACACCAACTAAACAATTGAAAAATTTAACATTTGTAACGATGATGGAATATGCTCAAATCGATAGTGTTGTTGGTTTCAAACCACAAGTAGTTAAAAATGGTTTAGGAGAAACTTTATCAAAAAATAATCTTAAACAATTACGTGTTGCTGAAACACAAAAATATGCACACGTTACTTTCTTCTTTGACGGTAGTCAAGATTTAATATATCCATTAGAAGATCGTATTTTAATCGATTCAATTAAAGCTGATGATTTTTCAACAGTGCCAAAAATGTCTGCTCAAGGAATTAGTGATGCTGTTGTTGCTAATGTTAATAATTACGATGTCATTATTTTAAACTTTGCTAATCCTGATATGGTTGGTCATACTGGTAATTTAAAACCAACGATCGTTGCAATTGAAGAAGTCGATAAATGTATCGGTCAAATCTATGATGCTTTAGCGAAAGTTTCTGGAACATTAATCGTAACTGCCGATCACGGTAATGCTGAAGTTATGTTAGATGAAAAAGGTAATCCTGCTAAAAAACATACTGATAGTTTAGTACCGTTTATTATGACTGATAAAACGATAACGTTAATCGATAATAAACCAAAACTTGCTGATATTGGACCAACAATTATGACTTATTTAGGTCTAGATATTCCTCAAGAAATGACTGGAAAAGTATTAATTAAAAAATAATAAGTGATGGAGGCAATATGGAAGCAACGACATTAATTAAAAAATTTGCGAAAAAAGTAATTTGCATCGTCGGTCCAACTGGAACTGGTAAAAGTGATTTAGCAATTCATTTAGCTAAGCAACTAAATGGTGAAATTATTAATGCTGATGCAACGCAATTTTATCGTCATATGGATATTGGAACGAACAAAGTAACAGTTGCCGAACAAGCGCAAGCAGTTCATCATTTAATCGATATTGTTGATCTCGATGAACCTTATACTGTTTCGCAATATCAACGTGATGGTCGTCAAGTTATTAAACGAATTCACGACGCTAATAAAGTTGCTATCGTTGTCGGTGGTAGTGGTTTATATATTAATGCCCTTTTAAAAAATTATGATTTCTTAACTGAAAAAATAAATCCTCAAATTGAAGAAAAAAAATTAGCATTAAATAAACTAACTAACACAGAATTATGAGAACGTTTAAATCAAATTGATAGCGACTATGCTCAAATAATTCACCTTAATAATCGTCAACGCGTTTTACGCGCAATCTTGTTTTATTATAATCACAATAAAACAAAAAGCGCCCATATTAAAGAATCACAAAACCAAAAATCTTTATATGATGTCACTTATTTAGGACTAACTTATTTAGATAAAGCGAGTTATGTTCAAAAATTAAGAACACGTATTCAAAAGCATGCTCATTCAGGTTTAGTTAATGAAGTAGCTTCTTTATATAATAGTTATAATATGAACAAAAATCTTAAAGCAATCTCTTATAAAGAAATCATCGAATATTTAGATAAGAAGATTACTTTAAACGAAGCTCTAGATTTAATTTTACAAAACAATATCAAGTTAGCTAAAAAACAATTAACGTGATTTAAATATCAAATTAAAAACATTCAGTGATTTAAAGTTTCATATGAAAGAGACTTTCAAGAAACGATTAAAGAAGTTGAAACTTTTTTAAGTAATTAAATTAAAAAAATAAACATTTCAAAGTTGATTTGTTTATTTTTTTTATAGATTATTTTTCTTAAAATAAAACTAAAAAGGTTATAATAAAAGTGGTTAACAACTATTTACAATAAAAATTTAATATAAAAATATTAGGGAGGAATATGAAAATATTTAAAAATCCACTTAAATCACTTTTTATAACTATTGCGATAACATCTGCTTTAACAACAACTGTTTTATTTACGAATAGTTGCGGTAGTCATCAAGAACCATATACGTGACAAAGATTCGTAAAAAGTGCCGAATCCGAAGCAGCTGTTAAAATAATCAAAGCTAGTAAAATTGATTATTGAACAGACGCCAAACGATCAGAAATATATATTGATTTTAGCATTAGTAATCGTCCAAATGCAGCGCACGGTGTTATTGCTAATATGACTAGAAGTAAAAACAACGTTTCTAGTACAGCTAGTTTTTTGATAAATTATGATCAACGTGGTACGAAATACAACGTTGATAATTGAAAGAGTTTATCGAAAACGCCATCAATTATCCCTGGTAGTCCAACGCATGCTCAATGAGTTGTCTTTAACGCTTTAGCTGAAGCGGCAACAGCTGGAAATATTGTTAAGCATGCCCGAGCTGCTTTTCCAGATTGAAAAAATAAACCAGAAAGTGCTTTTACTTTTTTACAAGCACCCTCAGGAATAGAAAACACTAATACTGTAACGACTTCAATTATTTATAACGGCGATCGTAATCACCCGCAAAATTATTTAATATTTTGTACTGATCAATCACCAATATATAATATTAACGATTGACTACGCTACGGTTACTAAAATAAAGTTAGGATGAATATAAAGAAATGCAAAAAAATAAAACGATTAAAATTTTTTCTTACATTATGTTTACATTATTATTTACAACAACTTCTGCTTACGCGTTAGTTAGTTGTAAATCAAAAAGCACAACGCCACCCCCACCCCCAGCAAATAGTTTAAAACCAAGTGATATTGATAACGACTTAAATAGCTTTTTAAATATGAAAAGCTCTGAAAGACCTGATCTAACATTTAAACAAATTTGAGAATATGAATTTGTTTTTGGAGCTCAAGACAATGCCGGCCACTTATTACAATCTGTTACTAATTTATCTTTATCAAAAGCTGATAGTGATGGACGTATCGTAATTTCTGTAACTGGCCATGATGTTGAAATTGCTCAACCTTGATTAGTGACTTATAAAGTAACGACAGCTCCGATTCTTATCGAAGGCTTTCATAGTATGAACTATGAAACTAACAAATGATATCCCCGTTTCAACACGACTTATTATAATTTTAAAAGTGAACGTTTTTATGAAGGTCATGCCGGTATGGGTTTAACGATGAATAACATTTTAGGATTAATAAAAGCCTAAATTAAAATAATAAAAAATAAACTGATGACTTAAGATCAGTTTATTTTTTATTATTAGTTTTTTTAAGATAATATTAAAAAGATAAAATATGTACTAGTTAAAAAGACTAAAGGAATCGATAACGAACTAGAAGCTAATTGGACTTTTCTATAACTATAATAATCTTTAAAATTTTGGCTTTTATGTTGATGTGATTTAAAATAAGGAAACATTTGAGTAGTTCAAAATCAATTTAAAAAAGAAAGCACGATATTAATTTTTATCATTATTTAATAAAAAAGTAATAAAACTATAATTGTATAAAAAATAAATTAACTTTATTTTAAATCAATAAAGGAAAATCATTATTTTTTTCTTATATATATTGTGTAGGTAAAATAATAATACGAGGAGAAATAAATGATTAAATCTTTAGCACTTAGCTTAGGAATGTTATCGAGTCCAGTTACTAATAATTCAAACATTATTAGTAACACTCAAAAATTCGAAGAAGCTCAACAAGAACTAACAGTTATGAAAGAACAATACATAGCAACTCATAAATTAGATACAGAACTGCTAATTAAAACTTTAAGAACGATCTATAGTAATGAAGCAAAAGTAAATTCACAACATTTAATGAATTTAAAAGATGGTAGAAATGGATATAAAACACATTGATATGGATCTATAGAAGTTTGAGTCAATGAAGAAGCAGGCGGACGAATAGATGAAGCGATTACTGGTGGAGGATCGATAGCTGAAATAGCTGAAATCCTTGGTCAATTTTTAGAATTAGGACCAGCTTCGGCAGTAGTGTTAGCAGCAGCAGCAATTTTTGCAATCGAATGAGAAATAGTTTGAAGAAATACTGATGCAGGCCGCGGAATCCATATGGAAATCGTTGGCGGAATCGTAGTATATGCCCACGCTCAATAAATAAAAAAACTTACAATAATGAAATATATTATCAAAAATAAAAAACCGACTACATTGGTCGGCTTTTTATCTCTTGTTCAACTATCTGTGTGTATGTTATAAGTGGTTTACCTTTATTATTTCGATGATCAAAATATTTAATTAAAGAAATAATTACTATAAATGCCACTCCATAAGTTATAGTAATTAATCACATAACAAATATTGATAAAATAATTCTTGATATTAATGCAAGAGGAGTTCTCTTTCAATTAAAAATTGTATTTATAAATATTATTAAAATGACAGATAAAACAAAGTTTGTAGCGGTTATATTAGAATATTCCTTAAATAATACTCACATTTGTTGTCCACTTAAATTAATATGTGGGTTTGATAGGAAAAAAACAGAATAAACAAAGCCTGTAACAAATATCGATGCACAAATTAAAAAAGTTCATAAAAAATTTTTAGTAATTAGAAACAATTTAATTTTACTATATGAATTGAATAAAGAGTCGTTCTTGATTAAATTATTATTTTCATTATTATCCATAAAAACACTTCCTTAGTTTATAATAAATTGTTTGTATATGAAAATTATACTACTTTTTTAATTTTAGAGAATATATTTTAAAATATATTAAATAATATTATATTTATAATATAAAAGAGGACTTATTTTAAGTTATAGTGATGTTTGTAAGATTAGTTTTTAATTAATGAATAATAAAATGATAATGACAATAAAAAATAAGATTCTTTATTATTAAGAATCTTATTTTTATTTTAAATATTTAGATTATGTAATTATGTAACTGAAATATCGGCCGGCTCTACTGGACCGAATTCTAAGTTTGCTTTTTGTTTTAGTTCATATCAAATCGAAAGAACTAATGAAGCGATTCCAAGAGTAGCTAGCATTCCAATTGTTAAACTAATAGCTATTAAAACACTATTAATTAAATTAAAATTATAATTTAATTTTACTTTAATTTTATAAATCAAATTAACGTTTTGCACGATATTTGAAACTAAAATTATCGCAATTGTAACTGCTAAAAATATTAAGCTTCCTTGAGATGATGTTGTTCTAATTTGGTGGATCATATCGATCAATAAAAAGATATTAATAGCGATTATTACCATAAATGACCGCGTTAAATTTTGTTTGTTTTTCATATTCAGCCTCCATTTATATATTATGATATGGTCTACATAATATATTTTACTATTTTTATTGTAACTTTTCTAATTTTAAAAAGATTATTAAGATTGATAATGATAAATTGAATAGTCGTCTTTAGTTATTAAACAACTAATATTAAAGATAGCTACTTGTCTGCTATCACTGCTGTTAGTTTGTTGGGCAGCGGCTTTAATGACAAAATCTAACTTTTTGTTTAATGATTTAGCATAGTTTAATAAAAAGCTTTGATAAAAATCAATAGCAGATTTTAAATAATTAGTAATTTCAACTGGCGAGAAAGTGTTGAAGTCATTATTATTAAGAGTTGTTGTAGAAAAAGCAACACCACTAATTACAGCGACGTAGTGATTATTTGCTACATGAATATGTAAGTTATTTTGGATCGCTTTATCGTTATAATTATATAAATTATTACGATAAGATAGTTCGATATAATTAGCTCCATTCGTATTTTTTGGTTTTGGAGCTTCATAAATTAAAACATTATTATCTTTTTTTAACAGATCGTTAATTTTATTGCGATCTTGGTTATCAGTAACATGACCACAACTAACAAGATTAAATAATAAAACAGCGATTGATAAAATAGATAAACATATTGTCGTTATACGATAGTTCTGTTTTTTTAAAATTTTAAGCATTATAATCATCTACTTTTCAATTAGAGTTAACTGAAAATAAGTCTGTAAAGTTAACGAAATTATTATCTAAATATTTATCATTTTTAACATTAACACCACCATGTCATGTTAATGTAGTTTTTGTGTATTTTGAAGTTCAGTCTTTGTTAGAAACAAAAGCAATATCAGAATTAATACTATTTTTAGGATCGTAGTTAAAAGCTATTGATCAAGTTTGAACTTTCTTATCTCTATAAGCATCGTACATCCCGATATTAACTACAAATTGGTCTTTAGTACTATCAGTAAAATATGAATTTAAATTTCTTAATTTACTGATGTTAAGATTGGCATTTTCAATTTTAAACTTAGATTCACCTTGACCAACAATAGGTGATTTCAAACTATAATAACCATAATTATTAGATTCACCACGTAAAGTTTCTAAATCTAACGGCACGAAAATACCATCTGTTTCGAAATCATCGTTGTAACCTTTATAATTTATTTTGAATTTAGTTTCAAATCTTAAAATATAATCAATTTTTTTCATATAACCATGAGAATCACCTTGATTAGAATCATAAAATACTGCAGTAGCTCAATTAATGTCGTGATTTAATGCTTTCAAAAACTCTTCTGCTGAAATATCTTCTTTTCCACCATTTCAAAGATTTTTAGATTCGATATATTGACTTCTAAGATAATCGAAATTTACTAAAGCTCTTTGAAGTCCATCTTGAGCATCGTGACTAAAAATTTTACTAGATAGCATAACACTCATTTTATCTCGAAAAGTATACATATAAATTAAATCTTTTTGTAATTGTAAATATTTACGATAAGCAGTTTCGATTTTATTTAAGTAATCATTACTGTAAGGGTTAATTACTTGTAAACCTAGAGCAGTATAACTTTTAGTAACTATTGTATTTGCTAAAGGTGTTAAACGATTCATGTCATCTTCGCTAGATTGGTTTCCGAAATGACTATTTTTTTGAACTTTTGAATAATATTCCATTGCTCATTTAGTAAAAGGATTGTAGATTGATTTTAAAGCATTGTTTAAGTTATTTTGACTATCATCGTAAACATACGGTACTGATATATTAGAGTCCTCGCCAATATCAGTGCCTCAAGGGATCGTCTCTACTTCTAAATTATAATTAGTTTTAGAATCGAATAATTCATTTCAATTTATTTTACCTAAGTTCAATAAACTACGTTTTTTAATTATGTTGCCATCAACTGATGGCATTAATAAATTATTGCTTAAAAAACGATTTTTTAAAATATTGTTTTTAACTTTTGAATCAGTTGAAATTTTTATATTAATAATACCAAATTCGCCAGCTCGTTTTTGACTTATGTATTGAGAGCCATAAAGAGTATAGAAATTTTTGGGATTCGCACTATTCATTTTAACTGCGGGTTTATATAATGTTAATTTTGAATCGTTCAATGTAATTAATTCAGTTTTACTAAACATATAATAAATATTTAAAATTTGATTATCATTTAATCAAGAGTCACCATTAACGTCTTTTGGAAAAGTGGCATTAGGATCAAATTGAGTATTATTAAAAATAGTATATTTAGTATTTTTTTGCTGTTGAAAAAGTCTGTTAAATTGATTGACTGTATAATATTTAGTAGTATCGTCATTATAAATAATGTCACTAGTCATAAAGAAACTGTTCTCTGCATTTCCTTTTGAAGTTGGTTCATTAAAAATTGAATAAACATTTTTATGGCTAACAGGATTAGAACCGGCTCCTAAAAAAAACCTTTGTGAAGGTATTTTTAAATTAGTTAGTGCTTGCTCTTTAGGTAATTTATTAATCATACTACAGTTTAGCGTAATTGGTACGATACCAAGCGATAATAGTGTGATACTTTTTAAGTGTTTTTTCATTTTAATTTTCATTGCTGTACTCCTTATTTTTTAAAATTATCATTTTTTATATATATTAATTAAAATTATAATAAATATTTAATTAAAAACAAGTAATTTTATACGATAAAATGGTTTTAATTACTTTAAAATAAATAAAAAATAAGGAGATGAAAAATAAAATAGTTACTAAATATGATTTATTGAAAGATCAAGGATTCGATAGTAAAAAAATGAGTTTAGTTCAAGGAACTGATTCAAAAAGAAACCGAGATCCAAAAATCTAATAGTTGAACAATTAAATGTCAAGATAGCAGTTCTGGATTAAACGGAGTCATAATTACTTATAACGCTAACCTAATTATAAGTGAGCAAATAGTAATTAATTATCGTTGTTTTTTTTATAATTTGTTATATGTTATAATATTTAAGAAAATTATTAAATATTATTAATGTTAAAATTATTGAGGGAAATTAAAATGAAAAAAAGAAATATCTTTAAAATGTTATTAAGTCTATCTGCTGTATCGTCGTTATCTTTATCGATCGTAAGTTGTAGTAAAAATGTAGATACAGAAAAAATATTTTCTTATTCTCATACTTGAGAGAGTAAAGATGCTCTTGCAAAA
>JABABV010000089.1 GCA_014238055.1 Mycoplasmatales bacterium | reverse complement strand
GCTCTCAGCACAAAGTTTGGGAAGTTTTTATAGGGGTTTTTATGTGAATTCATCCATTAAATTTATAACAATATGATTCTAATTTTTTAACCATTTGTCTTTGTTATATTTCTGTAATAAATATACTAATTATGATTATTTAATTACTGGAGAGAAACCCACTCTAAAAAAAATAAATATAGCTAAGAATTGGAATATAAAAGTTATTAATCAATCAGAATGGTTAAAAATGTTAAATAAGAGTAGCTAACCATTTTCTTTCTTTTTCATTTAAATTTTTTGAATGCTTAGCATAAACATTTAAGTGATAATTGAATAAATAATCTTTTTCATTTTTATTTAATAAATTATAATTAATTAATTCTTTTTCAATTGGTGCTAAAGTTAAATTTTCAAAATATAAATTATTATTTTTTTCCTTTATATACACCAGGTTTTCTATTCTAATTCCATAATGATTTTTTTTATAATAGCCAGGTTCATTGCTTATAATCATACCTTCTTCAAGTTTAATTGTATTATATTTTGAAATAGATTGAGGTCCTTCATGCACGTTTGAAAAAAAACCAACTCCATGCCCAGTT
>JABABV010000088.1 GCA_014238055.1 Mycoplasmatales bacterium | reverse complement strand
GCAATCGATTCCAGAATATCCACCAGTGCAAACGCACCTGCCGTTTGTACATACACCCCCGTGTTGGCATTGCACAGGACAATCAACTAAAAGAGGAGTATCAATTAAAAGTTTTAAAATTCTAAATATTTTTTAAAAATATTAAATTGATAAATTTTTCTTTATTTTAGGGTGTTATTTAAGCTCCAATTATTTATTTAAGAATAATTAATGAACATTTAACACCAAAAAATGTTATAATTATTTTTTCCTTAGTTAAAAAATGACAAATAAAAATACATATCAAGCAGACTCTATCAAAGTTTTAAAAGGTCTTGAAGCTGTTAGAAAAAGACCTGGAATGTATATTGGTGATACTGATGATGGAACAGGTTTACATCATATGGTCTATGAAGTTGTTGATAACTCAATAGATGAAGCTTTAGCAGGACACTGTAAAAATATAGATATTAAAATAAACTCTGACGGAACAATTACAGTTAGAGATGATGGTAGAGGAATACCTGTTGATATGCATAAGGGTGAAAAAATGTCTGCTGCAGAAGTTATTATGACTCAGCTTCATGCTGGAGGAAAATTTGATCACGACTC
>JABABV010000087.1 GCA_014238055.1 Mycoplasmatales bacterium | reverse complement strand
AAATCTTCAATCCTTTGAAAAAAATACATATTTTGGTTAAGATCATGATTTTTTTTTTTTTTTTTTTATCTTTGTGAAATAATGGTTGTTTTTATTGACGATATTGCGTTTCTTTGGTATATATTAATACAGTTCTGATAGATATATGATATGCATTAACCAACAAAAATTACTTTTATTGCGATATTTAGATTTTTTTTCAAAATTATGGCGGGTGGGGTAGGAGAAACATATCTGAAATGCATAATTTGGGGAATGTATTTATAAATCTACATTGTTCTAGCCCATTGATGATATATGCAACCATTGAAATCATCATATAAGATGTAACTAGAACAATGGATAAAATATACCTATTATAACTGTATTAATATATATCATAGAAACGCAATATTGCCTATAAAATCGTAAAAATTATTAATTCAAGTAACAAAATGAGGCTATTATAACTAAATTATATTAATATTTATGTTATGAAGAGGTTATGATAGATATATGATACATTAACCCACAAATAAATTACATTTATTGTGATTTTTAGATTTTTCATTTTTTTCAAAATTATGGGGGGTGGGGTAAGAAAAACATCTCT
>JABABV010000086.1 GCA_014238055.1 Mycoplasmatales bacterium | reverse complement strand
ATGTAATTAACTCACTTTATAATATTAATATGGCTAGAGATCGACTTTGTATATTAAATTAATAAATTTTATATATGAAAAATTCTCAGTATATTTAAAGAAAATACAAATTCAACTAAAATATTATTTTAATCATAATATTTTATTAATCAGTTAAAATTTAACAAATTAAAGTTTGAAACTATTCAATTAGCTTGTTTTATTTATACTTTTTTGTACTATTTTTTAAAAGTTGTAAAAATTTAATGAGTTTCATTTTGACAGTGACTTGAATATCATATATATGTAAATCTCTGATTTTGATAAATTAATGTTAAATAAAAAAATGAAGAGAAAATCAGCGATATTGTTGTCTTTTAAAAATGAAGTGTTCCCCGTGTATTGACACCTTGTGTCAAAGTTTTCTTGTATTTGATTCCTGCACACTTTACAATTGATCAGTGATCTTGTTGACTATAGAATTTTTTAATTTTTAATTTTGAATTTTGAATTTTGGAATTTTTAATTTTTAATTTTTAATTTTTGATTTTTAATTTTTAATTTTTAATTTTTAATTTTTAATTTTTAATTTTTAATTTTGAATTTTGTAA
>JABABV010000085.1 GCA_014238055.1 Mycoplasmatales bacterium | reverse complement strand
ATCAGGTTTTTGTCAGGCGATAAATGACACCTTTATGGAGAAGTGGAAATGATCTTTTATGGTCCATATGGTGATCGTTGGAATTTTTAAGAGAATAAATGTTAAAAAATTAAAATTAATTTTAACCCGATGGAATCACACCCTCGTAAATATTGCTGCCATTTTATCGCTTCATGAAATTTGAAATTCCACTATGCTGATTCGGAAGCGATAACTTACACGAAATTTATAACCCCCCACTCCATATCGAAATAAAAGTCTTATCAAATTCAAACTTTCAGAATTCATTGATAGACACGAGGACAAGATTTTGGTTAAAAAATATTAATTAGTTTCGGCGAACATCAACGACAGAACACGTTTAAATGTAAACATGCTATTTTTAACCACCATTTTTTCCGTTTCTCTCAAAAGTGGTTCGGACATAATCAGCCCTTTGGTGTATAAATATAACATATTGCGTATTTTTGTTATTTCTTATTAAAAGATAACATCTTTACCTTCACTTTGAAAAAAAAATTATTAAAAAATATTGTAGTGTTATCGAGCTATGCACCGGATTAGGATAAAATGAGAATGATTCGGAACAGAGTAA
>JABABV010000084.1 GCA_014238055.1 Mycoplasmatales bacterium | reverse complement strand
AAAAAAATCTTAAATATATAAATAAAAAATTTTCAAAAAATTATATAGCTATTAATGAATTAGTTGATATTGAAACAGATAAAATAAAGGAATTTAATATAATAAGTGAAAAAGAAGGAATTGTTTCAAATGCAGCATCATCTATTTTTAAACCTAATTATATCTTTAAAAAAAATAAAAATTTATATTTAAAAGAAATTAATTAAAATATTATAAAATTCATAAAAAACTTCAAAAGTTCAAATAATTGAGTATTTACATTATTTTTTTTTTTATATATAAACTTATTAATTTATTAATATCAATTAAAGAAAAATCTTCGCTCATAAAATAATTAAATTCTTTAAAATATTTTTTAGTTGGAAATTGATCAATTTTTTTTAATAATTTCTGATTAAAATTACCATCCTCAGAATAATAATAGGTACTAATTAATGCTCTAAGCCAAGTATTTCCACTTTTTGGGTAAGATGCTATCCAAAATATCATTTGATTAATTTTATATTATTATAAAAATATAATGTCATTAATAATATCTTTTTTTTTTGTTTTTTTTAAATAAATTTTTTTAGTCTTTCTTGATCTTTATGATGATT
>JABABV010000083.1 GCA_014238055.1 Mycoplasmatales bacterium | reverse complement strand
AAGACTATCAGCAGTTGTTACTAAATATTCAGGTATTAATTTATAAAAAATAGAACAAGTGAATGCATCTGTAAGAATATTTTTGTTTGTTAAATTTAGAAAAAAATTTGGAAGCAATTTAAAATCATAAATTTTTACATCTTTATTAATTTTAGTTTTGAAAGATCTGTTAATTTTTTTACTCTGGGATCTTCATTTACAAGTTTTTGCAATCTTGGTTCACCTGCAATACACTGTGATAGACTTTGAGGTCTAGATGGATCAAAAGGTATCATTTTTGAAATACTGTCAACAAAACCATAAGGTAAACCTAAAACTCTTCCAACATCTCTAATTACCATTCTTGCTTTTAATTTTCCAAAAGTAATTATGTGAGCAACACTATCTTTATATTTTTTTGTTAAATATTCAAAAACTAGATCTCTTTTTTCCTCACAAAAATCTATATCAAAGTCAGGCATTGAAATACGATCAGGGTTTAAAAATCTTTCAAAAATTAAATTAAATTTGATTGGATCAATATCAGTAATTGACAGACACCAAGCAACTAATGATCCAGCACCAGAACCTCTACCAGGACCAACAGGAATATCATT
>JABABV010000082.1 GCA_014238055.1 Mycoplasmatales bacterium | reverse complement strand
TCCAAATTCTTTTGAAAACATAAGACTTAATTAGTATTTATATTGAATATTATAGTAACCCAAAAAGAAAATTGATTTAGAATCATTTTGCTGTGTTTTTCTTAAAATGAAGATTTTTATTGAATATTATTTGTGAATATATTGAATTAAATGAAACTTTTTCGACGGCCTAGAAACGGTAGAAAATGATTCCAAATACATTTCTTTTTCATATTTTAAGCATTTAGTTATATCTTAGATGGTCGCTATATTTAAATTATTGATATTTGGAACCGCCTTCTTATAAAATAATTAATTTACATTTTTATTTAAAAACATTAAATTTTTTGACAAAAATTATTAGAAAATTGACGATAACTCCTTAAATATTGCGAATTAGACCCTGTGAGTAACATATTTCGAAACAACTCGCAATTTTACATACTTTCCACTTATTTTGAGCCTCCAAACTCAAATATGAAATTTATTTTTGATAAATTATTATAATATTTTTTTATTATAATCGTAAGAATCAATATGCATAGAATCAATAGCATTTCATTCCAAATTCTTTTAAAATCATAAGACTTAATTAGTATTTATATTGAATATTATAG
>JABABV010000081.1 GCA_014238055.1 Mycoplasmatales bacterium | reverse complement strand
CATATGTATTGAGAGATCTGCAGTAACATATATTCGTGGAAAACTGTCACAATGTATCAATATAAATATTCTATATAACATATCTTGTTTCATTATTAAATTGCATGCGAAATACAACTAATGTCTAATAATATATAGCTACTTTATATGACTATAATATATAGTATACATATTAGTCATATCTATAGGACTAAAGTACAGGTATGATATGTACTAAAAATCGTAAGCTAAGTTAGGAATATTTTGTAATGTAAAATACATGCAAAACGAAAGTAGAAAGTTGCGTAAATGTAGCTAAGAACGTAAGTACATATCACACCTGGACATCGTTTCATTAAGCTGCGTAAGTAGTGGCGTAGACTTAGTTTGGCGTAAGTCCCCGACTAAAATTAAAATTTTACGTAATTAGGTATCACCAAACAGCGTATTATTTTCTTGGACTGATTTTAAACTTGTTTTGGTTTAAACAACATTTATTTGTTGTTTGGTGATACGTAAAATTTAAATCTTAGTCGGGGACTTACGCCAAACTAAGCTTACGCAGCTTAATGAAACGATGTCCTGGTGCAGTAATGCGACACTGTAGTTTACTTCAAAT
>JABABV010000080.1 GCA_014238055.1 Mycoplasmatales bacterium | reverse complement strand
TCCATGTTCAGATTTTCAAGAATAAATTTGACAGCATCAGTGACATTAATTTGAACATTATGAAGAACCAGTTTTGTTAAAGTTACACCATATGCGTTTTTCGTTGAAACGAATAAATTTTAAAAAAATTATATAGATTAACAATAGTTAGCTTGTTAAAACATTTTATGTAATACCTGTCGAAAGTTGGTAACAAAAAAGATAATAATGTTTGAAATAATTAGCTTTAACGATTCGCAATCAATATATTCGCCAATTAAAAATGATGAAAAATTGTGAGCGCATGCGTAGTAATGTAACGTAACGTCTGATTAAAAGTAGTTTTTGCGACGCATAACTTTTATCGCACCTTGTTCATACACGTTATTTTGCCGAAATTCGTATATTTCAATCGTTTTTATGTAATCTCATTTAGATCTTAATACGAGTATTCTGAAGGTTTGTTAAATTTTCAATTAACGACACAAACAAATAAAACAATTTATTAATAAGGCAGCAAAATAGTGTTCCATGTATTCCGTGAAAAAGTAACCTGTCGCGATCTGTACTGTATGTCTATCGATTAAATGCCAGACTGGGAATGAGAGTTTTACTCACCGGTAATCA
>JABABV010000007.1 GCA_014238055.1 Mycoplasmatales bacterium | reverse complement strand
CGTCAAAGTTATACTTAAAAGTTTTATAAATTTTTTATTTAACATTTTATTGACTCCTTATTGTCGATAAAGTAATTAACTATATTATCATTTCTCCTTATATTAATATTATACAACAACAACAATTTAAATAAAAAATCAACTTACATTAAAAGTTGATTTTTTAAAAATTAATATTATTCAGTGATTAGTTTTTCTGGTGTTTTTTTCGTCTTTAATAATAATCCCATTAACAAGATAGCAACTATCCCAATTAAGATATAAATTAAAGTTCGCGAATCACCATCATTAGCTTTACCTCAACCATCGATTGAAGTTTGTATTATTGAATAAATCGGTACCGCTAAGAAAAATAAAATCGAAATGATCGCTGTTGGTAAAAAATATCATTGTTTTTTAACATCAACTTTTTTAGTGAAACGATTTACGATTCCAAAAAAGAATAAAATTGAAATCATAATTAAAACAATTACTGTTTGTCAATTAGAGATAAAGTTAATAACTTCACCAAATCCAGCTGATCTATTCGTAATCATCGAAGCAGAACTATCTTTATTATGTAAGAAATGAGCATAAACTGTAATTCCGATCAAAGCCGAGATCGCTAAATAAATTAACGATAAAATTAAAGCATAAATACTAGCTCCTAGAGCAGCTCCGTTTTTAGAATCAATTTGTAATAATTTAATTCCCGGTATTTTAAAACGTTTACTACACGTTTTAATTAAACGTGTTCCTACGATCGTATAACCGTTAAGACCAACTAAAGTTGCAATAATAATCGTATAACTAATAAATTTAGAAAATCATGGTGAAAATGTTGCTTTCGCAAAAGCGTCAGCTGTTCCTCCTCCATTAGCTAAATCTCTAGTAGATGGATCACTAATACTAAATACTGCTAGTGATATTAAAGCATAAAATATTGCTGTAAATAAAATCCCAATTAAGATTGCTTTAGGTAAATTACGATCAGCATCTTTAATATCACCTTTAGCGTTAGCAACGTAATAGAAACCATCAAAAGCAAACAGAACTCCTGGAAGTGCTAAGATCATTCCCGAAAATCCTTTGGAAGCCATTGGCTTTCCATTATTCGTAATTGAATCAAAAATATCAAAACTAGATTTTCCAAAGATCCCAAATAAGATAATCATGATTAAAGGAATTAATTTGAAAATCGTTAAAAATAATTGAAATATTTGTCCCGGTTTATTAAACAATCCATTAACTAATAAGAAGTAACTTAAGAATCCTCCCGCTATTAGAAAGTGGACGTATCAAGCGGGATTTTCCATTCCGAAAGCTGAAGTTGTAAACGTAGCTGCATAATATGCTAGCGTCGTATAAATTGCGCTTACATAAATAACTAGAAAAAATCATGAAAATAAACTTCCAAATTTTTTACCAACCATTTTATCGGCTCAACCAACAATTCCATTATTTTTGCCTTCTTTTTCTGAAGAAATAATTTCCATAAAAGCAAGAGCGGCGCAAGTAATTGCAACTCCCCCAACAATTCAAGCGATGAAAGTTCACATAACTGATTGTGTTTGAGCAATAACTCCAGCATTCTTTAGAAAGATTCCTCCCCCAATAATTATTCCTACTACTAAAGATATTGCCGTTAATAGACCGTATTTTTTATTTTTAGATTCATCAATTAAAACCCCACCACTCGTGTTGGAGGCGATTTCAATTTTATCTTTATTATCTGTCTTCATTTTAAACCTCATTTTTTATTTTTTGAAAACTATGTTTTCTTATTAATGTTTTTTTTATTTTTATCTTCTAAAACTTTAATTTCCTTTTTGTTTTTATCGTCGATAAAGTTAGGATGATTTTTAATTCACATTCCAATCATCGTAAACAATAAGAAACCGAATAAAATATACATTAAGATTTGATTTTGGAGTGCTTTTGCATGATCAGTGGCGTTATCTGGACCTCAAGCTCAAATTGCTCGCATAACGATATTTGAAGTAGGTACGATTACGAAAAATAAAATAGCTACGACTGCTGTTGGAATGAAATATCATTTCTTTTCAACCCCAACACGGTTTTTGAAACGATTAATAATTCCAAATAAAAATACTACTGAAATCATAAATAACATTATTATCGTTTCTCAATTTGATAAGAAATCAATAATCTTAACAAATCCATCAGTTGCATAATCACCTTTAGCTTTAGCATAAACCATTCCGATTAATAATGCTCCTACTAAAAATATCATCCCACTAATATATCCAAATATTCCAGCTCCTAAAGGAGCTCCGCTTTTAGTTTCTTTTTGAACAACTTTATTTCATTTTAAGTCGAAGCGAGCACTACAACTTTTAATGATTCTTGAACCAACGATCGTATAACCGTTAAGACCAACTAGTGTTGCTAAGATAACTGTATAATTAATAAATTTAGCAAACCATGAAGCGAACGTTAAATCAGCATAATGGTCAGCTGAACCAGCACCATGAGCGATATTACGATGCTCTAAACCGTTAATACTAAAAATAGCAATTGAAAATAAAGCATAAAATAATGCCGCAAATGTAATACCGATAATGATTGCTCTTGGTAAAGTTTTTTTAGGATTCTTCATATCGCGACGTGTATTAGCGACATAATAGAAACCATCAAAAGCAAATAAAATTCCTGGTAAAGCTAATAAGATCCCACCATAATTAGCTTTTAAAGGATGGCCTGTGTCATTAGTTACTGGATCAAAGATATGTTTAGCTGAATGTAATGATAAAAGTCCTACTAGAATAATTACAAACAAAGGAATTAATTTACAAACAGTTAATCAAAATTGAAATAATCTGCCTGGTTTATTTCATAATGCATTTACGATTACGAAATAACTAAAGAATATAACTGATAAACCGAATTGAAAGATCCAATTATGTTCTCCATAATGGAAAGATTTAGCTGTAAAGTTAGCGGCGTAACACGCTAATGTTGCATAAATTATTGGCACATATATTATTAAAAAGAACCAAGCTACAATATTACTAAATTTACGACCTACCATAGCTGAAGCTCAACTAATAATCCCATCATTGTTATCTTTAGTTTTAACAGAGATTATTTCGATAAGGGCAAGAGCGGCACATAAAACACCAATCCCACCCAAGATCCATGAAAACAATGACAATGCTACTGAATGAGTATTTTCGATAACATCTTTATTCTTTAAAAATATTCCGCTTCCGATCATTATTCCAACTACTAGTGAAACTGCAGTTGGTAGTCCATATTTATTTTTTTTAGAGTTCGTTTCGACTATTTTATCTTTTTTACCGGTGACTGTTGGCGTCTCTATGTTTACAAATTCTGTTTGATCCATTTTATTACCTCTTTTTAAAATTATTATTTTAATATGCTTTAATAATCTCGATAGTTATGATGCTAAATTAAATAAAAAAACAAACTCAAATTTTTAATATTTTGAGTTTGTTTTTTTTATTTTTTATAAATTACTAATTATTTAAAATTAGCTATATTATTTATTTAAAAAGAAACCCAAATTAAGATAGAAAAAGTTTAAAGAGGCGCTATTAGAAGCATCTTTAAAGTTTTGATTTGAGTTGTTTCAAGTATTTTTCTTTAACATTATGACCTAATTATAGCAGTGTTAACTATAATATGTCAATTAATTTCATTGAAATATAGTAAGACGTAATATATAAATATAAAATTATCATAAAATAAAAGATGTTAAAATATTAATATAAAGATGACTAATAAAATAATGATACAAAATAAAATTAAGGTTTAATCAATAAAGGATGTGTTTTATTTATGAATAATAAAAAGAAATTTAAAAAAATTTTTAAATTAATATTTTTTACAACATCTATAACTGCTATAACTTTATCTACATTTAGTGTACTAGTTAGTTGCAACCATCATAATACAAACCCCAAAAAAGGTTCTTGAGATGTTTTTAAAAAAGATGCTTTGCGAGCTAGTTTTGAAGATATCATTAAAGCTACTCAACCACCTGCATGAAACAATATCGATAAAAGTGATTTTGAATTTCAAGATCAACCAGCAGTAGAAACTGATAATTTAACTATTACTGCTACGATCATTAGAAAAAGTAATTCTGCATTAGCAAAATTTCGCATTACTTACGTTATAAATACTAATTATAATCTTGATGATTGAAAATGCTACGGACAACCTACTACACCTGAAGAAGCAAATTGAGAACATTTTCGTGATTTAGCAACTTCAGTATTACCAAAAGATTTAATTAAAAGAGTTCGTGATTCTGATGTTGTTAATGCTTTAAGATGAACTTATGGAAATGAATCACAAACAAAATGAATCACAACTGATCAAGCTGAATTTGATATCTATGGTGGCGTTGGTGCTGGTGATGATTATGCAGGAATGGCGGGAGAACCAACTACTAACAATAATGATCAAACAATAACAGCTATTATTTCTAAAAAAGGTAAAAATGGTGCTTATGATTCCGATCCTATTAAAGCAATGATTTCTTATTATCAAGGATCAACTTATAACATAAAATCTTGAAAATTTACTAAAATAGTTCAATTGCAATCGGTTGCTAAATATAATACATTATTAAATAAAGAAATTAGTGATGGACTTAATAACATAAACCAATTCTTGAGCAGTAATTGAATGTCTTTTCAAAAAGATCCCAACGGCCCTAACAGTCATAGTCAAGACTATCAAATCAGAAACTATTTAAATAAAAACGGATTTCCAAGTAATGCTGATTTTAAAATCAATAGTTTTGATAAAATTTTTATCCCAGCTATAGAAAAAGGGCCAAATATCCTTAGAAGAATTATTGAAATTTCTTTTCGGGTTCGCCATACTTCTGGAGATTGAAAAAATCATTCTATGAATTTAGAAGTTTATCGTGATAAAACTAAACTATCATTAGAAGCATTTAACTATACTTGAAAAAATGTATACGTATATGATTTTTAATATTTAGTTTAATTAAAAAATCAATATAAAAAAACCACTAAATTAATTAGTGGTTTTTTTGTTTGATAATTATTCTTTTTCTAAAAGGGTTTTTTTAGCACGAGACGCGTATTCGATGTCTGGTTCAGAATTAATAATTGTATCTTTAATTTTATTAGCAGTTTCACGGTAAGCGAAATCTGGTTTTAGACCAATTTTTTTAGAACGAGCAACGTATTCATCGATATAGTTTTCGATTTCACGAGATACTAAAGCTCAGTCATCTACCATTGTGAATTCAGCATCAAGTTTAACTTGAATTGAAGGATCTTTTGCTAAACGGGCACGATATTTTGGTAAGTAGTAGAACATGTAACTACATATAGCAGTAGCTATAATTAAAATAAAGTATCCTAATTCAATAAAGTATGTTGTTGACTGTTGTCCATCATATGCATCTAAGTGATTTAATGTTCCGTTAATTCCATTAAACACTCCTGCGAAGAATTCATAGACTTGTCACATTAAGAATGCAAATAAAAACATTCAAAATATTACTTGAAATAAACCAGATTGCATTTTCTTTTCAAACGCAAGTTTTAAACAAATAACAACGATAACACTATAAAGGATCATTTCAAAAATACCAATTTGACCAGTAATCGCAGCATAATCAAACGCTGGTTTTCCAGTTACTCCTGTGATGATATCTGGGAAAATTAATCAAATTAAAGCAAATACACCAGTAACTATTAAGTTAACTACGTTAGCTTTTCTAGCGATATTTTCTTCATCTAATTCACCAAGCTGATCTGGAATAAATCCTTCACGAGCTTGTGGTTCTAAAATAGCTCCACTGAATAAAGCATTTTGCATTCCGGCTTGTAATTTAAGAGCCATTGTACAAAATAGCATAATAAATGCTCCGACATATCCAATAGTTTTCATATTTCAATCATTACCTAAGAATGAAAATACTTGAATATTTGGATTCTTATTAAATGCTTCTGAGAAAGCTCCCATGAATATAAATGTTGTAAATAAGTAAAATACTGTCGTAATTAACATTACATATATAATTGAACGAGCAATATTTTTTTCTGGTTTTTCAACGTTTTTCCCAACTGTTATATAAGTTTCGAATCCAGCATAAAAGAAAAATGTTGAAGCAAATGCTGTTGCAAATGAAGTCACCGATAATGTTGAATGATCTCTTGCAAGATTTACTAAGTTATTACCTTCTGTTGAACTAAAGATATTCATAAAGAATAAAACTAGTACTCCAAGAATTAATAATATTGTTGAACTTCATTTAATATAAATTGCCATTTTTAAGAATTTTTTGAATTTTTTAATTCCTAAAAAGATAACCATTGAAGCAATCATATAAATAGTGATTCCAAAAAGATCTAAAGCTAGTCCAGTTCAATTACCGAAATAGTCTCCTAGAAATAAGAAAGTACCTGGTGAATTAAAATTAATTCTAACCATTGACATGATTTGAGAAACTACAATGATAGGTAAACACATATATTGTAAGAATGAAATTACTCATCCCATGAATTTCCCTAATTGTGTACGCGTATAAATATAAGCTGCTCCGTTGTCGGCGTTATGAATTTTACTTAATTTAGCAAAACACATCGCACAACCAGTAGCCACAAGACCACCAAGAGCCATAACTCAAAGTAAGTTAATTCCAATAGCGTCTTTAGATCCTCATACGAGTGAATAAAAAACAGCTGTAAACGTAACTCCAACCATGTAGTTGAATCCGTATCAAACTAACTCTCTAAGTGTAAATTTTTGTGAACTCATTTTTTTCTCCTTTTTTAATTAAATATAAACACAATAAATATATAATCTATAAACAAAATAATTCTGTTAAAGTTTTTATCATTATTCCTGTACCACGTTCATTACGAGTAGCTGTACCCGCGATGTCTAAGTGCAAGAACGGTAATCCTTCGGTAAAGAAGTTTAAGAATGACGCAGCAACGGCTGAACCACCATGATTTTTATAGTTGTGGTTAGTAATATCGGCCATTTGTGAATGCTCTAAGTCTTCTTTAAAAGTAACGTTAAACGGTAAGCGTCATACTTTTTCATGACTTAGTAGGCTAGCTTTTTCGAATTGTTTATAAAATGTTTCACAAGTTGAAAATACTCCAGTAATTTCTTTCCCAAGAGCAGTAATAATCGCTCCTGTTAAAGTTGCTACTGTCATAACTTTAGTAGCATTACAATTACGGATTCCGTAAGTGATTCCATCAGCCATCGCTAAACGACCTTCGGCATCAGTGTTATTAATTTCAACAGTTAAACCATTATATGATGTTTCAATTGAATCTGGAGCAGTTGCTAAAGGTCCAATTTTGTTATCTGTAATACATAATATTCCAACAACATTTATTTTTGGTTGTAAAGTTGCTAAATTATTCATAACTCCAGCCGTAACAGCAGCACCAGACATATCAAATTTCATTAAACGCATAAATTCGCGTAACTTAACTGAATATCCTCCGGTATCAAAAGTAATCCCTTTACCAACTAAGGCAACTTTTTCATTTGAATCAGGATTTCCTTGATATTCAATAGCAACAATTTTAGGATCAAAATTACTTCCGGCATTAACAGATAATAATAAACCTGTGCCTAATTTTTGTAATTCTGGTTTTCCAAGAACAGTGATTTTTAAATTACTGTGCCCTTTTAATTCATTAACTACTTTATCAGCTAATACTTCAGAATTTAAAATGTTTGGCGGTAAGTCTTGTAAAAATCTTACTTTATTAACACTAGAGTTAATAATTGCTAAACGTTCAAATACTTCTTTAGCTTTTGGATAACTAGTAACTAAATTAAAATTTAATTCTTGATATTCTTTGTTGTTTAAGCGTTTGTCATTGTAGTTATTATAGAATGCTAATGTAGCAAGTAAATGAAAAGCATCTTCTTGGCTTAAGTCTTTACTTACAAATGAATCAACATTAATGTTTAAATTATATTTGTTCTTTTCTAGAACAGTTAATAATTTACGGTAATATTCGAAATAGTTTCCTGTTTGATGGCGATCAATATATACATAAAGTTTTTTTTCATCAACTAATAGAGTTGTAGCAAAATTACTTTTAACTATAAAATCATTTTTAACATCGTTGTAAAATACACATTCTAATGTTAAAACTTCTTCTTTTCCATTTAGATTTATCATTTTAATTCAAACTCCTCATGTAGAATTATTTATGTTATATGAAGCTAGTTATAATATTTAACTAACTTTTAGTATAATGTTAAATTATCGTTAAATCGATAATTTAATTAAAAAAATAAACCTTTGAATTTTCTATTATTTCAAAAGTTTATTTTTAATTTTATTATTATAAATTAATTTTTATTAATTTATTGGAATTAACAATTTGAAACTTTTAAAAAATATGACAAAATATTTAAAGCGTAAGCAGACGTAACTGCTGTGCCTTTAAAAGAAGAAGTCATAATTTGGTTGTTTCATAGATTTTGTTTTAACATTATGAAACAATTATAACAACAAAAACAAGATAAAGTCAATAAATTTAAAAAAAAGTTATTTTTTAATACAAAAAAGAACCTTTTTTAATCATTAAACGATATTTAATATATCTAATTATTATTTTTTAGTTTATTTTACTTAATTTCTGGTTCGTTTTCATTAACGATTTTTTTCAGCTGACTTGCAACTTTACGATGAGTCTTATCAATATTATTACCAATTTTATCAACACGTAATAAATAATCATCTAACTTATCTTCGATTGAGCGAGAAATAAAAGCTCAATCATCGATCATTACAAACTCAGAATCTAATTCTGCTTGAATTGATTTATCTTTTATTAAACGAGCACGATATTTTGGTAAGTAATATAATCAATAAATACTAATTAATAATATTGCTGTTAATAATAAATAAATTAATTGAATTAAATAAGTTGCTAATTGATCATCATTCTTAACATATATTGGAAGATGTTTGATCGTTCCATTAATACCATCAAAGACTCCAGCAAAAAAGGCATAAACTTGTCATAGTAAAAATATGATTAAAAGAATTCACATTGCAAATTCATATTTTTTAAATTGAATTTTCTTCAATCACGCTAGTTTTATACAAATAGAGACCACTATTAAATATAAAAACATCATAAATATACCAGCTTCTCCAGTGATAGCTGAATAACTAAATGGTTTTTTATCAGTTAAGCCTTGAATTAAATCAGGAATCAATAATCAAATAATTGCAAAAGCAGCAGTAATTAATAAATTAAACTTACTTGCTTTCATTGCAATTCCATCATTATCTAATTTTCCAAGTTTTTCACTAACAAAACCTTCGCGAGCTTGCGGCTCTAAAATTGCTCCACTATATAAACCATTTTGCATTCCGGCAGTAAATTTTAAAGAAATTGTTGCTAAAAGCATAAAAATTACTCCGATATATTCTAATCAAGGGGCATTTAATTTAATCCCTAAGATCGTAAATGCTTGAATATTTGGATTAGAACTAAAAGGTTGTGAGAACGCTCCCATAAATAAAATCGTTGTAACTAAATAGAACATTGTCGAAATTAACATAATAATTAATATCGCTCGAGCAATATTTTTTTCTGGCTTTTCAACATTTTTTCCAATTGTAATATAAGTTTCCGTTCCTCCAAAGAAAAAGAAAGTTGAAGCAAAAACATTAGCAAATAAAGAAACACTAATCGCTGAATGATGTTTTGCTAAATTAACGATATTATTACTTTCTGATGGTGAAGATATATTCATAAAGAATAAAACTGAAACTCCGATTACTAGAACGATCGTAAAGATTCACTTTAAATAAAACACACCATTTATTAATTTTTTAAATTTTTTCAATCCTAAAAAAATTAAAGCTGCTGCTATTATATATATAAGGATTCCAAAACTATCTAATATTAAAGAAGATCAATGTCCTCAATAACCTTCAAATAGATTAAAGTGATTGTTTTTTAAACCACCAACATAAAGAAAACTATCAGGATTTACGAAGTTAGCACTAACCATCGAAATAATTTGAGAAACAATACTAATCGGTAAGCTCATATATTGTAAAAATAAAATTGCTCAACCCATAAATTTACCGAATTGAGTTCTCGTATAACTATAAGCTCCTCCGTTAGTAACTTTATGGACTTTAGTTAATTTAGCAAAACACATTGCACACGCTGTTGCAACAACACCAACTATTGCCATGATTCAAATTAAATTAATACCAACGTTTTTACTTTGTGATCCAGATTTACCTCAAATTAATGTATAGAACACTAATGTAAAAGTAATACTTGAAACATAATTAAATCCATATCAGACTAATTCTTTTAAAGTGAATTTTTTATTATTCATAATTTAACGAAACAATCCTTTCATTACTAAAAATTTTAATACTAATTATAATTATATATATTATTTAAAATAAAATTGATTATTTGCTTTTGTAGTTAAGATAATAAAAAAAGATATAAATTAATATATCTTTTATAAAAAGTAAATTAATGAATTATTCAAATTCAGGTTCAACATTTAAATTATTATTTAATTTATTTTTTAAATTCTCGATTTTCTCAAGTTCTAAATTATATAAATGTCTAGTGAATTGTGATAATGTCATTTTTTTATTTTCAGATGCATGTTTTTTAACTTTAGATAAAAGATCATGACTTAGACGTAAAGTAACTATTTTATTTTTATCGCCCACATAAATTTTCTCTTTTACTTTTTTACTAGTAGCTTTTTTAGGAGCGGATTTCTTTTTCGCTGTTGTTTTCTTTTTTGCAACTGGTTTTTTAACTGTTTTTTTTGCAACTGGTTTTTTTACAGGGGCTTTTTCAACATCAGCTTTCGGTGTTGGTTTATTATCCTCAACTGGTGTTTCGATATTTTTATTATTGTCTACTTCTGTATTTTGAGATTTATCTTTTTTGCTAAATGGTCACATTTTTAGAACACTTCCTTTCGTTTTATACAAGAATTATATAAAAAAGTTATTTAGAATTATTAAATTATACCATTAATTATCGAATTATATTTAACGAATAAATTTAACAACTATTCTTTCATTACATAATAATTATACTATAAATCTTAATCATTATACTATAAATCAATTCAAAAATGTTAAAAAACCTTATTTTAATAGACTTTTTCAGTAATTCATAAATTGTTTTTCCCCATAATTAACATAAAAGTTACGCAACTACTTATTTTTTACACAATAAATATACTAACCTATATTGTAAAACAAATAATTTTCCTTTAATAATAGTCTTTTTAATTGTTTTTTAATGTGGAAAACTACTTTAACAACTTTCTTTAAATTGTTTTTAACTCACATCAGTATTAGTATATAATTATATTTAGTAAATTCATTAAATATTTCTATATTAAGAAGGTATCTATGATAAAAAATAATATTAAAAAAATTGACCAAAACTTTCAAATTTCATTAAAAGAAAATATTCCATTAGAATTTTTTAATAATTATTTGAAAAATAAAATTAAAATCAAAGAAATAACTAACAATATTGTTTTCATAATAATAAAGTCAAAGTTTGTTAAACAAATTATTGAGACGACTTATGATGAACAATTTAAACAAATAATCAAAGAAGTTACTCAAAGTAATTTTAAAATTGTCTTTTTAACAGAACAAGAATGATCAAATCGATCAGAAGCAATTATCAAGAAAAATGTTTTTACAACTGATACTGGTTTAAAAGATCGTTTTACTTTTGCTAACTATGTTAATGGTAATTTTAATCGCGGAGCGTATCAAGCAGCTATTTTAGTTTCTTCTAATGATAGTCAAGAAAGTCTTTATAATCCTTTATTCATTTACGGTAAACCAGGCTTTGGAAAGACTCATCTATTAAAAGCAATTGGAAATAAATGTTTAAGTAATTATCGTGATAAGAACTTAAAAGTAAAATATATCGATAGCGCTAAATTTAGTGGTGAATTGAATAATGCTTTTAACGTTGGTTTTCAAGGAATTGAAAATTTTAAAGAAAAATACTTTAATTATGATGTTCTTTTACTAGATGATGTTCAGTTTTTTTCAACAATGAAAAAAACAAAAGAGATCTTTTTTCAAATTTTTAACCATTTTATTCAAGAAAATAAACAAATTGTTATCGCTAGTGATAAAGTACCTGGTGAACTTGGCGACTTTGAAGATCGTTATATTTCCCGATTTCAATCAGGATTAACGATTTCAATTCAAAATCCATCAATCGAAGAAGCTTCTCGTATAATTAAATTAAAATTAGCAAATAATAGTAATTTACCAGCGATTGAAGAAGATGCTATTTTATGAATTTCAGAAAATTTTAATAGCAATATTAGAAATATTGAAGGAGCGATTAAAAGAATTATTTTTTGATCGATTCAAAATAACTTTATTAAAGACTTAATCTCTAAAAAAGACGTTATTAGCGCTTTACAAGAGATTGCTGATAAAAGTAAAATAATTGAAATTGATGACGTTAAAAAAATCGTTGCTAAAAAATATCATACAACTGTTAAAAAAATAATTTCAAGACAGCGACAAAAAGTTATCCTTGAAGCTCGTCAAATTGCGATCTTTATTTGCCGTGATTTATTAAATTTAACTTATAAGAAAATTGCTAAAAATTTCAATCGTGATCATACAACGATCATGAACTCTTATAAAAAAATTAATAATCGTCGAAACCGAGATATTAAGTGTAAAAATAAAATTAAAGAAATTGTTGATCAATTACAAAATAATTTAAACTAATAAAAATGTTAGTATCTCCTATAAATTTGTTAGTTTAATGTGGAAAAAATGTGGAAAAAAAACCTTGCAAAATATCAAAATAATTATATAATATATATATATATTATATAATTACAAAATAATAATCTTCAGTTATCCCCATAACACAGACCCCTAATAATAATAATTATAGATAGAATAATAATTTAAAAAAACAAACAAGAAGGAAAAACAAAATATGAAACTAAAAATAAGACGAAAAAAAATATTAAATGCTTTGAACAATGTTTACAAAGTAATTGATACAAATAATATAATCAACCACCTCAAAGGTGTTAACTTCGCAATCGATAAAGAAAAAATAATTTTATCTGCAAGTAATGGAACAATGTTTATTAAAGAATTTATTTTAATAAATGAAAATAATTTATTATCTGATGAAATTGGTAGCTTTTTAATTAAACCGAATTATTTCATGAATATCTTAAAAAAAATAAATGAAGAATACATTGAACTAACTTTTAATAAAGAAAAAAATGAATTAATAATTAAAGCAAACAAATTAGTTATGACTTTAAATACAATTGATAATAATGAATTTCCAAACATTAATATCGAAAATGTTGGTCATAAAATAAAAATGCCTTTAAAAGATCTTAAGAATTATATTAATGAAGTTATTTTCGCTAGTGATATTGAAAATAAAAGAATTATGTTAAATGCTATGAATTTTAATATTAATAATCAAAAAATCGAATCAGTAGCTACCGATTCATATCGTTTAGCTTATAGCGATTTATTATTACAAAACAATAATTTAGATTTTAAATTTAAATTTAGTCTTTTAACTAAAGTTGTTAAAGATATTATTAGAATTTTAAGCGATGATAAAGGAACTGTTATTTTATATATCTCTATTGACTCTATTGTGATCAATTACAATGCCCTATCTTTAAAAGTTAGAATTTTACAAGGTAATTATCCAAACGTTATTAGTTTAATTCCAGAAAACTTTGAAACAGAATTAATTATTGAAACAAAACAATTAGTTTTCGTAATGAATAAGATGGAAATTTTTACAGTTAACAATATTTCGAGTGTTAATTTAGAAATCAATAAAGATAAAATTATCGTTAAAAATAATCAAAAAGAAATCGGAACGATCGAAGATATCATTACTGATTTTAAATTTAGTGGAAAAGCAATAAATATTAATTTTAATTTAAGATTTTTAAAAGAAGCAGTTCGTGCTTTTAATACAAAAACTATTTCAATTAAACTAATCAGTAATTTAAAGCCAGCCTTAATTACTAGTACTGAAAAACCATGACTTAAACAATTGATATTACCATTAAGAACTTTTTAATCAAATTAGATAAAAAGACTAAATCACTAATAACTATATTAATTATTAAAAAAATGATAAAATAGTAATAAATATGAAAATTATAAATAAAGGTGTGTAGCTTTATGAAAGTTAATAATAATTATACTTCTGACCAGATTCAAGTCCTTGAAGGTCTTGAAGCTGTTAGAAAAAGACCGGGAATGTATATTGGTAGTATTGCCGCTAGAGGATTACATCAATTAGTATGAGAAATCGTTGATAATTCAATCGATGAAGCTTTAAGTGGTCATTGTACTAATATCAATATTATCGTTACAACAAATAATGAAATAATCATTAGTGATGATGGTCGTGGTATTCCTGTAGGACGACATAAAAAAACTGGGATTTCAACTGTTGAAACAGTTTTTACTATTTTACATGCCGGAGGTAAATTCGGTGGTGATAGTGGATATAAAGTATCGGGAGGATTACACGGTGTTGGAGCATCAGTCGTAAATGCTTTGTCGAGCTTTTTAGAAGTTAAAGTTTATCGTGATAATAATGTTTATTTTCAACGTTTCATCAATGGTGGACAAGTTGAAAATCCTTTAAAAGTTATTGGTACAACTGATAAAACAGGAACAGAAATAAAATTCAAACCTGATAGTTCAATTTTTACAACAACGATTTTTGATCATGAAGTATTAAAAAATCGTATTAAACAATTAGCTTACTTAAATAAAGGTCTGCAATTAACTTTTATCGACGAAATTGAAAAAACTAAAGAAGTTTTTTGTTTTGCTGGTGGAGTTAAAGAATACGTTAAAGAGTTAAATAAAAATCGTAAAGTATTACATAATGAAGTAGTATATGCTGAAGGTGAATTTAAAGATGTTATTGTTGAGTTAGCTTTGCAATACAATTCTTCATACACTAACCACATATATTCTTTTTGTAATAACATAAATACGATTGAAGGTGGAACTCATGAATTAGGGTTTCGTGATGCTTTAGTAAGAATTTTTAATAAATATGCTAATTCTTATAAAATGTTTGATAAAGATATTTCTAAATTATCAGGAGACGATGTTAAAGAAGGTGTCGTTGCTGTCATCTCAATTAAACATTTAGACCCAATTTATGAAGGTCAAACGAAAACTAAGTTATCTAATCCAGACGTGCGAGGAATCGTAAATAAAATTATTTCTGAAAAACTAGAAGCTTATTTAATGGAAAATCCAGAAACTGCAAAAATCGTCGTTGGAAAAACGATCTTAGCAGCGAAAGCTCGTCTAGCAGCTAATAAAGCACGTGAATTAACGCGTAAGACACCGATGAATGACATTGCTTACTTACCAGGTAAGTTATCAGACTGTGCGTCTAAAGACCCCCGTTTATCAGAATTGTTTATTGTCGAGGGAGATTCTGCTGGAGGAAGTGCCAAATTAGGTCGTAATCGTGAATTTCAAGCAATCTTACCGCTAAGAGGAAAAGTTATTAACGTTGAAAAATCACGTATCGATAAAGTTTTTTCAAATAATGAAATTGGTTGTTTGATTAAAGCACTTGGAACTTCTGTTGGTGAAGAATTTAACATTGAGAAATTACGTTATCATAAAATAATTATTATGACTGATGCTGATGTTGATGGTTCGCATATTAGAACTTTATTATTAACGTTTTTATTTCGTTATTTTAAAGAATTGATTGAAAATGGCTTTGTTTATATTGCCCAACCACCACTATATAAAGTTCAAGTTGGTAAAAAAGCTCATTACGCTTATACTGAAGAACAAAAAGATATTATTATGAGTAGTTTAAATCCAAATGCACGTTACTCAATCCAACGTTATAAAGGTCTTGGAGAAATGGACGCTCAACAATTATGAGAAACAACGATGGACAAACAAGAAAGAACTTTATTAAAAGTTAATATTGAAGATGCCACAGTAGCCGATAATATTTTCAGTGTTTTAATGGGAGATGAAGTTTTACCACGTCGTCAATTTATTCAAAAAAATGCTAGTTATGCAAAAATTGATAGTTAATAATAATATAAATTTAATTAAATAATAATAATAATCACTAGAGGATAAAGGGGAAAATATGGATGATATAAAAAATAAAGAAGAATTTCAAGAAAATATTGTTATTAAAAATATTGTCGATGAAATGAAAACATCTTTTATCGATTATGCGATGTCAGTTATCGTTTCTCGAGCATTACCAGATGCCCGTGATGGTTTAAAACCAGTTCATCGACGCATTATTTTTGCAATGAATGAATTAGGTATGACTCATGATCGCGCTCATAAAAAATCAGCTCGTGTAGTTGGTGAAGTTATTGCTAAGTATCATCCCCATGGTGATCAAGCAGCGTACAATACTTTAGTAAGAATGGCACAAGATTTCTCACTAAGATATCCTTTAGTAGATGGTCATGGTAACTTCGGTTCAGTTGATGGCGACAGCGCTGCGGCGATGCGTTATACTGAAGCGAGATTATCAAAAATATCAGCTATGTTAGTATCTGATATTAATCGTAATACTGTTGATTTTGTCCCTAATTATGATGGTGCTGAACGCGAACCAAAAGTTTTACCAGCTAAATTTCCTAATTTATTAGTAAATGGTTCTAGTGGTATTGCTGTTGGGATGGCGACTTCAATTCCGCCTCATAATTTAGGAGAAGTAATTGCTGGAACGATTGCTTTAGCTGAAAATCCAGAATTATCAATTGCTGAATTATCAGAAATAATTAAAGGTCCTGATTTTCCAACTGGGGGAATTATTCTTGGTGATGTTGGAATTAAACAAGCTTATGAAACTGGAAAAGGTTCAGTTGTAATTCGTTCACGTACTAAAATAGAATTATTAACTAACGGAAAACAAAGAATCGTTATTTTTGAAATTCCTTATATGGTTAATAAAGCTAGTTTAGTTGAAAAGATTGCGCATTTAATTAAGAATAAAACAATTGATGGTGTAACTGATTTACGTGATGAATCTAACTTAAAAGGAATGCGTATCGTTATTGAAGTTCGTAAAGATGTTATTGCTGAAGTAATTTTAAATAAATTATTTAAAATGACACCACTACAAACTAGTTTCAGTATTAATTTACTTGCTTTAGTCGATGGCCGCCCTGAAGTGTTAACAGTTAAAAAAGCTTTAAGTGTTTATCTAAATCATCGTAAAAATATTTTAGTACGTAAAATTTCTTTCGAACTAGAAAAAGCTCACAAGCGTTGCGAAATTTTAGAAGGTTTAACAATTGCTTTAAAAAATATTGATGCAGTTATTAAATTAATTAAAGAAGCAGCGAGCGCTGAAGAAGCGATCAAACAATTAGTAAGCACGTATGAGTTGAATGCTAATCAAGCAAAATCAGTCTTAGAAATGCGTTTACAACGTTTAACTGGTTTAGAACGAAGTCGTATTGAAATCGAACTAAATAAACTATGAGACTTTATTAATCATAATGAATCAATTTTACGTTCTGAAGATAAAATTACTGAAGAAATCGTTAAAGATTTAAGAATTATTGAAGAGAAGTTTGGTAATCCTCGTAAGAGTGAAATTATCCCAGGATCAATTCATAGTATCGATGATGAAGAATTAATCTTGAAAGAAGATGTTGTTATCTCAATGTCTGATAAAGGTTATATTAAAAGAATCTCTGTTAATGAATATCGTGTTCAAAAACGTGGTGGAGTTGGAAGTAAAGGGATGACTTTATCAGAAGATGACATTAGCCATTTAGTAGTTGCTAATACTCATTCTGATTTATTAATGTTTTCTAATCTAGGACGCGTATATCGTCTCCGTGCTCATCAAATACCAAAAGGTTCTAAACAAGCTAAAGGAATTCCAGTAGTTAATATTTTACCGCTAAATCGAGCTTTAAAAGAAAAAGTTACTTTCTTATTAAACTTAAACGATTATGATAACGGTTCAATTATTTTTGTTACTGAAAAAGGAATTACGAAAAAAACTTTAAAATCAGAATTTCATAATATTAACCGTAACGGTAAGATAGCAATTTCATTAGATGAAACTGATCGTTTAATGTTTGTTAAAGAAGTTCATGATTCGACTGAAGTTGTTATCGGGGCATCTAATGGTAAAGTCGTTCGTTTCCGATCAGACGCTATTAGAAACACCGGAAGAAGCTCTCGTGGAGTTATTGGAATGCAACTTACAAATAGTAAAGTAGTTGGCTGTTCAACTTCACTTGAAGGTAATAAAATTCTTGCTATTGGAACGTATGGATTTGGTAAAATAACAGACATTAATAGCTACCGTATTACTAATCGTGGGTCAAAAGGTGTTAAAACAATTAACATTGAAAAAGCTGGTAATTTGGTCTGTTTAAAAGTAATATCTGGTAATGAAGACATTCTTATTATTACTAAAAAAGGTATTGTAATACGAATTCTGTCTGAACAAATTAAAGAAACTATCTCTCGTTCAAGTAAAGGTGTGCGCATCATTAAATTACGTGAAAAAGATTTAATTTCAAACGTGGCTTTATTTAAAAATAATCCCACTGAAAACGAACCGCAATTAGAAAACGAAGAAGTCAAAGTATTTTTAAATTAAACTTGGGGGAACCATGCTAGACGTAAATAAATTTTATGATAATTTTGATGAAATTATTAACAAATTAAAAACTCGCGGAACTGAAAATTTTGAATTTTTAAAAAATTTTAAAACGAAATATCAAGATAAAAAAGATGCTCTTATTGCACTTGAAAAATTATCACATGATAAAAATGTTGCTAGCTCCTCAATTGCAATTTTAAAAAAAGAAAATAAAATTGCTGAATTTAAATTACAAATAAAAAAAATTGCTGATCTAAAAAATCAAATTAAAGATTTGCAATTAAAAGTTAATAATCTAGAATCAGAAATTACTGAAATAATGTTAGTAATTCCTAATGTTCCACGTGAAACAGTTCCACTTGGAAAAGATGAAAATGCTAATGTAGAAGTGAAAACTTGAGGTCAAATACCTAAATTTAACTTCGAAATCAAGCCACATTATGAATTAGCTGAAAATTTAGATATCATTGATTTTAAACGTGGTGTTAAAATTTCAGGAACACGTTATCACATTTATAAAAACGCTGGCGCTCGATTAAGAAGAGCTTTAGTTAATTTTATGATAGATAATAATTTAAACAATGATTATCAAGAAATTAGTCCTCCGTTAATCGTTAAAAAAGAAACACTTTTATCAACTGGTCAATTACCAAAGTTTGAAAAAGATCTTTTTAAACTAGAAAACGGTTCTTATTTAATCCCAACTGCTGAAGTTCCTTTAGTAGGAATGTTTCGCAATGAGATTATTAATAAAGATAGTTTACCGATTAATGTAACGGCTTATACACCTTGTTTTCGTTCTGAAGCTGGTTCAGCTGGTAAAGATACTCGCGGAATAATTAGACTACACCAATTCCATAAAGTTGAAATTGTTAAAGTAGTGAAGCCAGAAAACGGCGTTAAAGAACTAAATAATTTATTGTTTCACGTGGAACAATTATTGCAGAAATTAAAATTACCATATCGTGTCATTGAATTATGTACTGGTGATATTGGATTCTCTGCTGAAAAAACTTATGATTTAGAAGTTTGATTACCAAATCAAGATTGTTATCGCGAAATCTCATCTTGTTCATTATGTGGTGACTTCCAGTCTCGCAGAATGAAATTACGTTTTAAAGATGATAATTCAAAAACAATCTATCCTTCAACGTTGAACGGATCAGCTTTAGCAATTGATCGTACGATTGCAGCCATTTTAGAAAACTATCAAAACGAAGATGGTTCTATCACTGTCCCTGAAGTATTAATACCTTATATGGGCATAAAAAAAATATCAGTTAAATAATTAACTAAATATTTCATTACGATATTTATCGATATCGTTTTCTTTGGAATCGTTTTTATAAAGCAACTTATTTTTGAGTTGCTTTTTTATTTCAACTCATTTGTTACGATCAATTGCAATAATATTATGATTACTATCGATTGAGTTATTAATGTTTTTAATAAACTCAGTTTTACTGATATTAAAATTTTCAACTTCAATCGCTTCTTTAAAGCCGATAATTAAATTATTTTGATAAATTCATAAAGGTTTAGCATTAGTAATGAATAAAGCTTTACGATCGATACTATCGTTTAGAATATTACTTTTAATATTGTTTCAATTCAATTTTAATTGTTTCAATTCATCGATATCATTATTACTAGCACACGATAGAAGAATTTTATCTTCGTTTAGTTCAACGACTTGATCAAGTTTTTTAATAACTTGTGGCTTAACAACTTCTTTAGAAATGATTGGTTTCACTTCAAGTTTAATTGTAGGTTTTAAAACTTCTTTCGTATCATCTTTAATGATGATATTTTTTTTATTAATATTTAAATCTAAATTATCTAATAAAAGTAATTGAAAAGTAATTTGAGGCATTTTACTTTCTTGAATTAAAGTTTCAAATTCAATTAGTTTTTTTAATAATAATAATGCATTATTTAAATTTTCTTTTAAATTTAGCGCTAAATTTAATTCGTTTTTATTTAAGTTACTATTTAAAAGAAAAATTAGTGATTTTATTAAAGCGTGATAATTGATCGCTTTATCTTGAAAATAATTAATTAATTCCAAAATATTTTTTTGATCTTTATTTATTAAAGCTTTAATTATATTACTCTGTTTACTAATAGTTACATAATTAAATAATTCAAGTAAACCATTATTATCAATTTTATTATCTTGATAAATAGCAACTTGTTCTAGAAGAGATAAAGCATCGCGAACACAGCCCTCAGCTAAGAAAGAAATATTTAGTAAAGTATCTTGATCAACTATTTCAATATTTTCTTTTTTAGAAATTCTTTCTAAATGTTTTGTTAATTCAGGAAGTTTTATTTTTTGAAAATTATGTTTTTGAGTACGTGACATTATTGTTATTGGAATTTTTTTAATTTCAGTAGTAGCTAAAATAAAGATAGCGTGTTTAGGAGGTTCTTCTAATGTTTTTAATAACGCATTAAAAGCCCCTTTACTTAACATGTGGACTTCATCAATGATATAAACTTTATAAATTAAGTTTAAAGGATTATAAGTAACTTTATCAGTTAAATCACGAATATTATCAACACCATTATTAGAAGCGGCATCGATTTCAACGATATCAAAAGTTTCGTTATTATTGATCAATAAACAGTTTTTACATTTATTGCAAGCATCACCATTAATATTGTTTATACAATTAATTGCTTTAGCAAAAATATAAGCAGTTGAAGTTTTTCCAGTACCACGAGGACCGTTAAATAAATATGCATGACTAATCTCTTGTTTTATTATTGAGTTTTGTAATACATTTTTTACTTGTTTTTGACTGACTAAATTTTTGAATAAATTTGGTCTATATTTTCGATACAAAGAAACGTAATGTTTTGTCATAATTTGTTATTTCCCCTTTCTTAAATCATTGAAAAAATCTTTAATAATTTTTTTTGATATAGCTGTTTGTAAATTATTGACAGCACTAAAATTTTTTAAATGAGTTTTAGTTTTCAACTCATTAAATAAATTTAAAGAACTGATTCCTTTATCGGTTTTAAGCATGAAATAAACATTTTTTACTCTGCTATTGAGGATTGCCCCAAAACACATTACACATGGTTCTAGAGTAACTAATAAAGTACAATCAATAAGCTTTCAAGTCTTTAATTTTCGACCTGCTTTGTTAAGGGCGATAATTTCAGCGTGGTCAGACACTTTATTAGTGCGATCGTTTTTATTAAAAGCTTGCGCTATAATTTCTTTTTGATCATTTAATACGATTGCACTAACAGGAATTTCACCTTTATTTTTAGCTTTGATTGATAATTTATTTAATTTCTCTCACATCTCTAATTGAGTTAACTTTTTAGTTAGCAAAATAAAACCTCCTTATTATTATATTTAAAAAATAGATAAAAAAAACCTTCGCACACAATACTTCTTTATATGGCTGCTTCCTTCCGGACCTGACCAAGTTAAAAGGTTATTGTTGCAAAGGCATATATATATTAACATAAATTTAATTAATTTATTGAAAATTTTATATTGCAATCGGTTTTACTAATGCTTTTTTTATTAACAACTTCATTTTCTTTTACGTTAGTTAAAGAAAATAAATAATTAATCATTACATAACCTTTATAGATATCATATAAATTATGTTTAATAATCTTAGTGATTAATCGCTTTCCTGCCGTACTTGCTTTACCTTTAACCATACTATTAAAATGTTTACCAGCAGCAATCCCAATTTGACGACTTTTTATCGGATCTGGACGGTCACTGATTTTGAAAAAATTACTTATTTTGAAACTATATTTTAAAACGTTAAAATATTTTTTATCATTAAAGAACTTATATAAATCATAATAATCACGATTAATTAATTTACCTTTTTGAAAAATAGTATTAATGTTTTTTTGTTTTAAAATATCGTGAAAGAATTGAAAACATTTTAATTCGTTTTCAGCTCCTAAAAAAACAAATTGATCGATTTTTTCTTTTTGACAAATCTGATTCATTTGTAAAGCTAAGTTTTTAATCTTATTAATTAAATCTTTATAGCTATCAATTTTTCAGTAATTATAATCATATTCACTAACTAGTTCATATTTATTTTTAGTTTTTGAATATTTAACAACACCGATAGAAAAAGAAAAAGGGATTGAATGAATATTTAAAGGAAATTTATCACGGTTGATTTTATCGAATTGAAAAGATTCAAAATCGATAACGGCAATATTTTTATCAGCTAATCTTTCGTGAACTTTTAAAGCCTTTTCACTATTGAAAGTAATGTATTGGTTGTTTTGTTTTAAGAGATGCATGAGGTTGTTTTACCTTCTTTCCAACGTTGAATAGATGGGTTGTTGCTACTATTTTACTTTATTTTTTGGAAAAAAGTAAAAAAAAGTGTATAATTGTTCTAATATAGTCTTAAAATTTTGAGTAATTTATTTCAATTACAAGGAGAAAACAAATGTTTAATTCTAATTTTAACAACTTAGAAATTAATAATAATGTTACAATTATTAACTTTTTGTATGTTCTTTTTGGAAATAAACGAATGCTTAGCTCTGCTCAACTAACATAAGATTATCGTGATAAATTATTTAAAATATTATTTTTTATATTTTTATATTTTTTAACGATAAATAATGCTAATTTATTTTAGTATTATTTATTTTTTTTATTTTTAAAACAAGGAGAAAACTATGTCTAATAAAAAGAATATTGGTTTCATAACGGCATTAGCTTATGTTATTGGAACAATTGTCGGAGTAGGAATATTTTTTAAAAACACTAGTGTTATAAATAGTACTGGTTCAGGAGTTTACACTTTATTAGCGTGAGTTATTGGAGGGATCGGAGTATTATTTGCAGCGATTGCTCTATTAGAGATTATTAGTTCTCAGAAAGAAACTGATTCAGGAATCGTTTCTTGAGCTAATGCTTTCGTTAGTAAACGATATGGGAGAACGTTAGTTTGATTTCTAACTTTCTTATATTTTCCATTTATTTATACAACTTTAGCATTTTATGGTGCTAATTTTACTTGAGCTATTTTCGGATACCACGCTCCATGGTGAGCTAATTTAATTTTAACATTATTTTACTTAACTTGATTTATGGGAATTAATTCTAAATTTATTAAAATTCCTCATATCACACAAAACTTTGCAACAATCTTTAAATTATTTCCTTTAATTGTTGTAGTTGTTGCGGGATTAATAACTAGTTCAATTACTAATTTTAGTAGTCCAGATATTATTATTTCTGGAAAAACAATTAAAAATCACGGAATTTTAGGAATGATTTTAGCGCTTCCGGCAGTCTTCTATGCTTTCGATGGGTTCTATTATGTTTTTTCAATTAAAAAATCAGTTAAAAATGCTGATCGTAATTTACCAAAAATTGTTATCGTTGGAGTTATTAGTATTATTATTTTTTACGCTTTAATTTCAGTAGCTATTTTTTCTAAAACAGCTGGTTCTTTTGCAAGTAAAGATTGAGATACTGGTTCAGTTATTTCTTTTTCTCATCACGCTTTCCCAGTTTGATTTGAAAAAATTATCGATATTTCAGTAGTCTTTGCTGCTTTAGGATCGTTAAATGGATTTACTACTGGAGGAATGCGAATGGTCAGTGATGCGGTAGACTCACCTCATTACTTCCCATATAAAAAATTAATTATTAAAAAGAATCCTAATGGAAGTCCAGCAGGTAGCGGATATTTCTTATATACTTTATCTTTTTTAGCAACGGTTTTTAGTTTCTTAATTGGTCATTTTGTATTTGGTAAAACGCTTGATTTTATCGATGTTGTTTCTAATTGACAAACAGCAATTATTTTAATCATGTTAGGGATTGTCTTTATATATGCTGTTATTAATCGATACACTAATAAAGTAAAAGTTAAAAAAATAAAATTTTTCAAAATATCAGCTATAATAGGAGCGTCATTCTTTATTATTGTACCAATCATTAGTTTAATCGATAATATTTATGAAATGTTTTCAGTTTCAACTGATATCTTTACATCAACATATGCAACGCTAACATATACAGTAATAATTTTTACTGCTATTATAATAGTTGGATACTTTATGGATTTTGTATTTAGTAAATTCGTTAAAAAAACTAATAGTAAATTAATTAAAGAATAATTTATTTTCTAAATTTTTAAATAATAGGAGCTCTATAATGAACAATAATTTTCTTTGAGGAGGCGGTTTTTCAGCGCCTCAAACTGAAGGTATCGGAACTAAAAAATCACTTTCTGTTTGAGATTATTGATTTATGGAAAGTGTTTATTTATTTGAAGAAGGAATTTATGTACGTAATGATTTTATTAAACATTACGAAGAAGACGTTGCTTTTGCAAAACAATTAAATTTTAATTGTTTTGCTTTATCTATTCAATGAACATTTTTAATTCCTGATGGAAAAACTATCAACCTTGTAGCAGTTGAATTTTATAATAAATTAATTGATAAAGTTATTGCTTTAGGAATGAAACCGATAGTTAGTCTTTTTCATTTTGATATGCCTTTATGATTATCTGAAAAAGGTGGTTGAACGACTAAAGAAAGTATTGTTAAATTTAGTTATTACGCTGAAAAATGTTTCAAATTATTTGGTAGTCGGGTGCATAAGTGAATTACTTTTAATGAACCGATGCAAGATCTTTTAGGCCAATACGTCAATAGTAGTCATTATCCAGCAGAAAATAATATAGTTAAAATGTTACAAAGCGTTGTAAATATTATTTTAGCTCATAAAAATGCTGTTAATATTTTTAAAACTAAAAAACTAAAAACTAAAATCGGGATTGGTCTGAATTTAGAAATTGCTTATCCAGCTAGTGATAAACTCGAAGATAAAGAAGCCGCAAACATTGCAAACGTTTGAGAACACCAATTATTATTAAATGCTTTTATTGATAATAAAATTCATTATAAATTATTAGAAATAGCAAAAAAATATAAAATTGAATTAGAAATTACTTGTGAAGAAGAGCAATCTATTAAAGATTGATCAATAGATTTTTTAAACTTAATTTATAAAAATTCAAAAATTGTTAAAGCTAATTTAGATCACACTGAATTTAACTTTGGATATGATATAATTAATAAAAATAAAAAATTAATAAATGATGATCTATTTAATTCTTTAATGATAATTAAAAATTCTTATAACAACATCGAAACGATCGTCTCTATTAAAGGGATTGGAATGGCAGATGAAAGATTACATGCAAATGATTCTGGAGTAGTTGAAGATCAATACCGCATCAATTATTTAAAAAATCAAATCATCGCTGTTAAAAAAGCAATTAGATCAGAATCTAATTGCCAAGGATTAATAATATTAAATTATATCGATAATTGAAATTGAACTAAATCTTATAAAGAACGTTATGGACTTATTTCTCTAGATTTAAAACAAAATCTTAGAATTCCTAAAAAATCTTTCTTTTGATTAAAAGATTTTTTAGATTAAATTATTTTATAATTCATTTACTTTCGAGTAATTTAGGATTTTGAAAACCGTATTTTAAAATTGATACATTATAGCCTTTATTTAATAAATATTTTGCTAAAGTAGGCGACTGTTTACCGTGTCTGCAAACTAATAATATTTTTTGATTTTTATTAATGTATTTATGATAACGTTTTTTAAATTTAATGATATTTAAATTAGTTGATAATAATATATGTGAAGTTTTAAACTCAGCACTAGGTCTTAAATCTATAATGATTCATTTTTTATTATAAATAATTTTTCCTAGTTTACTTTCATCGATTATATTAACTGATGAATTATTTTGAAAAAATAAAATTTTTAGTAATTTATTAAAAATAACAACCAACCCCGTCTTAAATAACTCAAAAATAACGCTTTACCCTATAGATTAATTATAATATTATTTAGCTATAATTTATAATAAATTTAAATATTTGGAGGAAATATGAACTTTTTAGAAAATTGAATTAAATATATTACTAACTTAGGAACTTTATGATTATTATTTTTAGTAATTGTAGTTATTGTTTTCTTTGGAGCAGTTAAAGTTGTTAAGTATAGTGCTTTAATTACTGAAAATAGTAAAGTAGAAGGGGCTTTTATTGGTGTTTTTGTAATTGCTATTTTAGCTTCAATTCCTGAAATCGTCACTAGTGTTTTTCAAGCCGCTAGCGATAATCCAAAAATTGCCGTCAGTAATGTTTTAGGTTCAAATATGTTTAATATGATCATGACCGCTGTTTGTGATCTTTGTTTTTTAAGAGTTTTAATTTTTAAAAAATTAAATAATTATAATAACGCTTTACTTTTTACTGTTTTTGGTGTTAGTGCTTTAATTTCAATGTTTATTTTTTCTGGAAACGATCTTAATATTCATTTATTTGGAATTCATTTTGGAATTTTACCATTATTATTAATCGCTATTTATATTGGGTTCTTAATTATGTCGTGATTTTTTGAATCATCTGATAATGAAACCGAAGCTGAACTAAAAGTCGTTAAAGAAAATGAGGGCGTAATTTTTTCAGCTCCTAAATCTTGAATGATGCTTTCGCTATATGGAATGGTTTTAGTGATTGGAGCGATAATTTTAAATAGTATTGCTGATGTTATGGTCTTACCTTTTTCTGAAGGTGGTTACCACATTGAAGAAGATACTGTTGGAGGAACGTTATTATCTTGAGTAATGGCGATGCCTGAAATAGTCTCACTATTCTTGTTAGTTAAAAAAGGATTAGTTAATTTAGCAGTTAGTGCTATTGTAGGAGCGCAAATTTTTAATTTTAGTATTTTATTTTTCGCTGATCTATCGTATTACAAAGCACCAATTATCGATGCTGTTGGTCACGATAAAAATTTAGAAATTATTATTATATCGATTTTAATCATTACTTTTTTATTTTCAATTAAAGTATTAATCGGTTCTATATTTAAGAAAAAAGTCATAAAATATTGATGACAACTTTCAATTTCGGTGATTATTGTTTTAATTTATATTATTAGTTGAATAATAATAATTAAAAATTAATAATATTTATAATAATTAATGTATAATATTGTAAGATATCTGTAACGTATATTTAAATAACTATAAATAAAGGAGTATTAATATGAAAGATTTTTTAATTGTTTCGTTAATATTAGTATCATTTGCTTTGATATTTTTAGGACTAAAGCAAGCTGGTAAAGCTAAAGGGGTTTCTGGAGCATTGATGGGTTCTAATGAAATCGATCTTTTTGGAAAAACTAAAGAACGTGGTTACGATAGATTGATAACTATTTTAACTTATATTTTTGGTGCTTTATTTATTACGTTAGCCGTCTTAATAAAAACTTATGTGTCTTAATAAAAAAAGCTACCTAAGATAGCTTTTTTTATTTTATATATAAGCGATAATTGTATAACTGATAATTTATTAATACGATTTGTATTAAAGAAAATGTAAAGGGAATTGAGGAATTAATATGTTGATCAATAGTAAAACATTAAAATTAAAAGAATTAATCGTTAATCATATGGAGAGTAAGTTTTATCGTCCTTCTCGTTTAGGAAGAATAGCAACTCATTTTGAAAAACAAGGATATCGTTTTAAAGATATTCGTCGTGCGATGAGTATTTTAGAAGCTGAAAATGCTGTCATTAAAAATAAAATTGGTGATTATTCAGTTTTGAAAATCGTTAGTGAAGGTACTGGTAAGATTTCAATCAATAAAAAAGGTTTTGGATTTATCACACCAGACGTTGAAGATGAAAATAATAACGAAGATTATTACGTAAATGCTGAATTTACTAAAGGAGCATTTCACGGTGATCACGTTAGATATCAAACTTATGTTTCTTGATATCAAAAATCTAAACTTGATGCTAAAGTATTAGAAATCACTGAACGTGCTAATAACAACGTAGTTGGACTAATTTATAAAAAAGAAGGACATACTTTATTACAATCAGATGATCGTAAATTTATGGCTCATTTTAAAATTATTAATCCTGAAAAAGTTGTTGATGGTAATAAAGTTGCGTGTGAAATCGTTAGATATTTAGAAGACGGAATCATTGAAGTTAAAATTGTTAAAATTTTAGGACACGTCAACGATCCTGGAGTCGACATCTTATCACAAATATATCGTCATAATATTAGATTAAAATTTAGTGATGAAGTTACTGCTGAAGCGATGAAAAAAGCGCAAGAACCAGTTAAAGATAATTCTGAAAAAAGAATTGATTTAACTGATGAAATATTAGTAACGATCGATGGTAAAGATTCTAAAGATTTAGATGATGCTATTAGTGTTAAGAAATTAGCTAATGGTAACTTCCAATTAGGAGTTCATATTGCCGATGTTTCACATTATGTGAAAGAAGATAGTATTTTAGATAAAGAAGCGCTTAAACGTGGTAATTCAACTTATTTAGTTGATCGTGTAATTCCGATGCTTCCAGCAATTCTATCTAACGGTATTTGTTCACTTAATCCATCTGTTTTAAGATTAACAATTAGTTGTCAAATGGAAATAGACCATGATGGAAAAACTGTTTCTTACAAAATTTTTCCAAGTTATATAAAAACAACTAAACGTTTAAATTATAGTGATGTTAATGATATTCTTGGAAAAACTGCTAGTGATGAAGTTATGGCTGATCATAAACCAGTAATGCAATTATTAGATGATGCAATTGCATTATCAAACGTTATTATTAAAAACCGTCGTGCTAACGGAACGATTGATTTTGATTTAGCAGAAGCTAAAATTAAAGTTGATAAAGATGGTAACCCAATTAGTATTAAACCTAATCCTCGTGGCGTAGCACAACGTTTAATTGAGAACTTTATGGTTAGTGCTAATGAAACGATTGCTCATTCAATTAGAACGAAAACATTACCATTTATTTACCGTATCCATGAAAAACCAACACCACAAAAAATTATTGATTTTGTTAAAATGGTTAAATTCTTTGGATATAGTACAAGTAATATTTCAACGAACCCAACTTCAAAACAATTACAACAACTAGTTGAAAAGTTCCCTGAAGGTCCTGTTTCTCATATTATTAAAATTTTATTATTACGTACGATGCAAAAAGCACGTTATAGTGAAAAACCAACTGGTCATTTCGGTCTAGCGTTGAAAGACTATACACATTTCACGTCACCAATTCGTCGTTATTCAGATTTATTAGTTCACCGTTTATTACGTAAATATTTATTCGATAATAACGCTAATATTAATAAAACTGAAGAATTAGCTAAAATTCATGCTATTTCTGAACAAATCAGTAATTGTGAAGTTAAGTCAGTTGAATGTGAAAGAGCCGTTAATGATATGAAAAAAGCTCAATACTTTGAGCGATACGTTGGTCAAAAACTTAAAGGTATTATTGCTTCAGTAAATAGTTTTGGTTTCTTTGTTGAAATTAATAGTTTATTTGATGGATTAGTACATACAACAAAACTAACCGATGATGATTATGAATTCATGCCAAATTCAATGCAATTAATTGGACTGCATTCAAAGAGAACTTTCTCTTTAGGGCAAGAAATAGAAGTTAATGTTGTCGGGGCCGATCGTAAAGAAGGTAAAATTGATTTAGAGTTAGTTGATATGACAATTAACGAAAACTTAAAGAAAAACCGTAAAGCAGCAAAACCGAAAAACCGTATCGTAGTTCTTAAAGCTGCTAAAGATGTTGAATCAGAAAAATCAACAGCAAAAGAAGAAAATAAATAAATAAAGGAGAAATTTATGAAACGTAAAGATTATATTAGTTGAGATCAATATTTTATGAGTGTCGCAAAAATTTCTGCTGCCCGTTCAAAAGATCCCAATACTCAAGTTGGAGCTTGTATCGTAAATGACAAAAATCAAATCGTTGGGGTTGGTTATAATGGCTTTCCACGCGGTATTAGTGATGATGTCTTTTCTTGAGATGATTCAGAAGACTTTTTAGAGTCTAAATACGCTTATGTAGTCCACGCTGAAACTAATGCCATCATTAATTCAGTTTCTCGTCTAGATAACGCTAAAATGTATGTCACTTTATTTCCTTGTAATCAATGTACTAAACAAATTATTCAAAGTGGTGTTACAGAAATAGTTTATGACTCTGATAAATATCAAGGTTTAGTAGCTGTGCAAGCTAGTAAACGTATGTTAAAAGCAGCTAATGTTAAATTTAGTCAGTTTAGCGGTCCAGAAATAATTTTTAAAGAAAAATAATTATGAAAATAGCTAATAATAAAAAAGCATATCATAATTATTTGATCATTAAAGATTATGAAGCTGGAATCGTTTTAAACGGTTCTGAAATTAAGTCGATTAGAAAAGGCGAGGTTTCTTTACAAGAAGCTTATGTTTCGATTAGAAATCATGAAGCTCAAGTAGTTAATATGCATATCGCTCCTTATAAATATGCTGTTGGTTTTATTCCGATAGATCCTTTAAGGACTCGTAAATTATTACTACATAAAAAAGAAATCATCAAATTAGAGTATTTACAAAAAACGCAACAATTAACGTTGATCCCATTAAAAATGTATATCAATGGTCGTAGTTTAGTAAAACTTAAAATTGGTCTTGCAAAAGGTAAAAACGCTCACGATAAGCGTCAAGCTTTAAAACAGAAAAGTGATCGCAAGATTAATAATTATTAAAAAAAGTTAGTTTATGATAAACTAACTTTTTTTAAATGTCTTAATCAATGATTGATTCCCGACTTAGTAATATTATATTTATATTTTTCATTGATGATAATTGCTAATTCATCTAACGAAGCTTCTTTATGTTCAATTCTAATTTTAATAAAGTTTTGATATTTTTCATCTAAACTATAGATTAATTTTTTAGATTTTAATGTTTTAATAATTTCGTAATGACGCAAGAAAGCACTATTAGTTTTTTCTTGATTATAAATATCAAAATTATTTAAACGATTAATTGAATTCATAAAGTCGCGAGATATCCGACTATCTTCAAATAAAATTACCATATTAGGAGCATTAATGAATTTGATAAAATCAGAAACATCATTCGCTTTTTTAATATATAATAAACATTTATTTTTACGTTGTAAGATTTTAAAATTAGGAAAATATTTTTTTAAGCGTTTTAAAATAACGTTAGCTAGTTCTAAATTGTTTAACGAAAATTCTAAATGATAATATTTAGAATTAGGTCGCGAAACAGAGCCATTCGCTACAAAAATACCATTGACAAAATATTTAAAATTATCATCTTTTTCAATTTGTTTAGGGATTAATAAATTTGAAAAGACATCACGATATTGAAATCCAAATATCATTTCAAAAAATAAATTTCCTGGATCAATTTCAATAAAATAATTACTAGTATTCTTAAAGTTTTTTTCTTTTAAGACTGAGATTGTTGTTTTTATCTCGGGTAAAAGTTTGTTTACTTTTTTATAAATTTCTTTAATGATAGTAGCGTTTAAATTACTCAAACGAATGATTGAACTTTCACGATATATTTTATAAATTCCATTAACTACGAAAAAGCCAGCTAAAAAATATTTTAGCTGATTTTTTGTCATATCTGCTTTAATGCTTTCGCTTTTAGCAGTAGCTGAAAATGAAAATGGCATATTTAACCTTCTATTTTAAAATTATATAAAAATTTTAGAAAATGCTTTTTTGATTAAATTCGTATTATGTCTAATAGTTTTATCTTCAGTTATCTCAATAAGAGGCGCTCTAATTATTTTTATTTTTTTATTAGTAAAATTAATTGGCACGATACGTTGATTAGAATCAACGTATTTTTGATAGATTTCTTCAGGAATAGAAAAAGAGTTAGTAACAACGAGATCAATAACATTTTTACCTAAATGTTCTTCGATAGCATCGACGTGATCTTGTGAATCATAACCAATCGTTTCTCCTGGTTGTTGCATTATGTTGCATAAATAAATATGCTTTGCTTTCGTACTTCTAAGAACTTCACGAATATCTGGCAAAGCGATGTTAGAAATAATTGAAGTATAAAGTGAACCGATTCCATAAACGATATAATCGGCATCATTAATAGCTAGTATTGCATCAGGATTAGCATTAATTAATTTACTGTGAAAAATCTTTTTTAGGCGTTCGGGACTTTTACCTATATTACTTTCACCATGAATAATATTATTATTAATCGTTAAAGCTTTTATGTTTATAGATTTATCTGTTACAGGAATTATTTTTCCAGTAATGTTTAGAGCTTGAGAAATTGCTTCAATTCCAGCTTTAAAATCGCCTTGAATATCGATTAAAGCTGTCATGATCAAATTACCAAGAGAATGATTATCTAATAAGCTATCTTTATTTTGAAAGCGATAGCGCATTAAATCATTCAAAATTGATTTATTTGAAGAGTTTGATAAAGCGTTAATAACTTGTCTAAGATCACCAACTGCTGGGATTTTAAAATCTTTTCTTAAAACTCCAGTCGAAGAGCCGTCATCAAAAACAGTTACGATTGCTGAAAGATTAATGTTTTTGATATCTTTTAGGCCTGATAATAAAGTCGATAGTCCAGTCCCACCACCGATAACAACAACATTAGGTTTTGATATATTTTGCATATTTTTAGATCACCTTTATTTTATTTAAATTGTCATGTCAAACAATAACATTATATTCTTTATGATATTGTTTAGCAATTCATTCAGCACTAACTACAGAACGATGCATTCCTCCTGTACAAGCTAGAGCAAAAACTCAACTATGTTTTCCATTAGGTCTTGAGAATGATTTTTCTAAAAAATAGTCGATATTACTTTTGATATTTTTTAAATACTTATTTGAAAAATCAGTATTTAAAACATAGTCAACAACAACTTGGTTTTCACCAGAAATATGACGTAAATTTTCATCTCAATAAGGATTTGGTAAAATTCTTACGTTGAAAACGATATCTAAATCTTGAACAATTCCATATTTAAATCCAAAAGATTTAAATATTAGTAAAGGTTTTTCTCAATTTGCAATTTTAAAAAAAAGATCAACAATTTTTAAAATGTTATCTTGAGTTGCGAAAGTTGTATCGATATTATTTCTTAATTCATCTCTAATATCTAGTTCGTTATTACTAAAATCTCAACTAGCGTTTCGATTTATAAAATAAATTGGTTTATAATTATATTCTTTATTTTTTTTAATATCGATAATTTGATCTCTCGTTAAACTATCGACTATGTATAACTTTTGGTTAGTTTGGCTACTTAAATTTTTGTAATTAGTTTTTTTAAAACCATGCTCTTCTAAGTAGTTTATTGCTGTGTGTTTACTGTTTTTACAATTTCCATAAATTATTGATAAATATTTCATTAATTAAATCACCTTGAACTATTATATCAAATAATAATCTTTAATGAGCATTTATGTTTTGAGAATAGTCCTTATATAATCTATAAATCTTTATTAATAAGTAGTTTTTAGTAGTTTTTCTTTAATTAAAATTTTGCAAAAAAATTAAAAAACAATTATAATATTAATGTATAGAAATAAAACTGATAGTTATTGTTAACAATCTCTATACGTATACGAATTTAAAAAACTAAATTATATAAGTTTATGTAAAGAATTACATTGTTATATTAAATAATAAAAAACCATGGTTTATAAACTAAATAATGGATATGTTATAAAGTTATAAATAAAATAATTCGGAGGATAAATATGAAAAAACTATTTTCTAAATTAATTGTTGGAGGAGCCACTTTAGGTGCCGTTGGGGCAACTACCATGACAACTGTAAGTTGTGGATCTTCTTCTGATAATACAAATAAGTATACTGCGGTTCTTAGTCAAGCAGTTGCGAAAGTCTTACAAGATGCTCGTAAAACTTCTTCTACAGCCGGAATAGGGACTAAAGCTACTATTGATATTAGTATTTCTAACATTACTGATGCAGCAGCAGCAATTATTAAAGCAAATAAACTAGATATATCTACTAAATACTTTAGTCATTTATATATCTTTGCTAGTTTTAAAAATGATGCTGAAATGCCTGCAGGATCTTTAACTGTTTCTCAAAACAGTTCAAGTCGTCCAACAAGTATTAAAATTAAATATGATAATACTTCATTTACTACAAGTAAAAAATCTGATGATGGATCACCTATAGTTACAGTTTTAGGGAAAATTTCTATCGATATTAAAGAAAGACATTTATTAGTATTTAAAAAATTGTTATCAACAATTGATTATACTTTAAATAATACTGCTTACTATAATAGTGAGAATGCAAGTTATACTAATAAAGCAGTTACAAATACATTTAAGAGTATGGATGGTACAAAAACAATCACCGGTGAAGATGGCTTTTTAGCAATATCAGCTGTACCTGACGCAAGTGGAGCAAGTACAACTGCAGCAATTGGTGTTACTAAAAACGGAATTTGATATACATCAAATTATAATGCAGCAGATGGCGTTACATGATACTTAGCTGATTACGGTACTAATGCAAAATCGTATGTTGGTTTTGCTAAAGAAGCAACAGTAGGAACAGATAATACATTATCTAGTAAAAAAGCTGATTTCGCTTCAATAGATTGACAAGGAACAACAGCATTGATTTATGCAGGAATGCGTAAAGGGGCTCACTCAGATGACACTCATTTAAAAGCTGGAGCATCTGCAATTGGTTCATCATTCTTTGTTCGTACAGCACTAGTTGGTAAAGCTGGTAATATTGATGTTATAAGTAATGGAACAGGTTCTGGTAAACATTCAGTAATTAAAGTTGGGAATTTTGGGCAATCAGATTGACCAAGTGTTCATAAACCTGTTGCTGATAAATTAGGAGAAATTATTTGAGATGTTGCTCCTGGTGGAACTGACGGATCAGCAGTAAACTTTACTACACCTTCTGATTTATCAGCAGTTGCAGTAGGTGGAAAAGCAAGTGCTACCGGAG
>JABABV010000079.1 GCA_014238055.1 Mycoplasmatales bacterium | reverse complement strand
GGATATTGGCAAATTAGGTGAATCAATTAGTAAAAGTAGAGCATATGCTCATGAAAAGGATTTCATGCATGATCTTGTGGTTGATATGTCAAAAACATTTAAACAACATAAGCAATCAACAAATATACGTATATCTGAACTTGAATCCAGTAATAAATTTTATACAACTTTAGCCTCATTGGGAATTTCTTCTGCCGCAACCGCCCATGAAGTTGGGCCAATTATAAATAATTTACCAACAGTATTAACTACAATAAATAGGATAATTAAAAGTAAACCTAGCACGTATAAATTAATTAAAAAAGATCTAGATAGTGCACGTAATAAAGTCAATATAATTTTATATTATATGCGATTCGTTATTAAATTTAGCGAAAATATAACTGAAAAACATTTTATAAAAAAGAAGGTAAAAATTAATAAGGATTGAAAAAAATATTTAACTATTTTTACCATATTTTATTATTAATTATTTCAATTAGTTTTTCTTGATTTTTTCAACAAAGAAAAATTGAGATTATTTTCTAATTGGAAACCCCTATAATCGAAAAAGGAACGGATAAAATATTGTCGATGAAATTCTTGCAACAGAAAAAAAAAAAAAAAA
>JABABV010000078.1 GCA_014238055.1 Mycoplasmatales bacterium | reverse complement strand
TGATCGAAAATCGATCTTTTCAGCTTGGGTAAGATGATGGCACGTTTCAATATGGAAATGAATAACGAGAGAAAGACTCGTCTGACCGACCCAAAAACATCACCACCTCAAAATGATTTAAAATTTTGTCTACATTTACTACTACATGTTATAAGAATATTCTAAAATTTTCAGGTCCCACACCCTCCGGGAAGCCACATTATGGCATTTCTAAGTTTTCCATATTCTTGGTGTATTCGTGTATCTCCAATCCAAGGACTCTCGATAAATTCGAATATTTTCTACCTATATCTGAAATTTATCATATTTTCAACTTTATCTGTTGATTCAGAATCTGAAGTCAGAATTCAATTTAACCTTCGTCTCGACTGCCAATTTTTGCATTTTACCTCAATCTCGGACGAATTTCTCGTTCAATCTCAAACGACCAATGCAAAAAAGCTTCTTCTCAGAACTCCTTTACAATTTTCCAAAACATTATCAAAAAATTGGGGGGTTTTTTGATTTTCATTTTTTGCACGACCTCCTGTAAAATTTACATATTTGAGTTTTACCTCCAGTGTAATTTACCATGATAATTTGTTATTTCTTCACGTTTTCTAGATAGA
>JABABV010000077.1 GCA_014238055.1 Mycoplasmatales bacterium | reverse complement strand
AAAAAATTGCGTATTTGCAGCTCTAAGAACATCGTATGCAATTCCCACTGATCTTCTTATATTCGGTATCCACTGTATATCGAAATTCTACATTCACTATTAGCTGCTATAAAAATTTTTTAAAAATTTATAATGTATGTAACCTAAAAATAGAATTTGTACATTTATTATTGGTTGCTATAGTAACCCACCTTTTGCGCTCCAAGAAATCAAATATAAATTCCTGTATTTTTAACTGGTTTCCATGGTAACCCACAATGTGTACTGTGCATCAAGTATAAATAGGGCCACTATCTAAGTGGATTGTTTACTCTTTTTATATCAACCTTTTTGTTTGTTTTTGTCGAACCCAAGACTGTTTTCATTTAAATTAAATCATTTTTCAATTTTCGGACCAAAAGGGCCTAAAACAGGTACTTATTTTCCAAAATTCTAAAAATAGATTTCATATTTGAATTCAGCATCATCGATTTATTCAATGTGCCAAATTTCATTTAAATTGAAGCATTTTTCAATTTGATGAACTAAAAGTCATTTAGTTCATCAAATTCATAGAATGTTTCCTTTAAATTTAGAAAAAATAAGTTACACTTACTCTTTTGACATCTT
>JABABV010000076.1 GCA_014238055.1 Mycoplasmatales bacterium | reverse complement strand
GACTTTTCTTTTAATCTTATTTTTTGATCCTCTAAAAGATTAGCTTTAAATTTTAACACCTTTTCACTTAATTCGATTGCTCTATTTGTTTCATTTGAAACTAATAAAATTTTTTTAAATTTCTGTTCTTTAAAATCAGAAAATTCAAAAGTCATATTATTTTCAAATATTAATAAAGTTTGATTCTCTAAAATTTCAGGATTTAAAAAATCTTTTTTATTAAAAATAAAAAGAGTTTGGGTGCACACATGTTCACTAGATAATAAAAATGCTTTAAAAAATTATTTATCTAGAGGTATGAAAATTTATAACACCGAAACAATATCTGTTAAGTCTGCTTAGTTCCTATCAGGTAGTTTAAATATATTTTTATCAATTTTTTGATTAGTTTTAATTTTAGAAATAAAAGTAATTACTAAATTTTGATAAATATCTTCAGTTTGCCATCCAATTAAATTTAAAGTTTTTTTATCAAAAAAAATATTAATTTCATTATTGTTTTCTGTAATTGTGTAATTGATATAGGCCTGATCTATAATTTTTTCATTTAAATCATTAATTTTTCTAATTAAAAATTTTTTATCTAATATTAGATTTAACGGAGTTTTTT
>JABABV010000075.1 GCA_014238055.1 Mycoplasmatales bacterium | reverse complement strand
TATAGATGGAATGTTAGCTAATGTTTAGTAAATACTTAAAAAGTCTATCTATATTAAAAAAATTTTTATTTATAAATTTTATAATCTTTACAATTATTAGTTTATTTACATTTATTTATTTAAATAACGTTCAGCCCAATTTAATTAAAAAGAAATCAGTAAAACACTTAAGTGTAATAGATAACACAATCAATACTCTTCTAAGATTAGATGTAAAATTTAATGCTGAAGATTGTAGAAAATTTTTATTTTCAACACGTTTTATATTTCAAAACCTTGATAGAGTAATCTTTTTTGATAATGATTTAAATATAGTAGGTGACACAGATACTTTAGATCTTGATCCAAGATCTTTTTCTACAAGATTAGATGAAATTGAATTCGAAAGTTTGAATGATAATGAAAATAACAAAAATAATACAAATGAAAATAATAATTTAATTGGAACAGGAGAAAAAATTGAAGAAGTTTTATGGATTGAATTACAGAATTTAATTAATAAACGTGATTAAAAACAAAATATTTTTTCAGCATTTTTTAAATCTTGCATAGTATCTATTTCACACCATTTTCCAGAAACTAAAATTGGTTTAATCTTTATGTTAGAATCAA
>JABABV010000074.1 GCA_014238055.1 Mycoplasmatales bacterium | reverse complement strand
GGGCCTCAAAAACCCTGATTATTATCAATAATTTGTTAATAATTAATATTAAAAATATTTTAAAAATATATTAAAGTTATTGTATAATAAATAATTAATTATTAATTAAATATTTGATTACATTTGTTATTTCCCACATAACTTATATTGGCGACTGTTTAATGATATACTTAGATTGCGAGGTGATTTGGTAAAATTAAATTATAATTATAATAGTTTAAATGTTTTTTAAATGTTTATTTTCCTTGCAATCGTTTTATATAACCCTACTTAGTAAATATCTAATGTAAGTTTATATTAACTTCTGTGCAATGATCGTTGATATTCCTTATATCCGCCAATCGTTTGTTTAAACAAAAATCAAGTGTTAATTTTAATTAATTAAAAATAATTATATATATATATATATAATGGTGGCGTTGTTTATATATAATGTTATATAACACATAAATAATTATATAATTATAGTTGTATAGTTATATAAACGAGGAAAAAATAATCAAACTTAAATGTGTGTAAAGAGTTCATAATGATGTGTAATTTAACAAACATTGATATAAGTGAACATTTTCGATAATAGAAAGAAAAGAAGAAAAAAAGTATAGTTTAAATAGC
>JABABV010000073.1 GCA_014238055.1 Mycoplasmatales bacterium | reverse complement strand
AGACAGAGACAAGATGACTGAACGTGCTTTCGACTGGTTAGACCAGAACCTGATAAACGAGGACGATTTTTGTGACACATTAGATTATATAGAGAGACGAAAAAAAGAATTATCAACATTATATAAATAGCCAAATTCCTAAGTGCCTGGTTTTATTAGAACTGGGTATTTTATCTTAATAGAAGAAAAAAAGTGTTTACATTTGAATATTTTTATGTTATAATATTATTATAGGAGACAAAATGAATATTAAAAATTTAAAAAATTTATTAATTAAAAATAAAAATAAAAAATTAAAAAAATTAATTAATAATTATTTAAAATTTTATTATTTAAATTTAAAATTAAATAATAATATAAAAATTAATAATATTAAATATTATAAATTTATAAAATTAAATTATTTATATTTAAAAAATAAATTAAAATTAAATTTAATTAAAATTAAAATAATTAAAAATAATAATAATAAAATTTTAAATTATATAAATAAATTAATTAAATTAAATAATAATTTAAATTTATTAATAAAATAAAAAAAACTAAATAAATTTTATATAATATTAAAAATTTATAATTAATAATATTATTAAATATAAAATTTATTTTTAAAAAT
>JABABV010000072.1 GCA_014238055.1 Mycoplasmatales bacterium | reverse complement strand
AATAATATTGAAGACTCTTCACAGGCATCAAATGATATGGATGACGAAATTCCATTTTAATACCTATGCAAAAAACTGAAGCTCCAAAAGACAATAATATTAAACTAATCTCTATGCATGATGAGATGAGCTCATCTTATCTTTCTTATGCAATGAGTGTTATTGTTAGTAGAGCACTTCCAGATATAAGAGATGGTTTAAAACCAGTTCATAGAAGAATTTTATTTGCTATGTATAAAGGTGGATATGATTGGTCAAAACAATTTAGAAAATCTGCAAGAATAGTTGGGGATGTAATTGGTAAATATCACCCTCATGGTGATCAGTCTGTATATGATGCTTTAGTGCGAATGGTTCAAGATTTTTCTATGAGTTTACCTTTGGTACAAGGGCAAGGAAACTTTGGTTCAATTGATGGCGATCCTGCAGCTGCTATGAGATACACAGAAACCAGATTAGCAAAAGTAGCACAATTTCTTATTGATGACATTGAAAAAAATACAGTTTCTTACAAAAGTAATTATGATGAAACTGAAAAAGAGCCAACTGTTTTACCTGCACAATATCCTAACCTTTTAGTTAATGGTGCTGGTGGTATTGCCGTTGGTATGGCAACA
>JABABV010000071.1 GCA_014238055.1 Mycoplasmatales bacterium | reverse complement strand
TCTGATATTTCTTAATACAATATCTCAAGGACAATGTATACTGTTCTTATTATATAATTTCTTGAATATCTGAAATACTAAATATTTTGGGAATTTTTTTAAATTTAAATATATTCCATACACAAAACACAATTACATTTTCTCTACATTTATATTGTAAAAATTCCAAGAGACTTGTGATTTAATCACTGTCCATATGTTAAATTGTGTTATAATTATTCATTTGTAAATTAAAAATCCTAATAATTTATTCAAAGAATATAATTGTCCCTACCAATTTTATCTTATATTATTTTGAATACAATACCAAGGACAATGTAAACTATATAATTACTTGATTATTCAATCGATCTACATGTGCATATATTTACCTTTTTTAAATTAAATCAAGGACAATGTAAACTATAATTATATAATTACTTGGGTAAATCAACAAACAGTTAATGACAATTTTTCTTCACTAAATTATATTTTGTTTAATAAATTTATCTGCTGCAGATAAAATTATTTTTTTCTTTATTGAAATTTTTGCATTAAGAATAAAAAATAAAGTTATTGGAAAATATGCTATTATTAATATTTTTGAAAATATGGCTACTATGTAAGTAATTGGAGACAAA
>JABABV010000070.1 GCA_014238055.1 Mycoplasmatales bacterium | reverse complement strand
TGTAATTTCTATTTTGACCGGCACTGGTTATGTAACAACAAACTTTGATAGCTGGGGAAATTTTCCACTAATTTATTTTTTAATTTTAATGTTTATTGGAGGTTGTGCTGGTTCAACAACTTGTGGAATAAAAATTTTTAGGGTTCAAATTTTATATCTTTTTATAATTAACCAATTAAAAAAAATTATTTATCCTAAAGGTGTATTTTTTATTAAGTACGATAAAAGTAATGTGGATGATAAGTTTATGGCTTCAATAATATCTTTTATATACTTATATATTATAATATTTTTTTTTTATTATGAATGAAATATGATTCTGCCATATTAAATTGCCATTCATAATAAGTGATGAGGAAATTGTAGAAAGTGGAATCATGCGGTTTGTTTTAACCAGCTTTCACCCTCCACAAATTGACTAGTAAATTTCTTCTTTTAAAGAAAGGAATTTACAGTATGAGAGAATGTTAACTACTCTCTAACTGCTGAACATAATAAGGACCAAAGTTTGTATAATTATGATCCTTGCCAGATTGAGTGTACCTGGGGATGGGAATTGCTATTTTTCTACAATTTCATATCTAATTACTGGAAGTAGAATTTATCATAAAGAATTAGGATCA
>JABABV010000006.1 GCA_014238055.1 Mycoplasmatales bacterium | reverse complement strand
GTAAAGCATTCATACGATGATTCCGTTGATTATTAAATAAAGCATGACGCCAACGGCAATATATATATTTACTTCAAAGAAAAATACAAAATGTTTGTCTTCGGTTGTTTCGGTTATTGCGGTCAATGTGGCAAAAGTAACTATGGCAGCTACGATTGACAATCATAACGTTATTTCATGGTTATTCGCTTCAAAATTTTGACTGGCAAATTTTAAATTAGTTGTAAACATGATCAATAATATTGAAATTAAATATATAGAACAACCTATGTTAAATAATTTAGTATAAATATATACTTGTTCACCACCATAAATATCCGTTAATTCTGACGAAGATATTATAGCTTGTGTTTCGGATAAAGTATGACCAGAATGAACAATTGTTGAAACTGTATTAATGCCGTCTATTCCTCTAGAAATCAACAAGAGTCCAACTACGAGGCCAAAGTGAGCATAAGAATATAAAATAATCTTCCGGTTATGCTTTGTTTTAGTGTAAATTATCGAGCCGACCCAGTCTGTGTAAACCCATCATATTAAGAAAATTAAGAGAATACTGACTGAAAATCTTCAAATCAAATATATGTAATTAAGATTCAAGTTTGTTAATAAAAAATTAAGCTTATTAGTATCTATTAAACTTACAAAAGAAGTTAGCATTATTTCACCTAAAGTAATCAAGGTGAACAATACAAATCTATCTGTTATATGAGTTTTGTGGAGTCTAGGTAATTTTTCAGACCACATAAATAAAGGTATGGTGGTGAAAACAAATTCTATAACAGCTATACAGGAAAATAGAATTTCTCCAAAATGTTTACTGTGCGTAAAATTAAAATTATCAGATCAAGCATAAGAAGTAAACATTAAAAGAGGACTAATTATAAATCCAATTGCTGGAAAAAAATAATTTTGATAAATAAAACTATTTTGTTCTGAAGAATTTACAACAATATCTAAATATATAATTGCTATTAATAGTCTAGAAGTTACAAAACCAAATATATACGTTCCTTTTAATTCCAATAATGTATTATTACTATATCTTGCTATTAAGTGAGTTTCAGAAAACCCGAAAGCCATTATCAAACAAGGTATCATATTAGCTCATAAAAGAAGCCTATACCTTATTCCAGATGTTTCAAATCTATCTGAATATAAAGTAATGTTGAATCAAACACTTCATAAAAAATAAAAAAACAATAATCATAAAAACATTTGGTGATTATGTCAGCTGTAATCTATATAGTTCGAAAACACAGATATAGCAGACACGAAAGCCAAGTCAAAAAATAGTTCCAAGTAACTGGCACTACGTTTATCAGATTTACGATTAATGTTTGGTTTTTTTCAAATTACTTCTCGATAATATCATAAATTTTTAAAAAATAATTTCATATAATGTTACCAACTTTTTATTAATTTTTCAATAATAGAAAGGTTATTTTGAATTTGTTTATTTTTACGGTGCTTATTAATGTTTTTTAATTCTAAATATTTGATATTTACATATTCTAAATTTATATTGTTTTTTATAAATAAAGGTCCGAAAAGAATATCTTGATCATTTAAGATATTTGAAGTTTTACTTTTCTCCGCCTTAATAATATTATAGTACACTCCTTTTTCTTTTAGAATAATTTCTTTAACTATTGAGAAATTATTCTTTTTAAAAAAAAGTCTAGTTTTTTCAACGTTATTTTGAGGAGCTATAATTATTTGTGAAGGCATAACAGTTTTTGAAGTAGCTTTTTCCATTATTTCTACTATAGTATTACCACCCATACCGGCAATAACACCTATATCAAAATGATAATCTATTAAAGGTAAAAATCCATCACCTTTAAGAACTGTTATATTTATTTTTTTTGAACGATTAATATTTTCTAATAATCTTAAATATGGTTGTGGATTGTATTCTGTTGCATAAACATGATCAGATATTTTAGATAATTCAATAGCTAACTTACCATGATCAGAACCGATATCGGCCACTTTTAAATTTTTATCAATTCAACTAAAAATAGTTTCTAATCTAGTGTTATTCATATTTTTAATTTTTAAGAAATGATTTTAATTTCTTTTTTCTTTGAGGATGTCTTAATTTTCTTAAAGCTTTTGCCTCTATTTGTCTAATTCTTTCTCGAGTTACTCCGAAATGATTACCAACTTCTTCCAAAGTTTGAGTTCTTAAAGGAATATTACGTTCATCTAACCCGATACCATATCTTCTTTTTATAACTTCTTGTTCTCTTAATGTTAGTACATCAGAAAGAACAGAATTAAGAATTTCTTTTAATTCTTGTCTGTAAGCAAAATCTATAGGATTTTCGCTTCTTTTATCTTCGACAAAATTTGATAATTTAGAATCTTCTTCTCCAATTGGTTTATCTAAAGAAATAGGATCGATATTTATTGTTCTGATGTTCCTGATTTTTTGAGCATCATATCCTTCACCCATTTCGTCTGCAATTTCTTCATCAGTAGCAGCTCTACCAGTTTTTTGAAGTAATTCTTTTTCTATCTTAATTAATTTGTTGATTGTTTCTACCATATGTACTGGTATTCTGATAGTTCTAGCTTGATCAGCTATTGCTCTTGTAATTGCTTGTCTAATTCATCAAGTAGCATAAGTTGAGAATTTAAATCCTTTTTCTCATTCAAACTTTTCTACACCTTTAATTAGTCCGTTATTACCTTCAGAAATTAAGTCCATAAAATTTAAACCACGATTTTTATATTTTTTAGCAATAGAAACAACAAGTCTTAAGTTAGATTGAATTAATTTTTCTCTTGCTTTTTTAGCTTTAAAACCATATTTAGGTGTACCATCTTCAGCATATTTAGTATATTTTTTGATAGTTTTTGCTAGTTTAATTTCTTCTTCTTTAGTTAAAAGTTCTCCATATTTACCGATTCAGCGCATGTATCATTTAACACTATCTTTAGTTTCAGTTATTTCGTTAGAAAGATCTTCGTCATTAAAAAGAGTAGCTTCGTTTATTTCTTTGCTTTCGTCGCCATCTATGTACATGTCAGATTTTTGAATTATATCTTCAACTAATTTTTCTTCTTTTAAAAATAATAAAAATTCAGAAAAATGTTTTTCGTCTATAGAAAGTTTGTTTTTTTCTAATACACTAAAAACTTCATCTGGAGTAAGATAAGTTCTATCTTTAATTTTCTTAATTTTAGTTTTCAACAATTTTAAAATCGTTTTGTATTGTTTTTCCATATCTTTTAATTTCATATTTTTTAATCACCCATTTTTAATTTTTATATACTATTAAAATTTAAGTTAATTTTGTTAATTCAGAAATTTTAATTTTTTTTAACTTCGGATCTTTTTCTTGTAAAATTTGTTGCTTAATATCAGAAATATGTTTTTCTTTTACTTCGTGGACAATCGATTCTATTAAGTTGTTAAATTCTTTAATAGATTGGTTTAAAATTGTTATGGCATACTCTTTTAAAGTATTGTTTTTAATTTCGGCATTAAAAAAGTTTATCATATTGCTTTTTTCTAGATAATCATACCTATTATAATATTTTACTATATATGAAGCGATAATGTTTAATTTTTCATCAGGTATAAAATAAATTTTATCAATATAATTTAAAGTATAAAATTTAGAAACTATCATCAACTTTACTAATTTTAATTTATTATCAACTATTTTACGAGGTATAACGACTTTATTGTTATTGATTATTTCATCAATACGTTTATAAATTTCCGTATTATAATTTCTAATATAATGAATTAAATTATTTTTTAATATGCTAGTTTTAAGATTATCGTGTAATTTAATAATTAAATTAACTTTTTCGTTTTCGTTTTTTGAAGAATTAATAATAACGTTAACTTTGAATTGGTATCATTCTATTTTATCTTGAAAAACTTCTTTTAATTTTTCTAATCCCAGCTCTTGAAAAATATCATAAGGATCTTTATTAACTTTATTATGAACTACTTTAACACTAAAACCATTATTTATAAATGTGTTTATAAATTTGAAGCTACTTTTTATACCGGCATTATCATTATCTAAGAATAAAACAATATTTTTAGATAATGATTTAATTTTGTCTATTTGTCATTGTGAAATACTTAGACCCATTATCGCAATAGTGTTACTAAAACCAATTAAATCTAGTGCAATTACATCCATAAATCCTTCAACAATAATTATTTCATTATCATCTAATAATGATCTACTTCTCTTAGCGTTATGTAAGTTATATAAAAGTTGGCTTTTTTTGAAAACAATTGATTCTTTAGAATTTATATATTTGGCTTTTACATCTTTTTCAATAGATCTTCCAGAAAAACCGACAGTCATACCAAACTCATTCTTAATAGGAAATATAATTCTATTTATAAAAAAGTCTCGAAAATCACTACCTTTATCTGACATGCTCATTAAATTAGATTTTAAAATATCACTATTAGAAAAATCATGAGCATTTAAAAATATTCTTAAATTATCTTTTTGACTGCTGCAACCAATATTATATTTAGTAATTATATTGATTGTTAATTTTCTTTCGTTTAATAAATAATTTTTAAAATCATTATTGCTATTTAATAAATTATATTGAAAAAAAGCATTCGCCTTTTCGTTAACTTTAATTATGATATTGTTTGATAATTTTTGCTCAAAATTACTAATTCTATTATTTTTAGGAAGATCAAATTTAAAATTTGACATTTCATTAATTTTTTCTAAAGTTTCTCATAATGTTAAATGATAATAATTTTTAACGAAACTCAAAACATCGCCACCTTTATTACATACAAAACATTTATATATTTGTTTTTGAGGCGAAACAGTTAAAGATGGATTTGAGTCTGGATGAAACGGACAAATACCAAAAAAATTATTGCCCTTTTTGTTAAGGGTAATAATGTTACTGATTATATCAACAATATTAATTGAGTCTTTAATATTGTTTATTAAATTCGTGCTATTAGCTTTATTATTAATGAATATCATCTTTCATTAAGTAATTTTTAATTTCATTTATTGGAATTCTAATTTGTTTCATCGTATCTCTATTTCTTAAAGTTACTTGATTATCTTCTAAAGAATCAAAATCGAAAGTAATTCCTCAAAAAGTACCGATAGAATCTTGCCTACGATATCTTTTACCGATAGAAGCAGTCTCATCAAAAGTAGCTGAAATATCTCAATTTAATATTTTTGTAAATAATTCAAAAGCTTGTTTACTTATTTTTTTACTTAAAGGGAATACAGCCACTTTATAAGGCGCTATTTTATAAGGTAATTTTAAAACAATTCTTTCTTTATCATTATCGAGTTTTTCAACATTATAAGCATTAGTTAAAGTTGCTAACATTAAACGATCAACACCTACAGAAGGTTCAATTATTTCTGGCAACATTTTTTCGTTAGTAATTTGATCGTGATAATATAAATCTTCATCAGCATTATTTTGATGTTGCTGTAAATCAAAATTTCCACGATGAGCAATTCCTCATAATTCTCCTCAACCAAAATTAAAATTAAATTCGATATCACTAGTTTTTTTAGAGTAATGAGCTAGCTCATCTTCTTCGTGAGCACGAGTTCTAATTTTTTCTTTCGAAATTCCTAACTCTTCTGTTAAGAATGCGTTAGCTTTATTGATGTAATAATCGTATCATTTATCAACATCATTTTTAACACAGAAAAATTCAAGTTCCATTTGTTCGAATTCTCTCATTCGAAAAATAAAATTTCCTGGAGTTATTTCATTACGAAAAGCTTTACCAATTTGACCGATTCCTAAAGGTAATTTTTTACGCATTGAACGATAAACATTTTTAAAATTTAAAAATATACCTTGAGCAGTTTCAGGTCTTAAAAATATTTCAGATTGACTACCTTCTATAATTCCCATTTTAGTAGAAAACATTAAATGAAAATTACGAACATCAGTAAAATCAACAGATTTACATTTTTTACAAACGATTTTATTATCTTTGATTTTTTGAGTTAATTCTTGGTTACTAAATTTCTCCCAATTAGTATTAGGATCCAATTCTTCTAATATTTTATCAGCTCTAAAACGACTATGACAGTTTTTACAATCAAATAAAGGATCGTTAAAATTATCGACGTGTCCAGAAGCTTTCCAAACTTTACTATTCATTAAAATAGCACTATCTAAACCAAAGTTATTAGGATCTTTTTTGATAAAGTTAGATCATCATAAGTCTTTAATGTTTCGTGCTAATAAAGCACCTAATGGACCGTAATCTCAACTATTAGATAGTCCTCCATATATTTGACTACCTTTAAATATGAAACCACTTGTTTGAAGTAAAGTAATAAATTCTTCGTTGTTTTTTTTGTTCATGTTTTACCTCTTGAATTTTTAATAACCTAGTTGGTTTAGTTTGCTTTTATCATTTCGTCAATTTTTTATAACTTTTACAAGTAATTTTAATGTTACTTTTTTTTCGAAAAAATCAGTTATTTTTTTTCTAGCGTCAATTCCGATATCTTTAATAGCTTTTCCACCTTTACCTATTAAAATACCTTTTTGACTATCTTTATCAACGATTATTTTTGCTTCAATAAATAAATAATTATCTTTATTATCAAATTTTTCTATTATAACAGCTATGCTGTAAGGAATTTCTTCTCTAGTTTTTTCGATGATAGTTTCTCTAATAATTTCTTGAGTAATAAATTTATTATTTACATCAGTGATTTCATCAATTGGATAATAAAGAGGTGCTTCTGGTAAATTATCAAATAATTGTGATTTCAATGTTTCAAGATTAAAATTTGTTAATGCGCTAATAGTAGTTACGTTATTATGTTGTACGAATTCTTTTATTTCTTCTTCTTTTTTTACAAGAGCATCTTTTGTTAAAGTATCACTCTTAGTAATAATTACGATTAATTTTTTTAAAAGATTAGCATGTTCTTTATGAAAATAATCTTTTATTTTATTTTCGTAAAGACCAATTATTTCGTTAGCAGGAATGAATCATAATATTTGATCACTATTCTTCAATGATGATCATGCAATATTATTTAATCTATTTCCTAATTCGTGATGTTCTTTATGAATACCTGGAGTATCGATAAAGATCATTTGACCTCTATCATCATTATAAATACCTTTAATTTGATTTCTAGTAGTTTGTGGCTTGTTAGTTACGATAGCTATTTTAGCAGCTATTATTTGGTTTAAAAATGTAGATTTACCAACGTTTGGTCTACCTATTATAGAAATAAATCCAGATTTAATCATTTTTTAAATCCTTAACAGTGAAAGCAAAAGGTAATAATTGAGAAATTGTGATAGCTTTAAAATCTCCCTCATTATTATACATAAAAATTTTACCTATTTCAGGGTTCACTAATTCACTAATTACTTGTCTACAACTTCCGCAAGGTTTTCCGAAATCTGCATTTTTAGTTAAAACGTGAATTTCAACAATATCTTTAGGACGATATCCGTTAGAAATAGCTGATACTAAAGCGCTTCTTTCAGCACAGATTGTATCTCCATAAGCTGAATTTTCAACGTTAACACCTTTAAAATTCGTTCCATCAGTAGTTACTGCTACAGCGGTAACTCAAAAATTTGAATATTTAGAATAAGAATTACTTTTAAATTCTTGCATTAAATTAAAAATATCTTTGTTTGATTTTTTCATTTTTAAAAATTCTCCTTGTTATTGATTTACTAATCTAATAATATATGGCATAAATATAATTAATCCGATAATAAAAGCGAATACACTACTTAAAAAAACGGCCGCAGATGAAATATCTTTGATTTTCCGAGATTTTAAATTGTATTTAAATGATATCATATCTACCAAGTTTTCTACAGCAGTATTGATTATTTCTAAACCGATAATCAAAGCACAAGCTAATATTATAATAGCTCATTGTGTGTTTGTTATATTTAGTCATAAACCTAAGGCAACAACTAAAATAAGAAATATAAAATGAATTACTAAACTTCTTTCTTCTTTGATCATAATGTAGATACCGTTAATAGCGTGAAAGAATTTTTTTAAAGCATTTTTTCATAGTTTCATTGTAGGACTCCTTTTATTTTAAAATTTGTGTCTTTTCTAAAATTAATTTTTCGTATTTAACCATTTCATCTCAATCTTTTTCTAGGATGTGATCAAAACCTAATAAATGTAATAATCCGTGAACAAAAACAAAAGATATTTCACGACGTTCTGAATGACCCATCTTCTTAGATTGCGCTATACAATAATCGTTAGCTATCAAAATATCGCCAAGAACTCTAATGCCAATATTTTCTTCGATCGCATCATCGTTATCTTCAAAAGCGAATGAAATTACGTCTGTAGGTTTATTTTTGTTGCGATATTGATAATTAATTTTTTTTATTTCAAGATCACTTACAAATGTTACAGAGATTTCAATATTATCTTTAATATTTAATATATCAATTGTGTTGTTAACTATATCGTTAAAATCTTTTTGATGTTTTAAATAATCGTATTCAGTTTTACAATTTATATCTAAAATCAAAATGCACCTCATTTAAAAGATTATTTTTATTAATTTAGTACTTCCATAAATTACTTTTACACTAGTTGTAGTATCATTTAATAAATATTTATGAGTAGTATATATAATAACATAATATTGATTATTTGTAATTTTCTGATAATTTCCAACATTAGCATAAACAATAACTTTTGCTTGCGTAAATAAAATCTTTATAGTGCTGTTTTTCGTTAATTTATATAAATTTTTTGAATCACTTAAAAGAAAAGTATTGTTGTTTGCATCATCTGTTATAGAAGTATTATAAACAGTTTTACATTTAATTGTGAAGCTTAATATTAAAAAAGTTATTTGAGTTATGCAAATCATTAAAAATAAAATATAATTACGATTTTTATTATTCGATATCATAGAACTCCTTAAAATTAAATTGTTTAATTTTTTGTGGATTAGGGTTTTTGTGATGACTAGCAATGATTACTAAAGCATCTTTTTGAAATTTCAATAAAATAGAGAATAATAAATGATTTATTTTATATTCAACATTACTTAAAACTTCGTCGATTAAGATTAATAAATATAGTTTTTTGAATAAAATTAAAAAATTTAAAATTTGTTTTTGCCCTAAAGATAAATTATGGTAATTATTTTTGGTTATCTTTAATAAATTTATTTTAGCGTTTTTAAAAATTATTAACATATGATATTTAGCGAACAAACTAAATCAATATTTAGATTTTTGAGGATCTTTTAATTCTGATATTAATTGATTTATAAAATCGTATTGGTTAGTTAGTAACATAATATTTTGTCGATAATGTTGTAAATTTATATTTTCTAAATATTGATTATTGATTTTAATAGTTTTAATTGTTTTTTCAATTCCAGAAATTATTCTTAATAAAGTAGATTTTCCAGTACCATTTTTAGCATTTATAAATAAATGTTTATCAATTAATAAATTCATATTTTTAAATATAGTTTTTTGATTATAAGAAAAATTTAGTTTTATTATAGAAATTTTAGTTATCTTTTTAATTGCAAATCCATTTTTGTTAATGTCTTCATTTGGTGCGTTTAAAATTTTGCTAACTTCATTATAATTTAAAATATCTTTATTTAAAGAATTTATAAAATTACTAAAATAAGTAAGAGGATTTCACATGAAGCTTAATACACTAATTATGATTATTATAGTTCCTGTTGAAAGATTTTCTTTGATTATTAAAATTGAAGAAACTGTAATGAATAAAAAGTTTATAATAACAATAAAAGAATCGTTTAATAAAGTTCTTTTGTTATTGAATGAAATTATATTTAATGTATTATTTTGTAATTTTACAAAACTTTTCCATCAAACATCTTTTATAAATTTATGTTTATTACCAGTTTTTAAATTCTTTCTTAAATAAATTAAAGGTAATCGATTGTTCAATTCTTCTTTAATATTATTTTGTTGAATTTTTATTAAAGATTCGCTATTAAATTTTAAATACGTGTTTATTAATAAAAATAAACATAAAAATATCAAAAGAACTAGAGCAAAAATATTAAAGATAAAAAATAAAAAAATAAATAAAGCTATAAATAAAAATATATTTGAGAATAATGTAATTATTTTAACGACAATGAAATTACTAACAACGCCTATTAATTGGGTTTTTCTAATGATACTACTATCTTTGAAATTATTATTAAAGTTATAATCTTTTTTATCTAAATTTAATAAAAATTTTTGATATAATTTAGCATGAAAATTAAGTAATATATTTTGCAAAATACGACTTTGAATAAAAGTTACTATATTTTTAAATAAATGGATCATGACAAAAAAAGCGCTAATGATTAATAAATTAATTATCAATTTATTTGGAATAATATAATCAATTAAAACTTTACTAAAAATAGAGGCAAAGATAGTTAAAGATATTAAAATAATATTAATTAAAAAAACAATTATTAAATCACTAAAATATTCTTTCGTAAATTCAACTACAGTATTTTTTATTTTATTTTTTAAAATGATTGAATTGTTTTTAGCAACAATCCCAAAAATATAGATCATTTTTTTACTAAACTGACTATCTCGTTTAACTTTATAATTTTTTCCTGTTTCTGGATCTGAATAATAAATATATTTATTATTCTTTTTATAAACTATAACAAAATGTTGTTGTGAATCGGTTTTAATTAAACTGATCATTGGATTAATGATCATATAATTATTGAATTCTTGCTTATCCATTTTATAAAAAACAATTTTAATACCGATCATTGCGCCTAAATTAACCATTTCTTTTAGAGAAATGCCATTATCTTTTAAATCAGATAACGAATGCAAAAAAGACAAACTGATTTTTTTGTGATAAAAAAATTTATATAAAGATTGCAAAATTAGCAAACCACATTCATTGAATTCTGTTTGTTGATTTATCTTCAAAAATAAAACCTCACTCTCAAGTAATATATAACTTAAGAGTGAGGTTTTCCTTTTTTAATCTTTAATTATAAATTTAACATTCCTTCAAATATTAAATTTTCATTAATTTTATAATCACCTTTTAAATAAGGTTTTATGTTATCTAAACCTCCGCCAGTAAAAATAATATTACTGATTGAGTGTTTTGATTGGATATCTTTTATGATAGCTTCACTCATAAGAGCATGCGCTTTAAAAGTTCCAATGTTGATAGCGCTATTAGTATCGCTACCGATAACTCCTAATTTAGTTTTAAAATTAATTTTCATAGTATCTTTAATTAAAGATGCTGATTTTGTTAATCCTTTAAAAGCAGTTCAAGCACCAGGAGAAATAATTGCTCCCAATAAGTTGTTATCGTTTCATAATGTGAAAGTTGTCGCTGTTCCGAAAGATACTATTAAAGTATTTTTTTGATTTAAAACAGCTGCTCCTAAACATAATAAATCGATCCCAGTTTCACTTTTATTAGGAAAATTAAGTTTAGTAAAATCATTAAAATTTAATCATTTCAGATCATCACTAATGAAAATATTTTTTACAAAATCATTTCATTTGTTGTTAACAGAACTAATTATTATTTTTTTATTAGTAGTTTTTATATCAGCCAAGTGATTAACTATTTCTGTTTTAATATTATCTTTTTTATGATCTTCTAATTTGATTTTTTTAACGTTAATAATTTTATTTTTTTCGTCTACGATAGCTAGTTTTAAAAAACTATTACCTAAATCAATTAAAACGGACATTTTTGATTAATTGATTTTTTCATTTTTTGAATAAACTCTTGAATGTTTAAAACATGGCTATCAGTTTTTTGATATAGACGATAATTAATAGTTTGGCTTTCAACTTCTTGATCACCAATTATTAATTGAATAGGAATTTTTTTAGTTTGTGCTTGGCGCATTTTATAACTTAAACGTTCTTCGCGAACGTCAATGTCAGCTCTAATATTATCTTCTTTAAGAGCAGCTTTAATTTTTTGACAATACTCTAAATGAGATTCGGCACGACTAACAGGAATAATTTGCACTTGTAATGGAGATAATCAAAGTGGTAAAGCACCTTTAGTTTGTTCTAATAAAGTAGCGACAAACCTTTCATACGTCCCGATTAAACCACGATGAATCATAACTGGACGTTCTTTAACGTTGTCTTTATTAGTGTATTCTAATTCAAACTTATTAGGTAATAAGAAATCTAATTGTAATGTTGAAACAGTGATTTCTCTCCCAAGAGCAGTTTTAATTTGGATATCTAATTTAGGACCATAAAAAGCAGCTTCTCCAGTCATTTTCTTATAATTTACTTTTAGTTCTTTAAGTAAATCTTCTAAAAGAACTTCCCCTTTGTTTCACATTTCATCATCGTCATAGAATTTTTCTTTATCTTCGGGATCTCTTAATGATAAAGAAATGTAATCGATTTCAATGTTGAACGCTTCTAAACATTCGTTAATTAATTTATAAGCATGTTTAAATTCGTCTCTAATTTGGTCGACACGAGCAAAAATATGAGCATCAGTTAAAACCATTGCACGAACACGTTCTAGTCCTGAAAGAGAACCTGAAGATTCGTAACGATATAATTTTGCATGTTCAGAAAGGCGGATTGGTAAATCTTTGTAAGAATGATTACTTTTTTTATAAATAATACAATGATGAGGACAAGTCATTGGACGCAACATCAATTGCTCTTTATCTAATTCTATTATAGGATAATTATCATCTTTATAATGATCTCAATGACCACTAGTTTTATATAAGTCAATTGATCCTAAAGATGGAGTTATAACTTCTGTAAAATTATATTTACGTTCTTTTGAAGTTACGAATTTTTTAATTTCTTCACGAACGATAAAACCGTTTGGTAATCAAATCGGAAAACCTTTTCCTGATAATGGTGAAAAAGTAAAAATACCTAACTCTTTACCAATATTACGATGATCACGTTCTTTACGTTCTTTTAAGATATTTAAAAAATCGTTTAATTCTTGTGTGTTAGCACGTGCTACTCCATGAATTCTAGTAACTTGTTCTAAACTACTATCGTTGTTTAAATAAGCACCTGCCAAAGATAATAATTTATAATTTTTTAAAAGATTAGTGTTAGCGATAGAATTGTTAGTATCACATTGACCATTAATATGGTCAACTAATTCTCAGTTATAAATTTCATTATTACCGTTATGGATTAATTTGTAAGCTCCACCAACGATTTTTTTCATTTGTTTTTCGATAACTTTAAAATCATTTTGAGAAACGGGATTACTAAATTTAAAATCACAATAAAAAGTTTCTTCATTGCTGAAGCTTAAAATTAGTTCGGCATCTTTTCAAATTTTTTTAATTGCAAAAGTTAATAAATGGGCTGCGCCATCATTCCACTCTTTGTTATTGATTTTCATAATTAGTCCTTTTTTGTAGTAATTAATTTTATGAAACTATCAGCAGTTAAAGAAGCTCCACCAACTAAAGCACCGTTAATGTTTGGTTGTGATAAAATTTCACATACATTTGCTGGCTTAACAGAACCACCATATTGAATAGTAATCGCATTAGCAACTTCAGCGTTGAAAATTGTTGTTAATGTTTTTCTAATAAAAGCACATGTTTTTTCAGCAATTTCTGGAGTTGCAGTTTTACCTGTTCCGATCGCTCAAATTGGTTCATATGCAATAACTATTTTTTGGGCTTGAAGATTTGAGATATTTTTTAAATCTTTTGTTAATTGATTTTCAACTATTTTGTTAGTGTCACCGCTATTGAATTGGTCTAAAGTTTCTCCAACACATAAAATAGGATTCATATTATTTTCAAGTAAACTAACTAATTTCTTATTAATAGAACAATCAGTTTCGTTGAAATATTGTCTTCTTTCAGAATGACCAATAATTACGTATTTAATATGTAATTCTTGTAACATTGCGATTGAAATTTCACCAGTATAAGCACCATTAGGAGCAAAATGACAGTTTTGGGCAACTAGTTCTAATGAACTTTTTTTAATTTCATTTATTACTGAGTAATTAGTTGCTGGACTAGCAATTCCATAAACTAAGTTTTCTCTTAATGTGGCGTTAGTTATTAAAGAATTAAATTCATTAATAAATGCTGTTGATTCTTTGTTAGTTTTATTCATTTTTCAATTACCGATTATTATTGTTTTTGGATTCATATTTATCTCCTTAAGATATTTGTTTTAAAATTTTAACTTCACAAAGAGTTAGAATTCTTTTAATTAAACGATCAACTTGAACGTTATCTGTAAACTCTTTATGAATAGCATATATTTTTTTTATTTGATTGATGTTGAAATTTGAACTTATAAAAGTTGGCAAATTAGCTTTCGAACGATAATCTAATAAATTAAATAAAATATCGTCTCTTCATCAAGATGAATTATTATTTTCATTTCCTAAGTCGTCTAAAAATAAAACTTCAGCTTCTTTGAAGATATTTAATGTCGATGGTTTATTAGTGATAGTAGTATTAAAGTTAGATTTTAATTCATTTGCAAACGAAGTAGTATTAGCAAAAGCGATTTTAAAATTCTTTTTCGCTAATCAATTAGCTAAAGCAGTCATAATGTATGTTTTACCAACACTAGGAGGCCCGCAAACGAACAACCCTTTCATTATTATATGAGGGTTTTGTTTATAATTGCTTATATTCGTACAAAATGTCTTTAAATATCTAAGAATTTCGTTTCTCTCAGGCTTGATAATTAAACATTTATCTTTTTTATTTTTAGATTCTTTGTACAAATTAAAGTGTAAACTATTATTTGGAAAATCACGATATAAATAATTTTTAGAGAAAAATTTATGAGCATAACAATGACATTTTTTTTCAATAAAAATTATTTTTTTTAATTCAAATAAAATCGTTGATTTAGTACCAGGAGTACTATTAGGACATTTTGAGAAATCGTGCTTTAAATATTCAAAATTATAATCATTGATAACTCTAAAAATATTTAAAATATTTGCTTCGATATCAAGATCGTTAATTTTGTTTTCAAGAATTTCATTTTTAAATAATTTATGATTTTTAATAAAATAAATATTTTCGTTAACTGGTTTTTTTAATTTTTTAAAAATATTTTCCATAATATGCCCTTCTTTATATTTAAACTTTGATAATTTCAGAATTATTTTTGGCATTAAAAGCGTTTTTTAAATAAATTACTGCATCATCAAAGTCTTCTATTTTCAATGTTATTAATGTTTTTACAATTTTGTCGATATAGCTATTAACAATTCTTTTGTTTTTAATTAATGAATAGTCAATAACGAGATTTTTAATAGCTGAATCAATATTTAAAGCGTATAAATTAATTAAAAAAGTAACTTGATTAGGAGTTAAAGTTTTTTTAATACGCATATTTAGAAATTCAATAATACTAGCGCTACGCATTAAAGTCATTTTGTCTAAAGAATGAAATTGAGCATTAATTTTATTATTTTTTGTTCAATAATTATAGATCAAGATATTGATTTTTTTTTCTTCAATTTCTTTAGCTTGGCAATCGTGTGTAAAGATAATATTATTTAAAATATCATAACTAAATTTATAAAGATTAGCAATAGTTTCTAATTGAAAAATTAATTTTGTTTTTTCAACGATATCACTTTTTTTAATATTGTTGATTAATTTTGTTTTTTGATTTTCATTTTTAGCATTAAAATTATTCAATTTTTTAATAATTTTAAAATTAGTGAAATCGTTAGTTTCAAAATCATCAAATTGTTTTTTAACAATCTTAAAATTATTAATGTTTAAACGTTTAATTAAATCTTCTTTCATCGTTAAGTTTTTGTTAAATTTTTGAAAAGAAAGCGGTTTATTAATCTTAATTATAAATTGATCTTGATTGCTGCTTTCTTGTTGATAAATATCAATTAAATTCAAATTGTTTAATTTAATTAAATAATTTGAAATTTTTAAAAGGTTTTTTTGAGTTAAAGCACATAAACGATAACAACCGATTGATTTATTTAAATCAGCTTCAAATATTAAAGTCATATAGATTGCGACTCCCGAAGCACCTATTAAAGGTTGATAAAGCATTAAAAGTGACTTTTGGTCAATATTAATATTTGATTCACAAATAACGCGATATTTAGATTTTTTTGTTAACGCAAACATCTATTCTCTTTTCTAACTCATTAAAATGATCATGAATAAATTTAACTGCTTTATCGACAGAATGTTTATTGTTATTTTTTAAAATTAAAGTTTTTTGATGCTTTATATTTAAAAGATTATTTTTTAAAAGTGTTTTTTTAACTTTTTTATGATAATTATTTTTATTTTTAAAACGGTAATATTTTAATCTTCAAAAAGATGGTTTCACTTTAATAACAGCATTAAATAATTTTTCAAATCGTTCTAGCATTAATGGACTTATTGCTGTAATTTCAACAACAGTTTTAGGTTCTAGTTTTGTAAGTTCATTAATTACTATCGGATGAATTAATTCATTAATAATTGTTAAGTTATTTGGATCAGATAATATCAATGCTTTTAAAGCTGACTTACTAATGGAGTTATTGTCTTTTGTAATAATTTCGCTGCCAAACCTTTTAACTAAAGCTTTAAAACCAGCTTTATTATATTTATAAAGCTCTTCAATTAAGGCATCACAATTAACAACTTTTATACCATGACTATCTATTTGAGAAAGTAAAGTAGATTTACCACTATTCATTTCACCAATTATTGCAATCATCATAGCCTCCTTATTTTTTTAATTTTTGACAATGGTCACACCAATAAGTACCGCGACCATTAACTTTAGTTTTTAAAATAATATTTTTACATTTCGGACATGGTTGATCTTTTTTAGTATGAACCATTAATCATTTTTGAAATGTACTACTAATTTGTTTACCGGCAGAAAACGATTTAATTGTCGTTCCTCCCATATCGATCGATTGGTTTAAAATAATCTTACTATTTTCTAAAATTCTTAAGATTTCCGTTTTCGTTAAATTATTACCTCGTTCTTGAGGGTTAATTTTACTTTTAAAAAGAATTTCATCAGCATAAATATTTCCAATACCAGCAACGACATGCTGGTCTAAAATAATTGTTTTGATTGCTTTTCTACTTTTATTAACTTTATCAATGAATCAATTTTCATCGATATCTCACGGTTCGGCAGCTAATTTAGTTAATGGTTTTAAATTATAAAAATTTTGATAATTACCAAGGTGCATCGTGCCAAATCTACGAGTATCATAATAAAATAAAAAATTATTATCGCTTAATTCAAATTCAACTAAAACATGTTTTTTATTTTTTATTTCATCACGATTATTAGTGAAAAAATATTTTCCTTCCATTCTTAAATGAGAAATTAAAATGTAATCATTTAAAACGAAAAGTAAATGTTTTCCAACACGATCAACTTCTTTAATAGTTTGGCCGATTAATTTTTCTTTAAAATTATTTAATTCGATATCTTTAATAATTTTTGGAAAATTAATAATGACATTGTTAATAATATAATTTTTGTTCTTTAAATTAACGTTTAAAGTTCGTTTAACGGTTTCAACTTCTGGTAACTCTGGCATGTTACAACTCCCTATTATTTTAATTGATATCAGTTTTTACCAATTTTATAATCTACTTTCAAAGGAATATTAAAATTATTTTCTTCCATTTCTTCAATAATTTTTTTAGGTAAATCTTTTAAATAATTATCGTCAACTTCGATAATTATTTCATCGTGGATCGTAGCGATGATTTTCATCTTATTGATTTTGCAAATATTAGCTACTTTAATTAAAGCAATTTTTAAAATATCGGCAGCTGTTCCTTGGATAGGCATATTTACAGCAATTCTTTCGGCTGCTTTACGCACCATAAAGCTATGACTATTAATATCTTTTAATTGTCTTTTACGTTGTAAAAAAGTTTTTGAATAAAGATGCTTTTGAGCAGCATTTATCATATCTTCTTTAAATTCTTTTATTTTAGGAAATTGCTCAAAATATTTATTTATGAATTCACGAGCTAACTCAAAGTTAATATTTAAAGCTTCACTTAAAGCAAATTCACTTTGTCCATAAATAAGACCAAAATTAATCGTTTTAGCACGACTTCTTTCTAAGTCACTAATCTCAGAAATAGGTTTGTTAAAAATTTTACTTGCCGTACGGCGATGAATATCAACACCATCTCGAAACTCTTTTAACATTTCTAAATCGTTTGATAAAAAAGCTAATAACCTTAATTCAATTTGAGAATAATCTAAACTAATTAAACTACAACCTTGATGAGCGATAAAAGTTTTTTTTAAATCTCGCTGTTCATCTTGATGTTGAACGATATTTTGCATATTTGGAAATTGTGAAGTTAATCGCCCAGTAGAAGCTTTATTTTGTTGGTAAATAGTATGAATCATATCGCTATTATCTACATATTTAAACATACCTTCAATATAAGTGCTCAGTAATTTAAACGACTTACGATATTGTAAAATCTTATCAATAATTTTATGTTGAGTAGCTATTTTTGATAAAGATTTTTTATCGGTTGATTGTTTTTTATTATAAGGTGTTAATTCTAAATTTTCAAAAAGGACAGTTTTTAATTGTTTTGGAGAATTAATATTAAATTCTTGATTCGCTAATTGATAAATTTCTGTCGTTAATTGATTAACTTTTTTAGTAGTTGTTTCTTTGATGTCGATAAATTTTTGACGATCAACTAAAACACCGTTTATTTCAATTTCAGCTAAAACTGGTGCTAATGGCATCTCGATATTTTGATATAAATTCATTAAATTTTCATCTTCTAATTTCTGATAAAGATTTTTTTGACTTTGATTAATTATCGTTGCTTTATCAACTAATAATTGAACATAATTTAAATCTGGATTAATTTTTTTAATTTCGCTTTTATTATAAAACAACTGATCATCAATAATTTTGAAATTTAAATATTTACTAATTTTTAACCATTCTTCGCCGATATCGTTATTAATTAAATATAAAGATAATGATAAATCTCAAACTACGTTAATTAAATTGATATTAAATCTTTTCAAGAAAACTAAGTCTTTTTTATGATCAAAACAATATTTTTCAATAGTTTCATCTTCAAAAATTTTCTTAATCATTTCGTTATTAACTAATTCTTTTTCATCGTTAATAATAAAATTATAGATCCCATCACTAATAATCATTTTAAATAATTTACTAGTATGATAATTATTAGTGAAAAGTTCTATGTAAATAGTTAATGGTTTACGTATATTTAATTGTGTAATTGAATTAATTAAATTATTATTAGTTTCTTCAAATTCAGGGACTAAGTTGCTGAAAAAATCTTTTTTCAATTTCCTTAAAAAAGAATACATTTCATATTTTTCAACGAATTGTAATAAATCTTCACTAATGATATTTTTAATATCTATTTCTGTGTCTGATAAATCAAAAGGTAAATCCATGTCAGTTTTTAAAGTGACCATTTCTTCGGTTAAAAAAGCAGCTTCGCGACCTTTTTCTAATTTAGCAGATCAACTTGGTTTTATTTTATCTAAGTTATCATAGATATTATTTAAATTATCGTATTCTTGTAATAACTTAGTAGCAGTTTTAATACCGATTCCAGCAACCCCTTTTAAGTTATCACTACTATCACCAATTAAACTTTTAAAATCTTTAAATTGACTAACTTTTAAACCAAATTTTTCTTGAATAAATTTCTCGTTAATTAAATTACCTTTACTCATACCAACTGTATTTTGAAACATTTTAACTTTTTGTTTATCATTAACTAATTGATATAAATCTTTATCTGATGAAATGATTAAAGTTTGAAAATCTTTATCGTTTCCAGCTTGAGTTGCTAAAGTTGCAATAATATCATCAGCTTCAAAACCAGTAATTTCAAACGTTTTAATTTTCATTAATTTTAAAAACTCTTTGATAAGTCCTAGTTGATCGATTAATTCTTGGGGAGTTTTACTACGATTCCCTTTATAACTATCTAGTTTTTTATGACGAAACGTTTTACCTTTAGCGTCGAAAGCTATCATAATATGGTCTGGTTTATATTTATTTAAAACGGTGTAAACCATGTTAATCATACCGTACAAAGCGTTAGTCGCTTGACCAGAACTAGTTGTTAATAAATTTAATTTAGCAGTTGCATAAAAAGCTCTGTAAGATAAAGAATTTCCGTCGATTAAAATTAATTTTTTCATTTTAAAACTCCTATTTATTAATGTTATTAATTTAAATTATACTTGTTAATTTTAAATTTTAAAAATTTTATTTAATGATTTTAAAATTAAACTATTTCCTTTATTTGTATTTTTATTATTTTTCTCAATTTTTAACATACAATCAATAATATTATTCGTTTTTAAAACTGAAAATAATTGTTTATATTTATCAGGAAAAACTACTAATTCAAAACTATTATAAAGATCGCTTGCCGTTAAAAACATCATTTTTTGATCTTTTTTAGTCATTATAGTTCTAACATCATTGATTTGTAAAATAGCTCTAATATTATTATATTTATTTTGTTTAATTTGAATTTCTGGATAAACATATTTTTTTTCTAATTTTATGAAAGGAGTTGTTGGGTGCATAAATCAATTGAACCCTAACACATTTTTTTCTTGTTGCGATAATTGAGAAACATCATCATCGCATAAAAATAATTGAGGTTCATCAATAATTTTTTTATCAATTAAAATAGTTTGAACATCATTGATTTTTGCTACTAAATGAGCATAGTTGATAGCGTTATTTAAAGAGTTTAATAAAGAACCACGATTAGCAAAACTATCTAAAGCACCACTATATATTAAAGTTTTAAAAGTAGCTTCGTTATAACCGTTAATAAACATACGAGAAACGAAATCAAAAAAATCTTTAAAAAGTTCTTTCTTTCTTTCGTCAATTAATTTATTTAAAGTAATTTTTCCCATGCCTTTAATAATAGTTAAAGGCATTCTAATATTGTTATCTTCGTTTTCAAAAATTAAGTTTGAACGATTGATGTTTATTTTTAAAATTTTAATATTGTTAACTTGAGCCTCGACTAATAATTCTTTAATTTTAACTTTATCATTTATTGCGTTTGTTAATAAGTTGATAATAAAATATAAATAATAATTACTTTTTAAATAAGCTAGTTGATAAGCTATTTTAGAATAAGCGACAGCATGAGCTCGGTTAAATCCATAGTTAGCAAATTTATATATTAAGTCAAAAATTAAATTAGCGCTGTTAATATTGTATTTATTTTTAACGGCGTTAGTGATGAATTCTTTTTTTAAATCATCCATAATATGATGATTTTTTTTCGACATTGCGCGTCTTAGTAAGTCTGATTTAGCTAAACTAAAATCAGCTACTAATTGAGCAATTTGCATAATTTGTTCTTGATAAATTATAATTCCAAAAGTATATTTTAAAATTGGTTCTAATCTTTGGTCGGGATAACTTATTTTTGATAATTTATGTTTTCGCGATACGAAAAGATCGATGTTATCTTGAGGTCCAGGTCGATAAAGTGAAATTGCACTTACGATATCTTCAAAATTATTAATTTGAATCTTTCTTAAAACGTTTCTCATTCCAAAAGATTCTAATTGAAAAATCCCTGTTGTGTTGGCATTACTTAATAATTTAAAAGTTTTTTGATCATTTAGATCGATGTTTTCTAGATTAATATTTGGTCCGCTTTCATTAATATTTTTAATAATAGAAAGTGCACGTAATCCTAAAAAATCAACTTTTATTAATCCAACTTCTTCAAGAAAATTCATTGAATATTGAGTAATGTTAGTTTTTTCATCGATAGATTTAACAGGGCAATAATTAGCCATATCTTGGTCACTAAAAACGACTCCAGCAGCATGGATACCGCTCTGTCTAACTAATCCTTGAATTTGACAAGCTATTCGAAACATATCTTTTACTTTTTTATTAATATTAACTTGAGCTCTCATATATAAATTATTATGATAAATTTTTAATAAATGATCTTTAGTGTTGATAATTTTACAAATTGCATTAATGATATTTAAATCAATTTGTAAAATTCGTCCACTATCACGTAATGCTGTCTTTGCACCAATAGTTTGAAATATTATAATGTGAGCCATGTGTTTTATACCGAATTTATCGAAAAGATAATTAATTACTTCTTGTCGACGATTATCTTGAAAATCGATATCGATATCGGGCATAGAGACACGTTCAGGATTTAAAAATCTTTCAAAAATCAAATTGTATTTAATCGGATCTATATTAGTTATTCCTAGTGAAAAAACTACTAAAGAACCTCCAGCGCTTCCACGACCTGGACCAACGGAAATATTATTTTTTTTAGCAAAACGGATCACGTCTCAAACTAATAAAAAATAACTTTCTCAACCTAAATTATTAATAATTTCAATTTCATGATTTAATCTTTTTTGATAAATCTCAAAATTATTTTTAATATCAATATTTTGTTTAGCTCTTCATCGCAGCCCGATTAAACAATTTTTAGATAACAATTCAGCATTGTTAACGTTTTTTTTATATTGCATAAAAGATATTTTATTTTTAGGTAACGTTAAATCAATTTTTTTTAAAACGTTTTCTAAATTAGAAAGTGTTTTTTGATTGTGATATATTTTAGCTTCTTCTAAATCAATTCAACAATTATTAGATGTATTGTTTATGTCTGATAAAGATTTATTGTCTTTGATAGCTTGAATTGTTTTAAAAGCAATTTCTTGATTAGGTGTTAAAAATTTAACTTCATGTCAAGGAATAGTTTTATTATAATCTTGAGTTTCCGACTTATTAGTAATGCCGTAGTAGATATTTTGATAATCTTTATATCGATTTATAATTATTTTATTTTTAACGATTAATAGATTATTTGTTTTGATAAAATTTTCAATATCAGAAAAAATTACTTTATTATTTTTAAAATTATTTAACTTACTAGAAATGATCATTAAATTTTTATAACCTTGATAATTCATAGCTGTAATAACAGCGTCTGAACTATCTTCTAAGTTATCGTTATATAATTTAAATTTTATCGATAAAACAGGCTTTAAATCATTACTTAGAGCTTGTTTTAAAAAGTCCTGCGCACTATACATAACATTTTCTTCGCACAAGGCAACGTATTTTAATTTTTTTGATTTGTGAAAATTAATCAATTCTTTAATACGAATAACTGAATTTAAAAATGAATATTCTGATAGCGTTATAATATTTGTAAATTCCATAAATGCCTCCTTTCTTAAATAAAATTAAATCACCGTTTGAAGTGATTTAATTTTGAAAATATAAACCGACTAAAGTAATTTAAATGACTTTAGTAACAGTTAAAATAATAAGGAGAAGTACAAGAATTGCCATTATTGATAAACTAGATATTAACATTGTATTTCTGACTTTTTTATTTTTATCATATTTAAAATTAAAAGATGTTATATCGGTTTTGCCGTGTGGATTATTACCGTGCTTAAAACTTTTCGAAAAAAGATCAATATCTTGAGTGTCGAATTTTCTTAATTTAAAAGTTTTGTCATTTGTAAGAGAATTATTTAAATTATTTATTTTCGTTTTTTTAAACTCTAGTTTGTCGTTAAATTGATTTTCCTTTTTATCAGTTTTTTTTGCTTTTTCGTTCATATAACCCCCGGTAAATATTATTTTATTTATTAATAGCGAATTCGCTTAATTCATTTAATAATGTCATTACTTCTGAAATAGTTTTTAATTTAGTAGCACAAGCTAACTTATGGCCACCACCACCAAATTTCTCTGCAATATGGTTAATAGTACGTTCGCGTGAACGTAGAGAAACTCTTCAGACAGATTCAACATCATCGTAAGTTATTAACGATCAAAAATTATGATCTTCAAAAGCGCTTAGACAATTGACGAAATTTTTTGCTTTTTGGAAATTTAAGTTTAATTTCTCGATGATTTCTGGTTTTAAAATTAAATAAGCTACTCCACCTGGTAAATTAGAAAAATTACTTTGAATATAATTAATTAATTTAATCTCTTCAGTTGGATGAGAATATAAAACTTTATGAACTTTTAATCTATTAGCTTTATTTTCTAACAAAAATATTGCTGATTCGTAAGTATTAACTGTTGTTGAAGGGAACATAAATCTTCCGCTATCAGTTAATAATCCAGTATATAAATACGTAGCAATATCAGAATTAGTTTTATAATTATCGCTTTGATGTTTCAAAAATAAACTAACTATTTCACAAGCGCTTGATGCTTCTGGAAAGACAACTTCATTATCTTGAGCATATCTTTCATGATTAGGGTGATGGTCAACTTTTACAATCGTTTTAACTCGATCGATAAGTTCCATAGTCCCTTGATCTATTCTAGCTGAATTAGCAGTATCTGTGACGATGACCATAGATTTTTTTAACAACTCATTTTTTATTTCGATGAAATCATTTGATTTAGGAAAAATTTTAGATAGTCTATCTTCAGAACTAAGGCCAACGAAATGAACTTTTTTATTAGGAAAATTTAATTTAATTCAAGTTCCTAAACCAAATTGCGAACCTAAAGCATCACCATCAGGAATTTTGTGACGAAGCATAAAAATAATATCGTGTTGTTTTATTAAATTTAATAATTTTTCAAAACTTTTATTCATATTTGGCAATATCAACAACCTCCTCAGTTATGTTATTATTAATTACATTTTTCCTTAATTCTTCTAATAAAGGAATTTCTGTTTCTAATAATTCTGCTCTGGCAATATTTGGGCGAGTAACTGGTGATTTAGGAGCGAAAAGACTACAAGAATCTTCGAACGGTAATATTGAAGTTTCGTAAGTATTTATTTTTCTTGCTAGGTTAATGATTTCAATTTTATTATAACCTATTAGCGGTCTCATAATCAAAACTTTTGACACAACATTAATTGTGTTTAAAGATTCTAATGTTTGACTCGCAACTTGTCCTAAGGCATCACCTGTAACGATAGCTAAATAATTATCTCTTAAAGCTATTTCGTTAGCTATTCTAATAAACTCGCGACGCATTAAATTTATTTTATACGCTGGTTTTGAAATGTGTGCTAACTCGTGCAAAATAGGAGTAAAGTTGCAGTTTAAAAATCTTGATTTTCCTTGAAATTGATTAACGATTTTGATTAATGATTTTGTTTTTTCAATTACTTCTGGAGAAGTATGAGGCGGTGTTGAAAAAGTTAAAAAATCAACATGTAAACCACGTTTCATCATTAAATATGAAGCGACTGGAGAATCGATACCACCACTAATTAACATTAAAACACGGCCAGAAGTATTTGATGGCAGTCCACCTACACCCATAATTTTATTATTAAATATATAAGTATTATTATTATTTATCTTAATATTAATATTTAAATCTGGATTTCTAACATCTACTTTTTTATCAGGAAATGATTTGAAAACAAATTCAGCAACTTCCAATTTAAAAATATCTGATTTTGGTAAAAAATCTTTGTTTTTACGACGACAATTAACTTTAAAAGTTTTTCATTGTAAATCTTTAATTTGATCTTTAATGCTTTCTTTAATAAGACTATGATCGTTTTCAACAATATTAATAATTGAAAACGATTCTATTCCAGGGACTTTAGTTAAGATTGAAAATATTATTGATTTTTTAGTTTCATCTAGGTTCAATATTAAAGCATGATCTCTTTTAAATTTTACTTGGTCTCTATTGACGATGTTTTTTAATAAAGAATTAACATTTTTAGCAAGTTTGTTAGTGAATTCTTTACGATTGTTACCTTTGATTACTAATTCCCCATAGCGGATTAAAACGTTTAATTTCATGACATTCCCTCATTTTTATGATGATTAATTTTTAACTTCTTTATTTTCTAAAGAATTGACGATCATTTTTAATGCAGCTAATTTATCGTTTTGAAAAACTACTTCTGCAGTTTGTAAAATATTGTTTAATTTAAAATTGTATTTGATACGATTAAATCTATTGGCACAAATAAAAGCGTTTTCAGTAACGTTATTTAATTGCACAAAATTAAATATATAATAATATAGTTTATAAGCTTTTTCTTGTTCTGTAGCAATTTCTTTTTTAAGATCTTTTAGATTCGTGTTGTCGTCGATAGTTCCAGTAATGATTAGTTTGTTTAATTGATTTGACTTAAGTAATAAATTAGTTAATAAATTTTTATCTTTAGTTTCTAAAACAAATTTATTTTTTTTAATTTTACTCTCAATATCAGAAACTAATATATTAAAACTATGAATATTTTGAATTATTATATGTCTTTCTCGTCGAACATCTCTTATCTTAAGAAATTCTCGATCAATTAAAGTAGAAGAACTAATTAATAAATTAATAAATTTTATTAATTCTTGAGATTTAGTAAAATAATTTTCGTTATTTTTAGCAAAAATCATAAGATTTTCATAAGATTCTACTAATGTATTTTGTGAATTGCTTAGCGCTTTTATAGAGTTGTTATCAATGAAGTTTCCAGTTTTTACAAGAGATAGTAATGCGTTATAATTTTTAGTGTTTTTTGAAAAGTTAATATCGATTGTTTTTAAAGATTCTTTAAAAATTTTCTTAGATATTTTTTCGTTATCTAACATCGCATGTAAAGTTTCTAACTTTAAAGAAATTCCTTTAGCTAATTTTTCAGCTGGATTTATTTCTAAATCAATAATTTTTTGATTTAATTTAGATTTTTGATTATTAACTTTTTTAATTTCATCATCAAAATCAATATTTTGAATATTATGAATTTTATTAATTGATAAATATTTTTTATAATCGTTTTGAATTTCATTTATCTTACGATCAATAATATGTTTATGGAATAAAGATATTTTAGGAAAGACATCTAAAATTCTAGCAAACAACAATAATTTATTCGCGATTAATTCTAATATTTTGGCACTATGTTGTAATTCACCATTACTAATTTTTTCATCAAATTCAATAAATAATTTTTTGATATCTTGAATATTTTTTTGAATTCCATTTTTAGAATTAACTAATAGAGAAATTTGTGGATTGAAAATATTTAAAAGAGTTTGAAAAGTAGATTTATAATGAACTGATTTAATCATTTGGATATTTTCGATTTCCATAGCTTTTGTCAGTTCTTTATATAATTTATTCGCTTCTGATTCAATATGGTTAATTTTTTTAGTAGCGATTAAAACATTCTTTTTTAAATCTTTAGTATTTCCGCTATTTAAATTTTTTATTATTTTCTCTAATAAATCTGTGTAATCTTTATATTGAACAACCATAATAGATTGATATCTTTCGTTTCAATACGTAATCGCTTCTCTAAAGTTAGGTTCTTTTTTAATAAATAATTCTATTTTTTTAAGTTTAACTTTAATTGGGGTTTTGTTTAAAGTTAAAAAACGTTGTCTTAAAGAATCTATTTTAGCGATCATTTTATTTCGTTTTACAAAAATGAAAAAGATAAATAAGACTGCTAAAAAACAGACTCCAATAGAACCGAAAATGGCGATTATTAAAATTTTATGATCTGAAATATTCATTGATATCTATCCCCTAGCTTAGTAATCTAAATAATATACTTATAGTTATTATATAATGTTTTTAAAAATATTTGACTAAAAAAATAAAATGAAGTATAATTTCTAAGCAAATTTATTATAAATACAAGAAAGGCAGTTAACTTTCAAATAATGATTATTTGAGTTTATGACTAATGTTTTATGAGTAAGGAATTACTGCTCCCTGAAAATATTAACATAAACTATTAATTATTATAGTAAAGTTGTGGCTTTATTTTAAATACTAATTAATTTGTTCTACATATTAAATTAAATTTTAAAAAACGGAGGACAAACAATGTCAAGAGAAAGAAAATCGGTTACTAAAATATCTCGTCGTTTGGGATTTTCAATTTTAGAATCAGGTAAAGAATTCGCTAAAGGTAAAAAACGTACTTACGCTCCCGGGCAACATGGACAAAGAAGAAGAAAACTTTCAGGATTTGGATTACAATTAAGTGAAAAACAAAAATTAAGACATTTATATGGAGTTAACGAAAAACAATTTCGTAATATCTTCGATAAAGCTGATAACGCTAAAGGTGTTACAGGACTAAACTTCTTAATGTTATTAGAGTCTCGTTTAGATAACGTTGCATTCCGTATGGGATTAGCACCAACTCGTCGTGGAACTAGACAAATTGTTAACCATGGTCATATTTTAGTTAATGGTAAAAAAGTTAATATTCCTTCATACAAAGTTAATATTGGCGATAAAATCGAACTAAAAGAAAAAAGTAGTAAAAATAAAACAATTATTGAATTTTTCGCAAGTTCAAACAAAGCTGCTTGATTAGAAATGGATGAAAAACATTTTTCAGCAATTTTCTCAAGATTACCAAGAAGAGATGAATTAAATCCACAAATTAATGAAGATATGATCGTTGAATTTTATTCACGATAATAATTCGATTAATAAAAAAAATAAAAATCTGTCAAAAGATTTTTATTTTTTTTATTAATTTTTTTATTCTGAATAATGTTTTAATAAAAATCAATTTCTTTTACCTTTTTTAAGTAAAGAAAACTTTTTATTAAGCGAATCATTAATTACTAATTTATCATCATAATTAGTTATTTTACGACCGTTTAGAGCGATAGCTTTGTTATCTATCAACTGACGAGCTTCTCTTTTTGAAGGAACTATTTTAGAATCAACTAAAAGGTCAACGATGTTTTTGTCTTCTAATTCGATACTATTAGGGATGCTATTTTTTAAAGAAGCAAATAATTTAATAGGATCAATATTAGTTATATCACCACTGAATAATGCTTTACTAATTAATTTAGCTTCCTCTAAATCTTCTTTACTATGAATATCAGAAACTACGGCTTCAGCAAGAATTTTTTGAGCTTCTTTTTTAAAAGGTGCTTCAGCGTGTTTTGTCATAATAGTTTTTATTTCATCAAGACTGATAAATGATAAAGCTTTTAATAATTTTTCAACATCTTTATCAGTTTGATTTAATAAAAATTGATACATTTCATAAACAGAAGTTAAACTAGTATCTAAAAAGATTGCCCCTTTAACCGATTTTCCAAATTTCTTACCGGCACTATTAGTTAATAAATTTAAAGTTATTCCGCTAGCTTGTGCAATTTCGTCGTCTTTTTTAAATTTATCAATTAATTCGATTCCTGAAATTATATTACCTCACTGATCACTACCACCAGCTTGGATTCAAACATTTTCTTTTTCGTATAGATTTTTAAAATCTCAACTTTGTAATATTTGATATGAGAATTCAGTATATGAAATACCGCTCTCTAGTCTACTTTTAACCATTTCTTTAGACAACATATGGTTAACGTTCATTCTTTTACCAATAATTCTTAAAAAATCAATTACGGACATATCTTTGTAAAAATCATAATTATCAACAACGCGACAACCGATTAAGTTTTTTAATTGTTGAGAGATATGCTTTTTATTTAATTCGATAGTTTCTAAATTTAACAATTGACGATCGTTAGTTTTTCCAGAAGGATCACCGATCATTCCAGTAGCGCCACCTAAAACCGCAAAAGGTTTTAAGCCAGCAATTTTTAATCTTTTCAAAAAAGCCATCATGACATAATTTCCTAAATGAAGTGATTTTGCAGTTGGATCAAAACCAACATAAACTCCTTTATGCATCTCAACGGCTTTTAAAAATTTTTCTTCATTAGTTACTTCTTTAACTAAATTTCTTGATTTTAATTCTTCTAAAATATTCATAATTAACACTTTCTATTTCTGTTTTTTAATTACTCTTTTACGAGTTTTAACTATTTCTGGAGTAATAACTTCGCTTTTATTAGTAATTGTTTTTTTGATAGGACGTTTATTAGTTCTTTTTTGAGTCATTTCTTTTTCTAAAACATCGATATGTTTAGCTGCTTTATAAACGAATTGAGCAACGTTATGTCTCAAATTATCTAAATCAATACTTTTTGCAAGATCACCGATACTTGATAAAGTCTTTTTAATTTCTTTTTTAACTTTAGGATTGATTGAATTTTCGCCTTTTTGAGCTAACTCTTTTATTTTATCGAATAAATGTTCCATTTTATGTTTTAAATCTTGGTCTTCTTCTTCGTTGTCTGGTAACAAATAAATAACGAAAGAAATAATCGCTGTTCATTTAATTAACTTAATTAATTTCATAATTTAAACCACCTTTATTTCTTGTTATAACTATGTTCTTTAGTCGTGTATTTTTTCTTTGTTTTATTTTTGTCTGGTTCAGAATTGGCATATTCTTTAATTTTATCGAAAAGTTTGTAAGCGTAGTCTCTATTTCGAATTATTAATTTAGAAATAGATTTAACGTTCTTTTTACTGATCGCTTCAAAAGTATCGACATAGTTAGATATTTTTACGATTGTTTCAACAGTTGAATTCATCATTTCTGATTTATAAGTAATATCTTCTACTAAGTAATTTACTTTGGAAAGGATTATTTTAACTTTTCTAAAAATTGTAAATAAATATAAAAATAATAAAATTACTACAAAAATTAGTATTATGATGGCGATCGATGTAACTTGTTTTAAATCGCCGCTATTTTCATTTAGATAAGAAACCATATTAACTCCCATCAGATATTAAATCATATTTTATTAATAACAGTTTATGTATACTTATTATAATTTAATTATTTTTAATTGATTACTATTTCTTTCTTTTCTACCAGTTTTATAAATTGGCTGCCCATCACATTCAACGGCATCACCAGTAAAATTAAGGTTAATATTTAATAAACTTTTCCCAACACCATAAATATCTACTGGGATTTTTTGTTTTTCAAATAGAGTAATTTTTTCTTCGTTAAATCCTGAACTTACGATAATTTTAACATGTTCATGGCCGTTAAAATCTAACTCTTTACGCAATTGTTTTATTAACATGGGGTTAACGCCATAATATTCCTTTTTATCTTCTTTAAACTTATTGAAATATTTATCTTTTAAACTCATACTTGTATCGACTCTAATACCGTATAATTTATTTTTAAAATAATCAGCAACTGTTAAAGAGTCAGTAATGACGTCATTATTAAAATCAGTTAAAGCGATTAAATTTTCATCGGGGAATTCTTCTGAAAAATATTCCATGGCCTCGATTAAATTACCACCACACATTTGAATTAAAGCGTGGGGAATTGTTCCTACTTTTTTATTATAAGAATCTAATAAAGATAAACTAGCTTCGGTAACGTGATATTCGACACCACCAATTTTAGAAGCGTAGCCATCTGTTTCTAATAATGTAAAATAATCAGCGCGATCAGCCATCGAAATAACCATTTTATTACGAGCTGCTTCTTTAATTTTTCGAGAATTAGTTGCAATTGAAGAATTACGAGCCAAAATACCGTCGATAATACCTTCTAGAAAACCAAACTCAGAATAAACACCAGTTAATTTTAAAACAGGCTCTCTTGAATTGATAATAGCACCTTCATCGATCGCTTCAACCATTAATAAATCTTTATTATTAATCGTTTTACGTAGCAATTCAATTACGGCATTTATACCACATAAAGTAACATTATTTTGATGTTGAAAAAATTGCATTTTTACAACTTTTTTTGGAAAATATCTTTCAACGATTGTTTTAGTTTTAAGAAAATATTCAGCACTAAAATAACCTTTTTTAATTTGTTTTACTAATTTTTTATCAAACATATTGGCTCCTCTTGTTTTGTTATATTAATTTAATTATAGAACATAAAAAAATAATTATATTATTTTTAATTAAAAGTAGCAACTGTTTATCGATAAGAATGCTATAATTATTTATATAAATATTACTTTTAGAACGGAGAGATTATGATCAAAAAACAAAAAATCGCCATAATAACTGATGCTTCTGCGGGGATGCACAAATTAGACTGTATAGAAAAGGGCATTTTTTTCTTGCCAATTTATTTATATTTAGATGAACAAGAATTCAAGAGTGGAGTAAATATAAATTTAGTTGATTTTTACGATAAAATGAAAAGTGCTAAAAAGTTCCGTACGTCACAACCATCACCTGGAGACTTGATTGATGTTTTCAATGCAGCTTTAAAAGAACATGACTTTGCTATTTACATGCCTATTTCAGATGGAATATCAGGCACAGGAAATACAGCAAGAGTTATTGCTAAAAATAAATTTCCAGGGAAAATTTTTGTCCCAAAAAGTACTCGTGTAATGAGCGCTTTAAGTCATGAAGTTTTATTTGCTAAAAATTTAGTCGAAAAAAACAGTGATATTAAAAGCGTTTTAAAAATCCTTGAAAAACGAGAAAATAATAATTTTGGGGTTTTGGTACCTAAAACGTTAACTTACTTAAAAAAAGGGGGCAGAATCACTCCCTTAGCAGCTGCTTTAGGTAATATAATGAATATTATACCTATTATTAAATGAGAAAATGGAATTTTAGATAAAGCCGGAAAAACTAGAACTCAAAAACGAGCTGTTTTAAAAGGAATCAATTTAGTTTTAGATTATCAAAAATCAAGAATTAAAAATCCGTTTTATATAATATATCATTCTAATAATTTAAAAGAAGCTAAAGAAGTCTTCGATAAACTAAATGAAAATATTGATCATGGTAACATTATTATAAATGAAATATCTCCTTGTATAGGGATCCATGTAGGACCTGGATCAGTAGGTCTTGCAGTAGTAGAAAAATAAAAAAAAGCATAAAAAAAAATGGCAGGGGTAACAGGACTCGAACCCACAACACTCAGAGTTGAAGTCTGATGTTCTACCAATTGAACTATACCCCTAGCACTTTAGTTGATAATTAGTTTTTTAATAACCAACATTAAATATAATAACAAAAAGAAATGCTATTGTAAATAGCTTTTTTTTATTTTTATATTTTTGATTTTATTTCTTTAATAAAATCCCCTACTGTTTTTAATTCTATTAATTTTTCATCTTCAAGATGAACATTAAATTTATGTTCTGCTTCAATTACTAAATCTAAAAGATCTAAAGAGTCTATTCCTAAATTTTTTAATTCTGTAGATTTACTAATTTTATCATTTTTGGTTTTATCTTGGATAATGCTTATTATTTCTTTTTCTAATTCTGCCATTGTCTAAACACCTCTTAAGAAATTATAACATAAAAGACTTATGCTTACTTTATTTTAGAACGTATTCTTTAAAAATTTGTTCTGTTTTTAGGCCATTCTTATAAATTATTTTTATATTAACTTTACGATTAGTTGGAAAATGAAAATAAAATTCTAGTTTACCACTATTAACATTCAATCTGTAAAGGACAACTTTCATAAAAAAAGCTTCAAAAACAGGTTTGTCAAATCCTAATTTACGACCATTACTAATATAGTAATTGTAGAAATCGATAGTTTTGTCAAAATTAATATTATCGATGTTATTAAATATAGAATTTGATTTAGGTGGTAGAGCCGGTGGCCCTCACCCACCGTTATCATCGCTTGTACTATGACTATAGTTATTAACTATATAAAGAACTGAAGTAGTTACTGCCGCAGCAGGACCTAAAGCTATTAAAAGATAAATTTTATATTTTTTCTTTATATTTTCAAATAGTGTTTTCATTTAAAGGTTGACTCAATATAATATTTAAATTTTTTAATAAGAATAAAAATTTATCTTCATATTCGTTACCATTATAGTCATTTTTAGCTTCTTCAATATCATACATTTTATTAGGTCCATCGGTGATTGAATGTTTTACTGAAATATTATGTTCAATATTAAAAGTTATATTGAACAATTTATTACTAAAAATTAAAGAATAATTTAAAAAACCTGTCTTACCACCGCTATCTGGACTTAAGGCGATTCCAGAAAAAGAAGGTCCATCAGGATTTAAACCTATCTTTATTTTAAAATCATCTTTATCAAAATAGCTTTTATTATTAATGTTAATTGTTGAGAATTTAAGACCTGATTCCGAATCGTGAGAATCGCTTCTGAATTTTAATTTAGGAACAGATATATTTTGAAATCCAAAACTTCCAGAAATACCATATTCTAAACGAGAATCAAATAATAAATTTACTACATTTTTAACTATTACTGGATGTTCAAAATTAAAATTAGGAAATCGTAAAGATAAAAAATAATTTTCTGGAGAATTCAAAGATCCACTTAAAGTGTCGAATCTATAAGGTATTAATTTAGAAAAATCTTCAATTCCGTCTTGAGGAATTTTAATTAAATAATCATAATTAAAAGTAACGTTTTTAGTCCATGTTTTTTTATAACTGTCTGGATCTGATCCTGGGTCTTTAGAACTAGATTTTGCCACTACTAAATTAAATTTATAAAAATTTGTAAAAGTTAGTTTACCTTTAGTTATAAAATCACTAACTAAGTCCATTCTATTTTTGTTATTAGGTACATTAGGAACAACAATCTTAGCTTCGTTGATAGTTAGGAAAAAATTATAATTTTCCCTTGAGGCAGTTAAAACGTTCCATTTTAAAGTAAATTTTGGATAAGATAAGGAAGTATTGAAATCAATAATACAATTATTTAATTCAAAACTATCTTTTGGTGTTGATTCGATAATAGTTAAATGTTTGTCTTGTTTAATTTGTTGCGGATCAATATCGTCGTGCATAAAAAAAATCACTATCCACCTCCACTTATTAATAGGAGATTTTATGTGATTTACCTTTTTTAAATTAATTCTCCGTTAAGTGAGAATCTTTTCGCTTCCGTTATCTTTACTTTAATAATTTTACCAATTATATCTTTATTTTCGTTATTTGGAAAATTAACAACTTTTCATTGTGGTGAATAACCGCTTAAAATATTTTCATTTCTTTTTGAAGGACCTTCGACTAAAACATCAACTGTTTTACCGATTCATTTTTCATTATTTTCTTTTGAATATTTTTTAACTAGTTCGTTTAAAGTTTGCAAATTCGCAGATTTTTCCGCTAAAGTAACAACATCTTTAAAACGCATAGCAGGAGTATTTTCTCGTTTAGAATAAATAAATGTATAAGCAGTATCGTATTTAACTTCCTTATATAATTTTAAAGTATCTTCGAATTGAGCTTGTGTTTCACCTGGAAAACCAACGATTAAATCTGTTGAAATAGCTATATTTGGTGAAGCTATACGGATTTTTCTAATAATTTCTAAATATTCTTCAACTGTATTTCGACGGGCCATTCTACGTAAAACAGTATTATTACCTGATTGAGCAGGTAAATGAATATGAGGCATAATATTTTTATTATTAGTGATTACGTTAATTAGTTCATCTGTAAAATTTCAAGGATTAGAAGTTGTAAATCTAATTCTTTCAATTTCAGTTTTAGCAACAGCATCTAATAAGTCAGAAAATTTATCATCACTATCAAGATCTTTTGCTCATGAATTTACGTTTTGACCTAATAAAGTAACTTCTTTATAACCTTCTTCTTTTAATTCGATGACTTCATTTACGATATCTTTCATAACACGTGAGCGTTCTTTACCTCTAGTGTAGGGAACGATACAATAAGTACAAAAATGATCGCAACCAAACATGATGTTTACATAAGCTTTAATCTTAGATTTTCTAGTGACTGGTAAATTTTCAACTACGTCACCTTCTTTTGATCAAACATTAACAATTGTTTTTTTAGAAAACATAGCGCTTTCTAAATAAGTAGGTAACATATGAATATTATGAGTTCCAAATATTAAATCAACTTCAGGATGTTTAGAAAGGATTCTTTGAACGACACCTTCTTCTTGCGCCATACAACCACAGACACCGATAATCATATCAGGTCTTTCTTTTTTTAAAGGTTTCAATCATCCAATTTGTCCAAAAACTTTATTTTCAGCATTTTCTCTAATTGCACAAGTGTTTAAAATAGCAACATCAGCTTTTTCTAGTTCAGGAATTCAAGTATAACCAAGAGTTTCTAAAATACCACCCATAGTTTCGGTATCTCTTTCGTTAGACTGACAACCATAAGTTCTAATGTGAAAAGTTTTCCCTTTTCCAGCATTTACCATATTGACAGGAATTTCATAAGCATCTTCTAATATTTTAGCTTTTTCAGTTCTTTTAGTAGCATCTTTGTAAGATGGTTTATTGAAAAAATGGGCAACTTTTTCATTTAAATTTTTCATTAGCCCTCCCTTTTATATCGATAATTATTTATTTTAAAATCAGTAAAAATTATATCATTAATATAAAAAAAATAAAGAATTATCTTTATTTCTTACGTTTTATAAATGTTTTTTAGAAATTTAAATAAATGTTGTTTATCATTTATTTGGTTCGTATGGTCGTTGTGGAGAAATAAAAATTCTTTTTAAACGACTAACTTTTGAACCGCTAAATTCCATAATTAAACCACATAATTGAGCAGGACCTTTAGCTGGTACAAATCTTCGAGGCATACCAGTTTTTAAGCGATATATAACAGCTTCTAAATCAGCACCGATAGCGCTATCATAAGGACCCGTCATTCCAGCATCAGTTAAGAAAGCTGTTCCTTTAGGTAAAACTCTTTCATCGGCAGTTTGAACATGAGTATGAGTTCCGATAACTGCTTGAACACGTCCATCAAATTCAGCTGCAAGTGCAACTTTTTCACTAGTTGCTTCAGCGTGAATGTCAACGATATGAATATCAGAATTATCATCTTTTAAGATATCGTCTAACTTACAAAACGGATTATCTGATAAATCAGCCATGAAAGTACGACCCATTAAAGAAGTAACACGAATTTTTGTATTTCCAACATTAAACAATTGTGTTCCTTTACCAGGTTGATGAATATTTGAGTTAGCTGGTCTTAATAAATCACTAACTTCATCGATTAATTTTTTAGTTTCATCTCTGAATCAAGTATGATTTCCTAAAGTTACACAATCAACTTCAAGATCTTTTAATGCGAAATATTCGCTTTTTTTAATACCTTTTCCACTAGTAGAGATATTTTCACCATTTACAATCGTAAAGTTTATTTTATAATCTTTACGAATTCTTGGTAAATAACGTTGTAACATTTTTAAACCTGTTTCGGCATAAATGTCACCAATAAATAAAATTCTCATTAGAACTTATCCCTTCTTTCATTAATTACTATTATATTATTATAACAAATAATAAATTAAAAATATAACAATTATAATTTTAATTTTTTTATTGCTTTTTCTATTTCTTTCATTTCGGCAGAATTATCTTTTGCCCATAAATATAATCTTTCTTTTCCAGGACCAATCTTTTTATTTTTATAACTATATCAACTACCATTTTGTAAAATAATATTGTTTTCAATAGCGATATTAATATATTCATTATTAATGCTTATACCGCCGTTAAACAATATCTCAATAACAGCTTTTTTAAAAGGAACATTGATTTTATTTTTAACTACTTTAGCTTTTACTGTTATACCTGTTATTTCCCCTTTAACGGTGATATTTTGCGATTTTCTAATTTCGATTCTTTGAGATGCATAAAATTTAAGTGAACGTCCTCCTGGCGTTATTTCGGGATTACCAAAAATAACGCCAACTTTCTCACGTAATTGATTAATAAAAATGATAATAATATTGTTTTTATTAATCATATTCGTTAATCGACGTAGAGCTTTCGACATTAAGCGAGCTTGCAAAGCGATCGTATTATCGCTAATTTCGCCTTTTAATTCTGCTTCAGGAACTAAAGCTGCTACTGAATCGATAACTATTAACCCAACAACATTACTTTTGATCAAGTCTTCTATAATTGAAAAAGCTTGTTCAGCGTGATTAGGTTGAGAAATAATTAAATCATCAACGTTAACACCGATCGTTTTAGCATATTCCATATCTAGTGCATTTTCAACGTCTATGAAAGCAGCGATTTCATTATTTTTTTGGATCGATGAAATCGCATGAAGTGTCATTGTCGTTTTTCCCGACGCAGCTGGTCCAAAAATTTCGATAACTCGACCTCGTGGATAACCGCCCCCTAAAATATTGTCTAAAATAAAACTACCACTACTAACAGTGGAGACTTTAATGTTTTTATAACTACTACTAATATTAATCGTTTCTTTGCCGTAATTTTTTTGTAATTGAGTGATTAATTGATTTAATTTATTGTTCATTGATCACAACCCCTTACAAATAATATATAAAAAAAAGGGAAAATTCCCTTTTTTATTTTTTAATGATTAGCAGTTCTTTTATCTTTTAAATTTTTTAATTGAGTTACTAATTTTTTAATAACTTGATTAATAGAAGTTTTAATATCATTATTGTTAGCGCTAGCGATAATTTCGTGATGATGTTGTAAAAAGATATGGATTTTAATTTCACAAGCATTTTCTTTATGAATTTGAATATCAACATTGATACGATCGTGTTCATGGAAACTACTATATTTATTTAGAGAAAGTAATTGTTCTTCAATATATCCGTTTATATCATGATCAGGTTTGTGGTTTGCATAATGTATTTTTAAATTCATTTTATTACCTCATTTATAAATTTATTTTATGTGAAAGGTTTTAAAGGATTAAAATCTTTAACTTCAATGTATCCATCGATAATCACAAAGATAGAAAAAGCAACGGCTATTGCAAAAAATATTTTAACTAATAAAAGTTTAAAGTAATAACGATCTACCATTTCTTCTCAAGTTAAATGTTGTGAATTAATTTTGGCAATCTTCTTTTTAGCTTTATTAATTTTTTTATTAACTTTAATAATATGTTTTTCATTACTATTGTTAGATTTTAAATGTGATAACTTATTTTCTAATTTTGTTAATTTAAGATTTCTCTTTTTAGTTAGTTTAGCTATTTTCTTTTTAGCAATGGGTACTCTTTTATTATACCTTTTCCTTTTCAGTTCGCTAAGATTAACGTAATTATTTTCTGAAGTCACAGCTTCTTCGGTTTTATTTTTAATCATATTTTATCAAATCCATTCTTGATCTTTGCTTATTTATTTTTAAAAGCCGCGTATCCGCCCTTGATATAATTATAACCACTTCAATAGCTAAAAAATAAACTAATTATAATTGGTATATTTAATACTCAAAGTCATCAATCGTTAGTTAATGGCATAAAATTATCTCAACTATTAATATAATGGTTAATAGGGAATATAAAGAATAATATTAAAATACCAATAAATTGAAAGACTGTTTTTAATTTACCTAAATTATCAGCTGCTAAAACTTTATTATTTTTAGCAAGTAACATTCTTAAAGCATTAACGATTACATCGCGTAAAATCATTAAAACTACGATTCAGACAGGAACTAAATGGTAAAAGGCAAAAATGATAAAAACACTATTAACGATTATTTTATCGGCAATAGGATCTAAAAATTTTCCCAAAGTAGTTACCATATTATATTTACGTGCAACATACCCATCTATAAAATCGCTTAAAGATGCTAATAGAAACAATATTCCAGCTATAAAAAAGCAAATTGAGTTAATATTAGTAAAATCATAATTAACGCTTTTAAGTCAATCATTTTCTCAGCTTGGAATTAATAACAATAATATTATTGGAATTAATAAAAAAATTCGAAAACAAGTAATTTTATTAGCAAGATTTAATTTTTGCATTTCGTCACTTCCTTTAATATTTAGTTAATTAAACTTTGATTTCGTCTCAAATTTTACGATAACGTTTTAAAACAGCTAAATATTGTACTTTATTGTCATATTCTACATCGACAAATTTATTAACGTATTCTTCAACCATCGTTAAAACATCTTTACATTTTTTATTTCAATGATTTGAACGAATTTCTAATAATTCTTCAAAAATATTCGTTAGTTCTAAATTATTGATTTCTAATTTAATTGCTGTTGCAAAAGCTTTTGAATTCTTTAAATTAGTAACTAATATTTTTGATTTATTAACGATCGTACTCATTGGAAATTTCCCGATAGACGGTTTAAATTCTTTTAAGTCAGATTCATTTAATTTAATGATTGATAATAATTCCATCATTAACTCATCGCGTTTAATGTTTGCATCACTCATCAAATTGTTATAGTCTTTACGACTAGTTTTGTTTTTCTTTTTATCTCTAATAGTTGTATAGATTACAAATCCAATTAATCCAACAACTATTAGACCCATCATTAATCATGTTTTCATCTTAACTCCTGATTATTTACTAATTAATTTATTTTTTAGCTCAAATGAATAATAAAACTGTAATTATAATTATCGTTAAAATAAATGTATAGTAAAATATTTGTTTACGAATTTTAGCTTTTTTTTCTAAATCTGCTTTTGTTTCTTCTAAAGAATAATCTTTTCAACTAATATCAGAGTTTACAGAATCTTTTGCAATATTAGAATCGTCAGTTTCAATATATTTCATTTTTTTAAATATTGAAGCAGGTTCAATAGTATTTTTAATGTCCTCTTTGAAAAATTCCATTTCTAAATCTGCAATATCTTTTCTTTTTTCATCTGTCATAGTTACACCAACACCTAAAAATTTAATATTTTTTAATCTTGTTTACCGGTTTGAAATATTCTTAATAAAAATTATACCATACAAAACAAAAAAAGCACTAAGTGCTTTTTTTGTTTTGTAAATATCTTGTAAGCCGCGTTTTGTTATTAATTTAATCAAAAATTAACGTCAATCATTTATCTAAACTAATTAAATTAGTTTTCAAATTTAAATTCATTTCTTTAAATTTGACTCCCCTACCATAATTTGGGTTTCTCACTTGTGGGGTTTACCGCGTTTCAGCTTATTAATTTCTTAATAAAATCGTCTCTGTGGCACTTTACAAAAATCAATTCATAGTCCAAAAACCTTAGAAAATCATTTCGCCGTTAAATATTAAATATCTACCCAAAGTTAATTCCTTTGGCACAAACATTTTATTCATCTCAGAATATGTGAGCACGGACTTTCCTCTACTACAATTACATAATTAAATGTAAGTAGCAGCGATTGACACCGATATTAACTGTTTAATAATACCAAAATTTTACAAAAAAGACAAGTTTTTATGATTATTTTTATCTATATATGATTTTTATTGATCTTAAAAATATTACAAAATTTACAATAAGCTATCGATAACGGATTAATAATTAAAAAAACTTAACATTAGTTAAGTTTAGTAATTTATTAGGAATTTATTTTATTCGATAATAAAAGATTTAACAATTAATTATTAATTGTTATTAAGTTTTGTCAGTAGATGAAGTTTGAATTTTTTGATTTAAAGCTTCTTCTAAAACGTTGATTCTTTTAATAATCTCTAAATTATTGTAACCAAGATTATCTAAATCTTTTAATTTTTCTAACAGCAATTTATTATTCATTTCTAATTTATTAATTTTTTGATGCAAGGATTCGATAATTTTTAAATTAGTATCGTTTTCAAAATTTAAAGTTTCAACATAATTATTATAATATTTATAATCTTCAATAATTTGGTCTAAAAAATAGTCAACTTCAAAGGTGTTATATCCTGGCATACTAATATTAAAATCTTTTTTTAAAATTGATGAATCATCTAATTTTTTTAATTTCATTTTATCGATAACCTCTCTTATAATAAATTAATTATCATTTTTATAATTTTTTCTTATATTATATTACTACTATCATATCATATTTATACTAAAATCATTATTTTAAAACGACTATTGGAGGTAATTTATGAAAAATTTTGGTAAATATTTTGAAGAACTAATTAATAAAACTATTAGATTTTATAATTCTGAAGAAGTTTGTTTTTTATTTAAATATTCTTTAAAAGTTATATCGTTAAAAAACAAAAACAAAATTTCTATCGGCGATAAAGGTAATTTAGATTATTATGGCGTTTTTAAAGGTCAATTTATAGCGATCGAAGCTAAAAGTGTTAAAACTAAAGAAACTCTTTCGAAAACTAACTTTTCAAACGATCAGATAATAAAAATAAAAAGCCTTTTAAAATTAAAGGCGCAAGTTTTTATTTTTATTTATTTCGTTGAACAAGAACGCTTTTTCGTCTTAGGTGGTCAACAACTATTAGATCTTTATCAAAAAAATCCAAAAATAAAAATAACTACTATTGCAAAACTAGGTCAAGAAATAGAAATTATTTTTCCAGGTATTTTAAATTTAGAACTATTCTTCGAGTCAATTATAGTCTAAGTTATTGTTGTTGTCTTGATAACGAAGCGCTTCTACGTTTCTTAAATTATAAATTCAATCAATAGTGAAAGGTTTTATTAAATTATTGTTAGCGTGCGCTTTAGCTAAAATATTATTAATATTTTTAAAAGCATCGCGAGTTTTGAATTTAGAATTTAATTCAATGATTTCTTTATCTAAAAGAGGTCTGTTCAATAAAGTTTCTAGTTGATCAATTAATACATAATAATAAACTTGAGGAAAAGTACCTTCGTTATCATTAATTAGTTTAAGCATTTTAATATATAGTTTATTAAAGTTAAAAATTATTCGATTGTTTTTAGCTCTAATAGTTAATAATTGCTTTTCTACTAATTGGTCAATTATTAAATCAACGCCTTCTTCTTCTAATTCAATCATTTCAGAAATCTTATGAGGATTAATGATTAGATTATTGTCAATCATATTTTGGATTTGTAAAATAATAATAATTTCTTGATCAGAAATTTTTAATAAACGATAGTTCATTAATAATAAATTATTTTTAGAAATTGATAGTTGGTACAATCAATTAGTTATAGATCTATTAATCATTAGACCTCCTTAATTACGTAATATGAATTTATAACATCATTTAAAAGCAGAAATTGTAAACATTAAAATAAAACTACTTTCAATAATAATTGATATAAAATCATTTCAACGAATTCAAATATTTATTTTTTGGATTTTTTTAATTTCTTCACTATTGTAATTTAGATGTTCATAGATAATTCTTTGTAGAACTGATGAATGTCTATCGAACTCTAAAACAGAAAAGATTATTGAAGTTACTAATAAAATTAAAATTATTACTAACGGAATATAGATATAATCTTTTAAATTATAAAATATAAACATATATATAGAAATATATAAAAATACCCACGTTATACGAATAAAAGTTTTTGAAAAAATTACAAAAGTAATCAAATATTCTCAATTTTTTTTCGAAAAAATTAAAGCATGTGATAACAAATTAACTGCAAAAGCATTAGAAAGAACGCTATTGTTATAACGATATTTTTTAAAATTAGGTAATTTTTTGGAAATTATTAAATTAATTAAATTATTATTATCAAATTTTAATATTTTTGAAATTTTATCAATAACTTGGATACCAGTATAATTTAGATTATCAATTAAACTGTTATATTTACGATCTCTTGAAGATATTGAAATTTTTATTATAATTAAAAATAAAATATTTATAGATAAAATAAATAAAATTACCAATAAATTATTTTCTAAATTTTCAGTTAATGTTTGTGAAAGCATAGTCATATTTAATTAAAAATATACCACAAATAAACTATTTTTTAAATTTATTTGTGGTATATATTAAAAATAAATTAATAATTTTTAAAATTTACTAATGACCTTTAATTGCCATTTTAAAAGATTTACCAGCTTTAAAAGCAGGAACTTTAGTAGCAGGAATCTTAAGTTTTTCCCCTGTTGAAGGATTAATACCCATTCTTGCTTTACGGTGACGAGATTCGAAACTTCCGAATCCTGAAATAGCAACTTTTTCTCCACCCTGTAATGTTTTTGTTATTTCAGCAATTAATGTATCTAATACATTTGCAGCAGAAATTTTAGTAATTTCACACTTTTCAGCTAAAACATCAATTAGTTGTCCTTTATTCATGAATTTCCCCCTATAATTTTAAATTTTTTAAGGTTATTAAAGCACTTAATTAAAGGCCTTACAATATAATTATACCCAAAAAGTTATTAATAATATAGTATTTTACTATTCGTGAAGCAATCCGCGATTAGTTAGTCGTTTCATTTCACTCATAATCGGTTTGTTATTATATAAAATATTGTATAGTGCGTTTATAATTGGTGTTTTTATTTTTAGTCCTTTAGCGGCGATTTTATCTTTGATGATTTTGCAAGCGAAAACACCTTCAACTGTTTTAGAATTTTGACTTAATATTTTTGAAGCGTCTTGAGCTTGGCCAATCTTAGTTCCAAAATTAAAATTACGTGACAAATTGCTAGTTCCAGTAACGATAAGGTCGCCGATTCCAGTTAAACCATTAAACGTTTCTGACTTAGCGCCAAAAGCAATTCCAATACGTTTCATTTCAGCTAAACCACGAGTAAGTAAAGCTGCAATTGAGTTGATACCATAACCATAACCGTTTAAAATTCCCGAAACAATTGCTATTGGGTTCTTTAAAGCAGCGCCTAATTCAGCACCAATAATATCACTTTGGACATAAACTCTAAAGTAATCATTATTAAACGTATTTTGGATTAAAGTGGCAGCTTTTAGATCGCTACTTACAGAAGTAATCGCTGTAAAATTTCTTAAAGCTAATTCTTCGGCATGAGTCGGTCCTAATAGAGAAATGATTGCTTCTTTTTTATCGCTAGGAATAATTGATTCTAAAAATGGAATCATTAATTGTTGACTAGTTTTTTCAAAACCTTTAGCAACGTTTACAAAATAAACTTTGTGATCTAAATTTTCAATCACTTGTTTGATCACTTGTTTGATAAATGGTGAAGGAATTGCAATAACAACTATTTTAGTATTAGTTAAAGCAGCTTTTAAATCTAAAGTTGCTTTCAGAGTATTATTTAATTCTACGTTTGGAAAAAATTGACTATTTTTATGATTATTATTAATATCATCAATTTGTGATTTTTCGATTCCTCAAATAATTACTTCATTTTTATTATCAGCTAAAGTTTGTCCTAGAGCAGTACCTCAAGCACCACTACCAATTATTGTAATTTTATTCATTTTATTTAAACATCCTTTTTTAAGTTATTTACTTTCTCTAAAAATTAATTTAATATAAACTCCTTCAAATCCAAAATATTCTCTTAATTGATTTTCTAAATAACGTTTATAAGAAAAGTGAAGATATTTAGGACTATTACAGAAAAAGATGAAAGTCGGTACACGACCATTAACTTGGGAAACGTAATAAACTTTTAAACGACCACCGTTAAAGTCGGGCGTTTGGTTTAACATTTGAGCATCTTGAACGATACTATTAAGAGTATTAGTATTAACTTTGAAAGTTAAATTTTTCTTCAGTAAAACTAATTTATCGAAAATAAAATTTAATTTTTCTTTTCTTAAAGCACTCGTAAATAAAATTGGAGCAAAACTTAAATATTTAAATTTTCCATAAATTTTCTTAGTAAAAGCTGCCATCGTATGAGAATCTTTTTTAATTAAATCTCATTTGTTTACGATAATAATAACTGGTTTTTCAGCAGTGAAAGCATATCCACCAACTTTTAAATCTTGTTCAGAAATTTCACGATTTGCCTCGATCACTAATAAGACAATATCAGAACGATCAATCGCTTTAAAAGCTCTTAAAACAGAATATTTTTCAACTTTTTCGATTAATTTTCCTTTTTTACGAATTCCAGCAGTATCAATAATTAAATATTTTTCTTTATTACGTATAAATTCAGTATCAATCGCATCTCGAGTAGTTCCATGAATTGGACTAACGATACTACGTTCTTGATTTAAAAGAGAATTAACTAAACTTGATTTTCCAACGTTAGGTTGACCAATAACAGAAAAAGCTAATAACGAACTATCGATAACTTCATTTTGCATTTGACTATCTTTAACGATGCTATCTAGTAAAATACTGACACCAATACTATGAGTTGCTGAAACACCAATAACTTCACTAAATCCTAAACTATAAAATTCAGTAGCACGATCTTTTATTTTAGAATTATCAACTTTATTAGCTGCAATAATTACTCGTTTATCAGTTCTAAATAATAATTTAGCAATTGATTCATCATTTTTAGTAATTCCTAATTGAGCATTAGTTACAAAAATAATAATATCTGCTTCCGCTAAAGCAACTTTAACTTGAATTCTAATTTGCTTTTGTAAATCACTTTCTAAAACATCAAGACCACCAGTATCGATAACGGCAAATCTACGTGTTAATCAATCGACTTTTCCATAAATTCGATCTCGGGTAACGCCGGGAATATTTTCAACGATTGCTAAACGTTCACGAATTAAACGATTAAATAAAGTTGATTTTCCAACGTTGGGAGCTCCTACTAATGCAACTGTTAATAATTTATTTTTCATTGATGACACCTTTTTGCTTCATTAAATTAATGATTTTTTCTTCTGTTTCTTTAAAAGTTAATTTACTACTATCAACTAGGATACCATCTTGAGCAATTTTTAAAGCTCCGATTTTACGATTAGTATCATTTTGATCGCGTATGCTGATCATAGTTTTTATTTCGTTTAAATTATAGTTTAAATTAATATTATTTTCTTGATTTTGTAAGAGACGTCTTTGAGCTCGTACTTCAACTGATGATGTTAAAAAGATTTTTAAGTCAGCATCAGGAAAAACAACAGTTCCGATATCGCGACCATCGATAATAGAATTTTTTTGTTTACCAATAATCCTTTGCATATCTACTAAAAAAGTCCTAATGATTTGACTAGACGCAATTTTTTTTACTAAGTCAGTAATTTTTTGTTGACGAATAGCATCGGTAACTAATTTTTTATCAATTAACAAGTTTTCATCTTTGTCATAACTAATTGTTGTTGAATTAACTAAATTTTGAATTGCTTTTTGATCGTTTATATCAATTTTTAAATTGATAACTTTTAAAGTTAAGGCGCGATACATTGCACCAGTATCAATATATAAAAAGGAAAATTTTTTAGCAATAATTTTAGCAATTGAAGATTTTCCAGATCCTGCCGGACCATCAATTGCAATGACAATATTGTTTTTGAGCATAAAATACCTCCTGAAAAATAATTAAGTCAAGATAATAATAATTAACGTCACACAAGTAATAATTGAAGTAATAATTGAAATTATTAATAATTTTTTAATAAAGCTACTATCATAATTAATTTTTTTCTTAATCATTTCTTTTTTCTCTATTTTAGTAGTATCAGCATTAATTAAACTATAATATTCTTTTTTAAGTTTATTTAAATGAGTTTCGTTTTTAGTATTTGATTCTTTTTCTTTAATAATATTAAATAATAACTCTAATAATTCATTTCGTTTTTTAAACATGTTTTCTGGTAGTTTATTAGAATTATTAATTAATCCATTAATAATTAATTTTAAATTTTCTTTATCATCGTTGAAAGACATTTCTTTATTACGATTAAATAATAGTTCTTCATTAACGATAACTTTGTTTTCAAATTCTAATATTTGGTTTAAAACATCATATCTTAAAGGTGATGGTGCAACGATATCATCAGCGTGAATTGAACTATTGTTTTTTTTCATTAATGCATTAATTGAATTTTCAACAGAATCAGTTTGGCCAGTAATATAAAATTCAAAATAAGGAGCAATTCTTTCTAAACGTTTAATAAGATCTTTAATTTCTTTGCTCAATAATAAATAATTTTTACTATTATAATAATCAATATTTTCTTCTTTGTTAGAAGGGATGTTTGCTTGGTTTGTTAAATTTAAAAAATTATTATCTATTTGAGAACGTAATTTTTTATATTTAGAAATTCTAGTATTATTTTTATTATCTTCTTTTGACAAACTAATCAACTCCTCTTATATTTTAATTATAATGTTTTTATTTACTTGTATATAATTATATATAAAATTAATTCATATGTTTAGTAACTTGGTCTGTAACTGGTTTTATAACCATACATAATAAAATATTTAAACTAATGTTGATAATGTTGAACGGAAATAAAACCGCTCATAAAAAATAGTTATCATGAATTAAATAATCGGCACCATATAATTTTAAAAATAAGAATTTATTTAAAAGTACTAGAATAACTGTAGTAACAACAATTGTTAAAATGATCATAAAAATAAATAAAAAATAATTAGATAAATTATTTAAATCATCATTTTTATGATTTATTTTAGTAACTAACATAATTGATAATTGTAGCATTGTGATAATTGCAATGATAGTGGCAGTGTTACCTAATGCACCAATAATTCCACCTGAACCAGAAAGTAAAGGACTCATTAAACCGTGAACGAGAGCAGCTAAAAATACTAATCAAAAATCAACAAAATAAAGGGCAATAATAATAATTGAAAAACCTAAGTCAAATCTTAAAAAACCGCCAACAACAAAAGGTATTTCTAAAGATGCAAATGAAACAATTAACGATAGAGCTAATAAAAGACTAGTAATCGCTATTTCAATAATCATTTGATGGTTAGTTTTTTTTTCTATTTTATTATGTATTTTTTTATTAAATAAAAATTGTTTTAAATTCATATTTTATAGCTCCATAAATTATTTTTGTTATTTTTATAATTATATATATTATAATATTTTTTGCAAAACCAAGCATATTAGGCTAATAGCTTAAAATATTCATTGAATTATAAGCAAAATATATTAAAAATTATAACATATTATAGTTAATATAAGGAGTTAAACATGAAAAAACATTTAGTAAATGCAATTATAGATATCCCTAAAGGTTCGAATATAAAATATGAATTTGATCGCGAAACTGGAAAAGTTATCGTTGATAGAATTTTATACGGTGCTAACGTATATCCATATAATTATGGATATATTGAAAATACAATTGATTGAGATGGCGATGAATTAGACATTTTAATTATTTCAGACCATAGTTTTGCACCTGGTTGTCAAGTTCCTACTCGTATTATCGGTGCTATGAAAATGATCGATGATGGTGAAACTGACACTAAATTAATTGGTGTTATCGATTGTGATCCTCGTTGAAATGATGTTAATAATTTAGACGACCTAAATCAACATCGTTTAGCAGAAATTAAAGATTTCTTTGAAAATTATAAAAACTTACAAAATAAAAAAGTTGATATTCAAGGATTCGAAAACGTAACTTGAGCAATTAAAGAATATGCTCATTGTCAAGAATTATTTACTAAATATAGTAAACTGCCTAAAGCAGAATTTTTAACTAAAATGAAAAAAGAATTTCCCGATAAATACACAGTTTAATTAATTTTAAAAAATAAAACTACTTTTATGAGCGTATTTAAACAAACAATTATGAAAGTTATATATGATAATTAACGTATTCACAATACAAGCAAAACGTTAAAGAAGGAATTATCATATGAATTTATTACAATATTTAATTAAAAATCCGAAAAAAGAAAAAACTAACCACAGATATTTATTAGAATTATCAATTATGGGATTATTATTAGCTTTATCAATGATAGTATCAACTTTCTCTTTAAAATTATTTAGAGTTAGCAATACAGGATCTTTTGATATTGGATTTATGATATTTATTATTGCCTTTATTTAGTTGATTTTTGATTAGTGTTTTTAGCAGCCGTTCTTCACGGAGTGTTAACTATATTAATTTCAGGAACTTTGATTGGTGGGATAGCTAATGCTTTAGTTATAATTTCGATCATAACATTTTGAAATTTATCAATTAGATTTATTGGAAAATTTAATAAATTAGACGACGACAACATAGATTTATCTGGAGTCGAAAATGAAATTGTTAACAAAAAACGCATAAACAATTCTCCTAAAAATTTTACATTATTAGCATCAGCTATTATTGTAACAGTAGTAGGGGCATCAGTTGTGATGGTTTTCGCTGATCAATTTATTTTATATCCTTTATATTTTGGGAGTTTCCAATTTGGTACTTTTAAAATATTATGAGAAATATCGTTCCCGTTTAATTTATTAAACATTTCTATTAATTTTGGTTTATTTCTCTTTTTTCAACCAATAATTAATTCTATTTTTAAACAAATGGAAAGATAAATATATTTAAAATAAAAACTTCGCTTCAATGCGAAGTTTTTATTTTTATTACATTGTTTGCTAAGTCAATCTAACACTGCCACTTCAAGTATGATTAAAAGCGTTTCCAGGTCCATCTGTGTTAACACGGTCTTGGTATTTAAAATCAATAAACATAGTTATCGTATAAAAAGTACCCGCTGCAAAATAAAAGTCAAATTGGCTCGCTTACTATTTGTAAGATCTTTTGTTTCAGGTTTTTGCGAGTCGGAGTGTGTATGTTTTCTATGAGTGCTAAATAATTTAAATATTTTATTTTTATTTTTGATATTTAACTTCACCGAATCAAGTATGGTGAAAAGCTGTTCCTGGACCATTTAGATTAGTGGGATCTTGGTATTTAAATTTAATATGCGCGATTAGAGTATAATAAGCTACTTGGCTTTCGCCTGCTCCGAAATTAAATTGTGTTTTACCTTCATACCCACCTACAATAGCAATTATATCAGGATCGCTTGAAATTGTATTAAGTTTGTTATGAGCACTGTAACCGGTTTTATTTAAAACATCATCGATTGAAAAAACACGATTTCGAGCTTGTTTTTGAAATTCCGTATTATCGTTAACAGATTCTAATCAATTATTATTTTCGAAATTGTTAAAGTCACTAACCATGTTTATTTGATCACGATAAATACTTTTTCATTTTGGATAAGATTGTAATTGTTCAGTAGTTTTAAAAGTTCATCCTGAAATATTATAAAATTGATCTTCATTATATTTTATAGTAGCTTCGATTGGATCGGAATCGTAAAGTCCTTCTTGGTTTTTCTTAGAAATGATTGCTGTAACTGTGTGATTAGTTTCGTCAACAGTTGGTTCTCCGGCCATCCCTTTGTAAGGATCGTTTCCGCCATTCCCGCCGTATATATCAAATTCAGGTTGGTCTTTTGCAACTCAAACGTTTTGTTGATCAGTTCCATAAGTTCATTTTAAATCTTTTCAATTACTTGATCTTTTAGCTTGTGCTAATAAATCACTTGCAGAGACTTTTTTAGTTAAGTCTTTAAAACCTGATCATGAATACGTTACTGGTTTTGGAATAATTGTGCATTCTCAATTATTAACATTATATGCAGTTCCTGGTATAAAATCGATTTCAAAAACTGCTGTAGTAAGGTTTTCGTATTGAACAGTTCTATCCATAGTGGCGGTGATTGATTTTTCAACGCTATTGGCAGTAATTTTCATAGATAATTCTGAAAGGTCTACATCACTCCAATTAGCAGGTTTAGCGACAGCGATGATACTCATAGCTGATTCATTTAAAGCTTTTACGTTAAAATCATTCCAACTATTTTTGTTTTTATCTTTATTACCACAACTAACGATCGCAAAAGATGTGACACTAATTGAAGCTACACTTAAGGAAATACTAAATAATTTAAATATTTTATTCTTCATAATTAAAACCTCGTTTTTATATTTACTATTACTGTTCTGGTTTTATAAATTATTAATATTAATCAATCAATTTTCCGGTAACGGCAAATCAAGTGTAATTAAAAGCGTTTCCGGGTCCGTTTTTATCATTTGGATCTTGATATTTAAAATTAATATATAGACTTAGTGAATAACGACGAACTCAACTTAATGGTGCTTTAAAATTAAACACTAATTTAGCTTGATATCCGCCTCCAATAGGTTTTATAATAGAATCTCCTACATATACAGGTTTGGAATGATCGCTAAAACCAGTTTTATTTAAAATGTCATCGATTGAAAATTCACGATCTCGAGCTTGTTTTTGAAAATTTGTATTACCATCAATAGAATCTATTCAATTATTATTTTCAAAATTACTAAAGTCATTAACTACTTTTGCTTTTGATTGATCAATATAAATACTCTTTCATTTTGGATAAGATTGTAATTGTTGAGTAGTTTTAAAAGTTCATTCTGAAATATTATATAATTTAGTTTTGTCGTATTTAATAGTAGCTTCGATTGGATCGGAAGCGTAAAGTCCCTCTTGGTGTTTTTTTGAAATGATTGCTGTAACTGTGCGATTAGTTTCGTCAGCAGTTGGCTCTCCAGACATCCCTTTGTAAGGATCGCTCACACCAGCTCCACCATAAATATCAAACTGAGGTTGGTCTTTTGTGATTCAAACGTTTTGATTTCTATTTCCGTAAGGTCATTTTAAATCTTTTCAATTACTTGCTTTTCTAGCTTGTGTTAATAAATCATTTGCCGATACCCATAAAGCTAAGCGTTTAAAGCTTGATCATAAATAAGTTGATGGTTCTGGAGGAATTGTGCATTTTCAATTATTAACATTATATGCAGTTTTTGGCATAAAATCGATTTCAAAAACTGCTGTAGTAAGATTTTTATATTGAACATTTCTATTAATAGTAGCGATGATTGATTTTGAAGCGCTATTGACAATAGTTTTCATAGATATTTCTGAAAAATTTACATCACTCCAATTAGCAGGTTTAGTGGCAGCGATAATACGCATAGCTGATTCACTTAAAGCTTTTGTTTTAAAATCGTTTCAACTATTTTTATTTTTATTTCCACAACTAACGATTGCAAAAGATGTTGCACTAATTGAAGCTACACTTAACGAAATACTAAATAATTTAAATATTTTATTTTTCATTATTGAAACCTCATTTTTTATTTTAAATATTAGCTATTACTTAACAACTCCATATTAAGTATGAATAGCTACCCCATCTCAAGTATGATGAAAAGCATTACCAGCACCAGTTTTAGTAATAGTGTTTTTGTATCTAAAACTAATATATATACTTAATGCATAAGTTGGATTTGTACCGTCTTTTAAATGCACTGTGAAATCAAATGACGCTTTACCTTGATAACCGTAGCCGCCTTTAATGGGATTTATAACATCTGTTCCTGAAGATGTAGGAGTTGAATGATTGCTATAACCAGTTTTATTTAAAACATCATCCATTGAAAATTCACGATCTTGAGCTTGTTTTTTGAAATCGGCATTATCACCAACAGATGATAATCAATTTTGTTTTTCAAGATCATGAAAATTATCAACTAACTTTATTTGAATTTCATAAATACTCTTTCATTTTGGATAAGATTGTAATTGTTGGGTAGTTTTAAAAGTTCATTCTGAAATATTATATAATTTAGTTTTGTCGTATTTAA
>JABABV010000069.1 GCA_014238055.1 Mycoplasmatales bacterium | reverse complement strand
ATATTTTATTAGTAATTTATTATCTCAGGACATCATATTAAAAACTAAACATACATTAGATAACATGTTAAAAATGTTCAATGATAATGATGAATTATTATCTAAACAAACTATTATTCCAATTTATTATTTATTAGCATATTGCACTAATGATGATGATAATCTAATATATATAAGGAATAAATTAAAAAACTTCATAAATGATGTACATGTCAATTATAAAAAAATGAATCTTTTACAACAGACATTGGATATAGATAAAAGTATTAATAAAGATTTAACAAATTATTATATAGAATCATTACAAGGTACCACAAGAGCTACATCTATAATGAATCGTTGTATCATATTAGCAAATTATATTGGAATTGATATAAATAAATTAAAATTATTATTTTTTCCAGCCCATCTAGCAGAATAAATACCTGGTTCACTGTTTAATAGATCTATTTCCAAACCCGAGTCATCAGCTAGACAAATCATTTTAGTTTGTTTTGAAAAAAATTTAGCTTTAATTAATTCCAATGCAATTTTTTGATCACTATTTTTTTTAATATAAGATCTGGTACATGTATAACATGAGTTAGAAAAAAAAGAAAATTAAAGTTGGTTTCCGGCTAAAAACC
>JABABV010000068.1 GCA_014238055.1 Mycoplasmatales bacterium | reverse complement strand
TTATATAAATTTTTATTTCTAGTTAAATTGACTAAATTATTATAAATATTTATATATTTATTGTTCATGAATAAAATTTATTTTATTATTATATTTTTATGTATTGCAAATTGCTCATTTAATAAAGCAATAAAACACCATGGTGTTAATTTATTAGAAAAAAAACAAGAAAAATTAGTTTTAAATACGACAAATAAAAATGATATCGTCAAATTTCTCGGTCCACCATCGACAAAAAGTACTTTTGATAATGATGTTTGGATTTATATTGAACGGAAACAAATTGAATCTACTATATTTAAATTAGGTAAAGAAAAATTGATAGTTAATAATGTTCTTATAATCGAAATTAACAATCAAGGATTATTGGTAAAAAAAGATTTTTTAGATATTAATAAATTAGAAAAATCGCATGGTTATTTTAACTCTGGAGTAACTTTTTGTGACAAAGTAACTGCAAAAAAAATTTCTTCTTATATGCTTAATAGATTAAAAAAAAATATTAAACAAGGAGTTGATTTCGTTAAACTCGACTTCATAATTTTCTTTTAATAATTCGTAAACTAATCTCCCGACGCCGGCGCAGGGGACCAAAATTTTTATGACGCCTGGACATTTTTTGACTTCG
>JABABV010000067.1 GCA_014238055.1 Mycoplasmatales bacterium | reverse complement strand
CTCCTTCACATGCTCTGCAATATTTCTTCAGACAAACTATGGAAGACGTCTATGTTATCGAAAATTTTCCGAATGACATCGTAAAAGCCATTTAAATTTTTAATTAGTTAATGTTATAAACAGCGTGATACAATATATTTCTGTACAGACATTACTTTCTGTACAAACAGTTCATAATACGTCATCCATAAACAAATAATCACGCATGCTGCATACATTCTGGAAACAAATAAATCCAGTTAAAAAATTACATAATTGAAAATGATTACACGAAAGAGAAAACTATACATAAAATGACGTCGCAATAGACTGATTTACAGAGTGTATGTGTCTGGATTTTGGTAAATAATATTTTGAACATTCCTAATTTGATAATTCGGAAATATCAATGTTTTTGTGCTCAATTCTGAATACAATTTTTCAGAAGATAAAGTAAAATATACAATTCTACATTGCTTCAGATGTCACTTATACAAATACAGTATAAACCAGGGTTGTGAAAAATCACGATATTTAAAAAAATAACAAATCGAATTATAATATTTCAATCAGATTTTTAGTGTAGCATCTATCAGAAGATGCCCTGATGGCATGGACCAGGGGTTCGTAAACCTTTGCAACAAGCCAGC
>JABABV010000066.1 GCA_014238055.1 Mycoplasmatales bacterium | reverse complement strand
GATAGAACTCTAAAACTTGTACATAAGTTAACATAAAAAAGTTTTGCTATTTATTGTTTAATAATGCAATATGTCCATTTATTAATTAATATATGACAAAAATCTTATTTTTTTCTTCTTGGTCTCTAGTTATCGTGTTCCTTACGATAGCTACAATTCTGTCATAAGATCCAGGCACCTGGCAACAGAACGCCCCTTTTTAATCAAATATTTTCTTTCGAATTTATTAAGATCTGAAGTAATTATTTTTATAGCTGTCTCTTCGTTATTATTTTTTTATATTAAAAAAACCTTTAATCAGAAAAATAATCAAATTAATCTATTTATAATTTTTATAATATCCTCTTTTTTTTCAGCAATTTTTTTTATTTTTTTTAGTAAATATTTTTTTTAAAAATGATTTACTAAAGCTCTGATTGTAAAATAAATTAAGTTCTTCTATTAGATTTAACTGATTATGATTAGTTTCTAAATTATTTTTTTTACAATAATTTAGAAATAATTTATTTAAATTCATTTTTAAATAAATTTATTTAAACTTAATTACTTATTTGAATTATTTTATTCAATTGAAATAATTTTATTCAATTGAATTAATTTTATTTATAATATCAGTTGTACTAATTTTAG
>JABABV010000065.1 GCA_014238055.1 Mycoplasmatales bacterium | reverse complement strand
TGATCCGAAATATTCTGATCATACTCATTCCAACCACCATCAAGATATTCATCAATTTTTATTGTTTCAACTGATGAATTATTTGGGTCATTAAATAATTCATCAGTAATTAAAATATGGTCAAGATGGGACGGCCAATTAGGGAATGACCATTCTGAGTTATTTCCTTGAGCAATTTCAAGGTCTGCAAAATGGTAATGAGTGGAATCATCTAAAACTTCCTGGAATACATTATTTGGCGGTGCTTCAGCAATGTCATCATTTAAATCGCCCAACACTATTACATTATTATTCGAAAGATTATTATCAATATATTCTTTTAGCAAATTTATTGCGGTATATCTTCTATTTTCCTCATCAGATGAATCATCATAATCAAGAATATTATCTCCACAACATTTAAAATGATTATTGATTATAAAATAATTTAAAAAATCCTTTATCACAAGAAGGAATAAAGGAGTTAGAAGATCTATTAAAGATTTTAAGTTACGGAGATTATTTTGATCAAATAAAAACTAATTTAACCATCGTTAGAGGACTTGCTTATTATGATGGATTTTGCGTAGAAACAAATTTAAATTTTAATGTAACTAACAATAAAGGTAAAGAAGTTGATATCGGCAGCATCTGT
>JABABV010000064.1 GCA_014238055.1 Mycoplasmatales bacterium | reverse complement strand
CAAAACATCTGGATCTTGTGTAAAATCTTTGTCAGATATAGGTTTGGAAATGGATGCGATAACTTCTGTTCCGTTTCTTTCGTATCAAACAGGTATTTTATGACCTCACAATAATTGTCTTGAAATACATCAGTCTTGTTCTTGTTCAAATCATTTATTAAAAGTGGAAAGAAATCGTTTTGGTCAAAATTTTGCAGCGGAAATGTCATTTTTTTGCAATTTTTTCATTTCAACTATCATTTGTTTTGTTGCTAAAAATCATTGCTCGCTAATTCTTGGTTCAATAATGGAGTTTGTTCTTTGACTTCTTGGAATAATGCTTGTTTGAGATTCTGTTTTTATTATTAGATTATTTTCAGTAAAAAGTTCAATTATTAATTTTCTTGCTTTGAATCTATCAATATTCTTGTAATTGCCTGTTTGTTCATTTAATTTTCCTGCCTTATCAAAAACAGTGATGAATTCCAATTTGTGTTTTTTCCCTAATTCATAATCATTAAAATCGTGCGCTGGAGTACACTTCATAACTCCTGTACCAAATTCCTTGTCAACGTACTCGTCTGCTAATATGGGTAACAACTTACCGTTTAATGGATTAATTGCTTTTTTGCCACAGAACTGTTTGTATTTTGGAT
>JABABV010000063.1 GCA_014238055.1 Mycoplasmatales bacterium | reverse complement strand
CACAATAAGAGTGCCAAGTGAATTGATAAGCGTTTTTTTTTTTTTTTTCAAACCTGTAATCTTTTAAATTTTTTTCAATTTTATTTTTAGTTTCTATAAGTTCAGAATAAATCCATTTATTAATATTAATTGATAAACTTGGTTTTTCTTCAGTTTTAGAAAAATCACAATTATTGGTAATTAAAAAATTATTTGCATTCCATAATTTATTTAAAAAATTTCTATAACCTTTAACTCTATCTTCAGAAAGTTTTACATCTGTTCCAGGTGATGCCATTGAAAGTAAAGTAAATCTTAAAGCATCTGCACTATATTTTTCAATTAAATCTAAAGGGTTAATTACGTTTCCTTTAGATTTAGACATTTTTTGTCCCTTCTCATCTTTAACAAGTGCGTGAACATAAATATCTTTAAAAGGTTCTTTGTCTAGAAACTCCATTCCAAACATAATCATACGAGCTACCCAAAAAAATATAATATCAAATCCTGTAACAAGTACTGATGTTGGGTAAAATTTTTCAACATATTCTTTATTATCAGGCCACCCTAATGTAGCAAAAGGCCATAAGCCTGATGAAAACCAAGTATCTAATACATCTGGGTCACGAATTAAATCTACTTCTTTATTATAGAATTTTTTG
>JABABV010000062.1 GCA_014238055.1 Mycoplasmatales bacterium | reverse complement strand
ATTTGTCGGGTTATTACGTAACTAGTATAAATATATTTCGGACTATGGATCAACAGAAAAGTGAAGAATTGTACAAATATCTCAAAATTTTGGCTTTTTAGTAAAGTCGATCATATAATAGAAAATATTCATTAGAATAGTATGATTGTTTGAGAGTAAGATATATATACCCATTGAAAAATCAAATAGTTCGGAAAACATATTTCAGAGATTTTACCGATGAGTTGTGATGATTTCATCGAACAAAAACTTTGTTTCTCAAAAGTTGAAAATTTGCAAATGCATGATAAAATTTTAAAATAATCCATGCGGATATTGTAAAAAGGTTATAGTTAAATCTAGTTTCCAAATTTCTATTGCATAAGTATAAAAACAAACAAGTTATATGAAACTGAAAATTTTAAAAACTCAAAAAATAATAAGAGGTGTTGATGAAATTCATATCATTGATATAAACAAAAAATTATTATTAGGTAAAATTTATAAAAATTTTTTTTTGGATATTGGAACACCAAAATATTTAAAAATTTCAGAAAAATTATTAAAAAACTATTTTGAAAAACCTGGTGCATTTTTAGATCGTGATGGAGTAATAAATTATGATTATGGTTATGTTCACAAGAGAAAGAATTTTAAATTTAGA
>JABABV010000061.1 GCA_014238055.1 Mycoplasmatales bacterium | reverse complement strand
TGAAAAACCGTTTTAGCACCGATCCCGTAATTCCCTTTCAGTTGATTTAGGGGTTTTCACCTCCCCAAAAGGGGGATACTTCACGGATGTTAGATTTATCATTTTTAATTTCTAACACACATACATTATCTTGTTAGTATTCTGAGAAAGTTTTATCTTTTTCTGATAACCCGTTTTGGAAATATTGCACTTTTTAAAAAGGCGCGTTTCTTTTTCATCTCAGTATATATATGCATCCTAATATATTATTTATAATTTAATTGTGTTTTAATTGTTGCCCACCAAGGGAATTTCACATAACCATATACTATGGAACTTCAAGTATTTGTTGCCCTCTAAATCTTCCAATTAATATTTAAATTTTATTTAAAAAAACAAAAAAAACTTTTTAATGTTACATATCTGAATATTTCGTCTTGTAATATTTGTACCACAAAAGTTAAACGCAAAATATGAATGTATTGCCCATCAGTAAAGCCCTAGTTTATAATAATGCATTGATTCGGTTAAGTTTTATTGAAATTATTAGAAGAGGCCTTAAATAACCTTTTTTTTTGAAAGCCGAAAGTAGATTACTGCAATATATTCATGTAGATTTTATTCCTGGCTATACACTTTTGTTTTAAAATGCTTAGTAAAGAATT
>JABABV010000060.1 GCA_014238055.1 Mycoplasmatales bacterium | reverse complement strand
CCCCATTCGGATATCTGCGGGTCAAAGATTACTGGCACCTCACCGCAGCTTTTCGCAGCCTGTCACGTCCTTCATCGCCTCTATACGCCAAGGCATCCACTAAATGCTCTTAGTTCACTTGAGAACTCCTCCATATCCAGAGATAAAATCTCTGTAAGCCACCTTGAATTATCGGCATTAACCAAGCGGGGAAGCCCAGCAATACCAGCAGCCAATATGAAAGATCATTTCAGCATGTCCGTTTGATTTCTCATCACAAAAAATCAAACATGACACTATATTATGTTCGCAGTTGTTAACAGCTACCAATAAGGAACTACCAGTAACCCAACTACAAACGCAAAAAACATCTTCACAATTTCAAAAAACAAAATCTGTCAAAAACAGATATTCATTTACCCTAGGACTTAAAGAGAGATTATAAAATGGTGGGTCGAGGAGGACTTGAACCTCCGACCTCACGCTTATCAGGCGTGCGCTCTAACCACCTGAGCTACCGACCCAGACAGACCGGTAGGTCTGTGATTGCTGAAGAGATATGAGGACGGCTCGGTCCGATTGATTGGCAGCTTTGTTTGCTGCCGTTGCTAAGTGTTTCACGTCTTAAGCAAGCTTGAGAGACTAGAAACATCCTTAGAAAGGAGGT
>JABABV010000005.1 GCA_014238055.1 Mycoplasmatales bacterium | reverse complement strand
CATTTCAACATGGTGAAGTTTATGTAACAGATGATGGTGCAGAAACTGATTTAGATTTAGGACATTATGAAAGATTTTCAGGAGTATCAGCAAAAAAATCAGACAATATTACAACGGGTAAAATTTATAGTGATGTTTTAAAAAAAGAACGTAAAGGCGAATACTTGGGTAAAACAGTTCAAGTTATTCCTCATGTTACTAATGAAATTAAAAATTATATTTATAAATTACAAAAAAACAATCCTGTCGATTTTTTAATTATTGAAATTGGTGGCACTGTTGGTGATATCGAATCACTACCATACATCGAAACGATGCGTCAAATTAAAATGGAAAATGAAAACGATGTTTTAATTATCCATAACACGCTAGTGCCAATTATTAAAGCAGCTGGAGAAGCTAAAACTAAACCAACTCAACATTCAATTCAATCTTTACGTTCTTTTGGAATTAATCCCGATATTTTAATTTTACGTTCAGAAGAAAAATTAAGTTATGACATTAAAGCTAAATTAGCACGCTTTACATATATCAAAGAAGAACGTATTTTCTTTGCTCCTGATGTAAAATCAATCTATGAAGTACCTTTAGTGTTACATAGTCAAGGTATTGAAAAAGCAATATTATCAGCTTTATCAATGTCGGTAACTGAAATATCTAAACCTACTAAATGAGAATCTTATAAAATAAAAAGTCAACATACTAGCGACAGTAAATCTATTATCACGATAGGTCTAGTAGGTAAATACACAGTTTTAAAAGATGCTTATTTATCAGTTAAAGAATCAATTATGCATGCTTCGGCTGAAATTGGTAAAAAAGTTAATATTAAATGAATCAATTCAGAAGAAACTAATATTAATAATTATCAAGAAATATTTTCTAATATAGATGCTATTTTAGTATGTGGTGGTTTTGGAATTCGTGGTGTTGAAGGTAAAATTTTAGCAGCTCAATTTGCACGTGAAAATAAAGTTCCTTATTTAGGAATTTGTTTAGGAATGCAAGTTGCTATTATTGAATTCGCTAGAAATGTTTTAAAAATGACTAATGCTAATTCAACAGAATTCGATCCCAATACGAAATATCCAGTGATCGATATCGTTAGAGGTAAAAAATCGAATGATAATATCGGAGGAACTTTAAGACTTGGTGAATTTAAAACTAATTTAACGGTAAATAGTTTAGCAGCCAAAACTTATGGTAGTTTAGTTATTTCAGAACGTCATCGTCATCGTTTTGAATTTAATAATAAATTTAATGACAATTTCGAAAATAGTGATTTAATATTTTCTGGAAAAAGTCAAAAAGAAAACTTAGTAGAAATGATTGAATTAAAAAATCATCCATTTTTCATCGCTACACAAGCGCATCCAGAATTCAATTCACGACCTAACAAGCCAAATCCGCTTTTTAAAAGTTTAATTGAAGCTGGCTTTAAAAATCAAAAACACTAATAAAAATATAATTAATTTTATTTTAACTTTTATTGTATAATATATAATAGTTATTGTAATAAAAACAAAACTTAATTAAAAAAAAACAAATTTAGGAGTTTTTCAAATGAAACTAGTTAATGCAAAAGATATGATTGCAAAAGCGTATGCAGGAAAATATGCTATTGCTCACATAAATACTAATAATTTAGAATGAACAAAAGCTATTTTAGAAGCTGCTCAAGAAAATAAAGCGCCAATTATTATCGGTGTATCTGAAGGTGCTTGTAAATATATGGGTGGTTATAAAACAGTTGCCGACATGACAATTGATTTAATGGCTCACATGAACATCACAGTTCCAGTAGCTCTACATTTAGATCACGGAACTTATGAAGGAGCACTTGCTGCTTGTGATGCTGGATTTACTTCAGTAATGTTCGATGGTCATCATTTAGATATTGCGGAAAATTTAACAAAAACAGAAAAAGTTGTTGCTAAAGCGCATCCTAAAAATATTTCAGTTGAAGCTGAAATTGGTTCAATCGGTGGAGAAGAAGACGGTGTTGTTGGAAATGGTGAATTAGCAGATCCTAAAGATGCTATATCAATTACTAAATTAGGAATTGATTTCTTAGCTGCTGGAATCGGAAATATTCACGGAGCATACCCAGCTAACTGAAAAGGTCTTAACTTAGAACGCTTAGGAGAAATTTCTAAAGCTGCAAATATCGGAATCGTTTTACATGGTGGTTCAGGAATTCCTGATGGACAAGTAAAAGAAGCGATCGAACTTGGAGTTGCTAAAGTTAATGTTAATACTGAATGTCAGTTATCATTTGCAGCAGCAACAAGAAAATATATTGAAGCTAACAAAGACCAACAAGGTAAAGGATTTGACCCTCGTAAATTATTTAAACCAGGTTCAGATGCTATTAAAGCAACGATTAAAGAAAAACTAGAATTATTTGGTTCTATCAATAAAGCTTAATCGTCATAAATAAAATTTGATTTTTGAGTTATAATATGTTAAAATTCTTTATTGTAAATAATTAATTTGTATTGTTTATGAATTGATTAACATGATAAAAGCATTTTAATTTTAAAAAGGAGCAAATAATAATGAAAAAAAACACTCATCCCAAATATGAACGTGTGACTGTTCATTGCGTTAACTGTGATAACAAATTTGAAACAGGTTCAGTTATTGAAGGTATAAAAGTTGATACATGTGGTAATTGTCATCCTTTTTATACAGGAACACAAGTTGGTGCGAAAGTTGCCGGACGTGTTGAGAAATTCAATGCTAAATTAGCAAAAGTCTCAAATAATAAAAAAACAAGTAAATAATTACTTGTTTTTTTTTAATCTTTTTAACTTAACTTAAAATATTAAAAAAATAAAGTGGTATAATAAGATAACTATATTAATAAAAATTATAACTAGACGGTGAGAAAATATGGATAAAAAATATTTACAAAAATTAAAATTAATTGTCGATCGTTACGAACAAATTTCAGAAGAACTATTAAGCCCAGAAGTAATGGTTAATATTAAAAAATACAGTTCTTTAAACAAAGAAATTTCTAGTGTTAAAAAAGTAGTTGAAATTTATAAAAAATACGTTTCTGCAAATGATCAACTACAAGAAGCTAAATTAATTTTAAAAACTGAAAAAGATCATGAATTAATTGAAATGGCTAAAGAAGAGATTAAAATAATAGAACCTTTATTAGAAACTTTATCAAAAGAAATTGAAGTTCTTTTATTACCTAAAGATGAACATGATGAAAGAAACGTTATTATTGAAATCAGAGGAGCAACTGGAGGAGACGAAGCAAATATCTTTGCTGGAGATCTTTACAAAATGTATGCTCAATATGCTGAGAACCAAAAATGAAACTTAAAAGTTTTAGAAATTCGTCATACATTGAATGGTGCTTTTTCACAAATATCATTTGAATTAAATGGTGAAAACGTTTTTTCTAAAATGAAATTCGAAACTGGTGTCCACCGTGTTCAACGAGTTCCTCAGACCGAATCGCAAGGAAGAGTTCATACTTCAACGGCAACAGTAACAGTTCTACCTGAAGTTAATGATGTTGAAGTTCAAATAAATCCTCAAGATTTAAAAATCGATACTTATCGATCAGGAGGAGCTGGAGGTCAACACGTTAATACTACCGATTCTGCTGTTAGAGTAACGCATTTACCAACAGGATTAGTAGCGACTTCTCAAGATGGACGTTCACAACATTCTAATAAAGATAAAGCAATGCAAGCATTACGTGCAAAAATTTATAATTTTGAATTAGAAAAACAAAATGAAAAAATGTCTGGAATTAGAGCAGCAGCTGGAAAAGGGTCACGTTCTGAAAAGATTCGTACTTATAATTATCCCCAAAATCGAGTTACTGACCACCGTACTGGTTTAACTTTAAATAAACTTGATCAAGTTATGACTGGTAAAATAGACGAAATAATTAACTCATTAATTGCTGAAGATCAACGTTTAAGATTGGCAAGTTTTGAATAAAATAACTTTTCAAGAATTAATAAAGCAAGCAACTAATAAATTAGAAGTTGCTAATGAAAACGCAAATATTGCTAGAACTTTATTATTATATTTTACAAAATTAAATCAAAATGAGTTATATCAAAATTTAGATAAAAATATCGATTTTTCAGATAAAGAATATTTTAATGCTTTAGATCGATTTTTAAAAGGTGAACCAATCCAGTACATTATCGGTGAAGTGTATTTTTACGGTTATGATTTTAAAATTGATAGTCGTGCTTTAATTCCGCGATACGAAACGGAATTATTAGTTGAAAAAATTATTAATCATAGTGATGAATATTTTGTCGACAATCAAAATTTAAAAATTGTAGATATTGGTACCGGTAGCGGTATTATTGCAATCGCTTTAAATAAGGAAATTACAAATTCATCAATTTGAGCTAGTGATATCGATGATGATGCTTTAGCTTTAGCTAATGAAAACAATAAAATAAACGATGCTAATGTAACTTTTTTACATTCAGACATGTTAAATTACTTTGTTGAAAATAAGATGAAATTTGATATTTTAGTTTCAAATCCGCCATACATTTCGCGCGATGAAACTAAAATAATGAGTAATCGTGTTTTAGACCATGAACCAGACGTAGCTCTTTTTGGTGGCGAAACTGGATTAGTTTATTATGAAAACATTTTTAAAAATGCTCGTAAAATTTTAAATCCTAAATTTATGATGGGATTTGAAATGGGGGCATTCCAAAAAGATGCTATCGAAGCGTTGTTAATTAAATATAATTTTAACAATTATCAATTTTCAAAAGATTATGCCGATAAATGACGAAATTTAATCGTCTTTAATAATCTTAAATAATCAACTGAGGTTAAATTTATGATTCATATTTATTATGGAATGGGTAAAGGTAAAACTTCAATTTTGAACGGTAGTGCCATTCGCGCATTAGGAGCAGGAATGAAAGTTAAATATCTTCGATTTTTGAAAAACAGACCAACTTCTGAAAATAAAATTTTAGCGAGTTTAGGAATTGAAATCGAAGATTTTCATTTTAATAATAAAAAATTTATTTGAGAAATGAATGACTCTGAGCGAGTTCAATTAAAAAAAGACACTGCTATTGGAATCGATAAGTTTGCTGAGTTAGTAAAAGATAATACGATTGATATGTTACTATGCGATGAATTAAGTGATTGTATAACAAATAAATTAGTTAGCGAAGAACGTATCATTGAAATTTTAAAAACTAATTCTAACAAAAAAGAAATTTTAATATCAGGACATAACTTACATCAAAATTTGCACGAAGTTGCTAATCTAATTAGTAAAGTCGTATCTGAAAAACATTATTACGATACTGATAAATTAGTAGCTCGTCGAGGGATTGAATTTTAATGATATTTAAATTTAAAAAAATTTGTCAAAATTTAGAAAATCAAAAATTAATAATTTTACCGACTGATACTGTTTTTGGCGTAATTGGTAAATATGATGATAAGTTAGTTAATCAAAAAATTTATGATTTAAAAAAACGCGATCATTCTAAAAAATTACCTGTAGCAGTTAATAGTATTGCAATGGCGCAGAAATTTTTTAAAGTTAATGATAACGCTTTAAAGTTAATGAAAAGATATTGGCCTGGTGAACTAACGATTATTTGTGGCGATACAGCGCTTAGATGAGTTAAAAATAATTTATTGAATAAAATAATCGCACGCGTCGGCCCGCTTTATTTAACGAGCGCAAATCTTAGTGGTAAGCCACCTTTCATTAATAAAGCAGAAGCTAAAAAAACTTTTAGAGATAAAGTAGCTTGTTATGTTGGGGGAACTATAAATAACGGAATTAGTTCAACAATTATAAATAGTTACGATTTAAAAATTATTCGTCAAGGTAATTTAGTAATAAAAGAGGTTGATAAAAATGTCAAATAATCAAAAACCAAAAATATATATTGGATCAGATCATGCTGGATTTCCGTTGAAAGCACAAATCGCTCAATATTTAATCGAACAAAATTACAACGTTAACGATTTAGGAACGACTGATACTAACTCAGTTGATTATCCTCAATATGGTAAAAAAGTTGCTGAAACAATCGACCAATCGAAAGATGATATTGGGATCGTTGTTTGTGGTTCTGGAATCGGAATCAGCATTGCTGCAAATAAAATCAAAGGGATTCGTTGTGCTTTAGTATATGCTCCAGAATTAGCAGAACTAGCACGCGAACATAACAATGCTAATATGCTTGCTTTAGCAGGTAGATTTACAGATTTTGAAACAGCTAAGTTAATTGTTGATAAATTTTTAAATACAAAATTTGATGTAGGACATCCTCGTCACGGAAGACGAGTAGAAGAATTAAATAATTTATAAAATAAATAAAATGGAGATTTAAAATGTTGAAACTAAATGATAAAGAAATAGAAAAATATATTGAACTAGAACAAAAACGCCAAGACAATCATATCGAATTAATTGCTAGTGAAAATTTTTGTAGCGAAGATGTTATGAAAGCAGCTGGCTCAATCTTAACTAATAAATATGCCGAAGGTTATCCAGGTAGACGTTATTATGGTGGATGCGAATATGTTGATTTAATTGAACAAGCTGCAATCGACCGTGCTAAAAAAATCTTTAATGCTAACTTTGCAAACGTGCAACCTCATTCAGGATCACAAGCAAATGCAGCAGCATTTTTTGGATTATTAAATCCTGGAGATAAAATTTTAGGAATGGCTTTAGATGCTGGTGGACATTTAACACATGGTTACAAATTAAACATGTCAGGTAATTATTATAAAAGTGCTACTTATGGTGTCGATAAAAATGGTTTTATCGATTATGATGAAGTATTAAGAATTGCCCAAGCTGAAAAACCAAAATTAATTATTGCCGGAGCTAGTGCTTATCCACGTTTAATAGATTTTTCTAAATTTCGTGAAATAGCTGATAAAGTTGGCGCTTTATTAATGGCTGATATTGCACATATCGCTGGATTAGTAGTAGCTGGACTACATCAATCACCATTACCTTATGCTGATGTAGTAACTACAACAACGCACAAAACATTAAGAGGACCTCGTGGAGGATTAATTTTAACTAATAGTGCTGAAGTTGCTAAAAAAGTTAATAGCGCTATTTTCCCAGGACTTCAAGGTGGACCTTTAGAACATATTATTGCTGCTAAAGCGATTTGTTTCAAAGAAGCTAGTAGTCCAGAATTTAAAAAATATATGCAAAACGTTGTAAATAATTGTAATATTTTCGCAACAGCTTTAAAATCTTTAGGATTTCCAATTATTTCAGGTGGTACTGAAAATCACCTATTACTAATGGAAGTTAAAAGTGTTACTGGATTAACTGGTAAAAAAGCTGAAGAATTATTACATGAAATTAATATTACATCAAATAAAAATACAGTCCCTAATGATCCTGAGAAACCATTTATAACATCAGGATTAAGATTAGGAACAGCAGCGATGACGACTAAAGGGTTAAATGGTGATGTTTGAAAAACTGTTGCTGAAATTATTAATCGTGTTTTACGCAATTCAGAAGATAAAAAAATAATTGCTGAATCTAAATTAGAAGTTATCAAATTAATAAAAAATTTAAAAAAATAAAGTTTTACTTAACTTTTGAGACAAAGAGGAGTAAAATATTTAGCAAGGCGGTGTAAATATATGAACAATACTAACAAGTCAATCATTATTAATGATAATTTAATCAAATTAAAAGTATCTAAATTAAGAAATGTAAATACTGGTTTTGCTGATTTCAATAAAAATGTTGTTGAAATAAGCAGTTTATTAATGGCACATATTAGTCCCGAGATTCAATTGAAAGAGACTACTATTGATACGCCTAACGAAAAAACTACTGGATATGAATTGAAATATCCAATTATATTAGTACCTATATTAAGAGCTGGTTTAGGGATGTTGGAAGGTGCTAGAAGCATTATTCCTAATTCTCGAGTAGGATTTATTGGAGTTCAACGTAATGAAGAAACTTTAAATCCAGAATATTATTATGATAAATTACCTAAAGTCGACAAAAACGCTACAGTTATTATTCTTGATCCAATGCTTGCAACTGGTGGAAGCGCTGTTTTTGCCATTGAAAAAGTTAAAGAATTAGGTTATAAAAATATTTCTATTTGTGCGATTATTTCGGCTCAAGTAGGAATCGATAGAATTTTTAAAGACCATCCTGAAGTAACAGTTTATTCTGCTGTTTTAGATCGTCAATTAAATGATATCGGTTATATTTGTCCTGGTTTAGGTGATGCTGGAGATCGTATTTTTGGAACAGACAATTACGACAACTAAAAGCCCTTTAATTAGAAAACTTTTAATACAACTATTTGGTATAATATTAATTATTGATGTTATTACTCTGATAGTTGGTATTTTTTCTAATAATTATAGTTACTTTTACGGTAGTTTATTAGGAGGCATCGGATCAGCCTTATATTTTTTATTATTAGTGTTTTTAACTTCTTTAATAGTTAAACCACCTAAAAATAGATCTTTTAAAAAGAATTTATTTTTAAGAGGTTTTGTAGCTTTTTCAATGAAGATGAGTATTTTTGCTATTACAATTTTAATTGCTTTTGAAGTCAATTATAATTCCAATAGCGGTAATGTTAGTCTTTGAGAAGAGTCGCTGCATCCGATTAATTGATGGTTGTGTTTTTTAATGCTATCTTTACCATGAATTAATGCTTTTTTAATAAATTTACCAATTTATAACATTAAAAAAAACAACACAGGAGGTGATGTTAAATAATGATGTTTTTAAATGCAAGTGATGGAATTATGAAAGATTGAAATAAATTACAACCTCAAGTTATTACAACTGTAATCGTTGTTTTAATTCTTGTAGTTTTCTCAATTTGAGCAACTATCTCAATTCGTAAAACTGAAAAAGACAAAGCTCCAACAGGAATGGCGTTTTTCGCAGAATTTATCGTTATGTCAGTTGATTCACTTGTAAAATCAATTACCGGAAAACATTTAAAAGCAATTAGACCATATATATTTACTTTAATATGTTTTATTATGGTTTCTAACTTGTTAGGAATGTTTGGTCTAGATGGACCGACTAGTTCTTATAGTGTTACCGGAACGTTAGGATTTATTACTTTAATCGGTATTTACGTTGTTGGGATTATGAATCATAAATGAAGATTCTTCTTAAAATACGTTAAAAATCCTGTAGAAATTATTGGTCAATTTGCACCATTTATATCAATATCTTTCCGTTTATTTGGAAATATTTTATCTGGTTCAATGTTGCTTTTATCATTTTACGCTTTCACAGGTTGAGTTTGAACTCAAGTTTTAGGTGTTAATCCTGATTCAGTGATTGGTCAATTAAATATTTTAGGTAGCCTAATGGCACCACCATTACATTTTTATTCAGACTTATTCGATGGGGTAGTACAATCATTTGTTTTCGCGATCTTAACAACTGCTTATTGATCAATGGAAACTAGTGACGATGCTCATACGAAAAAGAAAAAGAAAAAATATAAAAATGTAGTTACAGTCGAAACGCAAAACTTAGAACGCTATGATCGTTATAAAGTTTAATTTTAAAATAAATACTTAAGGAGTTTATTATGTTATCAGAAGTAGTATTAAATGCAGGACAAGCAATCGGTCAAGGAGACGGATTAGTTGCTGTTGGAGCCGGAATCGCTATGATTGGAACAGTTGGAGCCGGAGTTGGACAAGGTGTTGCCGCATCTGGTGCCAGTGAAGGGGTTGCTCGTAATCCTGAAGCTGAAGCTAAAATTCGTACAATGATGATCATTGGTTCAGCTATTGCCGAATCATCAGCACTTTACTGTTTAGTAATTTCATTTATTTTACTATTCGTATACAAAGGAAAATAATCGCTTATATGAACAAATATTGAAATGAGGTGAATAAGCGATGTTAACATTTGTTATTAATGGAATTAGTGGAGATGCCGACGATAAAATTGCCGGTCTATTCCCTGCTTGAGAGACAATTGTAACAACAATATTAGCTACTGGAATTTTATTAATCGTGCTAACGCATTTAGTATGAAAACCAGTAAAAGATAAAGTTGCCGAACGTCAACAATATATTCAAGACAATATTAATAATTCACTTAAAAATCAAGAAGAAGCTTTAAAATTAAATAAAGACGCTAATGAAAATTTAATTAAATCTAAAGCACAAGCTTCTGATATAGTAAGTGTTGCTTATTTAAAAGCGCAAGAAAATGGTGAACGTATCGTTAATGATGCAAACCATAAAGCTACGCGTATTATGCAAGATAATGAACATGAAATTAAACGTATTCGTGCAGAAATGCAAAAAGATATTGAGAACGAAATTGTCGATGTTGCTTTAAGCGCAGCTAGTGAAATTATTGAAAAAAATATTGACACTAAAGATAATCATCGTTTGATATCTCGATTTATAGATAACGCAAAGAACGATATTCAAATCGATAAAATCGAAGAAACTAATTAAAACTTGTTATGTTAAAAGACAAAGTTAAAAGTAGTTATGTTCAAGCGTTATTAGATATAGCTAGAGAAGAAAATATTTTTAATCCATTTTATAAAAATGCTAAATTAACAATTACTTTATTAGATAAAAATCCACAATTAGGTGAATTGTTAAATTCTTATAATATTGATGATGAAAACAAACATCAACTTATCGAAAAAGCTTTCGATAAAAGTTTTAATAAAGTGTTTGTTAATTTCATTCATTTATTAATAGCTAAAAACAAAACTCTTTATTTAGAAAGAATTTGTAAAGAATTTGTTGAAGTTGTTGATTTTACTAATGGAATTAATCGCGGAACGTTATATACAACATTTTTATTAACTAAAGAAGAAATAATAAAAATCGAAAAAATCATTTCAGACAAACTAGCAAAAAAAGTTATTCTAACAAACAAACTAGATAAACAACTTTTAGGTGGTCTTAGAGTTGAGGTTGGTGACTATGTCATTGATCAAAGCGTTAAATCTCACTTTGATAGTTTAAGAGATTTTGAATTTTAAAAGGAGGACTTTAAATGGCTTTAAAACCAGATGAAATTAGTGCGATAATCAAAGAACAGATTAAAAGATATGGTAACAAAATTGTTGCAAACGAAGTTGGTCGTGTTATTTCCGTAGGAGATGGGATTGCACTTGTTTCTGGATTAGAAAAAGCAATGCTTGGAGAATTATTATTATTCCCAAATAACCTTTTTGGAATGGTACTTAACTTAGAAGAAGAAGCAGTAGGTGCTGTTTTAATGGGTTACGGTTCTGTTAAAGAAGGCGACGAAGTTAAAAGAACTGAAAAAATTATTGAAGTTCCAGTTGGAGACTTATTAAAAGGTCGAGTTGTTAATGCTATGGGAGTAGCGATTGACGGTAAAGGTGCTATCAAAACTTCTAAATATAGCGAAATTGAAAAAATTGCTCCTGGAGTAATGCAACGTTCAGAAGTTAATGAACCTTTAGAAACTGGTATTTTAGCGATTGATGCAATGGTGCCAATCGGTAAAGGGCAACGTGAATTAATTATCGGTGATCGTCAAACTGGAAAAACTGCAATTGCGGTAGATGCAATTATTAATCAAAAAGGTAAAAATATGCATTGTGTATATGTTGCTATTGGTCAAAAAAATTCTACTGTAGTTCAAGTAGTTGAAAAACTAAACGCTCATAATGCGATGGAATATACAACTATCGTTTCAGCGACAGCATCAGATCCAGCACCTTTACAATACATCGCTCCTTATACTGGAGTAACTATTGCTGAAGAATGAATGAATCAAGGGAAAGATGTTTTAATCATTTATGATGATTTATCTAAACATGCGGTAGCTTATCGTGCCCTATCATTATTATTACGCCGTCCGCCGGGTCGTGAAGCTTATCCTGGGGATGTATTTTACTTACATTCAAGATTATTAGAACGTGCTGCTAAATTGAGTGAAGAATTAGGAAGCGGTTCAATCACTGCTTTACCAATTATCGAAACGCAAGCGGGAGATATTTCAGCATATATTCCAACTAACGTTATTTCGATAACTGATGGACAAATTTTTATGCAAGATTATTTATTCAACGCTAATATTAGACCTGCTATTGATGCTGGATTTTCAGTTTCACGTGTTGGTTCATCAGCGCAAATTGCATCAGTTAAAAAAGGTTCTGGTTCATTGAAATTAGAATTAGCACAATTCCGTGAATTAGAATCATTTTCTCAATTTGGTTCTGACTTAGATGAAAATACTAAACGTATTTTAGAACACGGGAAACGTATCGTAGAAACTTTAAAACAAAAACAATACGCTCCTTATGAGCAAGTTGACGAAGCAATTATTTTATTAACAGTTAAAGAAAAATTAATTCGTTGAATTCCAGTAACAAACATTGGTGAATTTAAAGTTGGTCTAATCGATTACTTTACTAAAAATGCCGATGCTAAAAAATTACGTGAAATTGTTAAAGTTAAAAAAGCTTACGATGACCAAGTTAAAACTTATTTAATCTATGCTATTAAACATTATATTAAGCAATTTATTGCAACGTTAAGTGATTATAAAGCTGAGGATTATGGAAATCCTGCGACTTTAAACGCACCAGCTTTGCCAAAAGTAACAATTAATAAAACTCCTAAAGCAACTAAAGCAGCACCTAAAAAAAGTGTTAAAAAACCTAGTAAAAAAACTAGTAAGGGGTAATTAATATGGCTCAAGGAATGCAAGAGACAAAACGTCGTATTCAATCTGTAAAAGTTATTTCTAAAATAACTAAAGCGATGAAGTTAGTAGCTACTGCTAAATTACGCCGTGCTAAAAAAAACTTTGATGACATTAGAGAATATTATGAAGCAGTTGATAAAACTGTTAGTGAATTATTAATTAATGTTCGCGATGTTAAAAAAATATTTCCTAAAGTTGCGAAAGAAAAAACTTTATATATTGCGATTACTTCTGATTTAGGTTTATGTGGTAGTTACAATAGTAATGTTTTAAAATTGTTAAAACACAATTTAAAAGCTGATGATATTTTAGTGATGATCGGAACGAAAGGTAATAATCATATGCTATCGTTAAATCGTAAGCCAGATTTTACTTTCTTAAAAACTGGGGACAAACCTAGTTATGAAGTTTCTAATACGATCAGTCGTGAAGTATTATCACAATTTTATAGCGGTAATATTAATAAAGTTAGATTAATTTATACTAAATACGTTAATACATTAACTTTTATTCCAACGATTACTGATATTTTACCAGTAGTTAATAAAGAAACTGATAAAGATGCTATTTCACAAAATTATGAATTCGAACCAGATGCGGAAACAGTTTTGAAAAAAACAATCCCATTATACGTTTCTTCATTAATTTTTGGAGCGTTAGCAGAATCACAAATTAGTGAGCAATCATCACGTCGCACTGCGATGGAAAGTGCTACTGATAATGCTGATGAATTAACAAAAGATTTAGAACTTAAATATAATCGTGCTCGTCAAGGGGCGATTACTCAAGAAATTTCGGAAATTATTGCCGGAGCAAATAGTAATTAGAAAGGAGTGATTTAAATGACAAATTTTAACAAAGGTAAAATTGTACAAGTATTAGGTCCCGTAGTTGATGTTCGTTTTGAAAAACATAAACTACCTGCCTTATTAAATGCTTTAATCATTAACCATAAAAATGAAGAACTAGTCGTTGAAGTTGCTGGTCATATTGGTGATGACATCGTTAGATGTATCTCAATGGGACCGACTGAAGGATTAGTAAGAGGAATGGAAGCAACCGATACTGGAGCAGCGATTTCAGTACCAGTTGGTAAAGAAGTGTTAGGACGTATGTTTAACGTTTTAGGAAAAGCAATTGATGAAAAACCAGATGTTGCTAAAACAGTTAAAACTATGCCAATTCACCGTCAAGCACCAACTTTCGAAGAACAACAAACTTCTTCAGAAATTTTAGAAACAGGAATTAAAGTTATCGATTTATTAATGCCTTACTCTAAAGGTGGAAAAATTGGTTTATTTGGAGGTGCCGGAGTTGGTAAAACAGTTCTAGTACAAGAATTAATCAATAATATCGCTAAAGAACATGGTGGACTTTCAGTTTTTGCTGGAGTTGGAGAAAGAACTCGTGAAGGGAACGATCTTTATCATGAAATGATCGCTTCTGGAGTTATTAACAAAACAGCATTAGTATTTGGACAGATGAATGAACCTCCTGGGGCACGTATGCGTGTTGCTTTATCAGGTTTAACTATGGCTGAACATTTCCGTGATGTTATGGGACAAGATGTATTATTGTTTATCGATAATATTTTCCGTTTCACACAAGCTGGTTCAGAAGTTTCTGCTTTACTTGGACGTATGCCTTCTGCCGTTGGATACCAACCAACATTGGCAACTGAAATGGGAACGTTACAAGAACGTATAACTTCAACTAAAAAAGGTTCAATCACATCAGTTCAAGCTGTATATGTGCCTGCTGATGATTTAACTGATCCAGCACCAGCAACGACATTTACTCATCTAGATGCTAAAACAGTACTAGATCGTAATATCTTTGCTTTAGGAATCTATCCAGCGATTGATCCATTAGGATCAGCGTCAAGAATGTTAGATCCTTTAGTTGTTGGTAATGAACATTATACGACTGCTTTAAAAGTACAAGCAATCTTACAACGTTTTAAAGAATTACAAGATATTATTGCTATTCTGGGGATGGACGAATTATCTGAAGAAGATAAAAAAATCGTTAACCGTGCTCGAAGAATCCGTAATTTCTTATCACAACCATTCTTTGTAGCTTCAAAATTTACTGGCCTTGATGGTAAGTACGTACCAGTTAGTGAAACTATTAAAGGTTTCCAAGAAATTCTTTTAGGTAAACATGATAATTTACCAGAACAAGCATTCTTGTTAGTTGGTTCAATTGAAGATGCAGTTAAAAAAGCTGCTGCAATGTCTGTTGAAGAATAATGGAAAATTCAACGTTTAAATTAAAAATAATCACTCCTCAAGGAATCTTTTTTGAAGACGATGTTAAAGGACTAACTGTTAAAACACCAATCGGAGAAGCAGGAATTTTAAAAAACCATGCGCCTTTTGTTTCAACAATTGAAGTTTCAACGTTAACGATTAATTCAGTACAAGGTAAAGTTAGCAGAGCTGCTATATCTGGTGGAATTATTTATGTTGAACGTACTCACACATCAATTATTACTGATAATATTGAGTATGATAAAGACATTAATGTTAATGCTGAAAAAAGTCATTTAGAGAATTTGAAAAAAATGATCGCTGATAAAAGTAATAAAGATAATATTTCTGAATTGCAAAAATCAATGGAACATACTTTAAACAGAATAAGCATAAAAAATAAAAGTATAGATTAATTATCTATACTTTTATTTTATTTTGTTAAAATTAATATGTAGGGAGCGTGAAGAAATGTTTACAAGATTATCTTTTTTAAAGAAACCTTATTATAAATTTCACTTAGAAATAATCACAATATTTAGTTTTATTGGAACTTTCTTTTTTTGTTATTTTCTAGATGGTTTAATTACTTATCCAAGTGATTACAAAATCGGAGATCTTCATAGTTATATTTTTACGTATTGATTTATTATTGCAATGGCAATAACTTGCCCGTTAATGCCTGTATTAGTTGGCTGTAGCATCGGAATAACTCTTTCCGAATTCGCTTATAGTGATAATAACTACTTTATTCTAGCGTCTTTTATAATTGCAGTATTAATAATTCTATCTATTAATTTTTTACAACATATTATTCATTACGATTATTTTATTGTTTTGATTGCAGTGGCAATGTTTTTTGTCGGTTACTTAATATCTTGAAGTGCGATTAATAATTATCAGTTTAACGAGTGAGGAATCTTTTTCACTTCAATTATTTTTCAATCGCTTTTAATAAGCGTAACCGTCATTTTGGTAGATTCTACTTTAAGGTTAATAGCTAAATATGTATAATAAAATAAATATTAATGTATAATAATTAAATATGTTAACTAACAATAAAATAAATAATCACAGTAATCAAGTGATTAAAAATAGCATAAAAATTGCAATAACATCACTTATTTTAAGAGTGTTGTCTGCTTTTTTTGCTTTTTTATTAATTTTTCTATACATTACTAAATTTGGAGATAGCGTCAATGGTATCGTTAGATCTACAGCTCAATTAGTAGGTCTTTTCGGTGTTGTTGATGGTGGTATCGGTGCTGCTGTAGTTTATAAATTATATATTCCTTTACGTAATAAAAATTACCAATTAGTGAATGAAATTTTTTCTGCTTCAGCAAAAGTATTTCGTAAAATAGGATATCTATATATGGTTATATTGTTGATGAGTATATCGTTTTATCCTTTCGCTCTTAATATAACTATTTTTAGTAATTGATATATTAGAGCATTAATTCTTGCTCTTGGAGTTCCAAGCATGTTTGCTTATATGTTTACTTCAAAATATTCGGTATTATTATCTAGTGATCAGAAACTTTATAAAACTTATATTATAAATATATTTTATACTTTGATTTCCAATATGATTGCTATTTCAATGATTTTTATTTTTCCAAATAAGCCATGATACGTACTTATTCCAATATTAATTAATTCAGGTTTCAGAATATTAATTAATTTTACGATAATGTTTTATGTAAAAAAACATTATCCTTGATTGAAAAAAATTAAAACAACAATAAATTTACATAATTTATTTATGAATTCTTTTATTCATCGATTATCAATTATTTTAATTTTTTATTTCGATGATATTATATTATCAATTTCTTCATATAAATTCGGTAATGAAATTTTAATTATTTTATCAATTTATTCTTTATATATATCAATTGCTTCAACTTTAAGAATTTTATTTAGAGATATTATTTTATCTTCTAATGCTTCGATTGGTCAAAATATCAATTTAAATAAAAAAATTAATTTTACTTTTTTCAAATATTATGAATTTTTAACTTTCGTAGTCGTAGCTTTCGTGTTTATGAATTATGTTATTATTGCGCCATTTTTTATCACAACTATTTTTGGACAAAATCATCCAAAACAATATTTCGATATTACTTTAACTATTTTAAGCGGCTTGATGTTAGGTTTATTTTTAATCAGACATCATTATTGAGCTTTAATAAAAAGTTATGGTCATTTCAAGGAAACTAGAAATCATGCTATTATTGAATTAGTTATCAATTTAATATTATCAATAATATTAGTTTGATTTTATAAAGCTGATGGAGTTATTTTTGCAACGATAATATCTTTTGTTTATCGTTTTATTGTTATAAGAAGATATTGTGTTAAAAATTTATTAAAAAATTATGATTTAAAAATATTTATTAAAAACTTATTGATGCTTATTAGTTTAATTTTAGTTTCTATTTTTGGATTACTTTATTTAAATAGATATATAAACTATGAAAATATTAATTTTATTAATTTATTTTGAATTGGATTTGGATCAGTATCGTTAACGACTGTTTTGATAGTGTTATTTAATTTATTAATTAATTTTAAATCTTCAATGGTGTTGTTATCTTATTTTAAATTTTTGAGAAAATATGATTATTTTAAGAAAATTTATCAAAACAAAAACATTTCATTACAATAATTGAAAAAGAAGAATTTATCTTATTTTTATTAATGTGATATAATTATTAATAAATTAAAAAGAAAAAGGTGTTATTTTGTTAAAAATAATTATATATATATTATTAGTTTTTTCAGCAGCTTTAATAGGGTTTTTAATCCCAATAATGAAGAAAAAATTTAAAATTGGAACAAAATTTGATTCTTTAGAAGCTTTAGCTACTGGAGTATTTTTAGGAGCTGCCACGATTCATCTAATTCCAGATGCAATTAGTCAATTCGATGCAATTAGACCTAATATTGAATACCCTGTAGTTATGTTGATTGTCGGTTCGGTCTTTTTAACATTCTTATTTATCGAACATCTATTTGCTTATATTAATCATAAGCGTTTCGGTTCGACGATTAATTTAGCGAATCATGAAATAGAAATAACTACAAATCCGCAACCTAAAAAAATCTTACAAGAAGGTAGTTTAATATTAGCTTGCGGAACTACCTTAGCTTTATCGCTTCATTCATTTTTTACTGGAGCAGCACTAGGTATCTCTAAGGAGAAAAGTTCAGAAATATTGCTTTTAATTGCAATTATGAGTCATAAAACATCAGCTTCGTTAGCTTTAACGATTGAACTATGAAAAACTAAAGCGACGACAGTTCGTAAAGTTATTTTATTTTCAATCTTTGCTTTGGCGACGCCTTTAGGAATAATTTTAGGATATGAATTAAAATTAAACTTAGAAGACAATATAATTGTGCCGATATTAATCGCTTTCTCAGCCGGAACATTTTTATTTTTAGGAACAATTCATGGTTTAAGTAAATCAGTTCTTGGAAGTAAGTGTTGTGATTTTAAAGTATTTTCTTTTGCGATCATTGGATTTGCGATTATGGCAATTGTTGCTATTTGAACTTAATTAAAACGATTTAGGAATATAAAATTTAGTTCATCATACTAATATGATATAATTTTATAATATTAGTCTAAATATTAATTAAAAACAGATTAATGATCTGTTTTTTTTATTTAAGGAAATCATTAAGAATGTGGGGGATTTAAAATGCAAAAAAAAGAAATTCTAATTGAATTAGAAAATGTTGATAAATATTTTGATGGTCAAAAAGTTATTGATAATTTTAATTTAAAAATTTACAATAACGAATTTATAACTTTACTAGGACCTTCTGGTTGTGGAAAAAGTACAACTATTAATATGATCGCGGGATTTTCTAATCCAGATAAAGGAAAAATTTTATATCGTGGACAAGATATTAAAAAATTACCAGCATATTTAAGACCTTGAAACACAGTTTTTCAAAACTATGCTTTATTTCCGCATTTAAATGTTTTTGAAAATATTGTATATGGACCACGTGCTAAAAGATTTGCAATTAATAATCAGTTGCAAGATCTTTATTTTGATTTACGAATTTGTGAAAATAATTTTTCTAAAAATAAGAAAACAATTAAAAAAGATCTTGAAAAATTAAATGCTTACAAAGCAGAAGTAAAAGATTTAAAAGCACAAATTAAAAAATTAAAAGCCAACGATAAAGAAAAATGAAATAAAAAATATTTAAAAGATGAAGTTAAAAAATTATTACAATTGTTAAATATGAATGGTTTTGAAAATCGTAAAATTTCGGAATTATCAGGTGGGCAGCAACAAAGAATTGCAATCGCTAGAGCTTTGATTAACAAACCGAAAGTATTATTGTTAGATGAACCTTTAGGAGCACTTGATCTTTTAACGCGTAAATCGATGCAAAAAGAATTAAAACGTTTACAAATAGAATTAGGAATTACGTTTATTTATGTAACTCACGATCAAACAGAAGCTTTATCAATGTCTGATAAAGTAGTTGTTATGAAAGAGGGTGACATCATGCAAATGGGTAGCCCTGAAATGATTTATGAACAACCGATAAATGAATGAGTTGCTAGTTTTATTGGTAATTCTAATATTATTGAAGATGCTAAAGTTGTCGATAGTAATACTTTAATGTGAGATAAAAATAAATATCAATTTGGCACAACAACTACAAAATTGCAAAAAGGTCAATTAGTAGATGTTTTAGTGCGTCCTGAAGATATTAAAATTGTTAAACCTGGTCAAGGAATGATCGATGGTAAAGTTAAGACGATTGAATATAAAGGAATTCATTTTGAAGTTATTATTGATACTAAAGAAGGAACTTATTTAATTGATACAACAGTTAAACCAAAATTAAAAAACGTTGCTATTAGTTGAAACAAAAAAGCTCTTCACGTTATGAAACCATTCGATAATAGTACTTTTATTTATGGAGTTCAAGTTATTGGTGATGATTTAGTTTCTTGAAAAGGAAATGATTATCGAATTAATACTCTATTAGCTAAAGGAAGCGATATTACTATTAAGATCGATCCTGATGATATTAAAGTATTACATTTCAAAAATAAAGATGCTCTTTTAGTTGGAAAAATTATTCGTATCTTAGAAAAAGATAATTATTTTGAAATTTATGTTGCTGCTAAAGATGGGATTACTTATAAAGCTTATATTGATGAAAAACCAAAAAGTCCTTTAGTAGGGATTTCTTGATTACCAGAATCTCTTAAAATAGAAGGAGCAGAAATATGCGATTAAAAAGAAAATTAATCCCATATTTACTATTTTTAATCATTTTTATTTTGATTCCAGTGATATTAACTTTATTAATATCTTTTACAAAATTTGATTTTAAAACGATCATTTTTGATTTTAGTTTTAATAATTATAAAAACCTTAATGAAGTTGCTAATTTTTGACATATCATAATTTATTCAATTATCGTTTCTTTAATAGCTAGTTTTATTTGTGTATTAATTGCCGTGCCATTTTGTTGTTATTTAAATAATTTCAAATCACAAATTCTGAAGAATCAACTATTATTATTAGCTACTTTACCAATGTGATTAAATGCTTTAATGCGTTTAATTGGTTTGAAAACATTTTTTGATAGTGTTTTTTCACCGAGTTTCACTCAAAGCACAATCGGTTTAATTATCGGAAGTGTTTATATCTTTTTACCTTTAATGTTAATTCCGATATATAGTATCGTTTCTAAAATTGATAAAAATTTAATTGAAGCTAGTGAAGATTTAGGAGCTAATAAAAGTAAAACTTTTCTAAAAGTTACTTTACCTTTAATGCTACCAGGAATTTTTTCAGGTTTATCAATGACTTTTTTAGCAATGTCAACTTCAGTTACTATTCCACAATTCATCGGTGCTAACCATATTATGATTGGCCAAAATATTTATAATTCAGTTAATCAAGGATTGATCACAATGGCAATCACAATGACAGTAGTTACTAGTGTAATTATTTTTAGTTGTTATGGCTTAATTACGATAATAATTAATTTGTTAATTAATCGTAGTTTTAAAGTAGGTCAACATGCTTAAAAAGAATTATTTATTAACTTTATTAATATTGATTTATTTACCGTTAGCCTTTATGTTAATTTGATCTTTTAATAGTTCAAGTCATAAAGGAAATATTATTAGTATCTTTAATCACTTTACTTGAGACAATTATCGTTCTTTATTTGCACATACAACATTTTTAAAAGCGATTTTATTAACTTTAATGATTAGTTTAATTTCAATGGCAGTCTCAGTTATTTTTGCTTTAAATGTCGTTTTTGGAATGCATAAAAATAAAAAAAGTACGAATGGTTTAGTATTAAAAACAGTAAGAATGTCAATTGCTATTCCAGATATTATTACTGCAATTACATTTTTAATTTTAATTTTAATCGTTTTAAGTGTTTTCCATCTTCATCAAGGACTTCTAAGTGCAATTATCATAAATATTGTCTTTAACGTTCCTTATGCGATTTTAGCACTTTGACCAAGAATGAAAAAATTAAATTATAATTTGATCAATGCTAGTAATGATTTAGGAGCTAAACCATTTTTTACTTTCACAAATGTTGTCGTTCCTTTCATGTATCCTGCTATTATCGGTGCTTGTGGAATTACTTTCGCAATGTCTTTTGATGATTTTGTAATTACTAAATTTGCAATTGGAAATCATTATAATACAGTTTCAACGATGATCTATAGTATGTCTAGAGGAATTAAATCTTATACTTTAGCATTTTCAAGTTTAATGCTCGTAACAATTATTTCGATCGGATTGTTTAAAAATGCTTATCAATATTATTCTAATAAGAAAGGATTAAAATAATGAATCGTTTTAAAATATTTATTTTTAGTGGATTATCATTAATTATCGCCGCTATTAGTGTTTTTTTATTAATTAATTTTAGTTTCTTTTCTAGTGATATTTATTTAACTACTTTTGATGATTATATTAATCCTGACTTAGTTAAAAAATTTGAACAAGAAAGTGGTTTAAAAGTTCATATCGACACTATCAATACTAATGAAGAAATGAAATCACAACTATTATTAAACCCGAAAAGTTATGATGTCATAATTGCTAGTGATTATATGGTAATGAATTTATCAAAAAATAAATTAATTAAACCAATTGAATGAAATAAGCTTGCGTTAGGAGAAACTAATAGTCAAGCAACTCCTGCTGAAATTCAAAAAGATTTTTTAGCAGCGCCTTTATATAGTCAAATTGAATCTTATAGTAATAAGTTATTAGATTATGGAATTCCTTATTTTTGACAAGATTTAAGCGTGACTTATAATTATAGCGATTATGCCTCACATGGAGCAATCATGCCCCCTCCTGGTCAAGTTAACAATAAAACTAACGACCATTGATGTAGTCATTGAAACTGAGTTCAAACTTTAGATTTTTTAATTACTGGAAATCCTTACTATACAGTTTCTAAAACAGGAACTAAAGGTGACCGTATTAATATTTTTAATCAATCTAAACATTATTTTCGCCCTCAACTAGATTTTAATAATGATTTACGTAACTTATTATTAATGGGTAGTAATATTGAAAACGTAATTAATAAAACTAATAATCCAATTAATGTTCCTAGTGATGTTTCACCTGCCAATATGCGTAAAACAGCAACTAATAGTTATAATGGATTTATGAATATGTTTAGCGCTAAAGATCAAAGCGATTTTAAAATAAGACCGATCAAAAGAATGGACCAAACTCAAGCTGATGATTTTTCTTTTAAAGGTAAAACTCATGCTAATGCTATGTTTGGTTATAATGGTGATGCTTTATCTTCGTTTTTTAATATTGACGATGATTCGCAAAACACTATTAAAAAAAGTGATTATGCTTTTATTTTACCGAGTTCAAACAATACTGCAATTGATGAGATTACTTTAAGTAGTCAAATTTCTCACAAGAGAACTAGCAACGTTTATAAATTTATTAACTTTTTAGAAAGACCTGAAAATCAGATGTCGAACTTTGATTTCGTAAACTATATGCCAATTGGTAAAAAGTTATATAATAAATTAAATTCTCCTAGTGCTATTGCTGATGGTGGTTATTTTGAAGGTGAGCCTTTAATTCAAAAAGCTTTAGTCCTACCTGAAAATTATGAGAATTACTTTATTTATAACGATATTTCTAACGCTGAAAGTTATTCAATTTTAGAAACTAAATTTGATTCATTAATCAATAATAGTAATTTTTTCATTTCTAAGTAAATTTTAATTGTTTTTTATCGTGCTTTGTGTTATTATTCTGTAGTGTAATAATCGGTGCGATAGCCAAGTGGTAAGGCATAGGACTGCAACTCCTTGATCGTCGGTTCGAATCCGATTCGCACCTCCAAAATGCGCTCGTAGCTCAATTGGATAGAGCGTTTGGCTACGGACCAAGAGGTTCCGGGTTCAAGTCCTGGCGGGCGCGCCATATCGTTTTTTAAACGACTAAATGTATTTTGAAAAAATTTTAAGTAATTAATTATTGACAATTCTTAATTTTGTTTATATAATTATTTTACTTGTTTTTGCGGGTGTAGTTTAATGGTAGAACTTCAGCCTTCCAAGCTGACTGTGAGGGTTCGATTCCCTTCACCCGCTCCATTTGTATATATAAATTTATACACCAATAATTTTATAAAATAAAAATTAATAAATTTGAAGAAATTAGGAGAATTATATGGCATCATTTAATGGCGTAATTATCGATCCAGTTGGACTACACGCCCGTCCAGCTTCTCTACTAGTATCAACAGCTTCTAAATTTAATGCTAATATCTCAATTATCGTTAACGAAGAAACTGCAAATCTTAAATCAATTATGAACGTAATGGCTTTAGCTGTAAGAACTAATTCAAAATTTGAAATAGTTGCTGAAGGTAAAGACGCTCAAGCAGCAATTGATGAAGTTAAAAAAGTTATGTTAGCTAATAAAATTATTTAATTCAAACTAAATAATTATTAAATAATATAAATAAATAACAATGAAAATTGTTATTTTTTTATTTTTATTTTTATTTATCTTTTCTTTATTTGAAAAAAATAGTAGAATATTTATAATGTGGATTTAAAAACAAAGGAGTTTTTATGAGTAAATTAATTAAAGGAATTGGAGCATCTGAAGGAATCGCCTTTACTAAAGTATTGTTAATCGAAGAAGTAGAACTAGATTTAACAAAAAAGAAAAGCGTAGCTGAAGATGAAATCAAATTATTTAACAACGCAATTGAAAAAGCAGTTAAACAAATTACGAAATTAATCAGTAGTGCTATTAAAAATAATTTAGGGGAAGAAAAGGCAGCAATTTTTGAAGCTCATTTACAAATTGCTAACGACCCTTCAATGACACAAGAAGTTATCACATTAATTAAAACTGAAAATTGTAATGCAGGATATGCATTAGATAAAGTATCAAAAAAATATATCGCCATGTTTGAAGCGATTGATGATGCTTATATGAGAGAACGTTCAGCTGACATTAAAGATGTTAGTCGTCGTATGCAAATGATTATTGCTAATAAAGCAGAAGTTGATTTATCAGCTATTTCGGAAAAAGTGATCATTGTTGCTGAAGATTTAACACCTTCACAAACAGCAGTCTTAAATAAAAAATATATTTTAGGATTTGCAACTAATATCGGAGGACGTACTTCACATGCTGCAATTATGGCGCGTTCTTTAGGTATTCCCGCAGTTCTAGGATTGAAAACAATTACGAAAGACGTTCGTAATGGTGAAATCTTAATTTTAAACGGTCAAAAAGGTTATGTTATTATTAACCCAACTACCGAAGAAATTAATGAACATAAAACTCTATTAGTAGAAGAAGAAAAAACGAAAGAATTGTTAAAGAAATTTAAAAATAAAAAAACTTTAACTAAAGATAACGTTCATTTTGAATTAGCTGGTAATATCGGTAATCCAAAAGATGTTGTTGCCGTTAACGAAGCTGGTGGAGAAGCAGTTGGATTATTTAGATCAGAATTTCTATATATGGAAAGCGATCAATGACCAACTGAAGATACACAATATGAATCTTATAAAGAATCATTAGTAGCGATGAAAGGGAAACGCGTCATCATTCGTACTTTAGATATCGGTGGCGATAAAACATTAAATTACTTTAAGTTCCCTGAAGAAATGAATCCTTTCTTAGGATATCGCGCAATCCGTCTTTGTCTAGATCGTAAAGAAATCTTTAGAACTCAATTAAGAGCTTTATTAAGAGCTTCAATGCACGGTCAATTATCAATCATGTTCCCCTTAATTGCGACTGTTAAAGAGTTAAAAGATGCTCTTAAATTTTTAGACAAAGTAAAAGCGGAATTAGATACAGAAAAAATCGCTTATAATAAAAATATCGAAGTCGGAATGATGATGGAAGTTCCAGCAGCAGCAGTTATCGCTGATAAATTAGCTAAATATGTTGACTTCTTCTCAATCGGAACAAACGATTTAATTCAATATACAATGGCAGCTGACCGTATGAACGAAACAGTAGCTTATTTATATGAACCGTTAAATCCTTCGATTTTAACATTAGTAAATAATATTATTCAATCAGGTAAAAAACATAACGTTTGAACAGGAATGTGTGGCGAAATGGCAGCTGACCATTTAGCAGTACCTGTTTTAATCGGAATGGGAATTCACGAACTTTCAGTTTCAGCTTCTTCAATATTACGTACGAGAGCGCAAATTAGTCAATTAACAATAAAAGATACTCAAGAACTTGCAGCGCAAGTACTTGAATGTGAAACAGCACAAGAAGTTGAAAAATTAGTTTTAGCTTTCAATAAAAAGGTTGAAACATGTTAAATAATCTTTTTGGAACTTGAACTGTTGATTGAGTAGCAGTTATTTCATTTTTTGTAATGATTATTTTTGCCTTACTTTCTTTATATTGATATTTAAATTCAAGTAGAAAATTAAAATTACGTAAAGCCCAAATTATTAAAAAATTTAATCTTCGTGATGGATTAGTTGGGAATCATGCTGATTATAAAAAACGTTTTTCAGCAGAACGTAAAAAATCAGTTAGTCTAGAAGCTGATAAAGAAATGAATTTCTTTGCTAAAGGACAACCTAGTTTTGCAATTATTTGTGGAATTTTATCAATAATAATTGCCGTTTCTTCATTAACAACATTATAATCTTTAAAATCAAGTAAATTTACTTGATTTTTTTTTACATAAAAGTTATATTAGAATTAGATTATCTTTTATATAAAACGCTTTTAAAAAAGGCTTTTTAGAAGTTTTTATTTATATAAAACGAAAGTCTAATAAGTGAAAAAAATATAAAATCACAACTATATAATAGGAGGAATTATGAAAGAACGAATTTCCCAACTATCTCGTGGATTTATGTTGCCGATTTCTTTATTGCCAATCGCAGGGCTTTTTCTAGGGATTGGATCAGGAATGCACAATATTGCAGTGCATCAAAATTTATTAAGTTCTAATTGATTTTTTACATTTACCGATTTTATAACTAGTTCTGGAGATGTTATCTTTAGTAACTTACCAATCTTATTTGCAGTCGCAATCGCGATTACATTTACCGATGATGCTGGTGCCGCGGCACTTACGGCAGTTATTGGTTACTTAGTGTTTAACGGAGCACAATCTACTTTTATTACAACACATGGAGATATCGGTACTACTGGTACAGCAGATGTTTTTTGATATAAAGGTTTAACAGGGGCGGTGTTTACTTATAATGATGGAATATTATCATTACAAACATCGGTGTTTGGAGGAATTGTTGTCGGAGCAATCTCGGCAGTTCTATATAATAAATTACACAAAATAGAATTACACCCAATCGTATCTTTCTTTTCAGGAGTAAGATTCGTACCAATCGTTACTTTCTTAGCGGTTATTCCTTTAGCAATTGTATTTTTGGCAATTTGACCAGAAATCGGAAAAGGATTAGCAGCATTCGGTAACGATTCAGCTAACTGAAAAGGCGGGATGGATTCATTTGCTTTTGGTTTTATCGAAAAATCTTTAACACCATTTGGATTACATCATGCTTTCTATACACCACTTTGATTTAGTTCAGCTGGAGGAACTTTAAACGCCCATACGGTCGCTATTCATGATGGAATATTTAATGTTAACGGACATTCTATTCATGTTCACGTTGGCGAAACAATGGGTCAAGTTTTAGCATTAGCAGGATTTAGCGAAACTGAAGTTAGTAAGTTTAGTGCATCTGGAGATATCAACATGTGATTCTTAGCAGATAATTATTTAATGAATTTTTCTGACTTAAAATCTGTTTTTGGAAATAATTTAGGTCGTTTTGATCAAGGTCAATATACGACAATGATCTTTGGTCTACCAGCAGCAGCAGTTGCGATGATTATGACATCTAAATTAGAATATCGTAAAGAAACAGCTGGAATCGTTGGTTCAGCAGCTTTAACTTCAATGCTTACTGGTATTACTGAACCAATTGAATTTACATTCTTATTCTTAGCGCCAATATTATTCTGAGGGTTCCATTGTTTAATGGCAGCTTTCTCATTCATGCTTATGAATCTTTTAGGGGCTCACGTAGGAATGACTTTCTCTGGAGGACTAATTGATTGAGGACTATACGGTTGATTACCATTCACTCAAGGAACAAAACCATACATGGTTTTAGTGATTGGACTACCGTTGATACCGATCTATTACTTTGTCTTTTATTGAGCAATCAAAAAATGAGACATTCAAACTCCTGGTCGGGGCGATTCCAATGTTCAAATGATTACAAAAGCCGATTACAAATCTTTAAAATCAAGTGATGCACAAGATAAATCAGCTAATAGGTTATCAGAAACAAAAGAATTTATTAAAGCTCTCGGTGGCCGTAGTAATTTAAAACTAGTTGGTGCTTGCGCTACTAGACTACGCGTTACTTTAAAAGATGGTTCTAAAATAGATGAAGATTTATTTAAGAAATTAGGAGCATTTGGAGTTGTTGGTAAAGGTACTAATAGTATTCAAGTTATTTTAGGAGGAAAAGCTAATGTCGTTAAAACAAGAATTAACGAATATATTGCTAATCCATCAACTATTGAAGATAAACCAGTAAAGAAAACTGTAAAATCTACAACAGCTACAAAACCTAAAGTAGCAGCAAAACCAAAAACTACAACAAAACCAAAAACAACTAAAAAATAAATTAATAAACGAAAAATCCTCAAAAATTCTTTTTGAGGATTTTTTAATTTAATAGCTTAAAAATAGAATTATAATAGTCTAAAAAAACAAATTTAAAAATAGATAAAAAACATAAAAATTAATTTTATATTTTTTTGTTTTACAATTTTAAAAAAGTTGTTATAATAAAATAGTTAAATAATAACAAGGGGGTTTTTACTATGGGACTATTCTCACGTAAAAAAGAAGTAATAATATATGCACCAGTTAATGGAAAAATCGTTAACTTATCAGAAGTACCAGATCAAGTATTTTCAGATCGTATTATCGGTGATGGAGTAGCAATTATTCCGGAAGACGGAAATTTTGTTGCACCAGTTGCAGGAAGCTTACAAGCTGTATTTCCAAGTGGACATGCTTATGGAATCAAACATAAAAAAGGATTCAACATTCTTTTACATATTGGTTTAGAAACTGTTTCTATGGAAGGAAAAGGTTTCGAAAAGAAAGTTAAACAAGGAGACGTAGTTAAAGCGGGAGATCCTTTAGCAATTGTAGATTTAGCATTAGTTAAAAAAATGGCTACAACTACAACTTCGCCAATCGTAGTAACTAGCGACACTTTAGGTTCAAGTAAAATTGAAATCTTAAAAATGGGTGACGTTAAAATCGGTGATCCAATCTTTAGTATTAAATCATAAAGATAGGTTTACAATATGAAAATAAAAGCACAAATTTGAATAGTTAATGATAGTCCAGGCGATAGTCGTGTTAAATCATTATTGAAAAAAATAAAACCTTATTATAAAGTTAATTTTAATTTTATAACTAGTGAGGAATTATCTGAAGTAGTTAGTAAGAAAGTTCATTTGATTATTTTTGAATGAACTGACTTAAAAATAATTACTAATTCTTGATTTAATGAATTACGTGAACGTAATTTACATGCGCACTCCTTGTATTTCACTAAATCATTTTCTGAAAATCAAGCTACTAAAATTTCTAATAAAACGATCGATTACATTTTAGCAAAAGATAATTCCGATAATTATATTTTAGCTAAAATTCGTAATATTTTACGTCGTAAATCAGAGAAATATTCAAAAGACACTGAATTATTTTATAAAGACTTACGTCTTGATTTAATAAATCAAACTTGTTTTTTAAATAATAAAGAAATTAGTTTATCGAACACAGAATTTAAAGTTTTAAAAATTTTAATGAATCATGTTGGTGAATTCGTTTCGAAAGAAATTATTCTCGATAAAATTTGAGGTTACGATGATGATAACTCTAGAATCGTCACTCAATATATTTTTAGACTTCGACAAAAATTGTCAAATAGCTACATTTTATCAGTTCACGGAAAAGGTTTTATCTTAAAATAAAAACTTCCTATTGTAATTTTATTTTTTTTTGATACAATTATACTGCTTAACGAAACACTAATTAAACAATTAGGATTAAGTAGTATACCCTGCCCGGGTGGCGGAATAGGTAGACGCAGGGGACTTAAAATCCCCCGGGAGTTAATCCTGTGCCGGTTCAAGTCCGGCCTCGGGCACCATATGTTATGAGTAATCAATAGCACTTAAAAAAAGAGAATTTAATTCTCTTTTTTATTTTTTTAAAATAAATTAAATTTTTATTATAATTTAAATAGTATTAAAAACTTAAATAATGGAGGAATAGTTATGCAAGAAAAAACAATTCAATGATTCCCGGGCCATATGGCGAAAGCTAAAAGATTAATTATCGAAAAACGTAAACTAATCGATTTATTTATCGTCTTATTAGATGGTCGCGCTCCGTTAGCGAGTCAAAATCCAGAATTGGCTGATATTATTAATAATAAACCAGTTCTTTATATTTTGACAAAAACTGATTTAGCAGATCCTCAAGTTACTAAACAATGAGTTGCTAAATTTCGTAATGAAAAGAAAAACGTTTTAGCACTAGATGTTAAATCACCAACTAAATCAACGATCAAAGTTTTAGTTAATAAAGTGAAACGACAACTAAGCGAAAAAATTGCTAAAGAAAAAAATCGTGGTATTATTAAACCAAGATTAAGAATTTTGATTATGGGGATTCCTAATGTAGGAAAATCTACTTTGATTAATGCTTTAGCTGGGCAAAAAGTTGCCGTTGTTGCAAATAGACCAGGAGTCACTAAAAATCAACAATGAATTAAAACTGCTCACGCGATTGATATAATCGATAGTCCAGGAATTTTATGACCAAAGTTTAAAGATCAAAATACAGCTAAAATTTTAGCTTGAATTAATACTATTAAACAAACGATTCTACCTTTAGAAGTCGTTGCAACTTCAGCATTATTATTTTTAAACAAACATTATAATAATAAATTAATCAATGCTTATAATATGAATGATTTAGTAATTGATCCAAATAATGCCGAAACAATCAATGAATGTTGAGTTGTTATCGCTAAAAGATATAATAAAATTCATAAAGATATTAGTGTAATTGAAAAGTTTTCGCAAGAACGATTATTGCACGATTTAAGAAATCAAAAATTCGGAAAACTTTCTTTTGAAATACCGATAAATTAAAGTGTTAAAATATATTAACATTTGTTAATATTATTATGCTTGTTTTAATTGGCGATTTGTAATAAACTACAGATAGAATTTTAATAAATATTTTAATTTATCAAGGTGGTAAAATATGCGCAAGATTTTATATTGATGATTATCTTTAGGAATTGGTTTAGCTTTTTGTTGTATGTTTTTATGAAGCTCCAATTTAAATGAATTAGCAGCAACAGGATCTTCTTCTGTTTTACCAGTAATGAAAGATTATTCAAACAAATATTTTAACGATAAAAAAATCTTAGTTAACGTTAATAGTGGTGGTTCTGGAAAAGGTTTAGATGATACGATTCATAACCATTCCGATTTAGGAAACATGTCGAGTGATAAAAGTCATGACATCTTAAGCAATAAAAGTAATTTAGCTAATTGAACGACTAACAAAGACCGTACAATTACATTAAATAAAGATGCTATTGCAATGATGATTAATTTACCTAAAGAATTACGTGATAAAGGAAATGATGCTCCTATTATGAACGCAACTGCGTTAGCTAGTTTATATAAAGGTAATAAAATCAGTTGAGCACAATTATTAAAAAATAGTTGAGCTAGCGATGATAATAGTACTGATATAATTCCTTTAGGTCGATCAGGAGGAAGCGCTACTAGCGGAACTAGTGAAGCTTTCTTTAACGGTTTAAGTAATTTATCAAAAGTAAATTTTACAACTGCTGATAAAAATCATAATCATAATAATATTATTACTACTAACGAAGCTAATTCACAAGCTTTAAGTAAACTAAGCGATGTTAGTGGTTCAATTACTTATTTATCTTTAGGATTTGCTTTAGTAAATAGTTCAAGTTCAATTAAAGTAAGTAATATCTATGGTTATCAAAAAGATGGTAAAGAAGCAACAATGATTGCTACGATTAATAATGCTCAATCAGGCATCTATCAATGAGTCAGACCGTTTAATACTGCTTTTTCATTTAACAATAAACATATCAATTGAATTATCGGTTTCGTAACCTTTGTTCTAAACGATCAAAAAAATAATAAAAATAATTCAATTGTTGCAAAAGATCATTACGTATTATTAACTGATCAAGAAATCGATGATCAAATCGCAACGTTGCAAGCTCATTATAGCGATGTTATGTTACATAACGCTACTGCTAAAGATAGTTATTATAAATATCAGAAATATGCTTTTGGAATAAAACCATAGAAATGGCGAGGATTACTAATGAGTAAAAAAAATCATAATTCTAAAACTGAAATTAAAAACTTATCTAATCGTAAAGTTTTAAATGATAAAATTGCTAAATATAGTTCTAATGCAATTGCCATTTTTCTAGCGAGCATGCTGTTATTAATTTTTTCTTTTATTTTCATTAAAGCATTACCAGCGATTAAAGATCAAGGTTTTAAGAGTATCTTTTTATCATCTACTTTTGATCCAACTAATAATCAATATGGAATTTGAGGACCTTTATTCATTACTTTCGTAACTACAGGAACTGCTATTCTTATTGCTGTACCGATGGCGATTAGAACGAGTATTTTTCTAAAATATCGAATTAAGTCATTTACGAAAACATTACGAGTCTTTATCGAAATATTAGCAGGGATTCCTTCAATTATTTTCGGTCTGTTTGCTTTAACAGGAATTGGAAAATTATTACAATTAATTTTTCACTTTCAATATAGCAGTAACGTTTTAACTGCTTCGATTATGTTAGTCTTTATGGTTTTACCAATTTTAGTTTCTTTTATTTATAATTATCTAAATGTTATTCCTAAATATTATTTAGATAATACATTAGCGCTTGGTAATTCAAAAACTTATTCAATCTACCACGTTATTAAGAAACTATTAAAACCAGGTATAAAACGCGCCGTTATTATTGCAACTGGAAGAGCGATCGGGGAAACGATGGCAGTATCATTAATTCTTTCTGGTTCTAACATCGGTCAATTACACGGACATGGTATTTTCGGGGTCTTTACGTCGTCTTTAAATACTTTAGGAGGAAATATCGCTTACTACATGGGTTCTGATTCTGGAAGTAGTAAAAGTGGTCTTTTCGCAGCCGGAATTTCTTTGTTTATAATTATTATGATTTTTAATATTATATTTACTTTAAAATTTTCACATAAAAAATTAAATTGAAAATTACCAGTTGAGATCGACAAAAACGGTCAAGCTATTAAAGTAAATATTTATCAACAAACGAAACATTATTTAACGATGCCATTTTCATTCTTAATTCAATGAATTAACTATTTATTAAAACGGACACTTTTATTTATTGAAGAAGGCCTTAATTTAATAACGTCACCGTTACGTAAAAAAGAAAATGTTTTCTTATATATGCGTCGTCAAGCGAAACATAATCGCCGTCGTATTAGCGATCATTTAAGATTTGCTTTAGAAATAATTTGTTTTAGTATTATTATTATCTTTGTTTTATGAATATCATTAGATATTATAGTTATGGGGATAAAAGGATTATCTAATTATGGTTTTTCAGAACCAGGACAACACGATTTAGGAAAAGTTCTTGGAGTAACGATGCTCCTTATCGTAATTAGTATCTTTTGCGCCTTACCATTAGCGATCGGAACAGCAATTTATTTAAATGAATTTGCTACGAATAAACATATTATTAAAATAATTCGTTTCTTCATTAATTCACTAGGGGGAATTCCTTCAATTCTTTTTGGAATGTTTGGACTAATCTTCTTTTTACAAACATTACATTTAGGCCATTCCGATACTGGTTCTCTATTAGCTGGTGGATTTACGATGACAATTGTTATTTTACCAATGTTAACGATTAGTATTGAAGGTGCTTTAAAAACTGTGCCAGAAGATCTCCGTCTAGCGTCTTATGCGTTAGGTGCAGGTAAATGAGAAACGATTAATAAAATCGTTATCCCTAACGCGATGACGGGAATTATTAGTGGGACTTTATTATCAATCGGAAGAATTCTTTCAGAAACAGCGCCAGTTTATTTAACAGTTGGAATGATTGCTCATAAAGTTGGTATTTGAGATTCAGGACAAACGTTAACTTCACGAATGTTGTATTATGCAATTTATTCAACTTTTAGTTCTAAAGTAGCGCTATCGTATGCTTATAGTTCAGCATTAGTTACTTATATATTTGTCTTAGCAATCACTTTGATTGCCCACCATTACACAACGATTTTAGAATTTTTCAAAAAAATCAAAAATAAAAATAAAAAAATAAAAACTGATGACGTAATCATCATCGATCAAAAAACGAATAAATTACAACAATAGAGAAGGATGAGAAAATATGGCAAAAGAAAAAACAACGAAAAAAGTTATTTTTGAAGTTAAAGATTTAAGCTTTTGATATAAAAATGGTGAAAAGCAAGCTTTAAAAAATATCAATATCGATATTTTTAAAAAAGAAGTTATTTCTTTAATTGGTCCTTCTGGTTGTGGAAAGTCAACTTTCTTAAGATGTCTTAATCGTATGAACGATACGATTCCAGGAATTAAAATTAAAGGTTTGATCAATCTTGATAGCGAAAACATTTATCATAAAAAACAAAGTGTTATTGAATTGCGTACTCGAGTAGGAATGGTTTTCCAAAAACCAAATCCCTTCCCAATGTCGATTTATGATAACGTCGCTTTCGGTCCGCGTGCTCATGGAATTAAAAAGAAACAAGAACTTGATAAATTAGTAGAAGAAGCATTAATTGGAGCGGCTCTATGAGATGAAGTTAAAGATATTATGAATCATTCAGCATTAGAGTTATCTGGTGGACAACAACAACGTTTATGTATCGCTAGAGCGATCACGATGCGTCCAGAAGTATTATTAATGGATGAACCAACTTCAGCACTAGATCCAATCGCTACTAAAAAAATTGAACAATTAATTTTAGAATTAAAACGTAATTATACGATCGTTATCGTAACGCATTCAATGCAACAAGCAGCGCGTATTTCTGATAAAGCAGCTTTCTTCTATTTAGGAGAATTAATTGAATCAGGAAAAACTAAAAAAATCTTTACTGGTCCTAAAGATAAACGAACTGATAATTATATTAGAGGTCGTCAAGGATAAATGACAAAATGGAGGAAATGATAATGGATAAAAAAGTAACAATTATTAATAGTAATGTCCGTGAATTAAAATCATTGATTATTGATTTTTACGAATTAATTTTAAACGAACATACTTTAATTAAAAAATCACTAAATAGTAATAAAAGTCTGCAATCAAATGAACTTTCAAGTAAAGTATTACGTAATCGTTTAGAATTACATCGTATTTATAATAGTTTATTAGATGATGTCGCATTTGTTTTTGCTCAAAATCCAGTTGGAAAAGATTTACGTCGTACGTTATCTTATGCTCAAATTGCTAAATCGTTAGAACGCTTAGGTAATTATGCCTCAACGATCGCTTTCTTTATTATTAATTTTAATGAATATCCAAAATATATTGCAATTATTAATAAAGCATTCCGTTCCGCTTTCAAAAATTTAGCCGATTTAGAAAAAGTTTTATTAAATGAAGATCAAGAAAAAGTCCGTCAATTAGTAGAAGCTGATGATTTAGTTGATGCTGAATATAAAAAAGCTTTAAAACAAGCAATTAAATTAAAAATTAGTTTAACTGATAATAATGCCGTTGAAAGACGCGTAAAACTAATTATTGCTCTCCGTGCTGTTGAAAGAATTGGCGATCACGTTACTAGTATTTGTGAATCGTTTTATTATATTTCAACTGGAAAAAGAATTGACGTTTGAAATAATGTGTTAGAATAGTAAAGTACGTTGTAAAAGAAGAAAAGAAGAAAGAAGGATTTTTAAATGAATATTACTAGCGCAAGCCAAGTGAAAATTTTTACTACCGGTGTTGTTCAAGGAGCTAAATCAGTTGAATATGTTAACTTTGTTAGTTCTTCTTTAGTCGTGAGTCGTAATATGTTTAGTACGATGGGTTCAGGATTTAAAAGTATCATCGGAGGCCGTTTAGAAGGTCAAATTAAATTAATGGAAAATTATCGTTCACAACTTTTAGGAGAAATTCGTAACAAAGCGTTCCAACAAGGAGCTAATGCTGTTGTCGGATTACGAATTGATGTTGATGATGTTAACGGTGTTATGAACTTTTTCGGTTATGCAACAGCTGTTTTAATTAAATAATTTAATTAAATTTAATAAAAAAAACTACTATTTTATATATAGTAGTTTTTTTTATGCGTATTTAGCAATTTTAGAAAATGATATAATTAATATATAAGCAAATCTATTTTATAATTATTTTTATATTGATATTAATTTATTAAGGAGATTTTTATGGATAAAGTGCAAGATAAAAAAACACCTGTTAAAATTGATAAATTAGATACTAAAAATCGTAAAGTAATTGTTAAAAACCCAAGTGATGTTGAATTGCTAACTACAGGATTTATACACGATGCCAAAACAGTTAAATACGTTGAACTAGTGACAGCAACATTAGTCGTTAGTCGTAATGTGTTCAGTACAATTGGATCAGGACTAAAAAGTTTAGTCGGTGGCCGTTTGCAAGGGCAAATTAAATTAATGAAAATGAATCGTGCTAAAATTATTGAAGAAATTCGCGAAAAAGCTGCCGCAGTTGGCGCTAATGCTGTTATCAGTTTTAGAATTGATGTTGATAACGTTCAAGGATTTGTTAATTTCTTTGCTTATGGAACTGCCGTGATTATTAAATATTAAAGTGTCAATTAATATTCTAATTTAATGAGGATGTGATTAATGAATGAAAAAATCAAAAAAAATATTTAAACTATTAACTGCTTCTGCCGGGATCGTCTCAGTAGGAACTGCTAGTTTAAGCGTTATTAGTTGTGGTCAAAAATATTCATTCGATGATTTTAAAAAAGCCGCTGATAAAGAAGTTGCTCTAAATATCGCTAAGGCATTAAAAGTAAAAGATTGAAAAACTGACGGTAGTCAACATTTTAAGAAAAAATTAGACTCTACTGAAAGTAGTTCAGTTACTTATAAATTAACTAATGAAACGATTAATAAAACTGTTTTAGCAAGAGCGACTTACGTTAAAAATAAAGAATACAAAGTTGATGATTGAGAAATTTTAAAAGTTAATGATTTTGCAAATTTTAAAACCGAAGCAGAATCTCATTCTTTTCTTGAGACTTGATTAACGTTTACACAAGCTAAAATTAATGGTCATAGTTTACCTAATATGAACATTAATTTTGATAGCGATGGCTTTACTCTGGGAGCTTTAATACCATCAAAACTAGCTTCTAGCTTTAGTGATAACGGTAAAGATACGATTACAATGCATCTAGTTTTAGATTCTATAGTGTTTCTTGTTCAATTTGCTCCAGTACAATTTAGTATAGATTTAACTTTAACTTGAAAAGGTAGCGGCGAATACGATCCGTATCAATGAGCGATTAATTATACTTACGATACTTGAAAAGCTAACGTTAATTACACTTATAGCGGAAAGGATTCAGATCTCCTTAGAAGTTGAGTGTTAAAGGATGGAGGTCTTGATGACAAAAATATTAAAGATTATACTTGAGGAAAAATAGTTACTGATGACAAAGCTAAAACAATGAGTTTTACATTTACCGCTAAGAGTGATGGAACTCCAGAAAGTCATACAGCCACTTTTACTAATAGCAAAGATAAAACTAAAAATAATATATATGGCGGTAGAGGACTTCATAAGGAATGAAATAGTACTACTTAAGAAGATTGTAAAAAATCTATAGATTACTTTATAAAAGGATATCTAATCATTTACTTGATAATTATTAGACAATGATTATCTATAATGATATAATTTTTAAAAATATAAAATGTTAATTAATATTTTATATTTTTTTATGTAATTCAATAAACAGCAACTTTTAAAATAAGGACTTTAATGATGGAAAATAATAATATAAATATATATAAATCTGTAGAAGTTAATATGTCTAAAAGCGATATTAAAAAGTTAGCTTTAATTCAAAAAAATTTATTAACAATTATGGATATATGTCATGACATTTGTAAAAATAATAATATTAAATATTCTTTAATTGGCGGAAGTATGCTAGGAGCAGTTCGTCATCAAGGGTTTATTCCTTGAGATGATGATATTGATATAATTATGAATTTTAAAGATTTTTTAAAATTTAAAAAAATTTTTAATAAAAAATTTAAGAATAGTAATCAAATAAAATTTTTTGATTGAACTGATAAAAAATATGCTCGTCCAATGTGTAAAATATTTTTTTCAACAAATTCTGAATTTATTTCTGATGATTTTTATTATTGTAAAGATAAACAAAATGGATTTTTAGATATTTTGATATCGGTAACAGCACCACGACGAAAATTAAAATTAATCTATAATATTTTAAAAATAAAGTTTTGTGTATGAGTTTCTACAAAAATTAATAAATCTATGGCAATACAGTTTAGAGAGCTTAGCATAATGAATAAGCTTATTTATATTTTTGGAAAACCAATTGTTTTAATTACACCAATTTGATTTATTATAAAAATGTATAACAGAATTTTTTATAGTAAATCAAAAAGTAATCATTATTATTATCCAAGTGCTTTCTTCGATTACAATAGAAAAAATAAATATGAATTTAAATTATTGAAATCAGATGTTAATGATCTATTTGAAACTGAATTTGAAGGTAGAAAATATTATATGTTAAAAAACTATGACAAAGTTTTAAATAAAATTTTTTCAAAAATAGCGCCTCAAATTAATACTAATAATAATTTTGATTATAATTTAATGCCTCCTGTTGTTGAAAGAGTAATGACTCATAAACTAGAAGAATAAATGTATGCGTTATAAGGAAAATTTGTAAATAATATTAGTTTTTATACAATCTAATAAATAATAATTTTGGTTATAGATAATTTAATATATTTATAATTCTATAAACAAAAATTACTATATATATTAAAAATTTAAAAAATTATAATACACATAGGAATTTAGAGACGATTAAATTATCAAAACAATATACTTTTGGAAAAAATTTAACATTAATGCTATTAACATAGATGAAAGTTAAAACAATGATTAAAGATAAGATGATTTCTTTAATCATTAGTTTTATGATATAATTATAAAACACTATTTATTAGTGAGTAGAAGTTACGAAGTAACGTTATTACTACGCAGAGTATTTATTAAAACAGATAAATTTAAGGAGGAATACTCGTGGCTAAAAAAATTAAACGAATTGCAAAATTGCAATTTAAAGGTGGACAAGCAAAACCAGGTCCTGAGTTAGCATCTCTAGGAATTCGTATGCCAGAATTTACGAAACAATTTAACGATGCTACTAAAGATCGCCAAGGAACAGTTGTGCCAGTTGTTATTACTGCATATGATGATAAATCATTTGACTTTATTTTAAAAACAACACCAGCATCTAACTTACTTTTAAAAGCAGCTAATATTGAAAAAGGTGGAAAAACAGGTTCTACTGATCCAGTAGCAACTATTTCAGTTGATGAAGTGCGTAAAATCGCAGAATATAAACTACCTGATTTAAACACAAATAATATTGACCAAGCAATCAAAATAATTGCTGGTACTGCTCGTAATATGGGTATTGTAGTAGAAGGTATTACACCTGATAGCAATGCTAAGAAAGGTAAGTAGGTATTAACATGGGAAAAAAATATCAAGATATATTAAAAAATAACGACTTAGATGTTCGTTATTCTGCAACTGATGCAATCGCATTAGTTAAAAAAACTTCAGTTGTAAATTTTGATGCAACAATTAATATTGCATTTAATTTAAATATTGATACTCGTCATGCTGAACAACAAATTCGTGGAGCATTAGTTTTACCTCACGGAACTGGTAGAAGTCAAAAAATTCTAGTAGTTGCTGAAGGCGACGCTGCTAAAGATGCAGTTGCTGCTAAAGCTGATAAAGTTATTTCTAAAGACGAAGTAGCAGAAATCGTTAAAGCTTCAAGTTTTAATTATGATGTTATTATTGCAACACCAGCAATGATGCCTACATTAGGTCGTTTTGGAAAAATTTTAGGTCCTAAAGGTTTAATGCCTAACCCTAAAGTTGGAACAGTTACTAACGATTTAACTAAAGCAGTTAATGAAATTAAAAAAGGGAAAATTACTTTCCGTGCTGATAAAGATGGTAACTTACATACTATTATCGGTAAAGTTTCATTCTCAGAAAAAGATTTATTAGAAAACTTTAATTTTCTTTTAGAGTCAGTTAAAAAATCTCGTCCAAGCGTTGTTAAAGGTAACTTCATTACTAATGTTGTTATTTCAGCAACAATGGGTCCTGGAGTAAAAGTTAACTCAAACTAATAATTTTTTAAAAATAAAAAACCTACTATTATTGTAGGTTTTTTATTTTTAGTTCTTTTTCGTGATGTTTACGAATTTTTGATTCGCGACGAAGTTTAATTTTAGCAATAATTTTATCTTCTCTAACTTTTTGACGATGTTTAATTTTTTTACCTAAATCAGTTTTAGGAACATATTTTTCTGGTAAATTAAACAAAGCAATTACGCTGAAACATAAAGTTAAAAACGATGTTATAGATCCAACTGATAAAGATAGAACGACTAAACTATAGCCCAATCCATTAATGTGAGTATTTTTAACATGAGTTAAACCGGGATAAAACAAATAATAAAAACCAGTTAGAGAATCTCAAGATTGATGAATTGAAAGTAAAATTCATAAAACATAATAATAATTTATTTGATTTTTAATATGAGATAAACGTAAACTAAATAAAATAACCATTCATGATAATGCTCAATGAAACGATAGATCAGTAACGTCTAGACCAACTCAATAATTAACATATACAGAATTAGGACTACCGATAAAACATACATTAACTATTGACGCTAAACAATTAGTTAATAGTCCTGAAATTATGACAAATCCAAGAACTGTTAAATTAATTCTTCTTGATAATGAAAATTTAATTTCTTTTACGCCTTGATAATCAGTATCGTTTTGACGATATTTATTAACTATATTTTGATAAACATTAGTACCATGAGTTTGTGAATTATCTTTTTCCACGGCAACCCCCCTTTTAATTAAAATTATGATTAATATTAATTTAAAAGTGTCTAGTTATTATTTCTTTTTATATATGTTAATTATAACATAATTAGTTAAGAGCTATTTTTTGTGATATAATTTTTTTGCTTATAATGTATATTTAAATACATTTAAAAATAAAATTAAGAAAAAAATTAAGAAAAAAATTAAGAAAGTAGGATTAATATGAATAATTATCCCAATGATAATAGTGGGGCTTTAGTGTTACAAGATAGAATTGAAAAGAAATCTAAAATGAGAGATATCGCTACATTTATTATGATGGCAGGAATTATTATTGGACTTATTCCAGTATTAAATTTTTTATTCGCGATATTTGTCTTAGTTTGATTTATAGGTTATATCGTAATTTATTTTAGTATTAAAAACGATCGTTTACTATTAGAATCAGTTTTAAAAAATGCTGATATCAGTAATTTAAAAAATTCAAATCATCCCTTAGCTTTAGAGTTAGCTTATCATGATGATCTTGAAATCAGTAATTTACGTAATCAAAAATATGCAATTGGTAATAAACGTGATAAAGCAACTTTTATATATTTAATAATTGGTTTTGTAATTGGATTTTTCCTTATTATAACTTTATTTGTATCGGTGTCTGCTATGGTAGCAACAAATTCATCTAAAGTTAATGAAGCACAATTATTTCATGCAACTGGAGCAATGTTAGGAATTATTGTTATTGGATTTTTAGCAATATTAATTAATTGAATCGTTTGAATAGTAAAATATATTACTAGTTATAATTCAATTACTAGAATTAATTTAATTATAAAACAAAGAGCTAATAATTTACATAATAATTTCAACGCCAACGATAATTCTTTAAATCAAAATTAATTTTTTGTTTTAAATAACTATCAAATAATATTAAAAATCACTATTTCAAAATAGTGATTTTTTTATGTTTACAAATTTTAGATTTGGTTATTTTTAATTAACTTAATATAATATAAGTAGACGAATGAACGATTTGAAATGAGAGGATTTGTATTATGAAACAAAAAACCAAAATAAGGATCGGTGATATTTATGGAATTTATGAACAACATGAAGGTGGCCATCACCCTTATTTAGTTATTGCTATTAGTGACAGGCATATCTATACCACTCAAGGAAGTTCGATTAAATTATTATCAAATTGAACGATTATTAAAAATAATCGTCGAAGTAATTATTTTAAAGAACATAATCAAAAATATTATGAAATAAAATTTTATAATGAAAATGTTAATTTAAAATATAAAACTGTTTTTGGGACTGAACAATTTAATTGAGACCAAAAAATAATCGAAAAAAAACATATTGGTCGAATCGAATATAAAGATTATCGTAGCATTAATAAATTGATTTATAAAAATATTAAAAATTCTAAAATAGTTATTGATCATAAAGATAGTCATAAATCGATTACAACTGCTAATTTTTTATTATTATTAAAAAAATGTTTAAAAAAGTACGATGATTTAAATATTTTAATTTAATATTAAAATAATAATTTATATTATTTCCTGATTTATTACGAAAAAAGGAGAAATTTATATGAATATAAATAATAAAAAAATTATAAAATTAATTTTCTCTAGCGGCGCAATTGTTAGTACAATAGCATCTACTGGATTTACAGTAATAAGTTGTGGTCATAAAGCTGTCAATGTAGATAAAGATTGAAATGTTTTTAAATCTGATGCCGTGATAGAATATTTAATTAATATTGTTAAAAATACTAATGCGTCTGCTTGATATAATGCTCCAGAAAGTCAATTATCGCATGCAAGCTTTGTTGTTGATAATAACGTAAAAAAAATTACTGTCACAATAACATGAACTAAGCCTGGTTATAATTCTGTTTCAGCTGATTTTTTGATACAATATAAAACACACGATAAATATTATGCTAGTTTATGAGAATGCGTAAAGGCGCCAGCAGCGCCAAGTCCAAACTCAGAAACACAATGAAATAATTATAAAAAAGCGGCTTTAGCTGAAACTGCTACTAATTTATTAGGAGCGGCAATAAATTCACCACATTGAAAAGATTTTCAATGATCGTTTGGGACTGTTAACCAAATTAGATGAGCAACAGCTGATACTGCAGAATTTGATACTTTTGGTGCTTTAACTAACGATGATGCTTCTGGTTACAAAGGCATGGGTGGACAACCAATTGAAGATAATGATAAAAAAACAATCACAGCAATTATTTCTAAAAAAGGTAAAAATGGTGCGTTCGATTCTGATCCTATTAAAGCAGTAGCAACTTTTAAAGTTAGTTCTGAATATAAAATAAATGATTGAGTTTTTACTCAAGTTAAACAATTACAATCGCTAGAAAAAGTCAAAAGTTTAGTTGCTGTTGAAAGAGCATCTATAAAACCTGAAAGCTCAACTGAATTTAGAAGTCAAAATTGATTAAATTATATAGATGATTCTGCAGATGGAAAAGTAGGTGCTAATCATCATGCAAGTTCAGGAAGAAATAGCGGACTAATTAAAGACGTTTTAGAAAGAAATAATTTTCATTCAATGTCAAAATTTCACTTTTATAAGCTTGTTAATGATTTTGTAGACATAAATAATAGCTCAGGAAAAGGCAAACAAGTAACATGAAAATTTATATTTAATACAACTAATAGACCTTCTTGTAAAATAGATTTAAGCTTTGATTTTATGTTTACTAATAAAAAAGATGTTAGTAGCGGAGTAAATGCTTTTAATTATACGTGAGCTGGAGGACAAGTTGAGAGCTAGAATAAAAAATATTTTGCAAGTAATAAAGTTCTTTAAATAATAAGTTTGATTTTTTAAAATTAATATAGTATAATTTATTAACTCTATATTAGCTGCAGACAGTAGCCGGATGAAAATCCTTAATATTTGCTACCGAGGTTAAGTTACTTTATTTTAATAAAGTTATTCTTAATTGTCTTTAGATGATGAGAATAACTTTTTTTATTTAAAGTTAAAATCAAACACTTAGTTAATTTGGAGATTTTGGAAATATACACTATTCAAAATTAGGAGGTGTACTAAATGAACAATAACATTCGTGACGCTAAATCAGAAATAGTTAAAGAAATTAAAGCTAATTTAGAAGCTTCAACTTCAACTGTTGTAGCAAAAAATGTTGGTCTTTCTGTAACTGAGTTAAGTGAACTTCGTAATGAATTAAAAGAAAACGGAATTCAATTCAAAGTTTATAAAAACACATTATCACGCATCGCAGTTAAAGACAGTGAATATAAATATTTCGCTCCTTTCTTCAAAGGGCCAAATATAACTGCCTTTAATAATGGTGACGATGAAACAGCAGCAATTCGAATTATCGATAAATTTACTCAAGAACATAAAAACTTAGTAATTACAACTGCTTCATTAGAAGGTCGTATTTTAAATAATGAAGAGATCGCTTCAATCGCAGCAATCCCAGGACGTGAAGGATTGTTAGGAATGCTAGCATCTACTCTAATCGCGCCTTTAAAAGATATCACAATAGCACTACATTTATATAATGAACAAAAAACAGCAACAGCTGAATAAAACAAAATTAAAACAAACAAGGAGAAAAACATGGCTAAATTAACAAGAGAAAGCTTTATAGCTTCATTAAAAGAAATGTCAATTTTAGAAATTAAAGATCTAGTTGACGCAATGAAAGACGAATTTGGAATCGACCCAACTGCAGTAGCAGTAGCAGCAGGACCGGCAGCAGATGCTGCTCCAACTGAAGTAACAGTTACTTTAAAAGCAATCGGTGCTAAAAAAGTTGCAGTTATCAAAGTAGTTCGCGCATTAACAGGTGCTGGACTAATGGATGCTAAAAAAATCGTTGAATCTGCACCAGTTGCAATCAAGGAAAACATCAAACCAGAAGAAGCAGAAGAAATTAAAAAACAATTAGTTGAAGCTGGAGCAGAAGTTACAGTTGCGTAATTTCAATTACTCAATCAATTAATTTAATAAAAATAACAAAGTTTTTATAAATCTTTGTTATTTTTATTATCATTAATATATATAAAGATCGAGAAAGGTTGTTTTAATAATGAACAAAAATTGTTGCGTTGACGCTAAACTAACAACTAACAAAAAATATTGAATTAAACACGGACCTAATAATTGTTTAAAGATTTGAGGAGAATGTTTAAAAAATTTATCACAAGAAGATCGTTTTTTAATTAAAAAGGATTTTGATAAATTAAATGAAGGAACTTATAAAGGGATTATTAAAGGTAGTCATTTAGATATAAGTAAAAATATTTTTACTGTCTTAATTTCATTATCAATTGATCGTCGTTTTATTTGTTTAAACTTTCCGTTAAAAAAAACTTGAGCATTTAAAAATTGAACCGAATATATGCAAGATTATAAATTAACAAAAGATGCTAATTCAACTAAATGTGTTGGTAGAAAAATATTTGTTAAAGTAACCCATAGTGGAACAGCTATGAATTTTTTCTATAATCACAAATAATTTATCCGAAATATACTTAAAAATAAAATTTTTTATTGACTAAAATTATATTTTTAAGTATAATTTTATAATATTTATGTTAGTATTATTGTTGTATATATGGTAACGATATGATTTAATGTAACTATTAATATTGAAATACTTCTCATCAGCCAATGGTAAGGAGTAATTTTTATCGTTTTTTAGGGGGCAAAATGAATACGTCTAACAAATCACAATCAAAATATTCAGTTAAAAAATATGGGCCTTACACTGAACGTAGATCTTATTCTGTGTTAAAGAATAGGTTCCCGATTCCACAATTATTATCAATTCAATTAGAGAAATACAAATGATTTTTAAAGGAAGGTATCGATGAAGCCTTTCGTGAAATTTATCCAATCGTTTCTAGCAAGAAAAATTTAGAAATTAAATATAAAGGTTTTCGTGCTGAAAGACCATTAGATATTCAAAAAGAAATTTCATTAGCTAAAGAAAAAGGAACTAATTTATCAGTTAAAATCTATGCTAAGTTAGCATTAGTAAATCATGACTCTGGAGAAATCAAAGAGTCTGAAGTTTTATTTGGTAATTTTCCACTAATGACCGATGGAGGATCTTTTATAATTAATGGTAGTGAACGAGTAATCGTTTCTCAAATTATTAGATCACCAGGGATTTATTTCGAAAACGGTATTTCTGACCAAGAAGACTTGTTAAATACTGGTAAAATTATTCCAGATCGTGGAGCAAGAATTGCTTGAGAATATAAAACTAATAAAGCGAATTATATTAAATTAAAAATCGATAAATCTAAAAACGTATCAGCGACTATCTTGATGCGTGCTTTTGGGTTCAGTAAAGATCGTATCTTAGAATTATTTGGTGATGCACCACAGTTAAAATTAGCATTAGATAAAGACCAAGTAAATACACAAGAAGATGCCTTAGTTGAACTTCATAAAATCTTAAAACCAGGAGATCGTATTACGACAACTTCAATTAGTGATTTAATTGCTAACTTGTTATTTAACCGTCGTCGTTATAACTTAACAGCTACTGGACGTTATAAGATTAATAATAAACTAGGTTTAATTGGTCGTATTAACGATCGTATTCTAGCTGAAGATATCGCTGACGCTAAAGGTAAAGTATTATTTTCTAAAGGAACATTAATCACTGATGCAATCGCAATCGAAATTCATGATGCTTTTAAAAATAAAAAATTACCTCTAACAGTTTTAGAAGATTTAAACGTAGCACTATATGGTTCTGAAGAAAACTATTCTAGTGTTGTTCGTAAAAACCAAGTCATCATAATTAAACTTTATGCTGATAATAATGTTTGTAAAAAAGTCGTTTCAGTAATTTGTAACGATCCCTTTGAAACAGTTCGTACATTAACAATGCCAGATATTGTTGCTGCTTTTTCATACTACAACAATTTAATTAATAATATTGGTAACGATGATGATATCGATAACTTGAGTAATCGTTTAATTCGCCACGTTGGAGAATTATTACAAAACCAATTCCGTATTGGACTTGCTCGAATTGAAAAAAATGCTCGTGAACGTATGTCTGCTAAAGAAGCGTTAAAAATAACGCCAAAAAATATTACTAATATTAAACCTTTATCAGCGACAATTAGAGAATTTTTCAACTCATCACAATTATCACAATTTATGGATCAAGTAAATCCATTATCAGAAATTTCAAATAAACGTCGTATTACAGCTTTAGGTCCTGGGGGACTTTCAAGAGATACTGCTAAATTTGAAGTACGTGATGTGCATTATACTCATTACGGTAGAATTTGTCCGATTGAAACTCCTGAGGGACCAAATATCGGATTGATAAATAACTTATCAACTTACGCTAGAATTAATAAATATGGTTTTATTGAAACACCATATCATAAAGTAGTTAATGGAGTCGTAACTAATGAAGTTACTTTCTTAGTTGCTTTTGAAGAAGAAAAATACAACATCATTCAAGGTGCTACTTTGATCGATGATAATAATAATATTATTCCTCAAGAAATCGTAGCTCGTTACGGTAAAGGTGAATACCACATTATTACTCCTCAAGAAGTAGACTTTATCGACATTTCACCAAAACAAATCGTTTCAATTGCAACAGCAATGATTCCGTTTTTAGAAAATGATGATGCTAACCGTGCTTTAATGGGAGCAAACATGCAACGTCAAGCATTGCCACTATTAAAACCACAAGCGCCATTTGTCGCAACTGGAATTGAATGTAATATCGCTCAAAACTCTTCGGCTTCAGTCGTAGCTAAAATTGACGGAAAAGTTGAATATGTTGATTCAAATTCAGTAATTATTAAATCAAAATTAAAAAAATATAACCATCCATTTTTATCATTCCAACGTTCAAATCAAGGAACAGCAATTACGCGTCGTCCAATTGTTTCAGTTGGTGACGATGTTAAAGCGGGAGACGTTATCGTTGATGGACCATCAATGGAAAATGCCGAAATTGCTTTAGGTCAAAATGTAACTGTTGCTTTCATGAATTGACATGGATTTAACTATGAAGATGCGATCATTATGTCAGAACGTATCGTTAAAGAAGACGTATATACTTCAGTTCATATTGAAGAATATAGTTGTGAATTCCGTAAAACTAAAGTTGGAGACGAACAACAAACTGTTGAAGTTCCCAATGCCTCACATTACTCAAAACGTAATTTAGGTACTAACGGAATCGTTCATATTGGTTCAGAAGTTAAAGAAGGTGACATTCTAGTTGGTAAGATCACTCCAAAAGGAGACGAAGGTCTTTCAGTTGAAGAACGTTTAGTTGCCGCAATTTTTTCAGAGAAATCAAAAAATTACAAAGATACTTCATTAAAAATCAAACATGGTGAAGCTGGAACAATAATTGATGTTAAAACATTATCACACGCTAATGGAGATAAGTTAGATGATGGTGTTGAAAAAATTATTAAAGTTTATATCGCTCAAAAACGTAAATTACGTGAAGGTGATAAAATGGCTGGTCGTCATGGGAATAAAGGAATCGTTTCAATTATTGCCCCAATCGAAGATATGCCACATTTAGAAGACGGAACAATTATTGATGTATTACTAAATCCATTAGGAGTTCCTTCACGAATGAATATTGGACAAGTTTTAGAAACTCATTTAGGAATGGCTGCTAAAATGTTAAACGTAAAATTTGTAACTCCTGTATTTGATGGAGTAACAAATAAACAACTTAGCGAAATTATGGATGAAGCAGAAATTCCTCATAGCGGTAAATTCAACTTAGTTGATGGTCGCACAGGAGATTATTTCGATTCTAAAATTACTGTTGGTGTCATGTACATGATTAAACTAGCGCATATGGTTGATGATAAAATCCATTCTCGTTCAGTTGGACCATACTCATTAATTACGCAACAACCACTTGGTGGAAAGAGCCAAAATGGGGGACAACGTTTAGGTGAGATGGAAGTTTGAGCTTTAGAAGGTTATGGAGCTTCACACGTTTTACAAGAAATGTTAACGTATAAATCAGATGATATTCACGGTCGTAATATGCTATATAACGCGATTGCTAAAGGTAATAAATTACCACATCCAAGTTTACCGGAATCATTTAGAGTTTTAATCAATGAACTTAAAGGATTAGGATTTAAAGCTGGATTTATAACTGAAGAAGACAAAGTAATCGATTTAGAAGGTAATGAGATTTAATTAATTGGAGGTATTCTTAATGAATAAAAACGTATTAGATTATTCTATCAAAGGTGTGAAAATTTCGTTAGCACACCCAGATGATATTAAAAAATGATCTTTCGGAGAAATATTACGTCCCGAAACGATTAATTACAAATCTTATAAACCTGAGAAAAAAGGATTATTTGATGAATTGATATTTGGTCCTGTTAAAGACTATAAATGTCCAATTTGTGGAAAAAAATATAAACGTTCTGATGAAAACAAAGTTTGTGGTGCTACTAGCGAATGTCAAACAGTAAAACCATTAATTTTACCATCAAGCGTCCGTCGTATTCGTATGGGTCATATCCATCTTTCAGCCCCAGTAACACATACATGATTTTTAAAAGTAGATCATTCAACAATTGCAAAATTATTAAATATTAAATTTTCTAATGCTGAAGACATCGCTTACTTTAAATCACACGTCGTTATTGATGCTCAAGGTTTAACGAGTTTAAAATATAAAGAAATTATTGATATTAGAACAGCGCCAAATGTTTATTATCAAGCTATTAAAGAAGTTCTTACTACTCGTCGCGACAAAATTAGTGATGAGGACTATGAAGAGTTAAAAGAAGAATTACAAGAATTAAAAGATATTGCTAATTCTGATGTTGGTAAAGATTACGGAATTGATTATTATCAATATAATGCAATTCTAAAACGTTTTGCTAATGTTGATATTTCTACTGGAGCAGACGCTTTAAAGAAATTATTATCAAAAATCGATTTAGCAGCTGAAGAAGTATTGTTACGTTCACAAATTCGTGGTCGTCGTAAGATTAATGAAAAACTTTACAAACGTTTAGCGATTGTTGAGTCATTTATTAAATCAAAACAACGTCCTGAATGAATGATCATGCAAGACATTCCTGTTATTCCCCCTGAATTAAGACCATTAATTCAATTAGATGGTGGCCGTCATTCAACGACTGATATTAATGATCTATATCGTCGTATTATTATTCGTAATAATCGTTTGAAAAAATGAATTGACATTCACGCCCCTGACTTAATCATTCAAAATGAAAAAAGAATGTTACAAGAATCAGTTGATGCTTTATTCGATAACCGTCGTAAACATAATCCAGTTACTGGAAAAGATGGTCGTCCTTTAAAATCACTAGCTGACAACTTAAAAGGAAAACAAGGTCGTTTCCGTCAAAATCTATTAGGTAAACGTGTTGATTACTCAGGACGTTCTGTTATCGCTGTTGGACCAGACTTAAAGATGTTCCAATGTGGTGTTCCCAAACAAATGATTTTAAAATTATTTGAACCATTTATCGTAGCGAATTTAATTAAAGCAGAACTAGCGACTTCAATCCGTCATGCTAAAAAATTAATTGAAGAACGTAATTCAGATATTTGACCAATCGTTGAAAAAACAATTGACAAACATCCAGTATTATTAAACCGTGCCCCAACATTACATAGATTATCAATCCAAGCGTTTGAACCAGTAATGATTAGTGGTAAAGTATTGCGTCTTCACCCATTAGTAACGCCAGCATTCAATGCTGACTTCGATGGTGACCAGATGGCAATTCACGTTCCGATTTCTCCTGAAGCAATCGAAGAAGCACGTGAACTAATGTTAGCTTCACGTAATATTTTAGGTCCAAAAGATGGACATCCAATTATTACGCCAACTCAAGATATGGTTCTTGGACTATATTATTTAACGAAAGAAAAAAGCGGCGTTAAAGGTGAGAAATTAATCTTTAAAGACGTAGCTGAAGCATTCAAAGCATATTACCATAAAAAAGTTAATTTACATGCTCGTGTTATTATTAATGTAAATAGTTTAACTAAATACAATTTTACTGATGCTGAAAAAGAAAATTACTTAATTACAACAATTGGAAAATTAATCTTAAATGAAAACTTACCAATTGGGTTCCCATATTTAAATGATAGTAATATCAAAAATAAATGTGATGCTAAATATTTTGTTCCTTATGGTCAAAATCCGCGTATTGCAATGGATGCTCTATCGTTAAACAAACCATTTACTAAAGTAGAAATGAATAAAATTATTCATTTACTATTTACTAAATATGAACCAAAAATTTCTAAACGTGAACTTGCATCAATTATTTTAGATATTAATAAGATTGAAGATGTTAATAATAACGATTTAATTCGTAGCCATTGTATAAAAGCTAACGAAGATCACATTAACTTCTTATCTATTTCAATGAAGAAATATTTTTCAAAAATCGATTTATCAATTTTTGAACAACCACATTTAATAACTAAAGCAATTAAACGTAATTGATTAGAACGTATTTGATGACGTTATACTCATATCTTACAACAATCTCTAGATGCGTTGAAAGATCTAGGATTCCGTTTTTCAACAAAATCAGGAATTTCAATTTCAATTTCAGATATTTCTCAAGCTGAAGGTAAAGACGAATATATCGCTTCTGGTGATAAATACGTTAATGAAGTTAAAGAAATGAAAGCTGAAGGATTGTTAACTGAAGATGAAGCTTATCGTTTAGTAATTGAAAAATGAGCGAAAGTTAAAGATGAAGTTCAATCATTATTAGTTGATAATTTAAATAGTGATGAAGATAATCCTTTATTCATGATGATGGATTCTGGTGCTCGTGGAAATATTTCCAACTTTGTTCAGTTAGCCGGATTACGTGGTTCGATGGCGAAAGCTTCGAAACAGAAAAAAGCCGCTGCTAAAGCTGGTAAAGTTATTAAAAATATCGAAGAGATTCCAGTTAAGTCATCATTTAAAGAAGGGCTTAATGCCTTTGAATTTTACTTATCAAGTCATGGTGCCCGTAAAGGTCTTTCTGATACGGCCCTAAATACAGCTGCTTCAGGTTACTTAACACGTCGTCTAGTAGATGCTAGTCAAGACGTTATCGTTAAGAAAAATAACTGTTTTACTGATCGTGGATTTTTAGTTAAAAATATCATCGATACGAAAACAGAAGCAACTATCGTGCGTATGGAAGAACGAATCCGTGGACGTTATAGTAATGAAAACATTAGTGATAATAAAGGTAACTTAATCGTTGCTCGTAATCAGTTAATTACTGAAGAAATCGCTAGTGCTATCGTTAAGACAGGACTTAAAGTTGTTGAAGTACGTTCAGTTCTTGGATGTAATATCATTAACGGAGTTTGTCAATTATGTTACGGAATCGATTTAGCTAGCCATGCAATCGTAAATATTGGAGAAGCAGTTGGAATTATTGCTTCACAATCAATCGGAGAGCCCGGGACTCAGTTAACGATGCGTACTTTCCATACTGGTGGTATTGCTGGAGTTTCAGATATTACCCAAGGGTTCCCACGTTTAATCGAATTAATCGATGCCTTCAAGAAACCTTGAGGTAAAGTTGCGATTATTTCGAAAACATTTGGAGAAGTAGTTAGTCGTGTTAAACAAGAAAATAATACTGTTTTAATCGTTGTTCGTAATTCAACAACGAATGAAGAACATCCTTATTCTTGTGCTTACGAATCACATTTCCGTGTTAAAGTAGGTGACCAAGTAATTCCTGGTCAAAAAATTACCGACGGACCGATCGATTTACGTGAATTACTAGAAATCACGGATATTAAATCAGTTCAAAATTACTTACTAAAAGAGATTCAAAGAGTTTATCGTATGCAAGGGATTGAAATTGCCGATAAATATATTGAAATAATTATTCGTCAAATGATGTCTAAATTATTAGTTATTAATCCAGGACAAACTAATCTATATCCTGGTTCATTAATTAACATTCATGAATTTAAAGCTGCCAATAAAGTAGCTATCTTAGCTGGTAAGCAACCAGCATTCGCTAAACCGACTGTAATTGGAATTAAATATATTCCATTAAAATCAGATTCATTCTTAGCGGCTGCCTCTTACCAAGAGACTTCAAAAGTATTAGTTCATTCATCAATCGCATCACGTGTTGATTTCTTAGAAGGACTAAAAGAGAATGTTATTTTAGGAAACTTAATTCCTGCCGGAACAGGATCGCATTTTAGAAAATATTCTAAATATGATTTTAACTTTAAAAAAGAGTTTACCGATCCAGAACCAGAAGAAGAAGAATTAAAAGACTATGTAACTAAAGATAATTTTTACACTAAAAAAAGAGCATAATTAATCAAAAAATAAACTTACTTTCGAGTGAGTTTATTTTTATTTGCTATTTTATTTAAAAATGGTATAATTCTAATGTATTGTAAAAAGGTTTGAAGTTCAAACTATTTATAATGAAATAAAAAAAGTATTATTTTAAAAGCCTATTTTTATATAAAGGAGAAGAAAATTATGAAAAAAAGATTAATAAAAAGAATTGCTTTTTCAACTCTTTCATTAACTGGACTTTCGACAACGGCACTAACTAGTGTTTTGTTAAACGGTAAATTAACTACTGCCAAAGACGATCGTGGAGCTAATAATAATCCCGGTACTTCAAATGGTGGAAGTGGAACTGATCCTAACGACAACAACTCGTCGATTTTAGGGAGTGACGGAAAAGTTAATTACGTAACTTTCGGTGATTCAATCGCTGCTGGTTATACAGAGTTCGACAACAAAGACAATAATTACGTTGATTATAAAGGTGATAATCACACAACTAAATCACCTGAAACAATTTATGGAGACTCATATAGTTCATGAGTAGCTCGTAGTTTGAAAAACGACGGACATCTTGGAACTTATGATAATTATGCAGTTGGGGGATATACTTCTGGAAATATGTTAAAAACTATTGACCCAGTATTCCAACCAAATGCAAATGACGTTGCTCACTTGAACGGAATTTTACATAGTGGTCTATTTAGTCAAGGCGACTACAATAACTATTATAATAATCGTGATTCAATTGAAACTTCAATTAGAAATGCCAATTTAATTAATATTACAATTGGAGCTAACGATATTTTACAAGACTTAAACTTATTAGGTCATCCATTACTTTCTTACATGAGTGGAGGAGTTTCACCAGCTGATATTCTAAAAACATTAGAAACAGCTATGAAACCTGGATTTGATTGAAACCATGCGGTTCAAGTAAATCCTGCTCAAATAGCAGCTCACTTCGCAAGTGTTGAAAATAATGATAAGACATTTATTAATGCAATTAGAGCAATTAATCCAAATGCAAAAATTATGTTTGTTGGATATGAAATGCCTTTAATGCAATTACGTAACTTCTTAGATCTATCAGTTGTTAATGGTCAAAACTTAGTTGAACAAATCATGCAACAACTAAACCAAACTATGAAAGTTATTGCTAACCAATTTGCTTCAGTAGATTATGTAAATACTGATAATGCAGATAAATTTATGTATAACAATGCTGCTTTCATGGGAACTGATGCTGCAAGAACAATCGCTATGCCAGCTTCTAAAGATGGTAAAGTAAATAGTTTTACAGTACCTAAGAACTACAATCCAGCTTCTTGATATATGCCTGTTACTGCAGACATTCACCCAGGACCAGCAGGATATCGTTCAGCGGCTGCTTCAATTCTTTCAGGATTAACAAGCCCAAGTACTAACGCAAATCCAAACAATGCTTTAGATAACAAAACTAAACAACGTTTAGATATTAGTGATTCAATTAAAGCTGATATGAAAACATATAACAATCCTTTCGCAAATTTAAGTAACTTTAGTATTGCTCCTGCAAAAACAGATGCAAAAACTAAAGTAGTTACTCCAGCTGTACCAGTAAGTTACTTACAACCACAAATTGCAGCCGCAAATCACTACAGTTTCCCAACTGGAGCTGGACCTGCGTCTTCAAAAGCTTACTCAACAACAGCTTTAGACAACTTAACTAGTGATTTTAATAATTTATTATTAATTGTACGTAGTAACGTTGCTAGTTTAATAAATAGTTGACAAACAGATTCAAAAATATTACAAGATGAAAAAGATTTCGCATTAAAATATAAAGATGCTGGATCAAAAGACGGAAAATCAGTAACTGGTGTTGGATTTAACACTTTAGAAGCATTCGGAAGATTAAATGAAGATGTTGCTAGTCTGAATACTGATGACTTCGGACCTTATAAGAATGATGCTAAAGATGGAGGAAATTGTTCATATTGATTAAATTACGCTATCAATACTGGTGGTTCTAACGATCCTAACGATTTTACTAAAACAAGTGGTTACAACTACTTGGTAGATTTAGTAGTTAATGCAAATAATTTAGGATTAATTAATGATGCATTAGCAGCATTTCCGTTTATATCAAAATTAATACCCCATAATGCTCCAACTACTCCTAATAAAGATGGAAGCATTCTTCAAGCGCCAACTAAAACTATAAAAATTAATAAAAACGATGCATCTTTTGCAGAAGTGTTAATAAGTATGCAATTAAGCAGTCCTTTGATGGGGCAAAAATATTACTTTTTATTAGGAAAAATATTATTTGATAATATTTATTCAATGCAACAAAACCAAAAAAATAGTTGAAATAGTATTTATGATAAAATGAAAAATAATAAAGCTGTAGCAGCATTGGTTCCAGCTATATTTAAAACTTGAAGTGATTCATTCGGAGGAAAAAATAATAAAATCGTGTGAGGTGATTTATAATGAAAAAACATATCGATAAAATCCTTATTGGTATAACTGTTGCCGGTTTCGGTGCAACTGCTGTAATTGGTGGAGTTTTTGGACTATATCACCCTAACACAGTAGGTCCACAACAAGCTAACCGTGATAAGATCTTAAATGAATTAATGGGTCAACACGTAACAATGTATGGTGATGACTTAGTAGGAATCTATAGTGGAGCTGAATCTACGAACAAAGCAACTCATGTTTTAGTTCAAGGAATGGCTACTAAAGTAGGTAAAAATGTAGTTGCTCCAGCATTCTACAAAGACGGAATTAGAGTTAATCTGACAAAAGCAAACTCATATTTCTCAATTCCTTTTATAGATGGTAAATACCACGTTGAAGTTATGGACGTTCATGATCATGATGTTGCTAATTGATATATCAATATCGACAGCGATAATAATGTTCAATTCCTAGACTCAACTAATGGTCATATTAATAAAACTATTGGTTCATCAACTGGTAGCGGATACATCGGACACGATGCAACTAACTATAAATTATATAAAGATATCTTAACTAGTTTTAATGGCATTAATGATTCGAAACTAATCGCTGCTATTAATAATCGTTTAGGTTCAAAAGTAGCTAACTTTACTAAAATAACAGATACTACTACTAAAGAACGTAACGAATTTAAAGAAATCGGAACATGAGGAATCGATAAAACTAACGTTAATGGTTTAATTAAGAGTCAATTAAAATCATTAGCTAATAAAAAAGCTGCCCCAGTATTAAGTAAAACCGTTCATTTCTCAAACGGTAAAGACAGTTTTACATTAGTTCAATCTAATACAGGAATCGATGCCACAGCTGGACGTCACTATAGTGAAGCTTTAGCTGGACAACCATTCAGTGTTTTAGGAGCTAAAATTGATCCCGTAGCATGAGCTTGAGGATTAAAACAACGTAATACTGTATCTCTAGGAATCTCATTCAAATATACATTAATCTTTGATAAAGATTCATTAAAAAATACTAAGAGTACAACAGATAGAACTTTAAATACAGATTCTACACTTATTAAAAGTGCAATAGAAACAATCTTACAAGTAAACTAACCCACAATGAAATATCCTTTTAAATAATATTTAATTTTAATTTTTTAACATATACAAACTTAATAATAAAAAAATCAACTAGGTTATGCTTAGTTGATTTTTTAATATGTAGAAATCGCTACTTGGCAATATTTTAGTTAATTTTAGCTATATGGTATAATTGTATAAAATATTATCAATTATAATAACGAAGGAGTATTTTTTAATGCTGGATAAGAATAAAAATGATTTAGATCAATTCTTTACTAAACCAACAGTTGCTAAAAAATGTTGAGATTATATTATAAAATCTAAAAAAATAAATTTAAATGATTTTGATTATATACTTGAACCAAGCGCAGGTGGAGGAGCTTTCTTTAATCTAATATATAAATATGATTCTAAAAAAGCTATCGGTATAGACTTAGAACCTAAGAATAAACTTATAAAAAAACAAGATTTTTTTAAATATAAACCTATAAAAAATAAAAAATATATAATTGTAGGAAATCCTCCTTTTGGAATAAATTCA
>JABABV010000059.1 GCA_014238055.1 Mycoplasmatales bacterium | reverse complement strand
TCGACATCGATATTATTTGGTAGTGAACTATTTTTAGTAAAAGTTTTCCCACTATCAATTGAACTATAAAGTCCTTTATCAGTACCAACATAGACCGTATCATCTATTTTTATAATTTGATTTATTTGATCATCTTTAGGAATTGAACCATTTTTAACAAAAGTTTTCCCATCATTATTTGAAGTTCAAAGTCCATCTCCATACCCAACAGTTGCTCCAGTACCGACATAGATTGTCTTATCTATTTTTATAATTTGACCTATCGCATCAATCATTGGGATTGAACTATTTTTATTAAACTTAATACTGAAATCATTATTATATTTTCATTGATTAATATTATATTTAATTCTATCATATGCAACTGTAAAAGATGCTGTTGCACTAGACGAAGAATTCGTTATTGTGATCGAAATTGTTTTTTTTCGTCATTAACATTAAAATTTCCTGGTTTCAATGTTGTAGCAGGGCTATCTTTTCATTTAGCCATTCCACTAGCGTGTACAATAGCACTGGCACTTGCTTTTTGAGCAGCTTTAGAAAAATCAGCTCAACTTTGTTCGGCAGGATTTTCTTTAGGTGCATCAGCGCTATTTGTCTTTCAATCAGTAACAGAGTACGCTACCCCTTTATCGTAATCGATCGAAAAAG
>JABABV010000058.1 GCA_014238055.1 Mycoplasmatales bacterium | reverse complement strand
TTCCCAATTGGCCGTTTTCTGGGAACTACTGCTGGCCCACCTGCTCCAAGCCAATTTAGTTGGCCAGGATATTCGATTATAAATATAACCAAAGGGCCGAAATCCTGGAGTAGGCATCGAACTGTTGATTTGCTTGTCTCTTTTTTATTTTTAAATTTTTTTTTTTGGTCTTCATATATTTTCTGACATGTTATCTTTTGTTGAATATTTTAGATACTATATATTTTAACTTATAAATAGAGAAAATGCCTTAAAATTTGTTCAATTCTGAAAACGTGTATGTTTTCTGTATTTTCCCAATTTTTGCAAAATGCCGCAGATTTTCCCAATTGAAAGGGTAGGGGCACTTTTTAAAATAGGTAAAAAAATCACTGATTCAGAGGTGACTGGGACGACCCACACAATACAATTTGGTCAGATGTTCATACGTAGAAATTAACATCGGTATTTTAATCAGAATGAAAGGGAGGCTACTCACTTGCAATTAAAGCTTTTGTTGCCTCATCATATTCTGGCATTTGTTCTTCTTCTTTATTTTCCTGTAAAAATATTAACATGAGTCACATGACACACCACATGACACACCACATGACATATTACATGATACATCACGACACACCACATGACATATTACATGATACATCACATGACAC
>JABABV010000057.1 GCA_014238055.1 Mycoplasmatales bacterium | reverse complement strand
TTTCCTCCATAATCTGTTCTTTTATTTGTTTCTGTAATTGAGACATAAGCATAAGCAAATGGTGAAAATATAAATAAAATTATAAATGCTGTCGTGAAGCCTTTAAGTTTATTTAAATTAATTTGTGATTGAAAAATATAAATCACTAAAACTCCAAAAAATAAATAAAAAGGTGTCATCCACATTGTTCTAATTTTAACGCCCATAATCATAGAAGTTAAAAACATTAATAAAATTGGAACAATATTGATGATTAATAAAAATAATAATTTTTTATCTTTTAGATTAAATTTTGGCTTAAATTTAGAAATAAGAAGTAAGCACATAATAAAAAAAGGTACGAGTATTCCAATTTGTTTTCCTAATAAAATTAAAGGATACGATAAATGGTTTAAAAAATTTGAACTTTCTACTGCGATTCTACTAAGACCATAAGTAATAGTAATATAATTATTTTCAGTTAACCAAATTAAATGTGGTACTAAAATTACCAAAAATACTTCTGCTGTAATTAAATATTTAAAATCAAATTTTTTATATTTTTTTATAAAAATTACATAAAAAAATAATAAATCGATTGCTATTAAAAGATAAATAAAAAGATATTTTGATAAAAAACCTATCGCTGCAAACACTCCCAGCCAAAAACAATCTTTG
>JABABV010000056.1 GCA_014238055.1 Mycoplasmatales bacterium | reverse complement strand
ATATTTTCAACTTCAGTCCACTTCACTTTTTTGAGTTCATTTCTTAAAGCAAGTTTTAATACTTCATCAACAGTTTCAACTGGAATGATTTTTATATCTTCTCTAACTTTTTGCGGCATGTCGACTAAATTTTTTTCATTATCTTTTGGAATAATAACATGTTTAATACCAGCTCTATGCGCTGCCAATAATTTCTCTTTTAAGCCACCAATTGCAATAACTTGTCCTGTTACTGTAACTTCACCTGTCATTGCAATTTCTCTATCAACAGGATTATTTGTAATGGATGATACAATTGACGTAACCATACCAATACCTGCTGAAGGTCCATCTTTGGGAGTAGCTCCTTCAGGGACATGAATATGAAAGTCGTTCTTTTCAAATAATGGAGGAATTATTCCATACTCTAGACTTTTTGATCTAACAAATGATTTGGCTGCTTTAACAGACTCCTGCATTACATCGCCTAATTTTCCAGTAATTTGCATTCTTCCTTTACCCGGCATATGTACTGTTTCAATTTTTAAAATTTCTCCACCAAAAAAATAAATAGCCAATAATGCTAATAAAGTTGTAACAGAGGTAATTATAGTTCTGGATAAAGTTTCATTGATAGAAATATTAGTTAATTCAAAAATTTTGATGTCAGAATATTTTCTTA
>JABABV010000055.1 GCA_014238055.1 Mycoplasmatales bacterium | reverse complement strand
CAGCAGTTTCATTTATGAAAAAACAAAAAGTAAGAATGGAGGCAGAACGCAGGGCAAAACGTGAAAAGGAAGCCGTTCAATTTGTGAAACGGTTTTTAAATAAACTAATTAAAAAAAATTTAAATGATGTTGAAACAAAAAATGAAATACAATTAAAATTAATTGATTTGAAAAAGAAAGAATCCGAAAACTTTTTTAAAATAAATGAATTGAATAAAGTATAAAAAACAAGTAAAAAATAAATAACTAAATAAGGGGTTAATCATCTAGTGATTAACCCCTTATTTACGGCCGAATTTTCTATCGTGTTAAAGTAGACAAGTATCTAAAACTTTTTATGAAGTATACGTATTTTTTGAGACTGACTTTTTCATTCCGTTCAAAATAGATATATATAGACTTGTTATACTCTTATTTTATTATTATTATTATTTAATTAAAAAAGTATTCAAAAGTATGTATACTTATAAAAAAAAGTAAAAAATATATTTATTATAAAAAAATAAAATAATAAAAAATAAACCAATTATTAATATTGAAATATGGCCTGATGATAAAAGATTAGCAGAAAATATGATTACCTCAAAAAAACAAATCATAGATTTAATAAAATCTTTTGGTTATAAAATTATTAATATACATCCCTCTTTGCTACCAAAATA
>JABABV010000054.1 GCA_014238055.1 Mycoplasmatales bacterium | reverse complement strand
GATTGGGCAAATGATCATGCAAAGAATTGGGATGCTAATAATCTTTTATCTAAACTTAAAACTTGGCAACTAAATGATATAAGCATAGGTCCTATATATAAAAATAATTATATTAAAGCACTTAAATCAATAAGAGCAAAAACAATTTTAATGCCTTGTAATCAAGATTTATATTTTAGAACAAAAGACAATGAATATGAAAAAAAATTAATACCTAATGTTTCATTAAGACCATTTAATTCTCCCTACGGTCACTGTGCAGCAAACCCTGGAAATGATAAAAATTTTGAAAAAAAATTAGATAAAAATATTTTTAAAGAATTCATCAGTACTTCAGGAAATATTTTTTTAACAATCAGTATATTCTTTATCGGAATTCTAATCGGTAAAAAATCTAAATGAATTAAAAAAACAATCTCATTATATATTTAATTTATATTTGATAAAATACATCTTAATTGTTATGTCCACAAGTGATCTATTATGAATTCAATAAATAAAAAAGAAAATGTAATTACATCAATTAATAATTTTAAATCATCAGTCAATAACCTTAATTCAATTTTTAAAATGACCACAATTCCCCCAGCTAGTATCTCCAAACAAAACAGCTCCCCTTTTGACAACGTGAATCAAAAAAAATTAGAATCTGACATCACAATAAT
>JABABV010000053.1 GCA_014238055.1 Mycoplasmatales bacterium | reverse complement strand
GATAGGTTTCCAAGTCTTGCTAAACTTAAAAGAGCTAGAGAAAAAGAAAAACTTCAATCTCAAGATCAAAATGATGAAACAAAAATTTCTAGAGATGTTGCTATACCCGATATTATTACAGTTCAGGATTTGGCAAATAGAATGGCAGAAAAAACAGCAGATGTTGTTAAAGCTTTAATGAAAATGGGAGTTATGGCGAATGCCGCCCAATCATTAGATACAGATACAGCAGAATTGGTTGTTGCAGAATTGGGTCATAAATCTTTTAGGGCAACAGATGATGATTTATTAAAAGATTTAGAAGATTTTGAAGACCCAGAAAATACTTTGGTTTCTAGAGCTCCAGTTGTAACTATTATGGGTCACGTTGATCACGGTAAAACAAGTATATTAGATGCTTTTAGAAGTTCTAATGTAGTAGCTGGAGAATCTGGAGGTATAACTCAACATATTGGAGCATATCAAATTGGAGAAAAAGATAAAAAAATTACTTTTATTGATACTCCTGGGCATGCTGCATTCTCAAACATGAGAGCAAGAGGAGCAAAAACAACTGACATCATTATATTGGTTGTAGCTGCAGATGATAGTCTTAAACCTCAAACAATTGAATCGATTGCTCATGCAAAAGCTGCAAATGTTCCCATAATTGTTGCTATAAATAAAAT
>JABABV010000052.1 GCA_014238055.1 Mycoplasmatales bacterium | reverse complement strand
TCATATAACGAATGATAAGGTTAAGTCTAAAAACATCAATTTAAGCCTAGATTTTCAATTAGAAAAAAATAGTTCATTAAGACTTATAGATCTATTCAATGATAATTCTGAAAAAAATTTTTTAAATATTTTTTATAACTTTGATTTAAAAGAAAATGCAGTTTTAAAAAATTACAAAGTAGATAAATTTGAAAATAAAAATTTAAATGAAAAACAAAAATTATGTAATTCTATTCAAGAGATGGGAACTACTTTTATTAAACTTGGACAATTTTTATCTACAAGACCAGATATTATCGGTGATGAAATTGCACAGCAATTAGAAACTCTTCAAGATAAACTGCCTCCATTTTCTTCTGTTGAAGCAAAAGAAATTATGAAAAAAGAACTTGGTGAAAATAACTACAATTCTTTAATCAATATAAGTGAACCTGTAGCAGCTGCTTCAATAGCTCAAGTCCATAAAGCTCAAATTAATGAAAATGGAATCATTAAAGATATAGCTATAAAAATTTTGAGACCTAATATAAAAAAAATATTTAAATATTTAAATATTTAAAAATATTTTTAAATATTTAAAAATATTTTTAAAGATTTAAATATAAAGCTTTAAAGAAAAATATAAAATTTATATATTATTTTTAATTAATACTATTAATTTTTCTAAATC
>JABABV010000051.1:235-671 GCA_014238055.1 Mycoplasmatales bacterium | reverse complement strand
CTTAACATCAACTAATGGGAAACCAGCAATAACGCCATTCTGCATTTGCTCTTGAACGCCTTTATTGACTGCAGGAACATATTCTTTAGGAATAACGCCACCCTTAATTTCATCAACAAATTCATAGCCTGCACCTGGCTTTTGAGGTTCTATTCTGAGATATACATGTCCATACTGTCCTCGGCCACCAGATTGTTTAGCAAATTTATGTTCGTGCTCTACTAGTGAAGTAATTGTTTCACGATATGCTACTTGCGGATTTCCAACATTACACGCAACATCAAATTCGCGCATCATACGATCAACAATAATATCTAAATGAAGTTCACCCATACCAGCAATAATTGTTTGTCCAGACTCTTCGTCTGAAGAAACCCTGAAAGATGGGTCCTCATTAGCCAGCTTACCTAATGCAATACCCATTTTTTCCTGGTCG
>JABABV010000051.1:0-225 GCA_014238055.1 Mycoplasmatales bacterium | reverse complement strand
GGAAATTCCATTCTTTCAAGAATAATTTTGTCTTTCATGTCACACAATGTGTCACCAGTAGTTACATCTTTAAGACCAATCGCAGCAGCAATGTCTCCAGCTCTTACTTCCTTAATCTCTTCACGGTCATTTGAGTGCATTTGTACAATTCGACCAATACGTTCTTTCTTATCTTTAGATGAGTTGTATACAAAATCACCTGATTTCAAAACACCAGAGTAAACT
>JABABV010000050.1:598-672 GCA_014238055.1 Mycoplasmatales bacterium | reverse complement strand
GCGGCCATTTTGAATTTTTAAATTTAAAAACTTTAAAATTAACATATCTGCTTAATGAAAAAAGATTTTGATAT
>JABABV010000050.1:0-500 GCA_014238055.1 Mycoplasmatales bacterium | reverse complement strand
AATTACAGTTTTGACATAACTTCAAATATGAAGAAATGGCGGCCATTTTGAATTTTTAAAATTTAAAAACTTTAAAATTAACATATCTCCGTAACGAAAAAAGATTTTGATATTTGGTTTTCACCAAACTGTTTCTTATTTGAGTCTGCTCATTTAATGTAATTACAGTTTTGACATAACTTCAAATATGAAGAAATGGCGGCCATTTTGAATTTTTAAAATTTAAAAACTTTAAAATTAACATATCTCCGTAACGAAAAAAGATAAATGAAATTTGTAGTGATTAAAAAAACAAGATGGCCGCCAGGCAGCCATCTTGAATTTTCGTTAATTTGGATTATCTCATTAAGGAATAAAGATATCGAGAAACGGTTTTCACCAAATGGTTCCTTATCACATTCCGCTCCTGTATAGTGTTGACGGTTTTTATGTAACTTCAAAAATTAAAAAATGGCGGCCATTTTGAAATTTTAAATTTAAAAACTTTAAAATTAACATAT
>JABABV010000004.1 GCA_014238055.1 Mycoplasmatales bacterium | reverse complement strand
AGTAACATGAGGAATAACTTGAACTGTTTTACCACCATAATCACCACGACGTTCTTTTTCGATAACGCTATGGTAGATTTTACCACTAGTTATATTAGAAGATTTATTTAATTTAATATCAATAAATCTTTCGTAATGTCCTAAATCAAGGTCAGTTTCACCACCATCGCTAGTAATGTAAACTTCACCGTGTTCATATGGAGAAATTGTTCCTGGATCAAAATTAATATAAGGATCCATTTTTAAAACATTAATTTTAAAATTATTTTCTTTTAATAAAGAACCGATACTTGAAGCGGCGATCCCTTTACCTAAAGATGAAACTACTCCACCTGTAATAAAAATTATTTTTGACATTTTAAGTTACCTCGTTTTCTTTAATTAGTTATAAAAATAATAAAAAAAACCGCCAAATCATTACTTTATTTAAATTCGTTTTATAAAAATAATAATTGAAGTTTTCTTATTTTATTTTCTAATTCTATAAATATTTTATTTCAAAAAGGCAAAAATGTCAATTGAAATGAATTATATTAATTTATCTACTTTATATAAAAGTAATAGAAGTCCTATATATATCGGTAAAGCTCATGCTAATTCGATTATTCTATTTATATAAGCGCTATAAATAGCAACTTCACCTCAAGGAATACAACCCATTGAAACTAATCATATAATATTTAAAACAAAAGAATCTAAAATATATATAATTAAAAAACTGACAATAAAATAGAAAAATTTTTTAGTGTTAAATTGATAACTTATCGATCCAGCTAAACTAAATAAACAAGAATTTAAAGTAAATCCTAAATGAATTCCTGCGATTGGAAATATTAATATTCTCAATAAATCACTTATTATTGAACCAGTATATCCTAAAATATATTTACAGCGATAACCCATATAGAAAACTACAACATCACCTAATCTAATTTTTACATAGCCGGCTAATGATATCGAACTAAAAAATCCATTTAAAATAATTGCTAATGCAACTAAAAGACTTATCGTAGCGATGTCTCTATTAGTTATATTTTTTCAACTTTCTTTACTAAAAACTATAATTCCAACAACTAAGATTAATAAAACTGCGATTATATTAGTTATCATTAATAAATGATCGCTTCAAATTAAACTATTTAAAAACATCATTTATCTTCCCTCAATTATAAACTTCACTAGCAAAATAGAGCGAACCAATAATTAATATATTTTTATTATCTTTAATTAATTTCAAAATCAATATTTTATAATCGATTTTATTATCGAAATGGTGTGAATTTTTATATTGAAAGTTAACATAATAAATTGTTTCAAAATTATCTTTCAACGTTTTCTTCATAGTCTCAATATTTTTATTTGCAGAAAAACCAACAATAACGATATAATCTTTGTTTGTTTTTTTAATATGTGCAATATTCTTTAATAACGCTTCATCGTTATGCGCCCCATCAATAACTATTGACGGTTTATCTAAAACTGTACTAAAGCGATAAAAAATGATGTTTTCAGGTATTTTATTTAAATCAATATCAGAAATATTAAAAACATTTTTAGCTATAGCTAAGGCGATGCTCAAATTACTATCTTGATATTTAGGAATTGCTAAATTTGATTTAATTGTTCTTACAAAAATAACTTCATTACTAAAATTTAAAAATTCTTTTTTAAATCGCGTTAAATCTTCGGCAGCAAAAATAGGAGTTGAAGCTTTTGTTATTGCTGCTTTTTGATGAGCAATTTCTAAAAGTGTATTACCTAATACGTTTTGGTGATCTAGACTTATCGAAGTTATCGCAACTGCTAATTGATTTTTATCTAAAAAAATATTTGTCGAATCTCATTTACCACCTATGCCTGCTTCAATAATAGCTATATCTACTTTACAATCAACAAAATGTAATAATCCCATTAATGTTCAAACTTGAAAAAAAGATAATTTATATTTATTTATGAGTGGTTTTATTATTTTTAAATAATTATCAACATTTTGATCACTAATAGCAATATTATTTATTTGAATACGATCGTAAAAAGTCATCGTAGCTGGCGAAGTAAAAGTTCCGATCTTTTTAAATTTTTGTTTTAATATTCAATTTAAATACATCGTTGTCGAACCTTTTCCGTTAGTTCCAACTACTTGAATAACTTTTATTTTATCTTGAGGATTATTTAATTCAATTAAACATTTTAATCATAAATTTTTTTTAGTTTCGTTATCAACATTAAATGTTAATTTTCGATTAGCTAATTCTAATAAAAAATTAACATTTTTATCATAGTTATTTATATACATAAAAAATCTCCTAATTCTAAAAGTAGGAGATTTTTAAAAACAATATTATTTATTGTATTAAATATATTAGTGGATGAGCATAAATTGATAATTAAAATTAATTAATTCGTTTTTAAATTTATACTCCCATATTTAAAAACATCAATTTTACGCGGCTCTAATATAATTCAATAATATTTTAGCATAATTTTTAGTAATTAATAAAAATTATTTTTCTGTTTCGATTCCGGTAACTACATTGTTTTCTTCGATGTCATCAATTCTAATCAAAGGATTGATTACTTTTCAGACAAAATACATAACAGCAACATTGAATCACATCTTAAGACTAGCGAATGTAATTCTAAATGAAACTCCAAATGAATACGGAATCCCGATAGTAAATTGATCTCATAAAGGTGTTGAGAAAATTAAATAATATTCAATAAAAAAACAAAATACAATAATTGGGAGAATATCGTTAAATTTATTTTTTTTGAAATAAAATTTTAAACACAAAATAACTATTAGGGAGATAAGTGCTTGTGAATCTATCAATATTAAATATATTCATTTATTTGTTATCAATTGTGATGTGCTCGTTGTTTTATCTTTAGGAGTGACTTTAACATGGAAAAAATCATCTGGAATTAAAGATATAAATATTGTGGCAATAGCAATAACCATAAGTATAGATATAATTAACATTCATAACATACCTTTATTATATCTTTTAAACTTTAATTCTGATTTAGCTATTTTACGATTAAATCTTCTTTGGACAATAAATACTAATCCTGGTATTACTCCAACCATAATCATATCTAATGTATAACCAGGGAAATAAAAACTTGGTCTGTATAGCAATGATAATAAATCAACTATTACACCACTAACTCCACCAGCTAAAGGTCCTAATAAAAATCCTGTTATTTTTACAGGAACCCCAGCCAGAGCAGTTTTAAAAGAAGGTATAGTTACAAAAGCATTACCTAAAATTACTAAAACTATTCCTATAGAAATGAATAAGCCGACAACTGCAATTTTTCGATTACTTCATCTTTTCATATAAACCTCATTAATTATATTTTAAAAATTAAAAAAAATTAAAACATACAAGACTCAATATGCACTTAGCTTTATACTTATATTTTAACATATTTATTTAATTAAATATTAGCTTAACAATCAAAGTTAATCAGTTTAATTTTAGAACATTTTAGAAAATTATTAATTTTAGAAAAAGGTTTGCTACCAAAAAAACTTCGATATGAAGATAATGGTGAAGGGTGTGAAGATTTTATTATTCGCTCATCGTTTATATGAATATTATTGATTATTTTTTGAGCAAAGCTACCTCATAGTAAATAAATAAATTTATTTTTATGATTTGCTTCAATGTATTTTATTAAATTATTAGTTCATATTTCTCAACCAAAATCTTTATGCGATAGAGGTTTGCTTTCTTCTACTGTTAAAAATCAATTAATAGCAAAAAAACCTTGTCTAAATCATAAATCTAAAGAATTATTAGTTTTAACAATATTTAAATCATTTTCTAATTCTTTAAATATATTTCTTAAAGAAGGCGGAGTTGCTATATTGTCGTTTACAGAAAAAGCTAAACCAGTTGCTTGGTTAGCTTTGTGATATGGATCTTGACCAATACAAACTACTTTAATATCATTAATATTTAATTCTAAATATTTAAAAATATTTTTAAATTGAGGATAAATTATATTATTTTTATAAGCTTTATTAACTTTCTTTTCTAGATTAATAAAATAATCTTTTTTAATTTCTTGTCCAATAAAATTTTTTCAACTAACATCTATTTTATTATCTTTTAATATTTGCGATAAAATAAATTGTTTATTTATGATATTTTTCATTAGCATTAATTTTACAAGCACGGTAAATTTGCTCTAATAAAACTACTCGAAATAAAGCGTAAGGAAAAGTAAACTTAGAAAATGATAATCGATAATCAACAAATTTATCTATTGCTTTACTAATGCCGTTAGACCCGCCGATAATAAAACAAATTTTACCTTTATTAAAATCTTGTTGATCTTTTATTAATTTTGCAAAGTTATCACTATCTATTTGTTTACCTTTAATATCTAACAAGATAACATAATAATCTTTTTTTATTTTAGCGATAATTTTAGCTGTTTCATCTTTTTTAATTTCTTCTAATTGATTTAATCTACTATTAGAAATCGTAATTTCTTCAAAATCTATATAACGTTGAAGACGTTTTTTAAATTCATTCATTAAAGAAATTAAAGATTTGTCTTTAATTTCACCAATATTAATTAAAGAAATTTTCAACATATTTTATTCTCTTTCCATAACATTGCTAAAAGCATTGGCATATTTATTGAACGCTAATTCAAAACTACCAACTCCACCATTACGATTCTTAGCAATTATTATGTTAGTTATTTCACTAGGATTATGATCTTTTTCATGATTATAGTAAGATTCACGATACAAAAATAAAATTAAATCCGCATCTTGTTCAATAGCGCCCGACTCTCTTAAGTCAGACATTATCGGTCTTTTGTCTTCACGCTTTTCAACTGATCTAGATAGTTGTGCTAAAGCAATTATTGGAATTCCAATCTCACGCGCTAAAGCTTTTAACGTTCTTGAAATATTACTAACTTCTTGTTGACGATTTTCATTTCGATTACTTTGACCAGTTAATAACTGTAAATAATCGATAATGATTAAACTCAAAGGATTTTTTTTATGACTTTTTCGAGCTGCTAAACGTAATTGATTAATATTTAAACTCGCATTATCATTTATATGTAATTTTAAATTTTTAACGACATCTGAACCGTGATGTAATATTAATTTTTCGTTATCAGTAAGACCGTTAACTTGTTTAAACTTCTGACTATTAATTTTAGTATTTAACGAAAGCATTCTTTCGATCAACTGTTCTCTAGGCATTTCCAAAGAAAAAAATAAAACATTTTTAGTTTTAGCGATGTTATTTGCCATATTTAAAGCTAATGCTGTTTTACCCATAGATGGACGAGCTGCTAAAATTATTAATTCACCTTTTTGAAAACCTGAAGTGACTTTATCTAAATAATTATAACCAGTTTTAAGACCATTATTTAATTCACCTTTTTGCATTAATAATATTTTATCCATCGTTTCTTTAACGATAGTTTCGCTATCAAATGTTTCTTGATTTGAGTTTTGACCGATATTACTAATTGCTGTTTCTAATTCATTTTTAACATCATTTACATTATCTACATGTACGTTAGAAACTTTATTAGAGTAGTCTTTAACTACACTAACTAATTCTTGATGTTCATAATATTTTATTAATTCTTCGATATAACGATCAATATTATCAGTATCAGCTTCAAAAGTTAACAAATCCAGAACTCTTGTTTCGCCACCAATTGATTCTAATGATTTGTGTTTGCTTAAAAAGGAAATCACTAAATTTATTTCAGGAAAACCTTTATCTGATAATTCAACAACAACTTCAAAAATCTTTCTATGAGCATGGTCTACAAAATGTTCTGGTCTTAGTTTATCTACTATATCTAAATAACTATTTTTTTTAGTAAGAACTATTTTTAAAATAGCTTTTTCTAAATTAATGTTGTAATTTTCTGTCATATTAAATTTAAATTCCTTTAGTAAATGTTTTGGCTGTTGCTTTTACTCCGGCAGGTAGTTGAATCGTTAAAGTTGTTTTTCCTAAACTATCAATTTTATTAGGAATAATATCTGTTTTTTTAATTTTGATATTATGATTTAAAAATTGAGCAATAATTTGTTTAGCTGAAATATGACCAAATAATTTACCATTATTATTTTTTAATTCAAATTTCAATTCTATTGATTCAATTTTTTTAGCAATCTTTTGACTCTTTTGTTTTTCTAGTTCAAAATTTTTAGCATTGTTAAGATCAATTTTGTCTTTAATATTTAAAGCTCCACTAGTTGCAACAATAGCAACTTTATTAGGAATTAAAAAGTTTTTAGCATATCCAGCATTAACTTTTATAACAGTTCCTTTTTTTCCTTTACCTTTTACATCTTTTAATAAAATTACTTCCATAATTTATACCTCTTTGCTATTTAGTTTTCTATAATTATTTTAGTTATTTTTTCAACTACTTCAGATACTTTTGCATTTTGAATAATAGTTGCCGCTGAAGAGAAGTGGCCTCCACCATTATTTAATTTTTCCATAATTAATTGTACATTATAAGTTCCGTTTGAGCGTGCCGAAATTTTTATTTGATCTTCACTTACACGTGCAATTACAAAACTAGCGCGTCTATTTTCAACGTTTAAAATATCTTGAGAAGATTTAGCAATTTGAGCATAGTCAGCTGTTTCTTCGTCTTCTAAAAAGGCGATATAAACATCATTTTTAATCATACTCATACTACTTAAGATCTTTTGAATAATTAGTGAATCTCTTTCGTTTAATTTTAAAGATTCGTTTGCAATTAATATACTAGCATTTCATTTTTGTAAAATAGCTGCAGCTTCAAAAGTTCTTGCACTCGTTCTTTGTTTAAAGCTATTAGTATCTAATACCATTCCTGTTAATAAATATTGAGCAGTAGCTACAGGAACTTGTAATACTTTATTGTCAAAATTTAACATTTCAGTAACTATTTCACAAGTAGAAGAAGCTGATGGCATTATGTATTTTTGGCGAGCTGGAACTTCGTTAAAACTCGAACCACTAATACGATGATGATCAATAATAAAGATTTGATTATATAAAGATTTTTTCAATAATACTTTTCCTGAAATTTGGTCTAAAGCAGAAACGTCTACGATAACGATCATAGTATCTTTAGTAATTAATTTATTAGCAGCACTTTTCTTCACTAATAATTTATCTAATTTATCTTCATTAAATGTTTTATGTAAAAAAACGTCTGCTTTTTCTTCGTTAGAAATATTTAAAAAGTTAACGTCTTTTCCATATATTTCTGAAATATGAACAATTCCTAGCATTGCTCCAATACAATCAAAGTCAGCGTTTATATGGCCAAATACCATTACATTTTTACATTTTTCTAATTCTCTTGCAAAATTATTAGTAAAGTTTTTAACTTCTACTTTTGAATTACTAGAATTTAATTCTAATTTAGCTCCGAAAAATAAATTACCTTTTCCATATTCATAAACAACAACTTGATCTCCACCACGAGATCGAGCTAATTCTAAAGATTTTAAAGCTAAATTTTCTAAAGTCAGTGCATTACCATGATTAAAAGAAAATCCGGCTGATAATGAAATTGATAATTTTTCTGATTTCGCATATTTTCTGATATCTTTTAAAATTATAAAATCTGATTTCATAGCTCTTTTTAAATTATAACCAGTCATAAACACTATATATTCATCATCTGAATAAGATTTAATTGTAGCTTCATATTCATGACTAAATTTTTGAATAGCATTACTAATCTTTTCTTTAGCTTTAAAAAGACCAGAAGTTAATAAAGAACTATTAAGATTTCTAAAATTATCTACTTTAATAAATCCAATAGCTTTACTATCATGAACATATGCTTGTTTCAACACTTCGTACTTAGTATTATTTTTAAATATTAAAGTATTGTTGATTGATTGATTAGAAACTGTAAAACTAGTGTTATTAAGTTGAATTTGAACTTCTTCTTTTGTATTATTTGATAAATTACTGATTTTAGAATGGATTCTTGTAATCGGATTACCTACCATATTACTAATACCATTATTCATTAAATATTCATTAACCCAAATAATATTATAATCAGCATCATAGACAACAATACCAACATTAATGTCAGTAAATATTTCTTCAAAATGAATTCCAATTAATTCATTTACAAATCCTGAATTAACTTTTAAAATATAGAAAAAATATAATATATATAAAATTAAAAAAATATAATTAACTATATATATTGCGTAAACAAAACCTTTATCGTGATTATTCGCACTGAAGATTAAATCTACAGAAACCGAAAAAGTAGCAAATAAAATTCCTATTCAAAATAAATATTTAAATCTTTTAATCATAGTTACCACCTGTCTTATTGATATATGAATAAAATTATACTATATTGTATAAGAATATTCTATAATAGCTCTTTAAAAAAAATAAAATAAGTTTGAACTTATTTTATTTTGTAAGGTATTAATGCCATTTGACGTGCTCGTTTAATAGCATGTGCTAGCATTCTTTGATATCTAGCAGTTGTTCCAGTTGCTCTACGAGGTAGAATTTTACCGTTAGAAGCAATAAAATGTTTTAATAAAGTTACATCTTTGTAATCTATATAACTAATTTTATTTTTTGTAAAGAAACATACTTTTTTTCTTGGAAAAAAACGACGATTTTTTTTAAAATTCATAACTATCTCCTTTTATAAATCTTCTGATCACGGGTCTTCTTCAAAAACATTGTTATCATTTGAGTTAATTATCTCAGATTGATTATTTTTAGTTTTTGATTTATTGAAAAATACATTATTATTGTTTTTATTATTATATGAATTCGTATTATTTTCATAACTTGATTCATTGGAATTATTTTGATTACGTTTTCCACCTAAAAATTTTACATTATTAGCTTGAACATCTGTACGATATATCTTTTGATTATCATTATTTACAAAACTAGAAACTTGAATGCTTCCTTGAACCGCTACAAGCGCTCCTTTTTGTAAATGTTTACAAACGTTTTCTGCTGGTGCACGTCAAACTGTAACCGGTATAAAATCTGTTTTATCACTATTAAAAGTGCGATCAACCGCTACAGTAATATTACAATAACTAATATTATTAGATGTTTTTTTTAATTCTGGGTCTTTTGTTAGACGCCCTATTAAAACTACATGATTCATAATTAATTCCTTTCAATAATTAAACTTTTATAATTATTTTCTAAAGTTTGATCTATTATCGTTGTAACGTTTTTGAAAAGGTTTCTTTTCACGTTCAATTCATTTTGTCTCAGCTGGTGAGTCAACAGTGAATTTAGCATCATAATTAGTTTCTTTATCTAAGTTAATTGCCATAAAACGTACGAATGATTTATTAATATTAACTCTGTTAGATAAATTTTTAATAGATTCTGGAGTAGTGTTTACATGAACCACTAAATAATGTCCTTGATTTGTATGATTAATATCGTAAGCTAAGTCACGATTTCCTCAATCATTAATTTTGGCATCCCCATCTAAATTATCTTTTATAAATTTCTTAACATTGTCTAATTCATCTTTGTTTATGTTAGATTTAACAATAAGCATAATTTCGTAATTATACATTTGTAATCCCTCCCTTTGGTCTAAATGGACTTTTAAGTCAAGGAGAATTTTTGTTTTTTAATAAATATATTAAATAATATCTTTATACAAAAAAACTCTTTTAAATTATACATTAAAAATAACTAAAAGTAAAATTAATTATCCTCTTGCTTTTTTAACTTTGACTTTAACTTTTTTTAATTCATCTGATTTAATATGCATTTCCCCTGTTTTATAAGTTATTTCATCATAAGTGAAAAATTTACGTAATGATCAAATATCTTTTTCTACTAAAATAAAAGTTTTATCTAATATTAAAATAGTATATAGCTCAGCGTGTTTATCAGCAATTGCATCAGTTAAACGTGAAGTTTTAAAACCTTCTCTAATTAAATTTTTCTCTACCGTTGGTAGGACTTTTTTTCAAATATCTGCAAAACTAGCTTTATTATGCTCTGCTAAATATCTTTTAGCAATTTCTGTAATCGACTCTTTATACATTTGTTTGCTCCTTAAACATAGATATAGGTGCTTTTACACCGATTAATTTTAAACCGTTACTAATTGTTTGACGGCAACATTCTACTAACGATAAACGACTACGAGTTTCTTCTATATTAGTAGAAATGATTTGATATTCATTATAGTAGGAATGGAATAATTTAGCAAGTTTTTGTAAATAATTAGCTAAAAGATGCACTTTATTATTGATTGCAATATCTGAAATTAAAGATTTAAAATCGAATATCGTACTAATAATTTGCTTTTCTAATCTACTATTTATTAAATCAATATCAAATTCTTTATTTCAATTGATATTATCTAATTTAGCTTTCTTTTGCAAACTACATGCTCGTGCGTGAGCATATTGAATGTAATACACAGGGTTTTTACTATCACTAGCATTAGCAATATCGATATCGATATCTAAATGAGTATTAGTTGAACGAGAAACCATAAAATAACGGGCTGCATCAACACTCATAAACTCTAATAAATTTCTTAGTGTGATAACCGTTCCTTTACGCTTACTCATTTTTACTTCTTCACCACCACGAATTAAACGAACCATTTGCATAATATTTATATTAATATCACACTTATTATCTGTTAAAAACTTAATGCCGCTTTCCATTCTTTTAATATATCCATGATGGTCAGCTCCTCAAATGTTAATTAAACGATCACAACCACGATTAATTTTTAATAAATGATAAGCCAGATCTGCTAAAAAGTAAGTTTGACTTTTATCACTTTTAACTAACACACGATCTTTATCATCACCTAATTCAGTTGTTCTCAATCAAAGAGCTTCATCTTTAGTATAAATCTTATTAGTCTTTTTTAAATCTTTAATTAGTTGATCAACATTTTTATTTTTATATAACGAACTTTCTTTAGTTCATAAATCAAACGTAACTCGATAGTTAGATAAATCTTTTTTAATATTTTCTAACATAACATTTAAAGAAAAATCTTTAATTTCTTCTTTAACATCTTCGTAATTAACATTTAAATATTTATTGCCGTATTGATCTTTTAATTGTTGTGCACAAGTAATTATCTCTTGTCCACGATAAGAATCTTCTGGCATAGTAACATTTTGATCGCATAATTCTAAATATCTAGTATAAACACTAATAGATAAAATATTTATTTGATTTCCAAAATCATTAATATAATATTCTGCAGTTGTTTCATATCCAGCAAATTCTAATATGTTGACTAAACTATTACCGATAGCTGCATTACGAGCATGACCTAAATGTAAAAGTCCTGTTGGATTAGCACTAACGTATTCAACATTTACTTTAAAAGGATTTTTTAATTGTGAACTACCATATCGTTCTTTTAACTTAAGAACTTCTTCCAAAGTTGTTTCATCACGATTTTCTAACGTTCAAATATTTATAAAACCTTTTCCGGCAACATCAACCTTTTTAATTAAATCAGTAAAAGTCATTAAATAATCACTTAATAGATTAGCTAATTTTTGCGGTTCTATATTCATTAAACGCGCATTTGCTAAAGCTACGTTAGTAGTGTAGTCTCCATGAATATGGTTTTTTGGTTTTTGTAATCTAACTTTAACATCATTAATTTTTTGGTCTTCAAAGAAATTAATGATAATCTTTGCTATTTTTTGTTCCATATTTAAAATCCTTTCTTATTTTCACTTACGCAAAACTAACTGTTATTTTAAAATATCCAATTGATTCTTTTACTTCATTAGTTAATTGATATTCTAAATAAACTTTAGTATCATCTGAAATTAATTTTTTTAGATTAGTAAAAATAATAATTTCTCCATGAGCAGTTTTCATAATGTTTTTAATAACTTTGTCAATTTCAAAATTAAACTCAGAATTTCCAGTATGAATTTTAGCTTTAGTATCATTATAAATGATTGTTGTCTCAACATCATTTAACGCTTCTTTAAATTTTAAAATCGTTTCATTATCGTTTTGTACTATTGTTCCTGTACTTTTAAAATCAACATTATCATCGTTGTCCATTTGTTTAAACGAACTTAGAAAATGAATATTTACTTTTTTCATATATTAAAAACCTCCGGATAAATATAATAAACTGTTTCTTTAGTTTCGATAGTTGCTAAAATTTTAACAATCGAAGAGATATCTTCAATTAATTTTAGTTCACCATTTTTAGTTTTGATCACAATTGATTCACTATGAGGAATAGGATGACTTTTATAAGCTTGAACTTTATTCAATAATACATAACTATAATATTTACTATCAATATTATTATTATCACATTTTTTAACGAACTCATCGTATTCTTCTTTAGTGACTAATTTTAATAATTTTCGACTACTAATCATTTTACATATTTGACTTAATATTAAGTCATCTTCTTCAGTTAATCGATCAATCAAAGTTAATACTTGATAATCATTAAGACTGATATATTCTTTAACTGATAATTGTTTGTCGCTTTTAATTAGCGGTTCTATTAATTTTATATTATTTTTAAAGTTAAACTCTTTTTTATAAAGTTCTTTAACTCTTTTAAATACATTACTAATCATAACTTCAAAAGCGTTGCTTGATTTATGAAAATAGACAGCGTTAAACATGTTAAATCTACCTAATAAATATTGTTCGATATTCATTAAAGCACGATAATTGTAAACTATTTTTTCATTTACAATTTCCATATTTTGAATCAATCAACGTAAATCAATATTACTATAAGGAACACTAGTGAAAAAAGAGTCTCGTTTTAAATAATCTAATCGATCAGCATCTAATTGACTAGATACTAATTGAACCATAATTTTATTATTATGTTTTTTATCGATTACTTTAGCAATATCAATCGCTAATTTTGAATCATAATTATTTAAAATTTTATTTATTTCACTATCACCTAAAATAATAGCTGATGAATATTTTTCATGAGCAATATTATGAATGTATTCAAAAGCATGAGAAAAAGGTCCGTGTCCAATATCGTGTAATAAAGCAGCTATCAAAGTTACTGTTTGCTCATATTCACTTAAAGTATTATTTTTAATATTGTCTAATATTTTTTTAGTAACGCAATAAGTTCCAATTGAATGGCTGAACCTCGTATGGTTAGCTGTTGGAAAAGCCATGAAAGTTCCTCCCAATTGAGAGATTCGGTGTAATCTTTGAAATTCTACAGAATTAATTAAATCAATAAAGATTTTTTTATCAAAGATAATATTACCGTGAACTGCATCACGAATAGTTTTATAATAATTTTCTTTATTTATCATAAAATTGCTCAACACTAGTAATGTTTTTTACAACATTTTTTTTACTTAATAAATAAATTGTTTTTGCTAATTCTGGACCGTGCATACTAAATGAAGCAGCTATTCTTAAAGGCATAAATAAAGCTTTACCTTTAATAGATAATTCTTTTTGTAATTGCTTTATTAATAATTTAATATTATCAACTGATCAAACTTCTAAATTATTAAGTCCATTTTTAAATTCTTTTATTAATAATTTTGCTGAGTCATTATTAAACACTTCATCGATTTCAGAATCATTTTTAAAGTCTGTTTCGGTAAAAAATATTTTTGTAAGATCAACAATTTCTTTTCCGTATGATAATTGTTTTTGATAAATACTAATTAATAAATCACTTCATTCACTAGAATAATTAGATAAATCATAAGCTTCTTTTAAAAACGGTAGCGTTAAATTTTTATATACTTCAAAATCTAATTTTTTAATATAAACACTATTAATTCATTGCATTTTTTTAATATCAAAAATTGAAGGTGATTTAGATAAACGTTTTTCATCGAATTTTTTAATCAAATCTGCCTTAGTGTTAATTTCACTATTATCAGCTGGATTTCAACCAAGAAGTGCTAAAAAGTTAAAAACCGCTTCTGGTAAATAACCTTCGTTACGATAATCTTCTATAAATTGATGTAATGAAAGATCTCTTTTAGATAGTTTCTTTCCATCATGATTAGTGATAATAGTTAAATGAGCAAATTTTGGAGCAGTTCATTTTAGTAGAGAAAACAATAACAATTGTTTAGGTGTATTGGAAATATGTTCTTCACCACGAATTGCAACTGTAATATCCATTAAATGATCATCGATTACAACTCCTAAATTATAAGTTGGAATTTTATTGCTTTTAAGTATTACAAAATCATCGATATCATTACTATTAAAAGAAACTTCGCCACGTACTAAATCATTTCATGCAAAAGTAATATCGGGATTATTTTTTACTCTAATAACGTGTTCTGCGTTATTAGCTAATTTTTCTTCAACGATATTTTTATTTAAATTACGACAAGTTTTTTGATATTTAGGAGCATAGATGCCAGCTTTAATTTGAGCTTCTTTAATTTGGTTTAAAACTTCAGGGCTACAAAAACAACGATAAGCATTTCCTTCTTCTAACAATTGATTAATATATTTATTATATATTTCAATACGATCACTTTGTCTATAAGGGCCATATTTAGCATCTTTAACATCAACAGTTTCGTCAATTTCAATTCCTAATCAACGTAAATTTTCTAATTGAGAACGTTCACCATCTTTAATATTTCTAGCTATATCAGTATCTTCGATTCTAACAATAAAAGTTCCTTGATAATGTTTAGCTCATAAATAGTTTATTAATGCTGTTCTAGCTCCTCCAATATGTAAAAAACCAGTTGGACTTGGGGCATATCTTAAACGTTCTTTTTGCATAATATTCTCCTTGTTATAAAATTAATAATTATTTTTTTACTAATAATATAGTTGCGATAGCTTCGATAAAATCTTTATGTTTACCTTCGCTAACAGTTGCTTTAATATTAATGTTTTTATTTTTTAAAATATTTTCTAGATTAATTTTTATTTTATTGCTGAAAGGGGCAATTTTAATATTATCTACGACTATTAAAGTATCTAAATTAATAATTTCATAATTTTCTTTATTCATCATTTCTAAAACTGTCGTTAGAATTTCTTCTGAATTTCGATTTTTATTAACAGCGTTCATTGGAAAATGCATTCCTAAATCGCCTTTTCCTAAAGCTCCTATAATAGCTTCAGAAATAGCATGTAATAAAACATCGCCATCGCTATGAGAATCAACTGCATAATTATTAAAAAATTCAATCCCACCAATTTTTAATGATTTACCAGGGATTAATTTATGAATATCTTTACTTTGTCCAATACGTAAATTTTTCACTAAAATTACCTGACTTTCTAAACATTAAACAAGAAATGACATACATCGCCGTCTTGCATTAAATAAGTTTTACCTTCCATTCTTAATTTACCATTAGCTTTCGCTTCAGCTTCTCCTTTATAAGTTATAAAATCATTATAACCGATAACTGATGCTCTGATAAATCCACGTTCGAAATCAGTATGAATAACTCCGGCACAATTAGCGGCAGTATAACTATCATAAAAAGTTCAAGCTCTAACTTCTTTAACTCCTGCTGTAAAGAAAGTTTTTAAACTTAAAGTATCATAACTAACTTTAATCAGTTTATCTAATCCACTTTTAGAAATTTTTAATTCTTCCATAAATAGAATTTTATCTTCATTATCTAAATGCGCTAATTCAGATTCTATTTTTGCACTAATAGCAATTACTTTACTATTTTCTTCTTTGGCAATTTTAGAAACTGCTTGAAAATGTTTATTTTCTTCGTAATTATGAACTTCTGATTCATCTATATTAGCAACATAAATCATTGGTTTATCAGTAATAAAATTTAATTCACTAAAAGTTTTTAATTCTTTACTTATTATATCGTTAGTAAAGATTCTTTTTCCTTTATCTAAAATAATTTTTATTTTTTCTAGAAGAGCGACTTCTTTTAAACCTTCTTTATCATTAGATTGTCTGGCTTTTTTAGCAATCTTATTTAAACGTTTATTAACTTTTTCTAAATCAGATAAAATTAATTCAGTATTAATAGTTTCAATATCATCTAACGGATTGATTTCGTTATGAACATGTTGAATATCTTTATCTTCAAAACAACGAACTACGTGACAAATAGCATCTACTTGACTAATATTTCCTAAAAATTGATTACCTAATCCTTCACCTTTACTTGCTCCTTTAACTAAACCAGCAATATCGATAAATGTAAATGTTGTCGGGACAACTTTTACTGGTTTAATAATTTTTGCAATAGCTTCTAATCTTTGGTCAGGTACTTCAACAACACCTACATTAGGTTCAATTGTTGCGAATGGATAATTTGCAGCTTCTACTTGTGATTTTGTAATAGCGTTAAATAAAGTTGATTTTCCAACATTAGGTAACCCTACTATTCCAGCTTTTAAACTCATTGTTAATACTTCCTTTTTTTTAAAAAATAATCTAAATATCATACTTTAGTAATTAAAATATTTTATCATATTACATAAATAAAAAAAAGTCATTCATTTAGATGACTTTTATTAAAGATTATTTAATTAATTTAAGTTTTTCTAAAATATCATTTAAATGGGAATCGTTTTTAAAATGAATCACAATTCTATTATTATCAACTTTGACTTTAGATAAAACTTTTTCACGGATTAAACTTTCAACATATTTATAACTATTAGATTTTTGTTTTTGACTATTACTTTTATTTGCATTCAATAAATACGTTCTAACTACTTCTTCAACTCGACGAGCACTTAATTTTTGTGACATAATTTCTTTAGCTAATTGCACAATTATTTTTTGATTTTTTAAACCTAAAAGTGGTCGAACTTGACCCATTGTTAATTTGTTTTCTAAAACTGCTTCAATAACAAATTGAGGCAGCAACAATAAACGAATTTTATTAGCGATATGTGGTCTTGATTTTGAAACTTTAGTAGCTAGTTCTTCTTGCGATCAATTATTATTGCGCATTAAAGTTTTATAAGCTAACGCTTCTTCAATGACATTTAAATTTTCACGCTGTAAATTTTCTAACAAAGCGATTTCAGACATTTGTATATCATCGAAATCAACTATTACTGCTGGAATTGTCTTTAATTTCGCTGCTTTAGAAGCGCGCAAGCGTCTTTCTCCAGCTATCAATTGAAAACCTCTAACTGATTTACGCACAATAATTGGTGTAAAAACTCCATGCTGTAAAATAGATTGTGTTAGTTCTGCTAAAGCAATTGAGTTAAAAATCTTACGAGGTTGATATGGATTAGGAATAATTTTATCAACTTCAATATTATATATTTTATTGTTATTTTGATTGTTTTGAATTTCGTTAATAGTGCTAGAAAGATTTTTTCCAAATATTACATCTAAACCTTTACTTAAAGATTTATTAGCCATTTTGCTTAATCACCTCTTTGACAAATCTATGATATGCGTTAGCGCCTCTACTTGATTTTTTATAATCAAAAATAGAAAGACCTTTAGAAGGCGCTTCAGCTAAATGAATATTTTGTGGAATAGTTGCGTTGTAAACACGTTCTTTAAAATATTTTTTAAGTTCGTTTTTTACTTCTCTAGAAAGATTAGTTCTTCTATTAAACATCGTAATTAAAATACCTTGAATATATAATTTTTCATTAAAAAGACGTTGTACTAAATGAATAGTTGATAATAGTTGAGTTAATCCTTCTAAAGCATAATAATGAGATTGCACTGGAATAATCGCAGAATGAGCAGTACTTAAAGCGTTACGATTCAATAATCCTAATGAAGGTGGACAATCGATTAAGATGTAGTCGTATTTATCGATAACAGGATTAATTTTTTCTTTTAAAATATTTTTTTCTGTGCGATTTTCTTTCATTAAATGTAAATCGGCTCCAGCTAAATTTATTGTTGCTGGAACAACACTTACGTTATGACTACTACAAGGGTAAGTCGCTTCTTCGATATTTTTATCATTAATTAAGACATCAAAAATATCATAATTAATACTATCTTTTTCGATTCCTATTCCAGAAGTTGAGTTACCTTGAGGATCAAAGTCAATTAATAAAACTTTTTTACCTAATTTACCTAATCCAGAAGCTAAGTTAATTGTGGTAGTTGTTTTCCCTACTCCACCTTTTTGATTCGTTATGGCGATTATTTTAGCACTCATTGAACTACGCCTACTTTCTTTTGTTAGTTATCACTATTTTTAGAGATAAAATCATAATTAGTTTTATGAACATCTACTAAACTATTATATGCTCCGACTAATTCTGTTAAAACTTCATGTTTTCAATTCATATTTATTTTATTTACTTCGATATATTGAATCATATAATGTAATTTTTCTAATCTTTCTTCTAACAAATTATCAAAATTAGTAATACATTTTACACAAGTATTAACATTAACTTTATCAATTTTATGAGCTTTACAATTTAATTTACCTTTTTCTCATTCAATCATTTGTTTATCAAATGCTTGTGATTCCATTGCTCATACATTTCTTCTAATATCTAATTCAGTTGATAGTTCTATTAAAGCATTTGGTTCTGTTTTTAACATTGGTTCGTATCATTTTAATTTTTCTAATACAAATCTTAATTGAATAGCAACTGTTTCTTTACCTTTAGTATCTAATTTTCCTTTTCAACCTTTAGCTAAATGCATTAATAATTTTGATCATTGTAAAATACTTTTATAAGTCATTTGATGAACGATCTTATTATTTATATCAATTAAATTATCAATATTATTTTCTTCAACAGCTTTGCAATAATCAGTGAAGAATGCAGTAACATTTAAAGATTTTTTGATTCCTTTAATTCCTTGAGGTTTTGATTTTTTAGCTACTTTTTTAACTGGTGTTTTTTTAGTGGTTGGACTTTTTTTAACTTTACTTTTCATTTTGTTTTCAGCCATATTTTTAAAACTCCGATCTATTTTAATATATTTTTCTTTACAATATTATTTTAACAATAAAAGGCTTATTTAAAAAGAAAAATAAAAAACATCAACGTTTTTTATTTTTTTAAAAAATTATCATTTACCATTAATTATTTTTAAGATAAATTAATAATACTTCAATATCAGTTGGATTAATACCAGAAATTCGATATGCTTGACCGATAGTTTGTGGTTTAACAATATTGAATTTTTCAGAAGCTTCTAAAGAAAGATTACCAACTTTTTTATAATCTATATCTTGAGAAATTTTTTTATTTTCAAGTTTCATATTACGATTAGCTTGGCGTTCTTGTTTTAATAAATAACCAGCATATTTAATAGTAATTTCAACAGCTTCAGCTTCTTGACGATTATATTCATAGTCTAAGTTTAAAAATTGTGCGATTTCTAAAAACTTAATTTCCGGTCTTTTAAGTAAGTCGTAAGCGCTAATTCCTTGATGTAAAGTAACTAAATTATTTTCTTTCATTCATTCTTGAATCGGATCGCTAGGACGGAAACGAATATCTTTTAAATCGTTTAATATTTTTTTAATAACTGTCATTTTATTAGTAAATGCATCATAACGAGATTTAGTAATTAAATTATTGTCATTAGCAATTTCAGTAAGACGTTGATCAGCATTATCGCTTCTTAATAATAAACGATATTCAGAACGAGACGTTAATAAACGGTAAGGTTCATCTGTTCCTTTAGTAACTAAATCATCGATTAAAACCCCAATATAAGCTTGGTCTCTTCGTAAAATTAATGGTTTTTTATTTAAGATTTTATTAGCGGCGTTTATTCCAGCAATTAATCCTTGGCAAGCAGCTTCTTCATAACCACTCGTTCCATTAATTTGTCCAGCAGTAAATAAATTATTAACTTTTTTAGTTTCTAAACTTAAATTTAGTTGCAATGGGTTTAAAGCATCGTATTCGATAGCGTATCCTCATTTAGCAACTTCACAATTTTCTAAACCTGGAACTGAACGAACCATTTTTTCTTGAACTTCAATTGGCATTGAAGTTGATAAACCTTGAATATATATTAAATCAGAGTTGTTAGAAATTGGTTCTAAGAAAATTTGATGACGTTCTTTATCTTTAAAACGACTAATTTTATCTTCCACAGAAGGACAATAACGCGGACCTTTACCTTTAACATTACCTGAATACATCGCTGATTTAGTTAAATTATCTAAAATAATTTTATGAGTTAACGGCGTTGTATATGTTAAATAACAAGGTAATTGTTCTTTAAACGGAAGCATTTTTTTAGTAGTGTAAGAAAATGCTAATTCAAGATCTGTTCCTGGTTCTAATTTTGTTTTAGAAAAATCAATTGAACCTCTTTTTATTCGTGGTGGTGTTCCTGTTTTTAAACGAATTAATTCAAAACCTAATTCTTTTAATTGTTCAGACAAAATACTAGTAGTTGAAGCTCCATCAGGACCAGCTGCAAAACTATTGCTTCCACGTAAAATTTGAGCTTTCATATAAGTTCCAGTTGTTAAAATTACAGCATCAGATTTTATAATTTTATTATCACTAGTTTTTACACCGATAACGATATCGTTTTCAACAATTAAGTTAGTTACTTTAGCACGTGTAATTGTTAAATTAGGTGTTTCTTCTAAAATTTCTTCCATCATTTTAGAATAAGCTTGCATGTCTGATTGAGCACGCATAGATCAAACACCAGGACCTTTAGATAAATTAAGCATCTTTAGTTGTAAAGCAGTTTTATCGGCCACTTTAGCCATCAAACCACCTAAAGCATCGATTTCTCTAACGACTGTTCCTTTAGCAGGACCACCAATCGCAGGATTACAAGGCATATGTCCGATTTTAGCATCTTTCAAAGTTATTAGATTTGTTGTCAAACCTAACTTAGCAGCAATATGAGCAGCTTCAATACCAGCATGCCCAGCTCCAATTACAATAATTTGATAATCTTTTTCCATTAGTAATCCCCCTTTATGTTATTAAAATTCTTTTAATATTATAACACCAAATAAAAACAAAACAAAACTTAACGATTATTTTCTAATATTTAAATAACAATAAATCTTTTTCGATTTATGAAAGTAGCCTTTATTTATAATCAAAATATTCTAATAGTTTATAAATATCTTTTTCATTTTCTTTAAATTTACAATTAGGTTTTAAACAACGCTTATTTTTAATATTTTCTAATCCTAATTCATTAAATTTAGAAATCTTTGTACAAACTTCTTGCAATTCTTTTTCAAAAGCATTTAACATTTCTTCATTAACTTCTATATTAGTTATATTTTCGATCTTTTCTTCGGAACTATTTTCATTTCTAATTAATCTTAGAATTTCTAATTTATTAATATCATAATTAAAATGACGTTTTAAGATTCAAGCATAAAATTTAATTTGATATTCAAAAGTTTTTAATTGATCTAAATCTTGATGTTTTTCAATTGTATGTCCAGTTAATATTTTAAAATCAACAATTGTATATTTATTATCTGAATTTTTTAATAATAAATCGATTTGACCAGTAAAATTAATGTCTAAACCATTTATTAAATTATTATTAATAAAATTAAAATTGTATTCTGCTTTAACAACTATATGTTTGTTTTCGTTTAATCAATTTTGATAAGTTTTCATAATCCCAGGGATTCGTTCTTGAATTCGCTTTCGTAATCCTGCTCTTTTTTTTGCAGACTTATTCCCTGAAAGTTTACGAATATAAACGTTATTTTGAAGTTCTTTAATAAATTTTAGATCTATTAGACTGCTATCATTATGACAATTAATTAATTTTTGATTATAAAGTTCTAAAGCTTTATGGATTAAAGTACCTTCAACTTTTTGATCACTATCTAAAGTTGATCAAAGATAAATATTAAATGCTTTGTAGCGATCTATACAATTTCTAAAATTATTTAAAGTTGCGAAAGATATTGCTAATGATTTATATTGAAATTCATTTGATAAATTTAATATTTTATCTTGATCGTAATCATTTTCTTGATTATTTAAAAATCTTGTTTCACTTATATCAAATAGAATATGTTTAGCTCTTGAAAAGGCAACGTAATTAATTGCTTTTTTATCTTTGTTACGATTAGACTTCTTATCGTAATTAAAAACAACATCTCATTCTTTACCTTTAGCTGAATGATGCGTTAATATTTTAATTTTATTAACTATTAATAATTCATTTTTATTTACTTTATTAAAAAATTGATTTAATAAAATAAGTTTTCAAATCCCTTTTTTATCTATTACGCTTTTTGCAAACGTTAATAATTTAACTTCACGATTTAAAACTTGTTGACTAATAATAAATTCCATAAATCAACTAATTGACACGTTAGTTATTTCGTTACGATCTTCAAATGATAATTCAGCATTTTCCAAAAATATTAATAATCATTTATATAAATCATTAATCAAATAATTACTTTTAGTCTTTTTGTCATAACTAACAATAAAATCTAAAAATTGAAAAAGAATTCCTTGGCTTTGTTCGGATTCTATATATTTAAATCATTTATCAATTAAAATTTTTTGACTTACAGATTGTAAATCATATTTATTTAAATAATCAGATAATTGATAAGCTAATTTATTGGAGTAAACTAAAATTGCGATTTGATCATTAGATAAAGTCGTATTTTCAATCAAAAGTTTTAAATTATTTTTAACAAAATTAAAGAAATCTTTTTCGTTATCTGCTTTGTATCTATAAACTGGATGATCAGTTTTGTAACTATTAGATTTAATCATTTGAGAATTATCAAAACGCTCATTTAAATTATTAATAATATTAGTGCTACTACGATAATTTTTATCTAACTTTAAAATTGATTTTTCTTCATTATATTTTTTAAATAATCGTTCAACACATTTAATATCTCCACCACGAAAACTATAAATTGCTTGTTGGTCATCTCCTACAAAAACAGAATAAATTGTATTCTTAAGAATTCGTTCAATTATTTTTTCTTGAAAATGATTGATATCTTGAACCTCATCAACAAATAAGTATTTAACTTTTTTAAATTGAAGATTTAAATTAGTATTTGTTTCAATTAATTTATTAAGAATAATTTTGTAATCATGATAAGAAAAAACTTTGTTACCATCAATTGTTTTTAAATAGAATTCAATCAATTTTTTATTTTGATAAAATTCAGAATTGCTATCTCAATAATTATCGGCAGTTTTAGAAAGGTTTTGCATTAAAAAATTTAATTGATTCAGAACATAAATTGTTGATGATTCATAATTATCTGTTCCTGTTTTTAGTAAATTAGCGATCATTTTACGCTTTTGAATCATTTTACCTGAATACATATAAGTTGCTCATTCACCGTCAGATAAAATTTTAAAATAATTATATTTGTTATCATAATTCGATAATAATTCTAAACAATATTTATCAATTGTTACAATAGATAAATCATCTATAATCGATAAAGCATCTTTGGGATACTCTAAAGAAATCATCTTACGAACGCGATCTTTTAGTTCTCTAGCGGCTTTATTAGTAAAACTAAAAGCTAATATTTTACTATTATCTTCTGATCGATCATTTTTAATATTTTCAATAACTAGATTACTAATATTGATTGCTATTGATTCTGTTTTTCCCGATCCTGGACAAGCATTAACTCATAAAAGTCCTTTTCGTCAATCGGCAATAATTTTTTGTTTATAGTTTAAATTTTTATATCTATTGTTGTATAAAAAACTTTTCATTATAAATTCTCCTCAAAATCAACTATTCATTAATCTACTTTTTTAACTATTATCGTTATATTAAAAGATAAATATTTTTTATAATTATTATAACAAATGTTTAAACAATAAACAATTAACACTAAATATTGACATACATATTTTTCATTTTTTATATTTAATAAATATTAGATATAAAAAAATGAAAAATGCCTAAAATTATTTTTAGACATTTTTCGTTTTTATCTACAACGTTTTTTAATAGCTTTATTTTAAGTTGTTAATTTAACATTTGATCCTCAAATAAAATTAAAAGGTTCTAATCCATCGTTTTCATTTGTTCCATTATAATACTCTGAATAAAATTTCATAGTTAATAAAGCTTGCTGCTGTCCTGATTTATACGTTACAAAATTAATTCTTAGAGTTGATACACAATGGCTTGCTTTAAATAAACTATCATCACCATCTCCGGAATCAAATTTAGAATCTCTATATTCAAAGTCTCTAGCATTTGGATATGAATGATCTTCTAAATAAGGTTTGATTTTGAAATTAGCACCATGTTTTTCAGCGTCAGTTTTATCTCCAGGATTTTCTGGAAAATATATTCAATTATTAGCGATTGTTTCATTCATATGTTGCTTTGTTTTTGTAACTAAATTATCAAATTCTCATTTTAATCTTTCTATAGATTCTAATTGTGGGATTGCGCTATATTTTCAATCTGAAATATTATAAGCTTGATTAGGTGAATAATGAATTTGAACTTTAACAGGATCAGATTCAAAAAGATTAGCAAACTGATTTTTACAAAAAATTCCCGTTATTGTTTTATTGTCTTCATCAACGGTAAGTTTTCCATTCATTCCTTGATAAGTATTTTTCGCTTGATCTGGTAAAGCACCAAACATGTCGAATTCTGCTTCGTCGTCATTTCTTCAAAGATTAGCAGCATCATTGGTACCGTATTTTCATCGCAGATTATATAATACATCGCCTTCTCTAGACTGTGCAAATAAAGCATTTAATGTAGCACTTAGTGCAGATGTTTTGAAAGCTTCTCAAGAATGGGCAATTAATGCATTTGGTTGAGAAATACATTCTCATGAATTAATTGAGTATATAATATCATCTAAAAATTTTATATTAAATTTAGCTTGGCGAACTATATTACCAGGTAAAATTCTATTAATATTTAAAGATATTATTTTTTTAGTTTCATCTACTTTATAGTTTGTGCGAACGAAATCTGATTCCGTAAGACCTGCTCATGAACTAACTTTAGTAGCGTTAATAATATCGATATTTTTAGATTTATTAGCTGCGTTTTTGAAATTTGTTCATTCTTTTAATTCTTTTACATAATCGTGATAGGTGCAACTAACAGCTACCGAACAAACTGTTGTTAGTGGTACCGAAATTGCAATTAATGAAAATAATATTTTTTTTATTTTCATAATTCCTCCTTTAGCTAAAAAGTGTTTATTATAATATTGAAAAAATTATTATTATATATATAAATATATTATACATTAATTTAAAATCTAAGATTTAAGATAATTCATCCGTAGAGCAACTTTTACTAAAATAGTTTTTTACTAACTAAAGATACAATTTATACGATCGTAAAAACAAAAATCTTAATAATTAATATATATAAAATAAAAAACAACATAATAAATTTATGTTGTTTTTTATTTAATTAAATAATATATTTACTTTTCAAAATTATCAATATTAACTTTACTATACGTTCCTGCTGGATTATCAGTTCCATTATTACTGGGGGATACATATGATATTTTACCTGGAAAATCTCGATTTAAAGATCAAAATCCCATTCTAAAAACTTGATTAGTTTTGCAAAACTTAGCTAATGTAATTGCAGCGGCTTTAGTTAAAACTTCGCGATTAAGATGACCTTTATCATTAACAGCTTGATCGCTTCGTCCAATCATTGTAGTTGCTTCGATATTATTTTTAATAAAATTACTTTCATCAATACCAAAAATATTTGCTCAATAAGTAGCTGTTTGAGTGATTGTTTTTTCAATTTCAGGTTCATAAAATTTTTGGTCAGTAATATAATAAGCACCAAAATCAAATAGCATTGGATTAATTATTGGTGTTTTAGTAAATTTTTTAAAAGCAGCTACTCCAGTTGAAGAATGATCAGCTACTCCACCTCAAAATTTAGTACCATTTTTATCAGTCGGTACCGAAGCTAACGTTAGACTAATATCTATTGTTGGATTATCTTTTAAAATAATATTAGTCGCTGCAACTAAAGTATTCATTTCTTTGGCATCAAAATTACCAGGAGGTTCAATGTCAAAATCAATTGCTTTTGCTTTATATTGACTAATAGCGACTTTCATATCATTTGCCAAAGTAGTAGCATCTTTTATCATATCTCACGGCGTAATCTTATGACCACTAGCATCGGCTCCACCGAAAGAAATTCCGACTTTTCCACCTAATGCTTCATATTGAGAAACTCATTTAGCTTCTGCAGTTGTACTATCATCGAATCTTTCGCTACCAGTTCAGCCGATAGTTACTTTACCATTAATCGTAAAAACATTAGCAAAAGATGCCATGATTTGGTGAATTCCAAAAGTCTTATAAACTTTATCTGGTGTTATCTTATTTGTTACTGTACTAGTTATATCTAAAAAGGGTACTGATTTGCTATAACCTAAACCACCACCATTAATAGGAATTGGTTGTGATTCGCATTTTCAATCTTTAATATTATATTTTTGACCTTTAGTATAATTAATTTCAAAAATAGCTTTTGTTTTTTGACCACTTACGGTTCTAATAATTGCTTCTGTAATTTTATTATTAGTTTGATCAGGCGTAAAACTATCAATTTTTAATTGCGTATCAACGGCATCGTCTCACCCATTTGGTTTAGTTTGTTTAACGATATTAATTTTTGATTCTGCTTGGGCATTAGTTTTAAAGTCATCTCAAGTTGCACCTGGAACGGTTCCACCACCTGAATCTTTATGACCACAACTAACAGTACTCAAAACAATTGAGCCGCTTAGCGGAACTAAGATATTAGTTATTAAAAAAAATTTAAATATTTTTTTCCTTTTCATGTTGATCACACATCCTTGGAAATTTTTAAATTTATAAAAAAATAAATATTATTCACTATATAAATTAATGATATAACTTTTAATTTAAAATTCCAAATTTTAAAATTTTAAATCAATTATTATCAAAAAATAAAAAAAACTAATTATTAATAATTAGTTTTTTTTATTTTAACTATTCTCATTTAAATGTTTTTAGAGTGATTCCAAAAATAATAACGATAGAACTGATCGATACTGATAATCATTTAAAAGCATCTAACTTATGGCCACCAGTTCCTTGAAAAGCTTTATGACCTTCTTGCCAACCGTGAAAAAATAAATTATAAACGTGTCTTTGAGGCATGCATTCAGAAACGTAATACAATCCTTTATGGCTAGGAATATCAAACATTGCTCCTGATAAAAATAATGACGGGATCAAAATTAATAACGTTAGTGAAAAAGCGTTTTCTTGCGTTTTGATATTTCCGATAATCAATAAAGATAGAGTGATGTTTAATAAAGCTGATAAAATTCAACCAAAAATAAATCAAAATCCTACCGGTAATATTAAGCCATGATTATGAAAAGAAATATATGCACATGTGAAAACTCACAAAGAAGATACGACTTGAATAAGTGCAAAAGTAATAATCAAACTACTTAAGAATTTAATCTTACTTAAAGGACTTACACAAATTCGTTTTAAAATAAACGATTCTTTTAATTTCATTGTCGTTGAAGTCATTCCAAATAACCCAACTGAAAAAGTTGAAATAAAAATCATTCCTGGACAAATAATATTGATATACGATTCGCCTCCAGTTGGAAGTGGTAAAGTATTAAATAATGAATTCAAAATATACATAATTAATAAAGGTCAAGCAAAAGCAAAAAAGACTCCTTGAAATGACTTGAAAAATACTTTTAACGTTAAGCGATATGTAGCAATCATTATTTAACACCTACTTTTTTATTAACGTTTGTATGCGTATCTTTCATCGTTTCAAAATAATCATTAGCATAAGCTTCTAAACTACCAAACTTTTTGACAATTTCTTTAACTGGTTGATCATTTATTATTTTACCTTTTTCCATCAAAATTAAACGATCGCACAAAAATTCTGCTTCATTCATATTATGTGATACTAAAATTAAAGTTATTTTATTACCTTTAATAATATCTTTTAAAAAGTCGCGAATAAAATTACGACTTTTAATATCTAGACCAGTTGAAACTTCATCTAATAATAATAATTTTGGTTTATGTAAAAAAGAAAGTAAAACATTTAAACGTTGTCTTTGACCACCTGACATATTAGCTGCTGGACGATCCATTAATTCATCCATATTAAAGATTTTAAAAGTTTCTTTAATATCTGGTGAATTTAAATCAACATTATAAATACTAGCGTAAAAATTGATTAAATCTTTTACCCCAACTCCATTAGGAAAACTATTATCTTGAAATTGAATTCCAATATTTTTAGCAATCTCTATTTTATTGTTTCCAAAAGTATAATTAATTTTTCCAGAACTTGGTTTAGAAACTCCAGAAAGCATTTCAGATAAAGTGGTTTTTCCAGCTCCATTAGCACCAATAATAACGACTGATTCACCTTTATAAATATTGAAAGTGATGTCGTCAACCGCTTTTAAATTAGAGAACTTTTTCGATAAATTTTTGATTTCGATTAAAATTTCTTCATTTTTATTTTTCATTTTATAATTTCCTCCTATATTTCAAATGTTTATATTCTTGGAAATAAAATTTTATTTTCTTTAACTTTGATATTTGTAAAGTTAGCTATTTGTAAGTCATCAATTAATTTAATATGACTTACTTCTAATAATCCTGCTGCTATTTTTGATTTTTTAACGATAAAAGGCTTTAACAATGTATTTATTACAACACAACTATAATACAATCAAGATAAAACATTTTGTAATTCTTTTTTATCTGTTTTCGCTACTATTCAAGGTGTTGTTTCATCAACGTATTTATTAGAATCGCGCAATAAATCACTAACGATATCTAAAGCATTATTAATTTTTAATTTATCCATTGCATTGTTATAATCAAAAATTGCTTCTTCAATTCTTAAACTTAATTTTTTACAAAATTTATTTTCGATTGAAAAATCACTAGCTATATTTCCAGAAAAATATTTATTAATCATTGAAACTGTACGTGAAATTAAATTACCGTATTTGTTTGATAAGTCGTTATTATAAACTGATTCAAAATGATCAATTGAAAATACACCATCTTCATTTAATTTAATCTCTTTTAATAAGAAATAACGTAGAGCATCACTACCATATTTTTCAATTAAATCTAACGGGTTAACTACGTTCCCTTTAGATTTAGACATTTTACCTTCTTTAGTAACTATTCAACCGTGCGCTAAAACTGTAGTTGGTTGTTTAACGTTTAACATTTTTAATAAAATTGGTCAATATATACAATGGAATCTCGTAATTTCTTTACCAACTAAATGAACGATTTCGGCATTATCATGATTTCAATATTGATTAAATAAAGTTTCGTCATTACTGTTGTATCCTAGAGCAGTAATATAGTTCATTAAAGCATCAATTCAAACATAAATAACGTGTTTGTTGTCGCCATTTACAGGAACTCCTCAACTAAATGAAGTTCGTGTTACTGAAAGATCTTTCAATCCGGGATCGATAAAGTTATTAATTAATTCATTAATTCTTTTTTCAGGAATAACAAACTCAGGATGATCATAAAAATATTGTTTTAATCATTTTCCAAATTTTGAAATTTCTAAGAAATATGAAGCTTCTTTAACTTTTTTAAGAACATGGCCACTAACTGGATGATAATATTTACCATCTTCATGTTTTTTAGCTTGTTGTTCAGTAAAAAATTCTTCATCACTAACTGAATATAGACCTTCATAAAAATCTTTATAAATGAACTTATCTTTTTGTAGTTTAGTAAATGTTTTTGCTACGATAGTTTCATGGTCTTTATCAGTAGTTCTAATAAAACGAGAATATTTAACATCGATCAAATCTCATAATTTTTTAAAATTAACGATCATTTCATCAACATATTTTTGTGGTGATAAATTATTTTCTTTAGCTTTTTGCTCGATTTTTTCACCGTGCTCATCACTACCAGTTAAAAAATAAGTTTCATAGCCACGCATTTTTTTATAACGTGTTAAAGAATCAGCAATCGCTGTTGTGTAAACGTGTCCGATATGTAAGTTTCCAGAAGGGTAAAATATTGGTGTAGATATATAAAATGTTTTTTTTGAACTCATAAGATTCATTCCTTAATTTTATTTTAAATAAAAAGATAACAACTTCAACAGTTAGCTATCTCTTTATTGAAACTAGATTATTCATTTATAGATATTAATTGATTAGAATAATTTTCAAATAATTATAGCTAACATCGCAATGATTATTCACAATGTGGCAAACAATAATGCCGCCCCTAAAATAACTCACTTTTTAACTACCGACATATTACTACTAAATTTTTCTTTTAATTTATTAAACATCATTATTGAACACGACCTTTCAAATTAGAAGTTTATATTTTAAAATTAACTATCAATATAATAATAAAATATTAAATTTTTTAGCTTTATTATTTTAAAATAATGATATCATAGTTTCAAAATATTGTAAAATTTAAATAAGGGGATGACTGTAATGAAAACTACTACAAAAAAAACTAATGTTAAAAAAGATATCGAAATTAAAAAGACGAAAATGAAAAATAATTTAATAAAAAATTTCGATCATTTAAAAACATTAAAAGTAAAAACTAAAGATCCTAATGTTGATTCAAGTATTTTTAATATGAATATTACAGAATTGAAAAAATTCGCAACTAACAAAGGTATTAAAAATTTAAAAAATTTAACACGTTTAGAATTAATAGATTTAATTGAACAACCAACTTTAGCTGGTGAGATTACTCAAATAAAAGATAATGTTGTTTTGAGTGATGAACAAAAACTAAATATGTTAATTAATACAACTGAACAATTAAAGAAAAAATTTATCATTATCGTGAAAGAAAATTCACAACTAAAACAACTTTTAGGAGAATATAAATTTAAATCAGATTCAACTAACAAAAAAAATCATTTATTAGAAATTATTTTATTTATCATCATCATAATATTAATCGCTACTATAGTCATCATTAAACTATTTTAAATAAAAAAAACACTATTAATAGTGTTTTTTATTTTTTTATTTAACTGGTAATTCGTATTCTCATAATGAATCGAAATTACATAATGCGCGAGCAATAACTTTTTTACCTTTTGGTACTTGGAAATGTACTTTTGGCTCATCGCCAGCTTTAAAGTAAAAACGGTGATGTCAGCGATCGTCAATAATAAGTTCGATATATGCAATGAAATGCTCTTCAGTTACCATATGTAGTTCATGTTTACCACAACGTGATTCATAACCATCAGCAACTTCTACTGTATAAGGAACGTGTTTATTTTTATCTGGATCAGCGCGTAAATATTTAATTTCGCGTCCAAGTGCTGTCCCATCTTTATCACGTGGTACGTCACCCGCAACTACTTCTCATCAATTGAATTTATCACGAATCATTTTTCTAGGTTTCATATTTTTCATAATTAAATACCTCGTTTCAATACTATAATAATCTAATATTACTTTAAATACAACTAATAAACTTATTATCCAATCGGAACGTCTTCTTCGATATAACTAAATTTAGTTTCATCGTTACGTTTCGAGCTTCATAATAACATTGTTGAACTAACTCCAAGTTGACCAACAAACATCAATAAAATCAAACATAGTTTTGAAAATCACCGAATCCCGGATAAGTTGAAACTTGAAAGCCCAACGGTTCCAAAGGCGGAGGATACAGTAAATAGAGAATCAGTAAAATGATAATTAAATTTAGTTATATCAGTAACTTTATTAGAATTCAATAAGAATAAATCATCAACCATAACTACCATAGAAACAGAAATAACTAATAATAAAGCGATGATAGTAACAGCATAAGCATTAATTAAAGTAGTTCGAGGAATTTTACGTTTAAAGACTTGTACTTGTGTGTTTCTGCTCATCATTTTAGTAACTCCTAAAATAGTTAGAGCGAATGTAGTAGTTCGAACTCCCCCACCAGTTGAAGACGGTGAAGCTCCAATAAACATTAAAATAGAAAATAAGAATTTTGTAGGATCGCTAAATAAAGCCATGTTGCAAGTTGAAAATCCAGCACTTCTAGTAGAGAAAACACTAAATACTACTGCCATAATTTTATCTTTTAAGCTATATCCATAATTACCACCATTAATACTTATAGTAGATGATTGTCAAAAACTATCAACATTAAAAGCGTCTTTACTAGGCGCTTGGGTTTCGAAAATAAAAGCAAAGATCAAACCAACTACAAAAACAATAAAATAAGTTACTAACGATATTTTAGTCAGTAAACTCATTGTATACATTTTTCCTTGAATACGATGAGATATTTTTTGTTTCATATCATAAAATATTGGGAAACCTACTCCACCAAAAACTAATAATACAATAAAAATAAATTGTACAAAGTAATCGTGATAATAAGGCATTAGTGATTGACTTCCAACGATATCAAAACCAGCATTATTAGCTGCTGATATCGAATGAAATAAAGCACTTCAAACTGATTTTCCTAAATTATGATAAGGACTATTAGCTGCTATTATCATCGTATTGTTAACGTGATAGAAATGATACGTTAATACCGCAGTCGCGATAATGATAGCTATTAATACAGCAGTAATCCCTGCAGCAATAACTTCTTTCGTCTGACCTATCTTAGATTCACCACGTTCAGTTTGCAAGACCATACGCATACGTAAAGGTAATCTACGACCAAAAACATAATAAAGAAAATAAACTCTAATCGCAAATCAACCCATACCACCTACAAGAATTAATGCTGCAATAATAAATTGTCCAAAAAAGGAAAACGTTGAAACAGTAGTTACAGTAGTTAAACCAGTATCAGAAAAAGCTGAAGCTGAAGTAAATAATGCGTTTATAACAGACAACGAATGTCCATCTTTACGAGCAAAAGGAAGCAGTAATAATACAGTTCCGGAAAACGTAATTAAAAAATAATAAATAAACAATTTTCTAGAAGTAGAAAAATTTCCATATTTATTTATTCCTGATTTAAATTTTTTTTTAAGATTGTTATAATTAAATTTCATAATTATATATCACCATCGTTAAATTAATATTTGTAAGTATTTTACTTAATTATAACACTTTTATAAGCCAATTATTTCATTCTATAATAAATAAATAAAATAGTAAAAGAGTTTTCATAAAAGTTATTTTATTCTTTTTACTATAACATATTATTTATTATTATTTTAATTTTTTATCAATAATATTTATTAAAAATTAAAAATGGTGTTATAATTACTGAAATAATTTAGTTTTAAGTATAATATAATTATACCAATCAGAAAGAACAGGTGGTTTTCAAATGGCTAAAAAATATGATATATGTGTTATTGGCGCTGGAAAATTTGGTAATGCTGTTATTTATCAATTATCAGAACTAGGGCATTCAATAATGGCGATCGATATTAAATCAGATCGTATTAGACGTACGCAAAATTTAGTAGATTATGCTGTAGTCTTAGATGCAACTGATCCAGATTCATTAAAAACTCAAGGGATTGAACGTATGGATACAGTTATCGTTGGAGTTGGTAGTGATGTTGAATCTTCAGTTATGATTGCCGCTCTTCTAAAAGAGTTAAATATTAAAAACATTATTTGTAAAGCGTCTTCACAACGTCATGAAACAATTTTAAAACAAATTGGTGTTGACTATATTGTGCGTCCCGAATATGAAGCTGGGATACGAACAGCTTTAAAAGCAACTAATCCTCTGTTCATTACTTCTTATGCTGAAATTCAAGAGATATCAGATAACTACGCAATGTTAAAAACAATTATTAAAAACATTAATATAACTACGAAGCCTTTAGCAAGTTTAGATTTACGTCGTATCGGAGTAGCTATAGTAACTATTTCCCGAAATGGTAAAACGTTTGTACCTGTTAAAGATGACATCTTAAAATTAGGTGATAAAGTAGTTATCGTAGGTGAAATAAAAGCTGTTTCTGAATTCCAAAGATTTTCAAATAAAATAATTGAAAAATAAAAAAACAAATAATTAATTATTTGTTTTTTTTATTATCTTTATTCTTTTTTATTTTTATTTTTTTTATGCCGTTTAAATAAAGAAGATATTTTATGAGCAGTTCTCTTAACTGGTCCTGCCTTAATTTCCATATCAGAAATTGCATTTTTATCTACTTTATCAGGTTTATCTACTCTGATAAAGTTTTTACGATTTCGAAACTTTAATACTCCTAATTTTTTCTTAGATTTTATTATTTTATCAAATTTCTTTTGACTAATTCTTAATATCATCGGATTATCATAAATTTTAAATACAGCTGAATTAATAATAAAACCATAATAAATAATATAAGATAAAATCAATAGAATAGCAGCTACAGACATCGTTGAAGCAATCGTTCCATACAATTTAGAATATTGTTGCGTAAATTGATTAAATGAAGTAATAATCGCAAAAGTTATTCCTAAAATAATAGAACTTACGAAAGATCCAGGATGAACTGATTTTCAAGTTACTGATTCTTCTGGAGCAATTATAAAAATAATAATTAACAATATATAAACTACTCCAATTGCTAACGGAACTTTTAAGAGTGATCAAACTAATGGATATTCAGATATATGTGTACTTTGAGAGAAGAAAGTTAAAAACATCATTGCAAAAATCATAAAAAAATCTAAAACTAAAATTAATAAAAATGATTTTAAATATGTTTTTCAAAAAGGAATACGATATTTTTCATTATAAACTGCACTAGCTACTTTAATAACATTCTTAACTGATGATATCGCAATTCATAAAGAGACAATTAATAATGAAAAAGTTGAAAATAAATTAACTTCTTTAGCTCCATTAGTTAAATTACTAATAATTTTTTCACCAATTCCAGAACCGAATAATTTATTTAGAAAATGGGTCATACCTAATAAAAAGGAACTGTTATTAGGGTCGAAACTGTTAGTTGAACTACTACGCGATACCATTATTATTATAATAGCCATTACTGTAATTGTTGGAATCAGAGTAATAAACATACTAAAAGCTAAAACTGATGGCATGAAAGAATTTACAGGTCGAGAAATCTTTTTCAAAATATAACGTTGCAACATATCTATTTTATTTTTATCACGTTCTTTTTTATGAGTAATGCTTAAAATTAAAACTAAATGGATTAAGGATACTAAAATTCATTTTTTAGCGATGTTTAATTTAGTAGGTATTGATTTTAGAAAACGAAGAAACTTTTTATTTTTCTTATTTTCATCATCGCTATTACGATTTTTAATCGTCATAATTTACTCCTTAATCTAATAAATTCATTTTATTTAACTTAAAATATTCTTTATTAAATTGATAACTATTTTAGGATTCGCTTTACCTTTAGTTTGTTTCATAGTTTGACCTACTAAGAATTTAATAACTCTTTCAGGTCGATCACCAAATTGCATAACCATTTTATTATTTTCATCAATTAATTTTTGCACAATTTCTTGAAGTAAGTTTTCATCACTAATTTGCGATAAATTTAATTTCTTAATAACTTCTTTAGGATTCGTTTCATTAGTGATGATTTCTTTGAAAACAAGTTCTCCTTGCTTTGAAGAAATTATACCATTTTCGATTATATTTATCATCTCTACTAAATTATCGCTATTTAAATTAGTTGCCTTTAAAACTAAGTTTTCTTTATTTAAATAGCTATTTAAAACTGTAATCACTCAATGGCTGATTGCTTTGTAGTTAGTTGATTTTAAACAACATTCATAAAAGAATGAATTGATATCATAATTATTAATTAGTTGTTCGATTAATTGATTTTCTAAATTAATTGAACGATAAAAAGTATCGTAAAATTTTGGTAATTTTGGTAAAGATGCTTGAATATCGTCAACTCAATTTTGATCTAGTAAAATTGGTAATATATTTGATTCTGGAATATAGCGATAGTCAACATCATCACCTTTAAGACGCATTAAAATATTTGCTTTTTTAACATCATCAAAACGCTTAGTGACTTGTTCTACTTCGATACCATTATCTAATTTTTCAATTTGAATTTCGATTTCGTTATTGATTGCTTGTTCAACATTACTGATCGAATTCATATTTTTAATTTCAACTTTTTTACCTAATTCAAGCGCGCCTTTTAATTTTAAAGATACATTAGCATCGCAACGCATTGAACCATTTTCCATTTTTACATCCGATACATTAGCGTACAATAAAATATTTTGTAATTGTTTAAGATAAGAAACGACTTCTCTAGCACTACTTAAATCTGGTTGAGAAACAATTTCTATTAATGGATTTCCACAACGGTTAAAATCTAAATAACTAATATTGTCATCGCCATGAATTTGTTTAGCAGTATCTTCTTCTAAATGAGCTCTTTCAATTCTAATTTTTTTAAAACTGTTATCTTCTAATTTAATTTCTAAAAATCCATCTTTATTAATTGGATTATATTGTTGCGTGATTTGAAACCCTTTAGGTAAATCAGGATAATAATAATTTTTACGATCAAATGAAACTGTTTTAGATATTTCCATATTTAAAGCTGTCCCTAATAAAATCGCTAATCTTACAGCAGCTTTATTAACTGTTGGCATCGTTCCTGGATAAGCTAAATCGATTTCATTACATTGAGTATTTGGCTCTTGTCCAAAAGTGACCGGAGCATCAGAAAACATTTTTGTTTTTGTTTTTAATTCAGCATGAACTTCAATTCCAATAACTACATCATATTTATTACTAAACATTTTTATCACCTGGATTTAAATTTTTTAAACCAATAATTTCTTCTAAAAAATAACCTATTCGTAAACATAAATCATCTTTAAAGCTAACGCTAGTGATGTTGATGCCGACTGGCATTTCATTAACAAACCCCATTGGAATTGTTAATGATGGTGCTCCTACAAAATTAGCAATTAATAAATAATTTTCAGAGACGTTATCGATTTCCGAAACTTTCGGGATATATTTTTCAATCGATTCGAACGTCGGTGCTGTTGTCGGTGTTGAAGGTGCTATGATAGCGTCATATTTTTTCATAATATCATTAAATCTTTCAACGATTATCCGACGAATTATTTTAGCTTTTTTCAAAATCTTACCTTGGTTTTTCTTTTGTAAGAAATAAGTTCCTAAAGTAAAACGATCTTTCAACATACTGCCAAAATAATGATCACGATTTTTCATACCTAATTCTTTTCAAGATAAATCTTTTTGACTTTGACCAAAATATCAACCAGTTAAATTCGAAGAACAAGAAGTTGATTCAGCATAAGAAATAACTCGATAAATTGGTAATAAAGTTTTTAATAAATCGATTCCAAAATCAATTTCCTCAACGATAATTCCTTGAGCTCTAATCTTAGCAATTTGAGCTTCAAAAATAGCTTGAACTTCTTTTGAAGTTGAATTAGTTAAATCTTTTAAAACTACTAATTTAGTTTTTTTAATAAAAGATTGTTTATCTACTTTGATAGCATCGTAATCAAAGTTTCATGCTTGTGAAGTCATATCTTTAGGATCGTGTTTATTAAAGATTTTAAAACTATAAATTAAATCATCGACATTACGACATACCATTCCAACAGTATCTAATGAAGGTGAATAAGGAAACATCCCATTACGCGAAATTAAACTATAACTAGGTTTAAATCCAGCAATCCCTAAATAAGAAGCTGGTCGACGAATTGAATCACCAGTATCAGAACAAATTGATAGTTTCACGATATCGAGAGCAACTGCTACTGAACTACCAGATGAAGACCCAGAAGTGATATGTTTTTCATTTCAAGGATTTTTAACATCGCCAGTATAGCAAAACGTCCCCGTTCCTGCCATTCCTAACTCATCAGTAGTATTTTTACCAATGATCATAGCACCGGCCTCTTTCGCTTGTTTAACGACAGTAGCATCGTAATTAGGGATGAAGTCGCTTAATAAACTGCTTCCCCCAGTTGTAATGTGGTCTTTATAAGCAAAAGTATCTTTAAAACTAATCGGTATTCCTAATAAAGGTTGTTGTTTTGTTTTATCAATTTTTAATTGTTGAGCTTGTGATAATATTTCTGTTTTGAAAATATTAATAAAAATATTATATTTATCATCATATTTTTGAATCTTTTCAAAACTGTCGGTCACTAACTCTGTTGCTGAAATTTCTTTATTGATTATTTTATTGTGCAGTTCTTCTAAAGTTAATTCTTTATTTTTCATTTTTAATCACACCATTAATTTTAAAATAAACTTCATCATGAAATTTAGAGTTTTTTAAAAGATCTTGACGTTGCGAAACATTAGTTCCACAATCTTCTCGCATTGAACTAAATTTGTTTGCTAAATCTCCAGGATAATTCATTGGTTTAACATTATCTAAATTTTTAATTTTTTTAATAATTACTAATTGTGATGATATCAAATCTCAATGTTTATTAATTTTTTGACATTCGTAGTCATCGAGTTCAATTAAAACATGGCTAGCTAAAATTTTTAATTCTTCATTTGTCATACTAATAACTCCTCCAACATTTTTTAAGCTAACATTTTTAAAAACGTTGCTTCATTAATGATTTCAATATTTCTAGATTTGGCTAATTTATGTTTAGCACTATTACTATCTTCATTATTATCGATTAAAAATTGAACATTTTTAGTTAATGAGTTACTAAAAACACCACCATTAACTTCAATCAATTCTTTTACTTTATTACGCGGTTGCGACAAAACACCAGTGATTGAAAAAGTTTTGTCGACTAATTTATTAGTCATTAATTTAATTCCTAAATATTGATCGTTTAATCCTGCTTCAATTAATTTTTCAACGATCAGTTGATTATCTATTTGACTAATTCAATTAATCAATGAATTTTTAACAACTGTCCCAAAACTAGAAATATTATTTAAGTCAGTCATCTTTAAATTCATAATCGCTTCTAAAGTCATAAATCTTTTAGCGATAATCGTTGCATTTTTAAATCCAATATTTTTAATTCCTAAACCGAACAATAATCGTTCTAGTGAATTAGTTTTTGATTTTTCAATCGCCGTTATTAACTTATCGATTGATTTATCGCCAAATCCTTCAATTTTTAAAATAATTTCTTTTTGGTCTTTAATTTTATAAATATCAGAGACATCATTTAAAATTCCTAATTTGTGGAATTTTTTAACGATACTTTCACCAAGTCCAGCAATATCCATAGCAACTCGACTGACGAAATGAATAATTGATTCTAAAATTCGAGAAGCACATTTTTTGTTAGGACAAAAATAATCAACATAAGCTTCATTGTTAATTAACTCACTATTACAAACTGGACAAAACTTAACTCCTTCTCAAGGCGCTAGTTTAGTAAAATTTTCATCTTTAACGACTCCTAAAACTTTAGGAATAATATCGCCAGCTTTTTTAATCTTAACAGTTGCTCCGATTCTAATATCTAAGTCAGTTATATATTTAGCATTATGTAGCGTTGCATTACTGACTGTTGTTCCGCATAGTTGAACTGGTTCTAAAATAGCGTTGTAATTAACTTTTCCAGTACGACCAACATTAACGCTAATATCAATCAATTTCGTTGTCGTAACTTCAGCTCTAAATTTGTAAGCAGTAGCTCATTTAGGAACTTTTACAGTCGTTCCGATTTTATCGTATAAATTTAAATCATTAACTTTGATCACGATACCATCAATTGGATAACCTATTTCAGAACGAATATTTTCTAATTGAGAAATAAAATTTCAAACTCCTTCAATATCACCGACATAATATTTATCGTTAATATGGAATTTTAATTTTTTAATAGTTTCTAAAGCATCAGATTGTTTAAAGATATTATCGTTTTGAGGATTGATATAATAATAAATAAAAGTTGATAATTTTCGCGTTGCTGTAATTTTAGAATCTAATTGACGGATCGAACCGGCAGCAGCATTACGTGAATTTGCAAATAGTTTATTATTATTTTTTAATTGTCTTTGATTTAAAGCTTCAAAATCTTTATCGAAGAAAAAGACTTCCCCTCTAACTTCTAAATCATCTTTAAAATCAATCGTTAAAGGTATGTCCTTGATCGTTTTGATGTTATGAGTAACTTCTTCACCAACAACACCATCACCTCTAGTTAACGCTTTTATTAATTTTCCTTTTTGGTAAATTAATACAATCGATAAACCATCAATTTTTGCTTCGGCAATATATTCAATTGTTTTTAAACCAGAAAGTTTTTTAATTTGTTTGTCAAAATTTAGTAATTCTTCCTTATTAAAAACATTCCCTAAAGAAAGCATTTTTTGGGAATGTTTGTACTTTTCGAATTTAGAACTAACATAGCCACCAACACGATTAGTCGGTGAACTTGGATCGATAAATTCAGGGAATTCTTTTTCTAATTCGATTAATTTTGCTAATGAATCTTCAAATTGACGATCGCTAATTAAAGATTTAGCTAATGAATAATAACTAAAACTATATTCATTTAATTCTTTAACTAATTTAGCGATTAATTGTTTAGCAATTTCTTTTTCCATTATCGACACTTCCTTTATTTTTTAATATTAATTTTCTCTTCTAAAACAGCAATTGCTTGTAATGAACGATTAACTTTTTTGTGAAGATCAGAAATTTTTAAAGTATTGCGAATACTTTTGAAATATAAAAATATAATAAAGAATATTAATAATAAAACAACTCAAGCATTAGATTCTTTTAAACCGAGTCCGTTAGCTAATCATTGCATTCAGTTGAATTGAACTTGATTTGAAGTTTGTGAAATTATTTGCGTAATCAATAATGATAACGATATAAAAATCATAAAAACATTTCATAGCGTTCAAGAAATTGAATCAGAAACTAATAGTTTTCCTTTTTGAATTAAATAAATTAAATAGATTGAAAAAACTAAAACAACCGTAAAAATTAAAATTGGTAAACCGATTGAAATTACTGGCGATTGAAATCCGGGATTAATCGGCGCATCTGGACTATTGCTGTTAATTAAAAAATGATTAAACATTATTTTACGCTCGCTTTCTTAGAATTTACTTTTTTACTTTTTAAAAATGGTTGGATGAAAATAATCGTTAAAATTAAAGAAACCATGTAGAACATAGAATTGAAAATATTAAAATAAGACGAACCAGTTTTACGCTCAATCATCTTAACTTGAATTTCTTCAATCACATAATTGCTTCTAATTAATTCAGCAATTAAATCAGCTTCAAAATTAATAGGGCGATTTTTGCTAAAATCTTTTAGTAATCTCGTAGAAAACATACGCATTCCTGAAGTAGGATCTTTAATTTTTTTACGACAACTTATTAAAATACTTAAAGTGATTAATTTAGAACCCATCATTCTTAAAGAAAATGGTTTCTTTTTATTTAAGAATCTTGAACCGATTACAACATCGCATCCTGATTCAATTTTCTTTAACATTGGTTTAACATATTCTGGTAAATGTTGGCCGTCACCATCGTATTGTAAAATAGCATCGTATTGTTTATCACAAGCGTAATATATTCCAGCTTGAACGGCTCCTGATAAACCAATATTTATCGGAATATTTAAATGTTTTATTTTATTATTAATTAAAATATTTTTAGTATTGTCGATTGAGCCATCATTGACAACTAAATAATCGATTTTAGGATTAACTTTTTTAAAGTCATTAACGGTTTTTAAAATACATTCTTCTTCATTATGGGCTGGTATAATAACTAATAACTTCATTTAAGTCACCTTCTTTGCTTTTTTATTTAAAACTTTTTTAAGTTTTTTAAGCGCTCGTTTACTAACTTTGTTACCTTTTTTAATTAAAACTTTGTCAGGATTGATCCCGATTCTTTTTTTAAATTCATTATTTAATTTACGATGCTTTGAAAAATAAACTAATCGATGGAGACGTAGTGGTAATCAAGTTAGAGTTTTATAACGACGCACAAACTCTAATAACTTCACGATATCTAAACTCGTTTTTTTTCAAGATACTTCATGTAAATGTAATACTACAGTATTATTTGTTGGCTCTTGCAAACTAAAATATTCCATCGGATATACTTTAATACCAGAACTTATTTCTTGATATTTATTATTTAATATTAAACCGTATTCACTACATAATAAAAAAGTAAATAATTCATTATTAATAAAGAAAGGAACATCATCATAGTCAACTGAATTAAACAATTCGTAAATATCTAATAATTGTTTAATTAATGGATGTTTTGGAATTACCGAAATAAATCCAGTAGCAATTAATTTTTGATGTTCAAAGCCGATTGTCATATCGCTACTTTCTAAACATTGACCAAAGCTAGACTTGGCATTCATATCAGTGTCTAAGTAAACTCCACCGTGATCATAGAGAATTTTTAATCTAGCATAATCAGAAACATAAGCAAATTTTTTAAAATCATAAGACTTTTTACAATACTTATTATCTAGTAAATTAAAGTTATGTTCTCCCCAAAGACGAATCTCATATTCAGGAAAAAACTTTTTTCAAGTTTCTATATTTTTTTTTAGTCGCTCTGGCATTTCTTTACCAAATCAACAATAATGAATAATTTTTGGAATTTTTTGCATTTGTTCAAACACGCTTTCTGTCGTTAATAAAAGATATTTAATTAGTTCTTTATCTATTATAACAAAATTTTTATTGAAAAGTATTGCTTTAATTCATTTTTATTAGTATAATTTTATAAATATAGTATAATTAATTAATTTCTTATTAAGGGGTCTTAATGGACAATTTAGAATTAAACAGCATTGTTGAAGGTACTGTAACTGGTATCGTTAGTTTCGGAGCATTTGTTGACATAGGCGTAGAAAAAAATGGTTTAATCCATATTTCAAATATTAGCGATGAGTACATCAAAGATATTAATGAATTTTTAAAAGTTGGTCAAAAAGTTAAAGTTCAAATCATTAACATTGACAAAAAACTTGGTCGTATAAGCTTAAAAATCGTAAAATAATTTTTAAAAAATAACAGTTTTATATTTCATAGGCAAAAATTAAACATATTAAAATTAAAATTAACTATATTTACAAATAAAAATAAAAACATTAATTTGTTTTTATTTTTATTTTTGTTTAATCAACTTTGAAAACATAATAAAAATCATTATATAAAATAACGTTGTAATTAATTTTTATAGAACTGTCAATATTAGTTCTTAATTTAACGACTCAATTTAAGTGATCTTTAATTAAACGAACACTACGATCGATAGCATTTTTAAAATCATTAACATTTAATTTGTTAATCGCAATATTATTAATAAACTGCGAATCAGAGTTATTGATCAAATTACCATTTTTAAAATAAACGTTAATTCATTCATAATCACCCATATAATTGATCGAACCTAATTTATGATCAATTATATATTCGTCCATCTGATCCGATATATCGTGAGCCCCTTTATTAACTAGCGTATAAGGATCGTAATTACTATAATGCAAATTAGGAACGTTAAGAGCAATCGTTGTTGAAAAAACGATGGCGGTTGCTAAAGTTGAAAACCCTCAATTAAATTTTTTAATTAATGATAACCATTTAATAATTAATAATAATAATGGAATTATTGCGATTCAAATAATAATTTGATAATTATAATTTGGCATTAAATATTTTTTAGTTAAAATTTCAAATAAAGGATTCACTATTAATAATATACTAATTCAAATTCACATAATTAAAATATTAGTTTTATCTCAAATTCAATTTTTGTGGACGTATTTATAAATAATATAAACCGTAATTCCGATTTCGATCCCTCATGTAACGACAAATATCATCATATTTAGAATATGACTATGAAAATGGAAAAAATAATCAACATTTAAATAATCACGATAATGACTTCTTTCGATAATTAATAAATAACTACTTGAAATAGCAAAAAATATCGGCAATAAAGTAAACACTAAAATGCGATCTTCGTAAACTCATTTTTCGATTTTTAAAAAGAAACTACTATTTTTATAAAAATGGAAAATCGTATAGAACATAATTCAAAAATAGAAAATTAAAACAACTCAGCCAAATAAAGTACTAAAGTTAAAAGCAATAAAAGCTAAACTAAAACACGGTAAGAAAAAAGTTAAAATGAAATCAATTGTAAAATTTTTACGATATTTAAAAACGATTAAAGCAAAGACGATGTAAAAAATAATTAAATTTAAATAACTAACTTTTCACGAAAAATTAAATGCTGTAACTGACATAATCGAAGCAATAATTAAATAATAGCGATTACGATAACTAGAATTTAAATATCTAATATATAAAGCAATAATCAACATAAACATACAAAAACAAATAAATATTCCAGTTCATGGAAAAATATTTAAGACGAAATGCCACAATATAAAGATCGCAAAGACGGTAATTAAATTAGTCGTTATTTTACTTTTAAAAGTAATTGAAATCGATCCTAAAACGAAAAAACTAAAAACTATTAACATTAAAATAGTTAAAATTCAATTCGTTAAAAAAGCAATATTCATACCAAAAATTCTAACTACGAAAGCAATTCATAAATAATAAGTATTGAATTTTTCAAAAACACTACTATTGAACGTGATTCATAAATTATTACTATCAGCATTGCGATTAATGATCGTAATAAAATCTTCAGTTTGATAATTATTTTGAGTTGGTCATAAAATATAGTAAGTTATGATCAACCAAGAAGCAACGATCAAAGCAAACAATAAAACTTTAAATTTAATATATTTATGAAATCAATATTTATAATTTAAGATAACAAAAAATACGAGCAAACCGTTAAATAAAATTAACGTAATAAAGAGTGATAAAGCATCTATTCCTAAAAATACAAAAGGTAAACTAACGATTCACATAACCGCAAAATAAAAACTAAAACCTAGTGGAATTGTAATTAAATAATTCGTTCTCAATAAAGCAAAACGCTCTTGGAACAATCTCCCAAGAGCAAATCAAATGATTAATAAAACAATAATTAAAGTAATACCAATAAAAATATTAAACAGCATCGCTATCTCCTTTTTTTATTAATTATTTAATTTTGCAATTAAATTAGCCTTCTAATTTAAAAAATCTTTTATTTAAATATTCTAAAGGTGCGCCAACTTTGTTGAAACGAATTTTAGCACTTTCTAAATAAAAACGTTTAGATGACAGACGACTACTATATTTAATATCTCCAATAATTGGATTTTGGAGCGCACGTAGCATCGCTCTAATTTGGTGTTTTCGACCAGTAATAATTTTAATATTTAAAAGAAATTTATTTTCAGTTATTTTTTTACAACTAACGACTTCAGTAATGGCTTCTTTAGCTTGATTATGTTTTGGTTTAGTAAAAGTAAAGACCATTAATTTTTGAGGTTCATCGTGATAGATAAACCCTTTAACCATTCCTTGTTGAACTGGTTTAGTAACATGCGTTAAATATCATTTATCGATCGCATCTCTATCTTGAAAAGCTTCATTTAAAGTTCTTAAAGTAACTAGATTTTTACCATAAACAACGATTCCTTGGCTTCATTTATCGATACGATTACAATGACTAACTTTGAAAGCGTTTTCTTTTTTGGGATCGTATTCTTTACGATCGTATAAGTAACGTTTTACTTGGTTATCTAAAGTATCGTCGATTGGACCATGCACAACTAAGTTAGCTGGTTTATTAACAATTAAAACATTTTTATCTTCAAAAACAACTCTAAAAGTAACTTCTATTTCCGGAATTATGTCACGTTCTTTGTTTTGCATTTTCATATCAAGACCAAAAACTTTAACTTTATCACCAATAGTAACTTTAAAGTCGCCGTTCTTAATAGCTTTATCGTTTACTTTAATTTCTCTTTGACGTAATAATCTAAAAATTTTACTTTTAGGGACTTTATTAAATGTCTTACATAAAAATTTATCTAACCTTCTTTGGTCATCGTTTTTTTTAATTGTTAATTCAATCATTTTACACTCCTTGATAACTAAGTATTAAACGAGTACTAAGTTATGGCCTACTGTATTATTCATATTAATTATAACTACAATTAGATTAGTAGTTAAATGAGTTCCTATCGAGTAATGGACTTGATATCCACTAAAGGCGTATACGGAAGCGAATGCTAATCCTGAGCCAATATATGGAAATACATGTCATCAATCATTTGATAAGACTACATGCATCATACCAAATAAAACACTTGATAATGTAAATAAAATAAATTTTAAAACACTACGTGATTCAGGCGTTAAATTATTAGGTCCTAAATTCATAATTCCTAAGCGCATCCCGACTTCTTCTGAAATTGGTCCGACAAAAATTACTAAAATTAAGAATAAGAATAAATTAGCGTTTTTCAACTTATCTAATGCATTTTCATTAGTACTACCTGTTGGTAATTTATGACCATTGTGAAATAATTGATATAGTAATCCACCAACCATTCCAAAAATAGATTCAACAGTAAATAAAGCCATTGAGCCAACTACTATAAAAGCAAGAAATCTTAAAGCTTCTTGGCTATATCTTAATAGAAATAGTTTTTCTCAAAATTGCTTAATAAATAATAAAGCAACTAAAGCTAATGGTAGTTCAGTAAATATTTGTAATAAGGCACTGCCTGTTTCACCTAATGCATGCCCACCATTAATAGCTTTAAAAAGCGGGAACATGAAAATCGGTAATACGAATAGTCCAAGTATCAAAGAACCAAAAGCTAAAATACCATCTTGTAGAACTGGTTTAAAGTCATGAAAGTTATATTTTAAATATCCGTTTCTTGATTTAGCAGAAGCATCTTTTATAATTTTCATATTTATTTAGCTTCCTTTACAACAACGCTATCTTTAATAGTTACTAGTTTACCTAAAGCTTTAATTTCTTTAAGAATAGCATCAGCTTTATCGCTATCGACTGCTTTAGTTAAGTCTTGATATAAAGTAACTGCTAAACCTTGTGCTACTGCGTCTCTAACTGTATATAAAACACAATAATCAAGCGCTAGACCAACAATGCCAATTTCTTTAATTTTATAAATATTTAAAATGTTTGTTAATTTAGTTTTTTCGCCATTTTGATCAGCAAATCCACTATAAGATTCATTTTCAACTTTATAACCTTTTTTAACGATGAAATCAATTTTTGAAAGTTTTAATTCACTAACTAATTCGCAACCATCGCTTCCTTGGACACAATGGTCCGGTCACATAACTTGTTCTTGTCCATCAATCATAATTGTTGAGAACTCTTCTTTTTGATGAGTTGATGCAAAAGAAATATGTTCTTCTGGATGAAAATCTTTCGTTGCGATAACTAAATCTTTACTTAATTTATATTGATCAATTAAATGATTGATTCCTGAAACGATCGTTTCACCATCTTTAACGTATAAGCTACCTGTTGGATTAGCAAAATCTTTTTGCATATCGACAATAATTAATGCTTTCATAATAAATCTCCTAATATTCTTTATTTTTTCTTAAAATAATGGTTCGGCAAATCTGAAAAATAAGTTTTTGGCTTTGATAAAATAGTTCTCTTTTTCTAAATTACGACCATTAAGTAATTTAGAATGTTTTAAATCATCTCTGAAACTTTTCTCTAAATTATAAACTAAAGAAGCATTATAAACAAATGCGGATAGTTCAAAGTTTAAGAATAAAGCACGGTGATCTAGATTAATTGACCCTACAATGGCGAATTTATGGTCAAATACAAAAGTTTTTTTATGAACAAAAGTATTTTTGTAATAATAAATTTTAGCTCCATATTCAATTAATTCACTAGCTTTTATTTTAGTCATAAAATAAACTAATTGTTTATCAGCTTTTCCAGGAATTAAAATTTTAATTTCAACGCCACTCATAGCAGAATTTTTTAAAGCTTCGATAATATCGGAATCGGGAGAGAAATATGGGGTTGTTATTAAAATTGATTTATTTGCACTATTAATTAATTTTAATAAAATATTTTTCATCGTAAAATGTTTATCGTTAGGACCAGAAGGAATTAATAATGTATTACCATCTTCATTTCCGGTAGGCATTGCGATTAAATATTTATTATCAATTAAAAGTTCTTTCGTTCATCTAACTCAATCTTTGGCAAATAAGATCGCTAAAGATCTAATTATTGTCCCAGTTACGATGTAATGAGAATCTCTTCAATAACCAAATTTCTTTGATTTAGAAATATATTCATCACCAACGTTCATACCACCAAAAAAGGCAACTTCATTATCGATAATAACAATTTTACGGTGATTACGATAATTTTGAGCTGATGTTAAAAAAGGAAAATATAATTTATTTTGACGGGCAATTTTAATACCGACTTTTTTTAAATCAAAAATATGTTTCGTTGGAAATGCCATCAATCCCATATCATCTAATAAGATTCTAATTTCTAAACCTTGATTAGCTTTTTCTATTAAGATACTTTTTAATTCACGAAAAATATCACCATCGTGAATTAAATAATATTCAATATGAATAAAATTTTTAGCATTTCTTAAATGTTTAAATAATAAATTATATTTTTCATTACCATCATCGATAAACTTGATCGTTGAATTATTATGAATATAATTATTAGTTATCGTACTAATGAATTTAACGATTCGCTTAATTTCAACATCATCATTATTTTTTAAAAATCATTTTTGTTCATCTTCAAAATCAATGATTTCATTTTCAATAAAATGTTTTTCTACTAGACGATGATATTTGCGATTATTAAAATTTAGACCGCTAAATATATATAAAAAATGTCCAACGATTGGAAACGTTATGATAGCTATTAACCATGATATTTTAGCGTTATGATTTTTATTAGACATGAAAATCATTAACGCTAAAACGAAGTTAACGATTTCAACTAAGATAGCTAAAGCAGCGAATCAAACTAAATGTTCATTAATTAATAATTTAATAATAAAGAAAATTATGAAACCAAGAAAAATTAAAAATAAAAAATTAAATAAATATTGTGGTTTTAATTTTTTAATCATTATAATAACTCCTATTTTATTTTATGTTCATAATGCGTTTACATTATATCATTTTAATTATATTATATATCAAACAAATTAATAGTTATTTTATGATAATTTATTTATCACGTTAAAAAAAATAATACAGCTGTATTATTTTTTTAATATTTAGATATTATTAATTATTTAATTTTCAAAATATTTAACGTTAACTTTTGAATAAGCTCCCGCTAGATTATCAGTTCCACTATTAATATTTGTAGTGGGATCGTAAGGTCCGGGGAAGTCACGATTAATATTTCAAAATGACATTCTTAAAATATTATTTGTCTTACAATATTGTGCTAGTTTAATTGCATAGTCCAAAGTTAATACTTCAGAATACTTTTTATGATCAGAACGACCAATCATTGATGTGACTGATAAATTGTTTTTCATAAATTGTTTACTATCAACATTAAAAATATTTGCAAAATACGTATTTGTTTCTGTAATAGTTTGTTTAATTAATCCAATATAGTCATGATCGCCTGGGGCCATATCTTTTTCAAAGTCAAAAACCATCGGATTCATTATTGGTGTTTTGTTGAGTTTTTTAAAAGCTGGGATACCAGTTTTTGAAAAATCAATATCACTACCTCAAAAAGGAACTCCATTTATCGTTGGAGCGCAAGAAATCGTTAAACTAACGTCTAACGTTGTGTATGAAGTCGTCATTTTATTGATAGCTTGAACTAAAAGATTCATTTTAGCAAGATCGTAATTGTGACCTGGTTCGATATCGAAATCAAGATCTTCCATATTATATTGTTTAATCGCTATATCAGAAAAGGCAGCAGCCATCTCAGTTGGAGTTTGTGTGTCTCAAGGTGAAGTATTATTTAAATCACCTAAAATTCCTCCAAAAGAAATTCCGATATGGCCACCTAATGCTTCATATTTATAAATTCAGATTGCTTCTTTTGAAACTCTCGATAGTAATGGTGTATGTGAATTTCAACCTAGAGCTTTTTTACCGTAAAAATCATAAACATTAGCGCCCATTAAAATAACTTGATGAACGCCAAAATCGTTATAAATCATCGATGGCGTGATTGGGTTAGTATCGTTATCTATTACTTCAATATAAAGATATGGTGCTGATTTAGATTTTCCAAATCCAGTAGGAATAAAATCAGTTTTAGGTTGCATAATGCATTTTCAATTTTTAGCATCGTATATCGAACCTTTAATATATGTTATTGAAAATGTTGCTTCTTTACCAATTTCACTTTTTGATTTTATGATAACAGTGATCGTATAACCGTTATGATCTACTGTTGCTGAATTACTTATCTCAAAATCATCAAGACTTTTTCAAGCGTCTGGAAGATTAGCAGCGACGATATTCTTAGCTGTTTCTTTAGTAGCGCTAGTTTGAAAAGTCTCTCAAGCTTGATCTAGATGTGGGTTAACGTTGTAACTTCAATTTTTATAATTATAAGTAGTTCCTTTTTTGTAATCGATTTTAAAAATTGTTTGAGTGTTGAATTTTGAAGACACGATCGTTCTTGCTATCGTATGATCTTTTTCATCGATTACAGGACTAGAAATAAAACTAAAAGTAATTTTATTATCGCCAACTCATGATTTTGGTGGTTTTGCCAAAACTATTTTATCAGCAGTTTCTTGCATTGCTTTAGTTTTAAAACTATTTCATGATTGCGTCGGTGTTTTACGGCCACAACTAACTAATGCTGTTGTCGTTGTTACACTTAAAATACTAGTAGACATTAAAATAATTTTTCAGAATTTTTTATTTTTCATAAAATGACAACTCTTTCTAAGAATAATTTCAAAATTAAATACATTAATTATAAATCTATTTAATCTTTAAACATTTTATTTTTCAAAATAATTAACGTTCATTTGTGAATAAGTTCCTTCATAATTTTCAGTTCCGTTATTATCACCTGAAACAGGACTGTATTTACCAGGAAAATCGCGATTAATATCTCAAAATGACATTCTAAATAATTTATGAAGCTTACAATATTTAGCTAAATTCATAGATGCTTGTTTACCAAGCATTTCTGTATTATTACCTTGATCAGAGCGACCAATCATTGTAGTTGCTTCTATATGATTTGAGAAGAAATATTGTGGTTTCATTTTTTGAATTTTTGAAAAAACATTTGCAAAATAAGTAGTAGTTTGACTAAGAGTATCTTTAATTAAATCTAAATACGTCGGTCTCAAAGGAATATAATCAGTTCCGAAATCAAATACCATTGGATTTATAATTGGTACTTTATGTAATTGTTTAAAAGCTGGGATTGCTGTTCTTGAATGATCAAGAACATTACCTCAAAAGTTAATACCAAGTGTTCTTGGACCAGAAGATAATGTTAAACTAACATCTAACTTTGGAAAGTGGTCGGTCATTTCATTGATTCCAGCGACTAAAGTTTTCATTCTACCAAGGTTAAAATCACAACCTGGTTCAATATCAAAATCAAGATCTTCCATATTGTATAATTTCACGGCAATATTAGAAAATTCTCTATACATACTATCAGCATCTAGAGTATTTCAAGGAGTGCTATTTTGCTTAGAACCTAAGATTCCTCCAAAAGAAATTCCGATACGGCCACCTAATGCTTCATATCGATAAATTCAAGTTGCTTCTTTTGAAGTTCTTAAAGTTAAAGGTGTTTTTGCATTTCAACCAAGAGTTTTTTTACCATCGAACTTATATACGTTAGCACCCATTATAATAACTTGGTGAACTCCGAAATATTCATAAACCATCGAAGGTGTTAATGGATGGTTGTGATTATTAAGATCTTCAATATTAACGTATGGCACTGATTTACCTTTTCCTAATCCGCTAGGAACGAATTGTTCTTTCGGTTGATCAACACATTTTCAATTTTTAGAATGGTAAACTTTTCTTTTAGTGTAAGTAGTTGTGAAAGTGGCTGTTCGAGCAGAATCGGGAGAAAGAATGATTGCTTCAATCGTATGAGTATTATCGTAGACTATTGGCGCTTTTAGTAATAAAAAACCATTTAAATTTTTTCATAATATTGGTGTGTCTGCAGCGACAATATTTTTAGCTGTTTCTTGAACTGCGCTAGTTTTAAAAGCATTTCAGCTTCGATCAATTGCACCTTGCTTCATTTCAATATTTGGATCATTTAATAATTGATTTAATTTTGGATTTTCTTTATGCTTGTAATTAACTAATGCTGTTGTAGTTGTTACACTTAAAATACTCGTAGACATTAAAAGTGTTTTTAAAATTTTTTTATTTTTCATAAAATAACAGACCTTCCTATTGCTATATAGTGGTTATTTTTCATCATTTTTAATATATAAATTATTTTTTTATAAATGTAGATACAGATTAATTATAATAAATATATAAATATTTTACAATTATCAAATATTTAAAGTCTTTTTTAAAATAATAAAAGATTAGAAAATAAAAAAATACTTCAACAAGTCTTTGTTAGAGTATTTTTTTATTTTTAATGTATTAACAATCATAATTAATAGTTTTAATAATTAGTTTTCAAAATATTTAACGTTAACTTTTGAATAAGACCCGGCCGGATTTTTAGTTCCGTTATTAGTTCCTGAAGCAGGATTGTGCTTTCCAGGAAAATCACGGTTAATATCTCAATATGACATTCTTAATAATGAATGATTGTGACAATATTTTGCTAAATTAGTAGCTGATGAGATATCTAACATTTCTGAATTATGACCTTGATCTGAACGACCGATCATCGTTGTTGCTTCTAAATAATTTGAGAAGAAAAATTGTGGTTTCATTTTTTGAATTTTTGAAAAAACTTTTAAAAAGTAATCGGCAGTTTGACTAAGTGTATCTTTGATCATTTGGAGATAAGTTGGTCTAAAAGGAAGATAATCAGTTCCAAAATCAAATACCATTGGATTTATAATTGGTACTTTTTTCAATCTTTTAAACGCTGGAATCGCTGTTCTTGAATGATCGACATAACTACCTCAAAAATTAATACCAGCTGTCATCGGACCAGATGACATCGTTAAACTAACATCTAAATGGGGAAGCGCATCAGTAGTTTTATTAATTCCATCGACTAAAATATTCATTTTAGCGAGGTTAAAATCGTTACCTGGTTCGATATCGAAATCAAGATCTTCCATACAATATAATTTCACTGCAATATCAATAAATTCTCGCGACATATTTGTAGCATTTAAAGTATCTCATGGCGCAGTATTATTTTTGTCGCCTAAGATTCCTCCAAAAGAAATTCCAATACGACCACCTAATGCTTCATATTTATAAATTCAAGTTGCTTCTTTTGAAGTTCTTAAAGTTAAAGGTGTTTTTGCGTTTCAACCAAGAGTTTTTTTACCATTGAACTTATATACATTAGCTCCCATGATAATAAGTTGGTGGACTCCAAAACTATTATAAATTAAATCAGGTGATATTGGATTTATAGCACTATTAACGATTTCGATGTTAATATAAGGCGTTGATTTAAATTTACCAAATCCACTAGGAACGAATTGTTTTTTCGGTTGATAAAAACATTTTCAATCTTTAGAATTGTAGCTTTTTCCTAAAGTATAAGTAATTACAAAAGTCGCTGCTCGACCTGAGTCGGGCGAAAGAATGATAGCTTTAATTGTAAGAGAATCATCGTGGGCTACTGGCGCTTTTGGTAATGAAAAAACATTAAAATTTTTTCATAATATTGGTGTGTCTGCAGCAACGATATTATTAGCTGTTTCTTGAACTGCACTAGTTTTAAAAGCAGCTCAACTTTGATTAATTACTTCTTGCTTAATTTTAACGTTAGGCATATTTAACGATTGAGTTAATTTCGGATTTTCTTTATGTTTATAATTAAATAATGTTGTCGTAGTAGTGACGCCTAAAACGCTTGTAAACATTAAAAGTGTTTTTAAAATTTTCATATTTTTCATAAAATAACGAACCTTTCAACGGTTGTATAATAATTATTTGTAATCATATTTAATATATAAATTATTTTTTTATCAATATAGACGTAGATTAATTATAATAAATATATCGATATTTTACAATTATCAGTTATTTAAAGGATTTTTTAAATAATTACGAATTGGAAAATAAAAAAAATACTTTAACAAATCTTTGTTATAGTATTTTTTTGTTTCGATATATTAACAATTATAATTAATAGTTTTAATAATTAGTTTTCAAAATATTTAACGTTAACTTTTGAATAAGACCCAGCCGGATTATTAGTTCCGTTATTACTTCCAGAAACAGGATTGTAAGGTCCGGGGAAGTCACGGTTAATATCTCAGTATGACAATCTCAATAAAGCATGAGTACGACAATATTTAGCTAAATTAGTAGCTGATGGAAGATCTAACATTTCTGAATTATGACCTTGATCTGAACGACCGATCATCGTTGTTGCTTCTAAATGGTTAGAGAAGAAAGTTTGGACATTAATATTATAGATTTTTGAAAAGTAAGTACTCGTTTGGCTAATAGTATTTTTAATCAAAGTTAAATAATTCGGTCTAAAAGGAATGAAAGATGTTCCAAAATCAAATACCATCGGATTTATAATTGGTACTTTTTTCAATCTTTTAAACGCTGGGATTGCTGTTCTTGAATGATCGATATAACTACCTCAAAAATTAATACCAGCTGTCATCGGACCAGATGATATCGTTAAACTAACTTCTAAATGCGGAAGCGCATCAGTAGTTTTATTAATTCCATCTACTAGAATGTTCATTTTAGCAAGGTTGAAATCGTGACCTGGTTCGATATCGAAATCAAGAACTTCCATATCGTATAATCTAACTGCGACATCGATAAATTCTTTTGACATAGCTGTGGCATTTAAAGTATCTCATGGAGCAGTATTATTTTTATCTCCTAAGATTCCTCCAAAAGAAATTCCGATACGGCCACCTAATGCTTCATATTTATAAATTCAAGTTGCTTCTTTTGAAGTTCTTGATGTTAATGGTGTATAAGAATTTCAACCAAGAGTTTTAACGCCGTTGAAATTATATACATTAGCCCCCATGATAATAAGTTGGTGAACTCCAAAAGAATTGTAAATTAAATTAGGTGATATTGGATTTACAGTACTATTAAGATTTTCAATATTAATATAAGGTGTTGATTTAAATTTACCAAATCCACTAGGAACGAAAGGTTTTTTAGGTTGAACAACGCATTTTCAATTTTTAGAAGCATAAACTCCAGCTTTAATATATTTTATTGAAAATGTTGCTGTTTTACCTGCATCAGTAGATAATATTTCTGCTGTAATTGTGTTATTAGTATCATCTACAACAAATGGTTTATCTTTATTAGTGAATTGAAAATTACTAAAACCTTTTCATATTGTTGGTGTATCAGCAGCGACAATATTTTTAGCTGTTTCTTTAATTGCTTTAGCTTTAAAAGCATTTCACTGGTCATCGTGTGGTTGTCTCGTGCAGACTCAATTTTTATAACTATAATCAGTTAATCGTTTATAAGAAATCGTAAAAGTTGCTTCATCATTTAATTTGTGTAGAGACACTGTTCTCGTTATCGTACGATATGATTCGTTAACAATTGGATCACCCTTAGGAGTAAAACCGCTTTCACCTTTCCATATTTCTGGAGTATTAGCAGCTGCAATGTTTTCAACTGTTTCATTAATCGCTTCTTTTTTGAAAAAGATTCAACCAGAATCAGGATTTATCGGTTCAAACTCACATTTTCAAAGGCTTTTATTGTAAGTTTCACCTTTGTCATAATTAACTTGAAAAGTTGCGTCGTTATTTTGTGCTTTTTCACGAACAACGGCAGTTAGTCAATGAAATATATTATTAGCAACTGGCTTTTGAATAAATTCAAAATCAGTAAGTCCTTCTCATATCTTTGGCGGATCAGATGCTACTATATTATATATCGTTTCTTTAGCAGCATCAGCTTTGAATTTATTTCATATATCTTCATCATCGGGACCAGTATTTTTATGACCACAACTAACTAATGCGGTAGCAACAGTTACACTTAAAATGCTAGTCGAAAATAAAATAGTCTTTCAGAATTTTTTATTTATCATAGAACCCCCAACTTTCTTAATATTATTTAAAAAAATAAGCACACTGTTTCTATATATTTATATTATATCATTATTTAAATTTAACTATTTTTGACGTTAAAGTTGGTTATTACGTTTTTAATTATTAAAATTAGTAATTTTTATAATTAAACATAAAAAAAACTCCATCAGGAGCTATCGAAAAAAGTCTTTAAAACAGAAAAAAAGCAAAAAAAAATGGCGGAGCAGGTGGGACTCGAACCCACGCGCCGAATAAACGACCTACATCCTTAGCAGGGACGCCTCTTCACCAACTTGAGTACTGCTCCAAAAAATCCTTTTTTTTCGCTTAATGCCAATACATTATAACAAAATTAATCATAAAATAAACATTTTATTGAAAAAATAAAAAGATATTTATAAATAATGATAATTATTGCAATTAATCACAAATTTTAACATAAATTTAATTAATTACTACAAAAACTTGTCTTTCTGTTGTATAATCATTATTATAAATATTTAATTATATATAGTATACAAATTTTAAATACTTTATGAGGTATCAAAGAAAAACTAAAACAATAGTAGAAAAGGTGATCGATATTGCAAGGAATGGAAATAAACAAAAAACACAAATATAATTTAGGTTCAGCGTTAGCGTTAGTAGTTGGTAATGTAGTTGGAGCCGGAATATTCATTAAAAATCATGTCATTATTGAAAATACAGGTTCAGTTTACTTAACTGCCGCTACTTGAACGATTGGTGGATTAATCATAATCGCCGTCGCCCTTGCATTATTGGAAATAATATCAGCTAAGAAAAATGATAATAACGGTGGAGTTGTCGGTTGAGCAACGTCATTCGTTAATCATCGTTTCGGAAGAACAGTTATGTGATTCATGCATTGAATTTATTTACCAATCATGATTATGTCACTAGCTTACTATGGTGCTTATTATACTTTACCATCAGTTGGAATGTCAGTATCAGACCCTGATTCGGTTTGAGTCACAATGGCTATTACAATCATTTACATATTATTATTTGGATTCGTCAATGCCTTAACGTTTAAACCAGGTAACTCTTTCCAAATGACAGCGATCATTTTAACGCTAATCCCTTTAATCATTATAATAATTTTTGGATTATGTGGTAAGAACGCTCATAATATTTCTGAATCACATACTTATTTACATAGTAAAGGTTTCGCTAGTATAATCATTTCTTTACCGAGTGTATTATTCGCCTTCGATGGTTTTTATTATGTAACTAATATTAAAAGTGAATTAAAGAATCCTAATAAAAATTTAGCTTTATCATTATTTTTTGGATTATTATTTGTTGCAATTCTTTATATCTTAATTTCTTTTGCTTTATTTTCAATTAAATTGAATGGTGATGTTCGTGGTAGTGCGATCGCTTTCAGTAAAGCAACCTTTAATGAATACTTTAATTACTTCGTCGACATTTGTATCGTCATGGGTGCTTTAGGTGGTCTTAACGGTTATATTTTATCTGGAGGACATATGATTCGTCATGGTGCTAGATATAATTTATTACCTTTAAAAAAACATTTAGTTAAAAGTACTAAAATAGGAACACCACGCGGTTCGACTTTTATGTTGATGGGAATTTCTTTATTGTTTACAGTATTTGCATTTACGTTCGGTTACTTCAGTCATATTAAAGGAGCTCAAAACGGAGTCTTTAATTTTGTAAATGATTTATCTAATTGACAAACATTAATTATCTTTATGTTTATTGGTGTCATTATTTTTGGAGCAGCAGTTAATCGCTTCACTAAAAAAGTTGATGTTAAACGTCAATGATATTTCTGACCAGCAGCAGTTATTGCAATTGCTTCATTATCAATTATTCCAATTTGAAATATTGTTAGTGTTATTCATGGTGCATTCACTAACGGCTCGGATGAGAGTCAAGATATTATTCTCTTAACGTTATTGATCTTCTTTGCATTTGTTATTGCAGTTGGATCGTATTGAGAAAAAATTTATAAACTATTCTCACATCGAGAATATGGTGAAAAAGAATGAGATTAATTTCTCATTTTTTTTATAAAAGAAATTCAAGATAAATTAGTAAATATAGAAAAAGAGAAAGATGGTGGATTAATTTGGGGGGATTCCTTTTTATAAAGACAAAATTTTAATTAAAAAACAAAATTTAAAAGTATTACTTTTAGGTAATGGTATGTTTTTGGAATTTTTAGGACCTGATTGCTATCTTGGTCCTAAAAATTTATATAATAGTATAATTAAAAAAATGAAACATTTAAAAATTAAGTACAGAAAATAAATTAAAATTTCTCGAGAATAGTATGATAGATTGATATAAGAGAGATAAAGTTGTAAATTCTTATAAAAAGTGACCTACATTAAAAAAATAACTAAATTACTATTTAGTTATTTTTTTATTTTAATTTATTATATATAATTACTAATTTGCTTTTTTAGAATCAAATTTTTTAGCAAAACTATAATGTTCTGAAATTTCAGAAGAGATTCCCATAACTGTTGTTGTATATGTTACAGTGTGTCCTTTAGTGTTTTTTAATTTATAAGTGAATGATCCTTCAGAAACTGAATCTGCTTCTTTTTTTAACTCCGACATATTTGAAGCAAAGTCTTTTTTAAAACTACTTCATTTTACTTGATAAACGATTCCTAATAAAGCAATTAATAAAATTACTGCTGCTAATCCAGCTGCGATTGATATTTTTAATGTTTTTGACATTTTGTTTAACATTTTTTAATACTCCTAGTTTTTTTATTTTCTTTTTATAAGTGCGATTATACAGCAAATAAAAAATAATTAAACGATAAATTTAATTATTTTTATAATCGATTAACTAAAGATTACCCTTTTGTAGTCTTAGTTTTAGTTAAGTAGCTTTACAACTTACCTGTTATTTTATCAATATCAAATCTTTTACCTCAAGTATAATGTTCTGATATATCATTAACTATTTTTTTAGATGTTATTGGCTCAATAGTTGTAATTGTATAAATAACAGTATGGTGAGTAGTGCTCTTTAATTTATAGCTCATACCATTAGGTTGTTGTTCGTTATACTTTTCTGTAACTGCTTTGATAGAAGTTGCAAAATCTTTTTTGAAATTAGTTCATTGCATTTGATAAATTAATCCTGCAGTTGTTAATAAAAATATCGCAACAACTGCTATCGAAACGATTCACATTTTTAATTTTTTTGACATTTGTGCTCCTACTTATTATTTAATAATCTTTTAAATATTCTTTTAGATATGCTCCTGTTAATGATTTAGGATTATTGACAATTTCTTCAGGGCGACCTTTAGCGATAACTTTACCACCTTTTTTACCACCACCAGGTCCTAAATCAATAATATAGTCAGCTACTTTAATAATACTTAAATTATGTTCAATAATTAAGACACTATCACCGTTATCAACTAGTTTATTTAAAACAGTAATTAGTTTAGCAACATCGTGACTATGCAATCCTGTTGTTGGTTCATCTAATAAGTACAACGTTTTACCAGTTGGCCGCTTTTGTAAATAAGTGGCCAACTTAATACGTTGTGCTTCTCCTCCAGATAATTTAGTTGCTGATTGACCTAAAGTAATATAGTCAAGTCCAACGTCACTTAAAGTTTTTAATTTAATTTTTATTTTAGTACGATCTTTGAAAAACTCTAAAGCTTCTGCTACTGTCATTTGTAATACTTCAGCAATATTTTTATTTTGGAATTTTACTTCTAATGTTTCATGATTGTAACGCGTACCGTTACAATCTTCACAAGTAACATAAACGTTAGGTAAGAAATGCATCTCAATTTTTAAAGTTCCATCTCCGCGACAACGATCGCAACGACCACCATTAACGTTAAATGAGAAACGGCCTTTTAGATAACCGCGAGTACGCGATAAAATCGCACTAGCATAAACATCACGAATATCATCAAAAACACTAGTGTATGTTGCTGGATTCGATCGTGGTGTACGTCCGATTGGATCTTGTGATATATGAATGACTTTATCGATTTGTTCAATGCCATCGATAACTTTATGTTTTCCTGGTTTAATATGTTTATTACCTAAATGTTTTTTTAAACCTTTAAATAAGATTTCATTTACTAACGTTGATTTTCCTGAACCAGAAACACCCGTTACAGCGATGAATTGACCTAAAGGAATATCAACATTAATATTTGCAAGATTATTCGCCTGAGCGCCCTTAATCGTTAAACTACGGTCACTATAAGGTCGTCTTTTCTTCGGAACTGGTATTACTAATTCACCAGATAGATATTTTCCAGTGATTGAATTTTGATCAGCTGCTACTTCAGCAGGCGTTCCTTGACTAACGATTTCTCCACCATGAATTCCAGCACCAGGACCGATATCAATTAATCAATCAGCTTGACGCATCGTATCTTCATCGTGTTCAACGACAATTAGCGTATTACCTAAATCACGCATTTTTTTCAAACTCTCAATTAATTTATCGTTGTCACTTTGATGAAGACCGATTGATGGTTCATCTAAAACGTATAAGACACCACTTAAATGAGAACCAATTTGAGTCGCTAAACGAATTCTTTGTGATTCTCCTCCAGATAACGTTGCTGCTTTACGATCTAGCGTTAAATAATCTAGACCAACATTGTTTAAGAAAGTTAAGCGATTGATAACTTCTTTAATGATTAGTTCAGAAATTTTTTTCTTAACTTCATCTAAAGATAAACTTAAAACATAATCAATCGCTTCACTAACAAACATTTGGGTAAATTGATAAATGTTTAAACTACCGATCTTAACTGATAATGAATAAATGTTTAAACGACTACCTTCACAGTTTAAACATTTAGCTTCGCTCATATAGTTACTATAATAATCACGAGCTGCCATTGAAGTCGTATCGATATAACGACGTTCAATTAGTTTTCCAATTCCTTCAATTACTTTACTAGATTCATAAGTATTATTATTACGTGATTTTAATACGTAAGCGATCTTTTGATCTGATCCTTGCATAATAATTTTTAGGTCTTTTTTAGTTAAACGATCGACTGGAATAGTTTGGTCAATATTATAATGCTTTAATAATATTGCAAATTTTTGTCATTCAATATTTTCGCTACCAATCGTATTCTTAAAATATTGAATGGCGCCTTCGTTAATTGATTTACTAGGATCAGGGATAATTAGTTCTTGATCCGCTTCTAAACGCATTCCTAAACCTTTACAATAACTGCACGCTCCGCTTGGAGAGTTGAACGAAAATAGGCGTGGTTCTAACGGTGGTAATTGAAAATTACATTCTTTACAAGCGTAGTGGCGTGAAAATAAAATATCGTCTTGTTCATCAACGCTAACGATTAAGAAGCCTTCTCCATAATCTAGACCAACTTCAACAGCATCGTTAATTCGAGCGCTATTTTCTTCGTTTAAAATAATACGATCAACGATAATTGAAATATTATGTTTTTGATTTTTTTGCAAGATGATCGTATCATCTAATAATTTAGTTTCACCATCGATACGAACACGCACAAATCCTTCAACTCGAAGTTTGTTGAAGAGATCAGAATGCGTTCCTTTTTGATCACGAACAACTGGAGCTAAAATTTGTAATTTTGATCCAGTTGGAAAAGAACATATTTTATCGATAATTTCTTTAGTAGATTGTGAAGTTATCTTAATCTTATGAGTAGGACAATATGGTGTTCCTACTCTAGCATATAATAAACGTAAATAATCATAGATCTCAGTAACAGTACCTACTGTTGAACGCGGATTATTAGACGTTGTTTTTTGCTCAATTGAAATCGCTGGTGATAATCCATCAATACTATCGACTAGTGGTTTTTCAGTTCCGCCTAAAAATTGACGAGCATAAGCGCTTAATGAATCAACGTAACGGCGCCTACCTTCACTATAAATCGTTTGAAACGCTAATGATGATTTTCCAGATCCACTTAAACCAGTCATAACGATTAGTTTATGTTTCGGGATTTTAATATCAACATTCTTTAGATTATTTTCGCGAGCTCCTTTAACAGTTATAAATTTATTTTCATTCATTATTGTCACCTTTTCAATATTTAATATTTAGTTCTATATTAGTAATTTAATTATACTAAATTATATAATAACTATAATAAAATAAAAACATAAATGAATTTATGTTTTTATTTTATTATTTTAAAATCGCCAAATAAACTTTTAATAATTATTTAAAATTTTTATAATTGAAGCTATATTATTTTCGCAATTAGTATTATTATCTAATAATTCTTGTATCTTTCTGTTAGTTGAAAAAGATTTTAAATCAAAAACTTTATCTCCTTTTTTAAATCTAGC
>JABABV010000049.1 GCA_014238055.1 Mycoplasmatales bacterium | reverse complement strand
GCGGAAGGTACTGAATTGTTTATTGTAGAGGGAGATTCTGCAGGAGGATCAGCAAAACAGGGAAGAAATAGAGAATATCAAGCAGTTCTTCCATTAAGGGGAAAAATATTAAATACATATATAAGTTCCAATGGAACAAAAAAAAATATTAATGGAAATGGAAATGAAATTAGAACAAAAATTTTAGCAAAATTGATTTCATCTAACGAAATAGTTACTTTAATCAACGCACTTGGTTTAGACCCAAAAGATGAAGATATAGATTTAAAAGATTTAAGGTATGGAAAGATAATTATTATGACTGATGCCGATGTTGATGGATCGCATATTAGAGCTTTACTTTTGACTTTTTTTAATAATAAACCTTTTAACAAATTAATAGAAAATGGACACATTTATCTTGCTCAACCACCGCTATTTAAAATTAACAAAGGTTCAAAAAGTGCTTATATAAAAGATGAAAAAGAATTAGATGAGCTTTTAATTAATGAAGGATCTAAAAATTTAATTTTAGAAACACCCACTAAAGAAAATAAAATAAATAAAATTAATGAAAATTTATTTTCCTATGAAGGTAGTCCAAAACTAATTAATAATGATGAGTTAAATTTCTTTAATCCGAGTTGTTTTATATTCCCTAATGAAAATAACTGTCAACCTGGCGATGTATTTAAAA
>JABABV010000048.1 GCA_014238055.1 Mycoplasmatales bacterium | reverse complement strand
AATGTTCATTATTTAATTTTTTCTAAATCCTGAAATAGAGTTTCTTTTATATTTTTGTATTCATTGTTTAACATAGTTGACTTAGCAATAACAAGATATGAATAGTTAAATTTTAATGTTACTTTTTTAACTGCTTCATTAACAATATTTCTTAATCTACGTTTAATTTTATTTCTTTTTACATCTCAATCCCAATCACATACAGCACATTACAAAAATTTATCAAAAATTGAAATGGAAGTTTTCAGAAATGATGAAGCTATCGGTTATAGTAATTATTTTTTTGAGCATAAAGATGATTCAATGACAATAAAAAATTACACTCAATTTAAAGTTAAATTGTTGGGTATTACTATTTTTTCTATTTTAAGTGAAGCAATAAAAAAATCTTTTTCTCTCAATGTTAAAAAAGTTTGGGTGCACACTTGTTCTTTAGATCACAAGAATGCACTAAAAAATTATTTGTCTAGAGGAATGAAAATTTATAACACAGAAACAGCAAACATTAAATCTGCTTAATTCTTTTCAGGTAATTTAAATATATTTTGATCAATTTTTTGATTTAATTTAACTCTATAGATAAAAGTAATCACTAAATTTTGATAAATATCTTCTGTTTGCCAACCAATTAAGTTTAATGTTCTATTATTAAAAAATAAATTAATTTTATAATTTTTTTTTTTTTTTTT
>JABABV010000047.1 GCA_014238055.1 Mycoplasmatales bacterium | reverse complement strand
GTAATGAAAATTGATAATGAGATTTGGTTTTCACCCATTTGTTCCTTATGTGATTCTACTCATTTTATGTAATTACGGCTTTGGTGTAACTTCAAAAATAAAGAAATGGCGGCAATTTTGAAGTTTTAAATTTAAAAACTTTAAAATTAACATATCTCCCAGCCCGAGAATTCTGGCTGTATATGGACTTTGACGATTCTGACGGGTCCATTACAGCCTGAGAACTATTATGCGTAGAAGTGGTAGACTATGTGTGCACGCGTGCATACATGCAGTTTGAGTTAATTTGTGTATATTTCCCTCTCATGACGGACTTCAAGTGGATATTTTCTAATGTAAAAATTAATTCTGGATCTATTGGCGTTGTTGTTTTCCATGATACATGCACCCATATTCTTTTAAACGAACAGTATCAAACCTTAGCTTGCAAAGCTGTATCTAAATGAATATAAATTTTAACTCTTAGTTGATGTCACAAACCACTCGATTAAGACGGGATGGAAGAATGTAAGTGAGAAAACAACACTGCCAATGGATTTAGAATTGTTTTTTACATTAGAAATTATCTACTTTAATAATGTAGTTTGATGGAAATGTACTTACATTAATTAAAACTTCATGTATGCATATACAGCCTGAATTCTCGGGCTAATGTTACCCGCCCTAGGTAACAAGATCGTCCCGAGGGA
>JABABV010000046.1:217-692 GCA_014238055.1 Mycoplasmatales bacterium | reverse complement strand
TTTTCAAATAATTGATTTGCCCTTAAAGATTGATTCACGTGATGAACTAGATTTAAGTTTTCTGGATCATAAAAATTATTATTTTTTAAAATACCAGCGTCAGAAAAAATTTTTTCTATATTATCTATTCCTTCATTTGTTAATAGAATATTTTTATCTTTTTCATCAATTTCATAATCTTTATCTTTTAATTGTTTGACTAACTTATCAATTGCTAAATATTGGTCAGTTTTGTCTTCAACAGATCCTGAAATTACAAGTGGCGTTCTAGCTTCATCAATTAAACATGAGTCTATTTCGTCTACAATAGAAAAATAATGTTCTCCTTGTGTCATTTCTTCAGAGTAAAATTTCATATTATCTCTTAGATAATCAAAGCCTAATTCACTGTTTGTTGCATAGGTGACATCACAATTGTAATTTTTTTTTCTTTCATAATCATCCTGATCATTATTAATGTAACCAGAGGATCTGT
>JABABV010000046.1:0-207 GCA_014238055.1 Mycoplasmatales bacterium | reverse complement strand
ACCCATGTCTTGACAATCTCTTTTCGCAAGGTAGTCATTGACGGTTACTATATGAACACCTTTTTCATTTAATGCATTTAAGTAAGCTGCAAGAGTAATTGTTAATGTTTTACCTTCTCCAGTTTTCATTTCAGCAATTTTTCCTTCATGAAGAACAATTCCCCCAATAATCTGAACATCAAAATGTCTTTCGTTTCTTACTCTTTT
>JABABV010000045.1 GCA_014238055.1 Mycoplasmatales bacterium | reverse complement strand
GCCAAATGGCGATTTGACCCTTGACCCAAAATTCGCGTCCGCACAAAATGTTTTTGGTGATTATTGTTCTTTATGATGTCCTTGATCAAAATCCGAGTGATGCCACTTTGGCACTATTGAGCATTTTGAAAAATTCAAGATGGCGGACAATATTGGCAGCCGAAATGTTCATTTTACTGATTTTTCTTGTTTTGGGGCTAAAACCAGCTAAATTCCGCCTAATATTCGAAACAAATGTTTAAGAACGGTCATATGAATACATATCCAATGACAAAATCAATCATTTCTTTTAAAATATTAATTAAAAATTAATTGAAAAATACAAAATTAGTCAAAAAGAAAAAAAAGTAAATTATTTTATCATTCAATTTCAGCCCAATATTTGATACAAATGTCAACAATAAATAAAAAATATATACAATTGTTATTTAAATTATTCAAATATTAATGAAAATAAATTAAATAATAATTAAAAAAATTAAAAATTAAAAATAAAACAGTACCAAATTTTTTGAAATATACTATGTAAAGATAAATTTCATAATAAACAATTGTACGATGTATATAGTGAAATGAAATATTATTAATTATCACCAATAACTATCAATGCCAGTAATTTATACACCATATACAGCTCGTCTCCGTCTGTACTCTACATTAAAAATATTTCAGATACATTTATACATTTGTAATACTG
>JABABV010000044.1 GCA_014238055.1 Mycoplasmatales bacterium | reverse complement strand
TTCAAAACGGGAGGCTTTTCAACGTAAACTGAACCTTATGGTGAAAACCCCATGTCTCTACCACTTGTGGTTCACGAGGAGTAGTCGTCACAAATTTTCGTAAAAAAAATCAAAATGGCGGCTGTGGCGGCCATATTGGATTTTCAATCAATGTGAAAACAACATAATATGAGTAAGTACACCAGTAGGAATATTTGTACAACATTTTAAAAAGATTAAACCACTTTGAAAAATCGGCAATTATGACGTCATGGCGGCCATCTTGGATTTTTTTCGAAAACAAAGTAGCATAAAATCACTCAGGACATCCATATGTACCTACATATCAAATTTCGTCAAGATCCGACCATTTTTGACAAAGTTAGAATTTTGGCGGGAAACAAGTTTTACGTATGACGTCATAGCCGCCATTTTTAAAATGTTATGACTTCAAATTTAAAACGGGAGGCTCTTCAACCTAAACTGAACCTTATGGTGAAAACCCCATGTCTCTACCACTTGTGGTTCTGGAGGAGTAGTCGTCACAAAAAAATCAAGATGGCGGCTGTGGCGGCCATCTTGGATGACCTAGTTAAAAACTGAAAAAATGTCTGGTACAATTCATGTCCTGGTTCCATTGGTGAAGTTTGGTTATGATCCAATAAGCACTTTTTGAGTTAAGTGTGTGACAGACAGACAGACGGACGGACGGACAGACAGACGGACA
>JABABV010000043.1 GCA_014238055.1 Mycoplasmatales bacterium | reverse complement strand
TGCCCATTAATCCAATAATTAATCTTGCATTCGTTATCTGATTATACGAACTACTTCCAGATTTCAATAACTGCTCAATGATCCATTATCTCATCATGCATTCGTTATCCGATTATACGAACTACTTACAGATATCTATAACTGCTCAATAATCCAATAATTAATCTTGCATTCGTTATCTGATTATACGAACTACTTACAGACTTCTTTAACTGCTCAATTATCTAATAATTAACCTTGCAGTCGTAATCTGATTATACGAACTCTTTACAGACTTCTATAAATGCTCAATAATCCAATAATTAATTTTGCATTCGTTATCTGATTATACGAACTACTTACAGACTTCTTTAACTGCTCAGTTATCTAATAATTAATCTTGCAGTCGTTATCTGATTATACGAACTCTTTACAGACTTCTATAACTGCGCAATTATCCAATAATTAATCATGCATTCGTTATCCGATTATACGAACTACTATCAGACTTCTATAACTGCTCAATTATCTAAAAATTAATCTTGCATTCGTTATCTGATTATACGAACTACTATCTTAATTCTATGGCTCTCAATTATCAATTATCTAATCGTGCAATCGTTATCCGATTATACGAACTACTTACAGACTTCTTTAACTGCTTAATTATCTAATAATTAATCTTGCATTCGTTATCTGATTATACGAACTACTATCTTAATTCTAT
>JABABV010000042.1 GCA_014238055.1 Mycoplasmatales bacterium | reverse complement strand
TTAAACCTAGTTCATAAATATTAACAGGTATCTCGGGATCATAAATTTTTTTAATTTCATTTATTATTTGATCTTTTAATTCCATGTCTAGTCTAACCTTTCAGTATTAATTTCTTCTTGAGTATTATCAATTGCAGAAATTAAAGTATGCCACGACAAAGTAGCACATTTAACTCTCATTGGATATTGTTTTACACCCGACAAACACATTAATTTAGTTTTTTCATCATCTTTTAAGTTTTTTGATTTTAATTCAGGGTTTTCTTTAATCATACCTAAAAAATCATTTATAATTTCTTTAACTTCAATTTCTTCTTTACCTTTTACTAAATCAGTCATAATCGAAGCCGATGCCATTGATATCGCACAACCACTTCCCTCAAAAGACGCATCTTCTACTTTCTTTTTTTCATTTAATTTAAGATAAATGTGAACAGTGTCACCACAAAGAGGATTATATCCTTTAGCATCTTTGTTAAAATTATCTGTTTTTCTTAAATTTCTTGGATTCTTTCCATGCTCTAGAATTATTTCTTGATAAAGTTCTTTTAAGTTCATTTTAAATCAAAAATTTTTTTACAATTATTAATTCCTTCATTTAATTTATCTAAATCATCTTTAGTATTGTAAACTCCTAAAGAGGCTCTCGCACTTGCGGGTATTTCTAACTTGTCATGAAGTATTTGGCAGCAATGATGACCTGCTCTAATTGCTACTCC
>JABABV010000041.1 GCA_014238055.1 Mycoplasmatales bacterium | reverse complement strand
TCGGGATGCCAGGCAGAAAACCCGAAGTTGGCGTCCGCACAAAATGTTTTTGGTGATTATTGTTCCTTATGATGTCCTTGATCAAAATCCGATTGATGCCACCTTGGCACTATTGAGCATTTTGGAAAATTCAAGATGGCGGACAATATGGCAGCCAATATGTTCATTTTACTGATTTTTCTTCTTTTGGGAATACAACAAGCTAACTTCCGCCTAATAGTATGACCAAGTGTATAAGAACGGGCATATAAATAAATATTCAATGACAAAATCAATCATTTATTTTAAAATAATATTTAAAAAATAATTGAAAAATACAAAATTATTAAAATGAAATTTTTTTATTAATTTTTTTATTATTATTAAATTTTAGCCTAATATTATATACTAATGTCAAGAATAAATAAAAAATGAAAATATAAATAACGAAATCAATCAAATATTTAAAAAAAATTAAATGAAAATAACAAAATTTAAATATTTAAAAAAATCAGTAAGTTAAACATAAATTTTGAAGAACAACCGTTTTTCCTAGTTTGTAATAAAACCAGATTTGTTCCGTATAAAATTATTACATATTAAGTACCACTGGCAGATATTAAATGATAGCCATATACTTATACATGCAATGAAATATTTGGTAGGAATTATTAATAATAATTTAATAACATTTAAAAAAAAGGAATTATTAATAATTATCATTGTTGTTTGCCATTTTTATA
>JABABV010000040.1 GCA_014238055.1 Mycoplasmatales bacterium | reverse complement strand
ATTTTTATCATCAGACATAGCAGTTGTTATTTGTTCTACACTTGTCGTACCAAGTAATCTATCGATTTCTACACCATCTTCTTCTATAATACATAATGGAGATCCTTTTGGATTATATTCCTTTAATGCACTATAAGTTTTATCCCAATTAATATATTCAATTGAATAATCACTTGGTAGTTTATTCATAACATCATTGATGTGATCTTTTGACATACCACCATCTTCTCTATATAGATACTTTATAACTTTCATTTTTTCTTTCCTTATAATATTGTCGAGTAGACAGGAATCGAACCTGCAACCTCTCGGACCCAAACCGAGTGCTCTACCGGATTGAGCCACTACTCGTAAATTTATTCCCAAAAATCATTTTTAAATTTCTTCAATTTAGGTGTAACCAATTTATCAATATAAACTTTATTTTTCTCAAACCCAATATATTTTCTACCTAAGTTTAATGCTACTTCGCCTGTAGTTCCCCCACCCATAAATGGATCTAATACAATATCATCTAATCCTGTTAAATATTTTATAAACCAATCTGGTAAATCTGGATGAAATGGGGCTGGATGTTTAACTCCTTTTAATACCCCAGCATTATCAAATCTAAAAACTCCATTTGGTTTTGACCCTAATGGATTTATATTCATTATTTTATCTTTACCAAATTCAGCTATACCAGATTTGGTTGCTGATTTTTGCGTCTTTACAGGAGCTTTAG
>JABABV010000003.1:59692-63196 GCA_014238055.1 Mycoplasmatales bacterium | reverse complement strand
AAGTAATTGGTCATATTTTTTTAAAACGATTTTTTTTTGTTTTTTTTCAATAAAGTTTAGGAACCTCAGTTAACTTAGTATCACTTTGTTTTAAACTAGTATTTTTAGTTAAACTATAATCATTGCTAACAACTCCTCTATTAATTGTATCTAAATTAGCTTCTAAGTATACCGGATGATAAGAACCAGCTTGAACTGTTTGGGAAATTAGTAATGACACTACAAATGTAAAACTAAGTCCGATAACTGATTTAACTCCTAATTTTAAAGATATCATTAAAAATAACGAAGAGAATAATAGAAAAATTATTAAAGCTGTAAAGATCTCTGAAAAAAATCCTAAAAATATTTCTTTTTTAAAATCATTATTAGGAATTAATCCATACGTCATCGACATATGCAACAATACTGCCGGAACAATAAAAATGAAAAAGATCGTTAAAAGAGCCATTCATTTTTGTTGTAAGATACGACGTCTTGATACTGGTTTAGAGATAACTAACAAAAGCGAACCTTCATTAATTTCATCACGAAATAATTGGACACTTTTAAAAGCTGCAAAGATAATTACCATAACGAAAATTAACGATCCTGTGGCAATAAAAGATTCTAATAAAACTGATTGATATTTATTAATTTTATTATTAAAACGATCATTAATATTAATGTTTGGAGAATGGCAAATAAAATACGTCATTACGGCTACTAATATTAAAGTTAAAATCATTAAAATTAAAGTGGAAGGCGTGCGTAAATATTTTTTTAAATTATAACGATAAACTACCATTACTAAAGTACCTACTTTCTTTTTTTCATTTTAAAACATTGTTAATAATAATTCTATCACAAAAGAAAAATTTATATTTTTATATTTATTACGATAAAAAAACACATTATAAATAGTGTGCTTTTTTTATCATAATAAATATAGAGTTAATTAATAAAATTTCCTTAATTACCATCACCAGCTACGACCGCTAAACCAGTACGACGATCATGAAAGACTATAATCTTTAATAACAATTAACATTATTTAGTTTATATAAAAATTTACATAAAAAAAGTCACATTGTAATAATGTGACTTTTTTGTTACTCCGGCCATAATTGATATGGTGGAGCGGACCAGAATCGAACTGGCGACCTCCTGTGTGCAAGACAGGTGCTCTACCAATTGAGCTACCACCCCGTGGTGGGACTAAGAGGACTTGAACCTCCGACCTCACGCTTATCAGGCGTGTGCTCTAACCAGCTGAGCTATAGTCCCACGAAATACTTAAATATTAATTTCAAGCACTATTAATAATACAATAGAATCGCATAAAATACAAGTAAAAATTTCATTATTTTAAATATAATATAATTATTATAATAATAAAATATCAATGATAGAGATTCTGATTTGATAATAGCAGTTAAAATTACTTAAATATTTCAAATAAATACAAATTACTTAATTGAAAATAATTAATTTATTATATTAAATTCCTTCAACATAAGTGTTCATAAGTCACATATAATTGAAAGCTGTTCCGCCGTCACTATCATCGTGACCATTAACGTATCAATAATTCATAGTTAAATCTAATTGTCATGTAAAAGGGGCAAACATTGGATACGTATAACCAAATCGATAACGAAATGCTATTCAAGCTCTTTTACCGCCTTTAAAATTAAAAATAGTTCCTAAATTAGGATATGTTCAATTATTAACAGAATTTCCAGCATGAGATTCTATTTCATTAAAAATTCTTCCAGATATTTTATGTTCTCAAGCATCATGATCTACTTTAGTTGGTACAACGCTTTTTTTACAATATCCTCAATTATGATTCATGAAATCTGCTAACACAGAATTACGAGCACGTTTAATTTGTCTTTCATATAAACTCTTAAATTTATTATAAGATTGTAATTGTGTATCTTTACTAAATTTTCAATTATATATTACATATGGCGTTTCCTTTTTGTCGTCATATGTCATAACTGCTTTTATTGGATCAGAATCGTAAGCTCCATCTTTTCCAAATCGCGAAATAATAGCAGTAATTGTTTTATTGTGCTCATCGACAACTGGTCGTCCACCCATACCTTTGTAAGTATCGTTAGGTCCTAGGCCACCAAAAGTATCGAATTCAGCTAATTCTCCTGCGTGTCAAAAACGATTTTGAGGAGCGCCATTATGTCAATCAAAGCTAAGTGCATTTGATTGTCCTAATAGATCTCTTGCACTTACATTTAAAGCTACTTTTTTAAAGTCATCTCAAGTTTGAGTCCCTAAAGTTTTAAATGAGTGTAAAGATCAACTAACTGAATATTCTTTTCTATATGCTGGACAGCCTAAGTAATATTGAGCAACAAAAATTGCTTTTTCAATTTTATTGCCATCTATTCTAGTGATATTTACTAAAACTTTATTATTATATTCATCTACTCAAGGAAGACCCATTTTCAATTGATTAGATGGTATGCTCATTCATTGTTGTGGTCAAGTAGTACCATTGTTATGAGCTGTATCGGTATCGTTCATTAATTCATACATCAGAACAGTTTTTGCTCCTCGTCTAAATTTTTCCCAAGCTGAGAAATCAATTGGGGCACAAGTTTTTGGTTGGTTAGTACATTTTCATTCTACGAAAGTAAAAACTTTCCCGTGATATGTATTTTCAAAAACAGCTTTTGTTCAATTTCCATTATCATTTTTTGTAGCATATACTTGAACTGTTTTTGTAACTACATTTACAAGAACTTGACTTAGTTTTATTTTTGCAAGATCATTAGTAGTTCAACCAGTAGGATTAGTAACCATTACTAATTCTAACGGTGTTACTCGTTTAGCAGTTTGAACAAACCCTTTTCAAGAAGTTGGATCTACTTTACCAAGAGATTGATTATTATTTAATTGTGGTTTTTGTTTTACGTTAATGTTATTAACTGGATGACTTTTATTAGTTAATAAAGAAGTCGATGCTGAAGTCGCTAAACCTAGCATTGTCCCAGAAGTTAACAATAATTTTAAAGTGGTATTGTTTTTCATTGTTATAACTCTCCCTTTTTAATTTTCCTATAATTAATAAAAAAATTTTATAAGTTGTAAAATTTCTTTATTAATATAATTGTATATTATATAAAAATATAAAACAACAATATTTAAAAAAGCTATTATGTCAATAAATTTTTAATATTTATCAATAATGAAAAAGCATCACTTGATTCTTAAATCAATTAATGCTTTTTGTTTTAAATGAATAATGTTAGTTAAATTTGGTTAACTGAATTAAATAATTTTAAATATTTCTTAACTTTATTTTTAACTGCTTCCATTGGTTTTTGACTAAATTTTCGTAAGTCAAAAACTTGAGGATTCTTATTTAAAGTTTCTACTAAACTACAATAATAAGAAGTCAGTAGTCCTGTTCCGACATTAACTTTATAGACACCGTGTTTAATTGCTGTTTCGATGTCTGGTAAAGCAACTCCAGAAGTTCCATGCATTACTAACGGA
>JABABV010000003.1:40498-59682 GCA_014238055.1 Mycoplasmatales bacterium | reverse complement strand
CATTAGTAATTTTACGAGCTTGATCTAAAATTTCAAAATTTAGTTTCGGTTCTTTTTTATAAACTCCATGCGAAGTTCCAAAAGCCACTGCTAAGAAATCAACTTTAGTCGCTGCGTAAAATTTAGTCGCTTCATCAATTGAAGCATAAATTGCATTTCCAGTATTGATATCATCTTCTTTGCCGCCAATAATACCAACTTCACCTTCAACAGCAACGTTGCGTGATTTAGCATATTCAACGACTTCTAAAGTCTTTTTGATATTACTATCAATATCTAAATGACTTCCATCGAACATAACTGAATCAAATCCAGCATCAATTGCTTTTTTACATAGTCAAATAATACTATTAAATAAATAATATCATAAAAAACCTTTTATCAAAGTATTTTTATGATATTTAGTTTTTATTAAAAATAATAAAATATAAAAATAATGATTAAAAAGTAGTTTAGTAGTAAAGAATGTTTATTTAAAAAGAAAAACCACTTATTTTCATAAGTGGCTTTAAAGTTAATTTTGATAATTAGTCAGGATGACCTTCACCATGTTCATAGATCGGATCGTAGCTTCCTGAATCACTAAATAAAACAGTTGTTAATAATAAGCTTTTATATTGGAAATTATAACCAATATCATCAACAAATAAACAATTGTCAGATTTGATTCAAAATTGAAACGGTTTTAAGCCCGAATCATTTGATGGACTAACTGAAAATGATTTAGGTGTCATTAAAGTTATTTCATCACCATAAAAATTATGGTCTATTGAATTAAAAACAATATAATTATTTTTATATATTTCATCGTGTTCTACTTTTGAACGAAAAGAGAAATTAGCTTTAACAATTGGTTTACCAGTATTATCATCTTTAGTAATATCCATTCCTATAGTATGGATTTCTACATCTGATATTTCAAATTCACCTCTTGCTAAAGGAGCATCAAAAGTTAATTGAGACTGTTCGACATAATCAATAACTTGTACTCCAATATCACTAGTAACACTTTTAATAAAATAATCACCATGTTTTATTATTTTAGATGGATCATGTTTTTCTAATAATTTCTTTAAAGATGAACTTGAAGCATTGAATAAACTATTCAAGTTAACTGAATATCTTTTTAGATTATTAACTTCAGTTCAATAATCTCTACCACGATCAACAAAATGATCTTTAGCTAATAGTTTTTGAGCATTATAAACTGACATATAGTCTTCGTTTAAAGCGATCGCTTCATCGAAATACATATTTAATTGTGGAAATTCAGCTATTAATTTTTCATATTTATTACCAACAAAAATTGATAAATCTCTTAATGAAGAATATTTTTTTAAATCTCGTTCATTGTTAATTCCTGTTACAAATCAATCAGCCGCGTTTGAAGGCGCCCCATTTACTTGACTATAAGAATTAATAAATTTTTCTGAATTAGTTTGAGCATCGCTCATATATTTTGAAAATCCAGCCATATCTAAAGTATCGTTATCTGGCAAAATATGATCATCTTGATCAGTATTTGGATAAGTTACATAATTCATTTTTAAATTACAAGAATTATGTGATTCTTTTTCAGCTGATTTTATAGCTGTTTTTAGTTGTAATAAATTATATTTAGCTCCTAGAGAAGCCTTAATTTTATCAACTACTGAATAACTTGAAGAAGTGAAATTTAAATTAAACATTACTTCTCTTATTCCCATTACATGATATGTGAAAGAATCAGCATAATCGTCGTTAAAGATATCTCAGTCTTTATTTGCAATTTCTGATTTTGCTCTACTAGTGATATCGGCATCATCATTAATAAATCTTTCACTAACTAAACTATATAATTGAAAAGTGGCGTTAAAAGAACCTGTTTTAGTTTCAGTCGAATGAAAGAAACTTAACGCTGAGCTAGCAGCTAGTTGTTGAAAACCAAATTTTAAATCAACACTAACTCCTAAACTTTGAAACATACTACTAACATCACTACGAGAAAATGAAGAGAATTTTGAACCCATTCCAATAATTTCTACTTTAGAATTATTTCCTGATTTATTGAAAATTGAATCAGAAGATACTGTACCAGTTTCTCTATGATAACCGTATCCTAATTCAATTGGATCTCTATCTGTCCCGCTACCACTACGATAATCTATCGTTTTCATTTGATCGATATATTGCGTGTAAGGTAAACTATATTTTTTATTTTTCATATTAGAATTATCCGTATTAATAGTTGTATTTAACGAACTATTCCAACTCTGCTCTTTAGTATTTACATTACTGCTATTTGAATGCAACGACAATGATCCGGCACTCATAATTGGCAATATAAATAAAAATTTATTTAATTTCATTATGTAAACTCCTTGTTTAATATTTTATTTTAATTTTTTAATTTTTTACAAACGTACAAAACAATACTAACATTAAAAATACTATAATAAAAGTCTTTTTTTCATTAAATTTAGTAATAAATGTTAAAAAACAAATACAAAAAGCTTGTATTTGTTAAAAAATATTAATAATAATTTTTTATTATAAATTCGTGCACTCTTATACATAGTATAAGAGTCATTAAGTATAATTCTTTTTTTTAAGAATTATTCGGGGTGGATTTGATTACCTTCATAAATATAATCATACGTATTATAAGTGCTTTCTAAATTCGTATTAATAAATAATTTTTTAGTTTGTAAAATGTATCCAACATCATTTATATTAATAGGATCATTTTCAGAATAAGAAATTTTTACTTCATAATTTCCATCACTATATTGATTATATGAATGAAAAACTATATCTGTTAAACTCATTAAATTAATCTTTTTATTATAAAATTGATGGCTAGTGTTTTTGAAAGTAGCAATGTTAAAGATACTTTCGACATTAGCTAATTCTCCAGAAGTGTGGTAGAAAAAATTAATTGTTATTCCGTTATCAATTTTGGCCATTGAATATATATGAATTTTAGTATTAGAAAGTTTGAATTCTTTTTTATCGTTGTCATTACTATCAAAACTAAATTTTGTATGTTCAATATAATCGATGATTTTAATTCCATCATCATTATTTAAATTAGTCTCAAAATTTTTAGCGTGAGCGATTAGTTGAGTAGCGTCATGGTCTTTTAATAATTTAATTAAAGAACTACTCGCAGGGTTAAATAAGCTTTCAAAATCTGCTAAATATCTTTGTAAATTATTAACTTCTTGATTATAAATTCCTGGATTTTGATTAAAAGTATCGATTACAGTTCGTTCAGCATAAACAGCATTATAATCTTCACGTAAAGTAATTGCTTCATCAAAATATTTATTAATTTGCGGAAATTCAGCTATTAATTTTTCGTATTTATTAATAATATCAGCATTCTTTAACACAGGAATTGTTTTATATGTTCATAAATCTCGATCATTATTAATTCCTTCATTAAATCATTGTCCTAAATTAGAAGGTATTCCGTTTTGAACTTGATAATCGTTAGCAAAAGTTGTTGCATTTGCTTTAGCTTCAAAAATAAATTGAGAAAAATTATTTGCTGTAAAATCAAGACTTGGTAAAATAGTTTCATTTTGCGTTAATGGTAAAGTTAAATAATTAATTTTTAAATGTAGTTTATTTTTTTCTTTATTAGGTAGATGGGAAATAAGTGTTTCAATTCCAGAAAGATCATTTGATAAATTAAAATTATCTTTTAGTTTATCGATCATATTTTCATCAACAGATTTAAAATTAATATTAAAGAAAACTTTTCTAGACGATGTTAAATGTCCAATATAAGAATCCGAATATTTATTTTCAAAACTAGATCAATCTTTACTTAATTGTGATCTTGCAATATCTGCTTGTGCTGACTCGCTAATTGAAGGTGTGTTCTGTAATTTTTCATCTATTGAATTAGCCATTGAAAAAGCAGCGTTAAATGAATTATCTTGTGATTTTAAACTATTATAGAACGCTAATTGTCGTGGCGTTAATGATGATTGAACGTTAAATTTTAAATTATCATTAACTCCTAAAGCACTATATATATTCGATCAATTTTTATTGTTAAAATAATTTGATTTAAATGATGGTGAAGTTAACGATACTTGATTATCATTTGCTTTTTTTGAAAAAATTGAAGTTTTTGTTGAAGTTCCTGTTTCGCGACGATAGCCATCGCCTAATTTAAATTGATAAAGTGGATTTATTGGAGAATCACTATGTTCGGTTATTTCAGTTGATTGAAGCGTTGACTTCATATAATCAGAAAAAGGAATTGTTTTACTATCTTTTGAAGAAGGTCCAACAATGTCAGACTCTTTTAGTGGAGAGTTTTTTTTATGCATTTCAACATAACAAAGTGATAATGTTCCGGCGCTTAAAACACTCAGAATAGGAATTGTAAGTAGCAATTTTTTTTTCATTTTTAAACATCCTTAATTTTTATTTATTTATTATTTATCAGTTTATAATACAAAATTATTTTAATCAATATTTTGGTTTCCTTGACCACCTTCATAAATTGTGTCAACTCAAGGTATAAATATATCATCTTCTTCTTTTTGTGCTGTTGCATTAAAAGATATTGAATAAAAGAAGTTTTTTTGATCATTGAAAGAATATCCTGAATCCAGCACTTCATCAAAATGAGAATTATCTAAATTAACTCCTTTAGAATTTTCCCCTCATGATGTTTTAACGTAATCGGGAACTAGTAATGTTTCGTGTTTTAAACTATAATAGTTAAAATTAAATTTTTGTTTACTTATATGCATATTTAGAGTTCTCTTTATTTCATTATCATTGTTATATCCTATAATTTGATATCCTTTATCATCTTTAATGATAGAAACTAAATGAAATTTTTCATATTCCGGGTTATTATTAGTATCAACTAATAAATCATTAAATAAATCTAATATTTTGATACCATCATCATTATAAACTTCTGCTTCTAATTTACTTGCTTTTTTTACTAATGCATCGATGTCATGATTTTTATTTAAATTAATCATATAAGTACTATTTGTTTTAAAAATATCTTTATATTTAAAATAAAAATCTTTTACTTCATTTTTATATTTTGAATAAAGATTTTTAGAATTATCAATAATACTAAAAGGATTATTAAGAGTATAATTATAAATTTTTTCTAAAGTAACTTCTTCAACAAAATATCTATTTAATAATTTTAAATTTTCAATAATTTTATTATAAGACTCAGGAACTGTAAAAGCATAATTATCTATAGAATAAGTATCTTTGTATTTTTCCATCGTTTTATTATCTATGCCTTCCATCGGACCTCATTCATTAACATCGTTTCAATCACCTTTATTTATGAAATTATCTCTCATACTTTGAACTAATAAAAATGCATATTGTTGAAAAGAAGCTTGAATGTCGAAAGGATTATGTAATGTTAATAAATCATAAGTTTTTTCCGAGTAAGGATATTCTAAATAATTCATTTTAATATGAAAAGGAAAGTCATAGCCATTGTTGTGTTTGTTGACAAATTTATCTAAATTATAAAATGTGAAATTACCTTCATCAAATTGTTGTATTATTTTTAATTGATTTAACAAGTCTTTATTTTTACTGCTGAAATTAAAGTTTACTATTATTTTTCGCTCAACGTTTTGGCCTCTAATATATTGATTAGAATATTTAGATATAAAATCAGACCAATCATTAGATTCCTTCGCTTTGTTCATCATGTTTTTAGCTTCATTTGAAATTGGTGGATCGGAAGAATGAAGCATGTCTTCATATTTTTCTACAGAAATTTCATAAGCAATATTTACTGAATGGTTATTTTGTGGAAATTGATTACTAAATATTTTTTCAGAATTAGTTTTAGATGAATCTTCGTTAAAATAATATTTTTTTCGATAATTATTATCATTAATAATATTGTTAATTTCATTTTCACTTAGGAAACCTGTTGGTCCTTGTAGCCCTTGTTCTAATTTCACATTATTTTTTAAATCTGTAAAAATAGATGTTCCTGTTAATTTTCCAGTCGAAGGATCGACTCCTTCACCAACAAAACTAGTATTTTTATCGTTTACAGTATCAATTGATGGCTTTATAAGAGGAGCATCATTTTTTACTTCTTGAGTATATACTTTAATAGACGGGATCGGGATTACAGGTAATAATGTCGAATAAGGGTTAGCGCGACCACTATTACAAGAAGTTAAAAACCCTAAAACTAAAGTAGGTGGTATTAAAATACTGATTTTCAATATTTTATTTAAAAATTTATTTTTCATAGTTTTTCCTTTTTATTCTTTCTGTTATCATACTATTTTAGTAAATATTTATTAAAAAATCAACTACTATATAACTAGTAGTTGATTTTTTTAATTAAGAAATTATTTTAAGTTTCCCATGAAGATTAATGTTCTAACGTATTGTGAAACGTATGAGTTTTCATTATCATATCAACTGATAACTTTATACATTTTTTTACCATCAACATCCATAACTTTCGTTAAAGCTCCATCATATAATGAACCATGAGTTGCTCCGATAATATCTGATGATACGATTGGATCTTCAAGATACGCTAATGTTTCATTAGCAGCAGCTTTCATAGCTTTATTAATTTCGCATTTTGTTGGTTGTTTTTCTAATTCAACAGTTAAGTCAACTAATGAACCAGTAATAACAGGCACACGCATTGCCATTCCATCTAATTTACCTTGTAATTCAGGTAATGCTAATCCTACAGCAACTGCTGCTCCTGTAGTAGTTGGAATAATATTTTCAGCTGCAGCACGGGCACGACGTAAGTCACCGTGTGGTGCATCTTGTAATCTTTGGTCAGAAGTATAACCATGAACTGTTGTCATGATTCCTTTAACTAATCCAAATGAATCGTTTAATACTTTAGCGATTGGTGCTAAACAGTTAGTTGTACATGAAGCAGCTGATACTACTGTATCGCTTGCTGTTAATACGTTATGGTTTACGTTATAAACAACAGTTTTCATGTCTCCGGCACCTGGTGCTGAGATTAATACTTTTTTAGCTCCAGCTTTAATATGTTTTTCAGCTAGTTCTTTTTTACGGAAGAAACCAGTTGATTCAACAACGATGTCGACTCCTAATTTTGCTCATGGTAAATTTTCAGGATCACGTTCTGAAAAAATTGGTAATTCTTTACCATTTACTTTAAGTCCGTTTTCAGTTACTGATACATCATTGAAATGTTTGAATTTTCCATGCGCTGTATCGTATTTTAATAAATGTAATAATGTTGCTGGTGAAGTTAAATCATTAACTGCCACTACTTCTACATCTTTACGTTCTACTAATTGACGATAAACTAAACGTCCAATTCGTCCAAATCCATTAATTGCTACTTTGATCATTAATCGAATCCTCTTTTCTTATTTAATATTAATATCTAATTATTAATTTTTTAACTTTCAATTATACAAAAAAATAAAAATTATATTGTATTAATATTTACTAATTTATATAACAATTATACTCTTTTTTTTTAAAAAAACAAACTTTATATTTGTAAATATAACTATAAAAGTTAATAAAACACCTTTAAAATAATCTTTTTAAGATAATATTTAACCATATAGCATTAAAAACAAATTTTAAGGAATATAAAAATAATGAAAATAAATTTAATAGCTGCTATTATCGAGGTTCTTCCATCATCATTAGTAATCGCATGTGTTATAGATTTTGCGATAGAGGAGTTTTTAAGCTCACTTACAAATCCTACTGGTTATATAGTTAAATTAGGAGCATTCGTAATACCATATGGTATAGAAAAACAAAATTAAAAAAAGATAGTGAAAACTATCTTTTTTTAATTTTGTTTAATATTATTTAATTTAAGATACTTTAACAATTATTAAAATTATTAAGATTACTAATACAGGTATATAAAGAACGGTTATAAAAAAGTCACCTATGTCTGCATCTGATTTATTAAGTAAAAAATTAAACAACACTTTATAAAGTGGTTTATTTTGTTTAATAGCAACTGAACTAAAACTGACTTTAGGAATTCCAGATTTACGATTAATTCTATTAATTCTCATTAATCTCGAATATGTTGGAGCAAGATAAATAATTCGCGCTATAAAGTAAATTATTATTATAGAAATTACAAATAATCCACTAATCCCTAAAAATTCTCAAGTTGTAAAAGTGTATTTATTTAAAAGTTGATTATTAAAAAAATTAAAACTAACTCAACTAACAAAAAGCATTCCAATAATAATCATAACTTTATTAGATGATGCTCGACGATATCGATTACGAATTAAAGTTTTTGGTTCTTCTTCTAAAAATATTATTTTTGTTCGCTCTCCTGCTTCGTTATAAACATAACCTCTATTTCTTTGAATTGTAAATTCTTTAGAAAAATCTACGTGAAATTTACGATAAGTTTTTTCACTATAAGGCTTTAAAATTATAAAATGCATTATGCCGATCAAACATATTACAACTATTATCGAAGTACTAACAACTAATAAACTACTCATCATGTTCTCCTATTATATTTTCATTCTTCCTTATTTCTATTTGGTTCCTACGATTAATACGTTTTTTTCTAAATTTAAAATTTAATATAGACGGTACTGAAAACGCTAAAGTTAAAACTATTCAAGTTATTGCATCTGAGTTAGTAGATATATCTGGTAAAACTCAAATTAAAAACGCTCCTGTAAGCGCTGTTCCAAGAACTATAATTTTTGAAAAATGATAGCCAAAATAATTAGTCATATCATAACTAGCTTCTCTTTTAGAAATATTTCATTCATTCATAATAGTTTTATATGTTTTTAGATTTTGATTATTTAATTTATTAAATTTTTTTACTTTTTTATCATTAAACCGTAAAACTAAAAACCCAATAATTGAACTCATTATATAAAAAACAATAAAATTAATAACTAAAAAAATTGATATTATCACAAAAAACATAAGAATACTAGTGAAAAAAAACTTCGAATTTATCTCGATAATAATATTTTGTAACCCAAAATAAAAAGCACTATATATTAAAGTTATCACAACAGTACTTAATGTAAAAAAAGATATTAAATATTGTAAAGGTTTTTTCGAAATATTAGATAAATGTTTTTGATTTTCAAACACTTTATGTTCAAAAATATTGTTAACTGTTCGTTCTTGAATTTTTAAATTTATTTTAAAACTACGATATCAAAAAAGGCAGTAAGAAATCATAGAAGAAATTGTTATTATTATATAAGCTGATATCTTAATCATTTATGATGCTCCTTAATTTTATTATATAAAAAATTATACACTAATGGTAATGTATAAACAAATTTAAAATATTAAATAATTTAATTATTCCTTTATTTACGATGACTTATTAACCGATGATGATACTTACAGCTTAAACGACACAATAAATAATCGTTACAAAAAAATTAATAAATCAATTGATAAAGATAGAAATATTATATATTTATAGAAATTAAATATATAAAAAATAATAGCTGAACTATTATTTTTTTGTTTTATTTTTTAGTTGAACTTTTCCGTTAACTACTATTTTAGGATCTTTATATTTTAAAATAAACGTACTTCCCCTTAAAAAGATAGTTAAAAAAACTTGTGGATAATAATAAAAAAATCAAAAAGTGAATTATTTATAATTAACTTTTTGATTTTTAATTAAATACAAAATTGGACTAATTCCAAATAAAATCATTAAAATAATTGAATTCCCTGGAGTTAAAGTTCCGGTAGCAATCCACATTAAAAGCGATACATTAAAAGATATTCAAAATACAGTTTCTCTTGAAAAATGATATTTAAAATATCCTTTTAAAATATTTCTACAGACGCTTTTAGAAATATTTAGATTACTCATGATAGTTTTATAAGTTTCTAACTTTTGATCATTTAATTCATTAAATTTTTTAACTTTTTTATCGTTTAATTTTAAAGTAAAAAAAGTTAAAATTAAACTAATAGTATAAAATATTCCCAAATTAATAGGAATTGATATCAAAACCATGATTAAAAATCAAAACAAAGAAATAGATATTCCGAAGTTATTTATTATAATATAACAAGGTACATAAATAATAAGTATTGGAATAAAAGTTAATATAAAAAATAACGATAAATATTTAATTGGTTTTTTAATTATGTTTGATAGTTCTTTTTCGTTTTCAAAAATACGATGTTCCATAATATTAATATTGATTGATTCTCGATATTTTAATTTTTTTTCATATTCATATCTACTATTACAATAAAAGCTAGTAATCAAAAAAATGTTATAATCATAAGAACTGCTAACTTAACCATGTTTATATAACTCCTTTGTTTTATTCATTATTTATTTCAGGATCTTTATATTTTACTAATAAAACTCTTTTTTTAGAAAGATGACTATAGACAGAAGCCATAACACTATAATAAAAAAGTAAAAGTAATGTTTCTAGGAAAAGAATTAAACTTTTCGTAAACGATCCTTCATTATCAAAAAAATAAAACAATAAAACAATATTAGAATAAGATAATCAAACAATTAAGTCTATTAAAAAGTATTTCTTAAAACATAATATTATTTTTCATAATTTTTTAATACTACTAATTTCTTGATCATTAGTAATCGTTTTAAAGTTAGATAATTTCAAACCATCTTCTTGATCGTTAGACTTTTTAAGTGCTGGCTTACTATTAATTAATAATAAAAACATTATAAATAAATAAATGATAATTGTTAATGCTAATAAAGTCGCCAACAAACTAATTGTAATAATTAGTCAAAAACGAAAATTAAAAATTCATTTATGATGATTTATCATTAATTTCATTATATAAAATACCCCTACTCCGAGAGCTGAATATAAAACTAATAAAATTGAAAAATATCATAATCTATTTTTAGATATTCACAGAACTTTTTTTTCATCTTCAAAAACTACAGGTATAAATTCGTTTTTATGATTACGCTCTTTAAAGCATAATAATTTTAAAATTGCTTTTTTGAATATAAAAAAGGTTGATATAAAAATGATAATACACAAAAATATAAAATTAATATTTCGCATATTAATCCCCTTTCATGATATCTTTTTTTGATTATTTAATTTTTATAAATATTATAATTGTATCATTATAAGTATTATACACTTATAGAAATTAAATATATAAAAAATAATAGCTGAACTATTATTTTTTTGTTTTATTTTTTGGTTGAACTTTTCCGTTCACTATTATTTTAGGATCTTTATATTTTAAATAAAAGGTATTTCTTCTTAAAAAGATAGTTATAAAAACAGATGATGTTGCTGCTAAAATAAAGATAAATTTAATTCATCATTGATAATTATTTAAAAGTACAAATAATAACGTTGCATCAGAATACGCTAATCAAGTAATTAATTCTATTGAGAAATGTTTTTGAAAATATAAAACTATTTTTCAGAATTTTTGAATACTAGTAATTTTTTGATCGTTAGCAATCGTTTTATAATTTAATAATTTTTGATTATGTTTTTTATTAAATTTTTTCACTCTTGTTTTATTACGAATTAATAATCAAGTAGTTAAAAAGAAATAAACTACAAACATCAATATAAATATAACTACTAATAAACTAATGAAAACAGTCATTAATGCTGAAAAATCAAATGTTAATTTATAATTATCGATAATTCGATTTGCCGCATAAAATAGGCCTGCTCCAAGAGCTAAATATAAAACTAGTAAAACTAAAAAAATACCATAATGGATTTTTAGAAATACGTGAAAGTTTTTTTTCATTTTCAAAAACTAATGCGATGAATTTATCTTTATTTTTATGCTCTTTAACTTTTAACGATCGTAAGATTGCTTTTTTAAATATATAAATCGTTAAAACCACTGTCACGATACATAAAAATGTAAAGCTTATATTGTTTCACATAATATTTATTTTCCCCTTAATCTTTTTAAAATTAATATGAGGTATTATAACATAGTTTTAAAAAGTTATTTTTTACACACATTCTCAGTTGCGCGTTTTAAATTACGATTTAATCTTTGTTCAATTAATTCATGACGAGTAATCATTTTTATTTTATTAGTTTCTTCTCTTAAAATAATCATTTCAAAAGGTGCGATCGTTAATTCAAAGACAGCTTTATTATTTTTTTGATAACCTTTGATGCTGTCAAAAATAACTGTACTCTTATTTTTGAAAGTAATTTCTAATTGACGTCCAGAATTATTAATAAAAATTACTAAAGGTCTTTTTTCTTTACCTAATAAAATATTTTCATAAAATATTTTAATTAAACCGTTATGCGTTACTTCATATTGAATTTTTTTACGAATTTCATTTTTGTTGATTAATTTTAATTCCGGTAAAATATTTTTACGCATTCAAATTAATTCTTTAATGATTTTAACTTCATTTTTATAAGTCTCTAAATTGTTTCAATCTAGTTGACTAAAAGAACGGTCTAAAAACTCCGTACTATATAGCATTTGTTTGCTACGATAAAATTCTTGTCCTTGAACGAATAAAGGAATTCCTTGGGAAATAGTTAAACAACAATTAGACAATAAAATAATTTGACGACGTTCTTCTTTTTTAAACTTTCTTTTAAAACCTGATAAAGCATCGTGTAAAGTCCGCGTATGTAAAGTTTGTAAAAAGTTAATATTATCATTTGGTTGAGCTTTATTTAATAATCCTGTTATTCCTAAAATAAAACTATCTTGCTTGTTTAAATCACCAGTTAAATAACCGTGCGTTTCAACTCCATCAGCAGTTGAAGAACCAAAGACTGAGTTAACAAAACGTTTCGATAATTCGATCGCTTGACTATGACGATGACTATCAGAAATAAAAATAAAATTTTTATTAATTTTTAATAATGCTTTGCGAATATCATTAATGATATTAATGGGCACATTTTTTGAATCCGATAAACGAAAGCCATCAATTTTATAAGCTTTTACTCATCAAATAAAAGTATCAACAATCACTTTACGAACCATTTTTAAATCATAATTAAACATGAATTGACCTTCACTTTTATGAAAGAAATATCCAGGTACACTATATTCAAAACCAGAAAGTTGAATATTAAACATACGCTTAAAAGAAATGTCCATAATAACACCAATGTTTAAACGATGCATATATGAAATAACTTGTTTTAATTCTTTAATACGAATGTAGGGATCTTCAGCATCGGTTGCAAAAGAACCTTCAGGCACCATTAATTGATCAGGATAATATCCATAAGTATAAACGTCGTTACTTTTTCCTGTTTCATCTAATGAACCAAAATCATAAACTGGCAATAGTTGAATATGAGTAAATCCCATATTTTTAATATAATCAATATTCGTTGCTTGATTATATTTATTAACTGTTCCATGTTCGATTAATCCTAAATATTTACCACGAAATTTTTTAGAAACTCCTGAACTTTCATGAGCTGTAAAATCTTGCAACGATAGTCGATAAATAATCGCTTCCGTATGATATTTTAATTCATATTTTTTAGATAAGGCACGGTTCTCATCACGAAAAGCATCAGAATCATAAACGACTGAATAAACTCCGTTAGCAGTTGAAGCTTTAGCGTAAGGGTCGCGTAGTTTTTGTCAGCGATTATTCATATTAATAAAAAACAAATATTGACATCTAGTTAATTTTTTATTAATTACAACGCTTCAAATTCCTTTTTTATCATATTTCATATCTATTGAAATAAACGTTTTACTATTTTGTGGACGATATAATAATCGTGCTTGCGTTGAAGTTGGCGATCATAATTTAAAATAAGTTTTTTCTTTGATAATTACAGCACCTAAATCATCACCATCATAATAATAGATATTATTAAACTTATCAGTTTTTGTAAAATTACCGATAAATAATGGTGATTTTATGCCAGAGTCACCAACGATAGAATAATTCATCGTAAAATCAAATGGTACATTAAACGGTATTTGAACTTCATAGACATACATTTCAGTTTTTTCTGAAACGTTAATAATTTTTAAATTGTTAACTTTACCTTGTTCGCTTAATAATTGAAATCCTTGGGGAGCTGTTTTAAAAATTGCTGTTTTAGAAACATAAATTATTAGTGAACGCGCCTTTTCTAAATAAGCTTCCATCGTTAAAATATCACGAATCATATTATCACCTTAATAGTTTAAACTTTTTTCTATAATCTCTATTATAAATTATATATTGAATTTTGATATTATACTACTATTTAAAGTAAAATGTTCAATAACTATTTAATTATTGTATAATTAAAATCGTAAATTTAAAAAACTAAAAAAATATTGAAAGGAGCTATTAAAAATGACAACAAATAATGCAAATAAATCAACTCAGCCAGTTAATAATGTTTACTATCAAGAAAAGAGAGTTAGCAATTGAATTTGATTAACTCTTTTACTTTTTGGATTAGGGGTATTTATAATTCCTATCTACTATTGAGCTAAAGTTACTTCTTTAGAATCTGAGTTAAAAATTCGTGGTCGCGCAGACATTGCAAAGTCTAATCATTTTATCGGTCTTATAGTATGACTATGTATGTTAATACTTCTATGAATCGTTCCATCAGTATATTATTGTATAAAAGCTAATAATTATGCAACTATATTATCAACAATGGATGATTCAAAACAAAAGTAATTTAAAATAAATAAAAAATCTAAGTAGTTAAAGTCTGACTTAGATTTTTTAATGTTTTTTTCGAGAATAATATTGTTTTAATTGATAATGATATTCGTTAGCTCGAATACCATAATAAATAACAGTAACAAAAGAAGTTAGCAAAGGGATTAAAAATAATAACATTAAACTATTTAACGGTTTCATAGGAATTTTTTTTAATTTTTTTAAGCGATGCTTAAATACGATTGCTTTGTAATGGTAATAAAATAATGGTACTAAACCGATACTAAAAATATAAGTTAATAAAATTCAATTCGTAAAATAAATTTGATTATTTTTTTTACGACGATGTGGTTTATGTTTTTTAGAATGTCCCCGTTTGATCGATCTCGTTGGTGGGTGGGTTAAAGAACTCATAAATATCTACCTCCTATTAATATAATTATAATTAATTTTTAACAAAATAAAAAACAATAGCTTTGAATTATTGTTTTTTATTTTTTATATTGTTAATTTAACGTTTTAAAATAACAATGCTACCCCATAAACTAACAACGATGCAACGTAAGCAAATAGAAATGAAAATAATAATTGATAAACAACATATTTTCATTTACCAACTTCACGTTTAATAACAGCGATCGTAGATAAACAAGGAATATATAATAAGAAGAAAGTTAAGAATGATAGAGCTGAAGGGATCGTAAAAATATTTACAAGTCCTGCCATCCCCCCGCTACCTTTCATCGTAATTGCTAACGAAGCTAACGCTAATTCTTTAGCCGGGAACGCCGCTAACAAAGCAGTCACTGGTTCTCAACTATTACCAAATCCTAACGGTATAAATAAATAAGATAATCCTTTACCGATATATCCTAAGAAAGATTGCGAGACGTTAGTCGAGGCAACGATTCCATCAGGACCAATTCTAGTTAATAAAAATATTAAAGCACTTCCGATAATAATATAATAACCAGCTCTAATCATAAATAACTTAGTTTGATTTAAAGTTAATTTAAGCATTACTTTTTTATTTGGAATTCTTCAACGTGGTAATTCAATAATAAAATTATCACCTTGATTACGGAATAACGTTTTCGAGAATAATAAACTAGCAAAAATTGCTACGAGAAACCCTAAAAATGTTAATCCTAAAACTAATATTCAAGCCATATTAGAAGGCAGTAAGATAGCGGCAAACCCACCGTAAAAAATTGCGCGTGCACTACATGACATAAAAGGAATTACCATGATCGTTTTAATACGTTCTTTTTCATTTTGAATATTACGTGTTGCCATAATTCCTGGAATGTTACAACCAGTTCCTGCCAATAATGCTACGAGTCCTTTACCAGAAAGACCGAATTTTTCTAAAATAGCATCGAATAATAATCCTGTCCTTGCTAAATAACCAGTTTGATTTAAAATCGAAATTAAAATATACATAATCAACATGAAAGGAATTAAACTAATGATCGTAAAGACCCCATTTAAAATTCCATCAGTTAAAAAGTCATTAAAGAAACTATTTAAATGGAGTGTGTTTGTAAATCAACGATGAATGATATTTAATAATGAATTATCATTATCACTTAAAACAGCGCTAATATAATTTTGTAAAAATAAACCAGTATATTTTGAGTAAGTTAAGAAATATATCAACGCCATGACTCCGGCAAAGATTAACGGTCCTCAAAGTTTTGATAAAACGATATTATCGATTTTTTTATCAACATTACGTTTTAATTGATAGTTCGGTGAATAAACAACAGTTTTTTTCATCAAAATATTAATAAACCGATTACGTGATAAACCAATTAAATTAATAATATTTTTAGGAGCACTGTTTAATAATGTATTAATTTTACATCAATCATCATCAGCTAATAATAGTTTTAGATAATCTTTAATTAAGCGATTGTTTTCTAGTAATTGCAAACTTAGAAAACGTTTGTTTAAATGACTATCTTTTAAATAACTACTAATATCATTAATTAATTTTTCAATTTTAGGAACATAAGTAATTTTAAAATCATCATTATTATTTGCATCAGCATTATTAATTAACGGTGTTAAACTGTCGGGATCAAAACTACTAACTGGATAAACATTAACTTTAAGAAGTTTTGACATTAATTTAGTATTCATTGTTGAATTAGATAGTTCATCAATCATATTAATTGCAACATTATTAACTAAACCACTTTCAAGTAATTGAATTAACAAATGGAAATCACGCGACAATGAATGAGCTCCTAAAACACTTAAAATATTATTAAATTTATTTTTAATTAAAGCATCAACGATTATTTTTTGATCATTACTTTTATGACTTAAAGAATATACTCCTGGTAAATCAATTGCGATCGTATTGCTTTTTTTAATTTTACCTTCAGCAGCTGCGACAGTTATCCCTGAATAATTAGCGACATTAACGACTTTGTTCGTTATGGCATTAAATAAAGTTGATTTACCTACATTAGGCGAACCAACTATTAAAACTTTATTTTTAGCTTTCATTTACAATAACCTCGATATAATCTGCTGCTTTTCTTTTAAGAACGTATTCGACTCCAAACAATAAAAAAGAAACGTAATTTTTATCATTAACGCGATCTTCAATAAAGATAACTGTATTGCGGTGAAGACCCATATTAATTAAATTATGTTTGTATTTACATTCTTCGATAGTTTTGATTTTTACAGTAGCTGTAAAATTAATTTGTGATAGTTTCATAAGTTATTGTTGATTATAAAACAAATCAAAAAAATATGTTGTAAATCGATAAAAAATTTACAAATTTTAAAAAATGTTATAATTAATTTGTTATAGTAAATAAAAGTAAAGATCTTTTAGGAAAAATAATCTTTAACATGACTAAAGACTATTTTTTTTTAATAAAATTATTTATTTAATATAATGAACAATAAAAAATAAAATAAAAATCAATAAGGGGCATTTATGAAAAGCAAAAAACTTATTAAAAAAAGTTTAATAGCTGGACTTTTTACAGTAATTACATCCGCGACAACTGTAAGTATAGTTCAAAGTAAAAATAACTCTAATATCCCACTTCCAAATACGCAATTAAGCCAAGGTAATTTTATGAGCGATAAATCAGCTCTTAAAAATTCAGACGCTTGAAACACATTTAAAATTGATTCTGCTAATTCATTGAATTCTCATGATAAAGTAGTTAAAGTTTTATTGAACATGTATGATCGTGATATTACATTACCACCATATTGAGCTACTCTAGCCGGTAATGGTACATGAAATAATGCTTTTAGAATGACTAAAAGTAGTTTTGACGACAAAAACCATGTAGCTGTTTTCACAATTAAAAATACACTTAGTGAAACAGGAGATTTAGATATTCAAATCGTTCAAAAAAATAGTGAAATATTTAATATTAATGGTTTTTATATTAAAGGTCAACCAGCTCCCACTAATAGTAAATGAATTAATTTTCGCGACGCTGCAATGAAATTTAATGCTAACGATATTTTAAGCGTTGCTAGAAAATCATCTGATTGAAAAAACTTAAAATGAAAAATCGGTGATTCATCTCAAGTAGTTTGAACTGCTAATAATAAAGCTGAATTCGATATCTATGGCGCTTTAACTAATCACGATGCTTCTGGTTATCGAGGAATGAATGGTAAAATAGCGGTTGATGAAGGAACTCATGAAGTAACTGCTATAATTTCAAAAGTTGGTAAAGAAGGTTCATATGATTCTGATCCAATCGTAGCAACAGCTACTTATAAAAAAGGTCAATCATATAGTAATGGTGATTGAAGCTTTAGCGCAACTCAACAATTACAATCTATTGAAAAAGTTAAATATTTATATAAAACAATAGTTGATCCAATCAAAAATATAATATATAGACCTGATCAAGCAGCATTGTTTTTTCAACATAACTGAATAACTATGGGGCGAGTAACTCGTGGAATTCATCACGGTAACGCAAACTCAATGTATAGTGTTCTTTGAGAATTCTTTAATTATCACGGTCTGCTAGATACCGGTGGATGATATGAATCTGATAACGATTTCAAAGGATATGAAACATATAAAGATGATGTGAGAAACTTTGGTGCTATTAGATTTGCAGAAGAAAATTATTATGGTGACTTTGATTTATATTTAAAATGAGATTATCTATCTCTTGGAGGATATTTAACTAACAGATTTGGAGCTCCTGCTTTCGATCATACATGACGTGCTAGTTATGTATATACTAGATACACTCCTATCCATGACTAAATTATTAAAAAACCAACATTTAATGTTGGTTTTTTTTATGATTATAAAATTATGTTAATAAAAAACCAACACAATTGTGTTGGTCAATATTTCAATAATTAACGCTTTGAGAATTGAGGCGCACGACGGGCACCTTTAAGTCCGTATTTTTTACGTTCTTTAACTCTTGCATCACGAGTTAAGAAACCATTAGCTTTTAAAATCTTACGATATGAATCTTCTCTTGTTTGATCAGTATTAGCATCAAATTTAAGTAAAGCTCTTGCAATACCTAAA
>JABABV010000003.1:0-40488 GCA_014238055.1 Mycoplasmatales bacterium | reverse complement strand
CTTTTGTAAGTACTGAACGGTATTCTGCACTAGCTTCTAATAAAGCACGTGCGATTCCTAAACGAATTGCTCCTGATTGAGAAGAAAATCCTCCACCACGAACATTAACAATAACATCAAATGTTCCTTTAGTTTTTGTTAATTCTAAAGGTTGCTCTAAATCTTGAACTAATGTTTTATAAGGTAAATATTTATTTACATCAGTTTTATTGATAGTGATAACACCACTACCTTTAGTTAAACGAACACGAGCTACTGACGTTTTACGTCTCCCTGTTCCTGAAAATACTATATTACTCATGAATTAAATACACTCTCCTTAAATTGATAACGGTTCTGGATTTTGAGCTTGTTGTTTATGATTTTCGTTTCGGTATATAAATACGTTTTTTAATTGGCGATCTCCCAGTTTAGTTTTAGGAAGCATTCCTTTAATTGCTAAATTAACCATTTTAACAGAATTATTTTTTAATAAATCTTTTGCAATAGTTACTTTTAGTCCACCTGGATGTAAACTGTGACGGTAATATTTTTTATTGTTTAATTTATTACCAGTTAAGATAAGTTTATCACTATTAATAATAACGATATTATCTCCACAATCAACGTGTGGTGTGAAAGTTGGTTTATTTTTACCACGTAAAATAGTGGCTGCAGTAGTAGCAAGGTGTCCCAGTGTTTTACCAGTCGCGTCGATCAAATATCAACGTTTATTAACTTGCGCTGCGTTTATCATAGTTGTTTGTTTCATTTTTGTTACCTCCAACAAATGTAGATTGTCCGGGGCTACACCTGCCACAAAATATAGGCAAGAATAATTATAACTTAAAACAGCGATAAAAGCAATTAAATATTAAAAAATATTGCCTTGAAATCACTTTTAAAGTTTATATAAATTATTATTAAAAATTTAATAATAAACTTTATCTAAATATAACCCGTTTCCAGGAGCTATTGCTCCGGAAATATTGCGATTATAACTTACTAATATTTTTTCTAAGTTTTTTCTAGTAGTTTTTTCTAATCCGATATTAATTAAATTAGCTACAATAATTCTAACCATATATTTTAGAAATCGATTACCCGTAATTGTAAAATAATAATGATCATTTTTTTCGATAAAATCAAATTCACTAATCGTACAAATCATATCATCAACAGATTTATTATATGCTGAAAAACTAGTAAAATTATATTTTCCAATAAAAAGTTTTAAAGCATCTTTAATCAAAGCAACATTTAATTTTTCATTATTAAAATAAGCATAATAACGTTGCTCAAAGACGCTTGGTTTTTCTTTCTTAATTAAATAGTGGTAAGTTTTTTCTTTAGCGCTAAAACGAGCATGAAAATCATTGTCTACTAATTCACAATTACTCAAACTAATGTCTGGTGGCAGTAAATTAATTAATAGTTTTTTTAATTTTAATATTGTAATTTTTCGATTTGTCAAAAAATTAAAAACGTAAAATTTACTATGAACACCTTTATCAGTACGGCTACAACCAATAATCTTAATATCTTCAGCTAAACTATCTTTAAGAATTTTTGTAATTTCACCTTGTACAGTTCGTTCTTTAGTTTGTTTAGCTCAACCAAAAAAATTACTACCGTCAAACATGATAGTAATTTTAAAATTTTGTTTCATTGTTATTTTAGTTTTGTTCATATTTATTATCTTCTTTTTGGAGTTAAATTATCAAATCATTGTGGGAAAGTGAAATGAAAAATACTTGATAAGTCATGTGAAAAATAACTAATTAAGATGACTCCGATAAATACAAATAAGATGACTATAAAGAAAAGTATATCTGTAAATTTAATAAAAAATGAACGATAACGAGTTCTTTTAGATAAAACATTATATCCACGCGCTTCTAAAGCATCTGCTAAATCATAAGCTTTTGAAAACGCACTTAAGAATAAAGGAATCACTAAAGTTACTAATGCTTTAAACTTTTCTTTTAGTTTACCATTTTCAAAATCAACTCCCCTTGATGCTTGGGCTTGCATAATTCGATTAGCATCTGCTAATAGAGTTGGTATGAATCGCAATGCGATTGAGATAATCATTGATACTGTTGTTGTTGGAAATTTAACTTTTTTTAATGGCTTTAAGATATCTTCTAAACTAATCATTAAATCTAACGGTTTTGTCGTTGACGTTAATAACGTTGTCGTAATAATCATTAGAAAAATTCTTAAAAATATTAAAGCGGTTGCTTCGATCGTTCCCAAACTGACATTGATTTTACCATTTCATGTACTTCAATATAAATGTCCCATAGCGTCTTTGACGGTAAAGGTATTTAAGAGAAATAAAATAATTGCGATAAAAATAGTTGATTTAACAAATCCTTTAAAAGTTCTTAAAGGAATTTTCGACATTATTAATATTAATAAAATAAAAGCTGAAAAAACCCCATATACTGCAATATTTTTAATCATAAATATTGCAACAATAATTAAAAATAGCGAGATTAATTTGAACCGCGGATCCATACGATGAATTGGAGAATTATAAGGTATGTAACGACCTAATTGATTCGATCCCATTTTTTCACCATCCTTTATTCTTTATTTTTAGTTATTTACTTTTTTTAACTATATTACTAGATTCGTGGCTTTTTTCTTTACAAGGATTTGGTTTTTTATAATTACTTTTTAATAGTTTTATTACTTCTGTTGCCAACGTGTTGATATTATTGATGTTATTTGGTAAAGATACATTATGGAGATTTAATTCATTGATAAAAGCTGTTACTTGCGGTAACATTAAATCACTTTTTTCTAAAATATTTTTGTTTAAAAGTAATTTAGAAGTATCGTCATTATATTCAACTTGAGTTTCTTTCATAATTAAAGTTTTGTTTGAATATTCTAAAGCGTTATCTAAATTATGAGTTACCATTATGATCGTTTTACCATCATCATTTAATTTTTTTAAAATTTGTAAAATATCATAAGCTCCACTAGGATCTAGTCCAGCAATCGGTTCATCAAAAACTAAAATTTCTGGTTCACATGATAATACTGAAGCGATCGCAACACGACGTTTTTGTCCACCCGATAATCCGAAAGGACTTTTTTCTAACATATTTTTTTTCAAGCCAACTATTTCAATATATTTAGCTGCTCTTTTAACAGCGTCATTATGACTAATCCCAAAATTTTTAGGACCAAAAATAATTTCTCTTTCAATCGTTGATTCAAAAATTTGATATTCAGCAAATTGAAATACTACTCCAACACGACGACGTAATTCTTTTATTTTACGCATTTTACGTCGACTAGGTGTTAATTTAAAATCAAGAATTTCAATTTCACCAAAAGTCGGCTTTATTAAAGCGTTCAAATGTTGAATTAATGTTGATTTACCAGATCCTGTTGTTCCGATAATCGCTAAAAAATCACCTTTTTCAACTGTTAGAGAAACATTATCAAGCGCTTTTTGCTCAAATGGAGTTCGCATACTATATATTTGAGTAACGTTTTTTACTTCGATTTGTGCAGAGGCCTTAGCCTTAGTGCCTGGGTTTTTTACTTTAATTTGTGCTTTTGACATATTTCATCCACCAAAATTGCTTCTCTAAATTCCGGTTTGATACCTGGAATTTTAGCATTAATTAACTTACTTAACTTATATACGAACGGTAAATCTAAATGATTCTCTTTAATTAGATGATCTTGTGAAAATAAAACTTCTGGCTTATATTTACCAATAAACTTACTATCACGCATAACGATTACTTCATCACAACTTAAAACTTCTTCCATATCGTGAGTAATCGAAATAATTGTTTTGTTCGGTAATTTTGATAATTGAACCATGATTTCTTTAACTTCTTGTTTACCACGCGGATCTAGCATTGAAGTTGTTTCATCAAAAATAATAATATTACTCTCTAACGCTAGTACTCCAGCAACAGCAACTCTTTGCTTTTGCCCACCACTTAAATTTTGTGGTTCTTTATCTAAAAGATGATTCATGCCAACTACTTTAGAAACACGATTAATTATTCCATCCATCATATCTGGATTAACTTGACGATTCTCTAATCCAAAAGCAATATCATCTCGTACTGTAGCGCCGATAAATTGGTTATCTGGATTTTGAAAAACTACTCCTAAATTTTTACGAATTTCAACAATTGTTTCAGGAGACATTACTAAACCTTTAATTTTAATTTTTCCTGAATTCGGTTTTAATAAACCCATAATTATTTTTGCTAAAGTCGATTTACCTGAACCGTTATGACCAACGATACAGCTATAACTTCCTTCAGTAATATTTAAACTAACTTTATCTAAAGCTTTCGAATTACTATTTTCATATGAAAAAGTAATATTATTAACTTCGATAATTGATTTATTTTTCTCTACTACTTGTTTTTTCATCAATAACTTAATTCCTTTCTAAATAATTTAAAATTCAATCTTATTATGTTTTTTATTATATTTTGAATATTTAGCATAACTCTTGCCATGCCTGTTTAAAAAAGTATTTAATTCCATCGTTAATTCTCGATATAAATTTTGTGTTAAAAAATGATGAGTAACCTCGATTAAATAATCGCCCCCATATCAAGTATAAGGAACTCCTGGTAAAGGTAAGATAACTCCATTATGACAAATAACATTTCTTGTCTTTACTAGTTTATTAATAATTGTTTTAAATTTATTAACACTTAACTTATTATAGTTGAATTGCTTTTGAATAAACTTAATATGCTCACCTTTTAATGAATCTATAATATTGAAAACTTCCGAAAAAGGAATACTAAATATATAATCTTCAACTGTGACACTTTCTTTATTTAAACGTGTTTTAATTTCTTTTGTATGTTTAACTAAATAAGACTTTAAATCATCCGTTTTACGATTATAAAAGCGTTGATCTAAAATTTTATGTAAAGCATTAACGTTTAAATATTCGGAAAATAATCTTACGATTGCTGCTTTAAAACGACGTTCAATATTAATAATATATTTAAACATCATTATTTTAAAATCATATTCCATATTTGATATTCGTTCAGCATCATTATTGCTAACTAATAATTTTTCCTTTATTATTTTCGTATTATAGTGCAATTTATCACCCAGACTCTTTTAATGAAAATTAAAATTTTTTATAAAGCTTATATTTTTGATAATACTATATTTTAATTATAACAAATTTTAATTCTATAAATTTAATCTTATTATCAAATAAAAAACAACAATTAAAATTAATTGTTGTTTTAAAATAAAAGTTATTATTTATACTAATGCAATAATTACTTTCAAGGCGTTATCACCGCGACGATTATCTAATTTAATAATTCTTGTATATCCACCATTACGATCTTTATAACGTGGTCCAATTTTATTAAATAATTTTTGTAAAACATCTTCAGTGTCAGAAACTTTAACGTTACGTAAAACTTTTAACGCTTGACGACGAGCATGTAAATCATTACGTTTAGCTAGAGTTATTAATCTCTCAACGTGACGACGTAATTCTTTAGCACGTGCTTCAGTGATAGTTAATTTTTCATGGACGATTAATTCAGTTGCAAGATTACGCATAAGCGCCGTTCTTCAAGCTGTATCTTTCCCTTGTACTTGTTGATATGACATATGAGCCTCCTTAGTTAATTAATATTTAGTTTTTAGTAGCAAAAATTAAAGTATTTTCTTCCATTTTGTCAATTATTTCTTTTAGTGATTTTTTACCTAAGTTTTTAATATCTTGAACTTCATCTAATGTTTTTAAAGTTAAGTCTTTAATCGTTTCGATTCCTGAACGTTTTAAACAATTATATGAACGCACTGATAAATCTAAATCAAGAATTGATAAATTCAATGATTTATTTTCTAAAGTACTTTCTACTTTTTGTTCAAAAATTAATTCCGGATCTTCGATTGGTGCTAATTTTTCAAATACTTGTAGATGGGCAATTAAAATGTTTGCTGCTTGAGCAATCGTTTCAAATGGTTTCAAAACACCTGTAGTTGTGATGTCAATAATTAATTTCTCTTCATCAGAATCGATTGTTGAAGTAACTTTTTTAACTTCATAAGTAACGTTAACAATTGGTGAAAAGTTAGAGTCTATTGCAATAACTTGTCCAGTTTGTAAGTTAGATGAGATTGCTGTTTCATTATTTTTAATAAATAATTTATTTTCATCAAAAGTTAAGAATCCACGACTACTTCTAACGAAGATTTCTATCGATAATTCATTACCTTTAGCAACATGTGCAATAACTTGTTCTGGATTAGCTACTTCAATTCCAAGAGGAAGTTCTAAATCTTTAGCTTTTAAAACTCCGCTTTTAAAATTAGCTTTAACAACACTTATTTCAGTTTCTTCGATAATTTCACGGTCAACTTTAAAGTTTAAATTTTTAACATTTAAAATAATGTTAACAACATCTTCTTTAACACCTTTTATCGTTGAAAATTCATGACTAACATCTTTAATTTTGATTGCAAAAGCACTAGCTCCAATGATATTAGAAAGTAGAATTCGACGTAAACTATTTCCTAAAGTTTGTCCAAAACCACGTTCTAAAGTTTGTGCTTCAAAAATGGCATGAAATTGATCAGTACTATTACTTTTAACTTGGTTAAATACTGGTTTAGTAAACTTTTTCATTAAATCACCTCTTTGATTATTAATTGATAAAATATTTTTTTAATATCCTACTTTGAAAACTTCTCCGCTAGTTATCCCAAAAATAGCTTTAGCATAATGACTAGCAACTTCTTTAGCTGATACAGGTATAAAACCAGGGAAGTAACTTTGATAGCCTTCTCATGATTCTAACAATGGTGCCGGACTAACTACATTGATTCTTGCTTGCGTACGCAGTTCATAAGATGCTGTTTTTACAAAAGCATGTAAAGCACCGTTAACTGTACTCGCTAACAATCCAGTTTTAATTGCTTGGTCAACAATTATTCCTGAAGTTAATGTAAACGATCCTTGATTATTAGTTAAATACGGAACTCCATATTTTACTAAATTAATCTGTCCCATCAATTTATTGTTTAAACTTAAATCTCAATCTTGCGTTTGAGAATCTGCTAACGTTTTAAAAGCAACTGATCCTGTCGTTGCGATTAAATGATCGAATTTACCAATTTTATTAAAAAATTTCTTAATTGATTCTACATCCGAAATATCTAAATCTTTAGAATTAGCTTCGATAATTTCTAAATTATTATATAATTTAAAATTTTTCAAAAACTTAACTACACCAGAACCGATAGTTCCGTTAGAACCGATTATAACTATTTTCATAATTCAATCTCCTTAATATAATATTAAAGGCGTTTTTTCTTCGGTGTTGTTCCGTTATGTGGGATAGGTGTAACATCTTTAATTTCTTTAATGTTAATTCCCATCGCTTGTAATTGACGTACTGATGCATCTTTACCAGGTCCAGTTCCTTTAAGACGAACTGACATCGTAGTCATTCCAAAATCTTGCGCATTTTTAATTGCTGCTTGTGCTGCTAATTGTGCTGCGTAAGGAGTTGATTTTTTATATCCTTTAAACCCTAAAGCTCCTGCGCTTGATCAAGTTAAAGTTTTACCATTTAAATCAGTAATTGTTACGATAGTATTGCTATATGTTGAATGAACATGTACAAAACCTTCAGGAACTACTTTTTTAATTTTACGTTTTTTTGTTGCTTTTTTATTATTAGTTGCCATAATTATCCCCTTCCCTATTTACTTGCTACTTTTTTATTAGCTACTGTTTTACGAGGACCTTTACGTGTACGTGCATTCGTTTTTGAAGATTGTCCACGAACTGGCAATCCTTGACGATGACGACGACCGCGGTAAGCATTGATATCCATTAAACGTTTAATGTTTTCTCCTACTTCACGACGTAAGTCTCCTTCTAATTTATATTTACGAGCAATTGTACGAATTGCATTTAATTCGTCATCAGTTAGATCTTTAGTTTTTGCATCTACTGAAATATTTGCTTCTTTTAAAATTTTTTCTGATAATGATTTTCCAATTCCAAAAATACGTGTTAACGCAATCACGATTCTTTTATTATTGGGAACTTCAATATTTAATATACGAGCCATAGTTCCTCCTTATTAACCTTGTCTTTGTTTATGTTTCGGATTTTTTTTACAAATAACCATTACACGTGAGTTACGTTTAATGATGCGACAATCATCGCAGATTTTTTTGACTGATGATCTAACTTTCATAAGTCCCTCCTAGTAATAATATGTTTTTTTTTATCTTATGATTTGAAGCGGTAAGTAATACGTCCGCGTGATAAATCATATGGGGAAAGTTCCACTGTTACTTTATCTCCTGGAAGAATACGAATACGATACATACGCATTTTGCCAGAAACATGGGCGAGAATAACGCTCTTGTTATCAAGTTCAACTTTAAAAGTTGAATTCGGTAATACCTCTATAATTTTTCCTTCTAGTTCGATTACATCTCGTGCCATAATTTCCCCCTAATATTTTTTAAGTTATTAATTCATATCCATCTTTTGTAACTAATAATGTATGTTCAAAATGAGCTGTTATTTTACGATTTAAAGATTTAACTGTTCAGTTATCTTTCATCGTCTCAGTTTGATCAGTACCGATTTGAACCATTGGTTCGATTGCAATTGTCATGCCTGCTTTTAAAAGCGGACCTGTTCCTTTAGAACCTCAATTTGGAATATAAGGTTCTTCATGCAATTCTAAACCGATACCGTGACCAGTGTAATCTTTTGGTAAATGATACCCGCGCGCTTCTACGAAACGTTGAATAGCATAACCAATATCACCAGTACGAATATTATCTTTTACAACTGATAAGCCGACGTCTAATGCTTGTTTAGTTACCGCAATTAGTTTTTTAGCTTCATTACTAATCGTTCCAATAGCGATCGTAAAGGCACTATCACTGTGATAACCTTGATAACAAACTCCCATATCGATTGAAATAATATCTCCTTCTTGCAAAGGAGTATTATTAGGAATTCCATGAACTAAAACTTCATTAACTGAAGAACAAATAGTTGCTGGAAATCCTCCGTATCCTAAAAATGATGGTTTAGCATTATTTTCTAAGATAATTTTATGAGATATTTTATCAAGTTCCAAAGGTGTGATTCCTGGTTTTGCAGCTGCCATTAAACTTTGGCGAACTAATTTCAAAATAGAACCAGATTTTTTCATTAAAGAAATTTCATTATTTGTTTTTATTGCAGTCATCATATTTATTTATCCTTTTTGGCTGAGATTTGTGTAATGATTTTTTGAATCTCTACAAAACCAACTTCAGCTAATTGATTTGCATCAATCGTATATAATTTATGACGAGTTTCATAATATTCAACTAAAGGTTCAGTGTTTTTATAATAAGAAATTAAGCGCTTTTTGATTGACGGTAAAGTGTCATCGCTACGATAGATTAATAATCCATTGCAATTATCGCATCGACCAGGTTTAGCTGGCAATGAGTGAAGCATATTGTATACGCTACCACATTCACTACAAATACGACGATTAACGATTCTTTCAATTACTGTTTTTTCATTAGCTTTTAAATAAATAACCGCATCAATTTGGCTACTATTTTCAGCTAAAGTCTTATCTAAAGTTTGTGCTTGTGAAATTGTACGCGGATAACCGTCTAACAAAATTCCACTATTTTTATTATCAAGCGATCTCTTTAATAAAGTATTTTTTACTAATTCATTAGTAATTGCATCAGGAATTAACTGACCATTCTTAATTAATGCTTTCGCTTCTAAACCGATTTTAGTTTTATTAGAAATTTCTTTACGAAAAATATCTCCTGTAGCAATAATATCAAAATTAAATTTTTTGATAATTTTTTGAGACTGAGTCCCTTTTCCGCTACCTGGAGCGCCTAGTAAAATAATTTTCATGAATAATCACCTTATCAAATATTGTGTTCAATTGCTTCGTTTTCTTGCAATTTTTTAATATTGCTATATTTACTTGTAGTTAAACGACCGCGGATTTGGTTAACTGTTTCCACAGCAACCCCAACTACGATAATTACTCCTGTTCCTCCGATAGCAACTACACGAGGCACGCTAAATAAGGCAGTTTGTAAATATGGTAGTGCGGCAATCGTAGTTAAGAATAACGCCCCAAAAATAGATAATATCGTTACTGAACGAGTAATATATTTTTGTGTATTTTTACCTTGGCGAATTCCCGGAATAAACGTTCCAGATTTTTGAAAGTTTTCTGAAATTTGTTCCGAGTTAATAACTACGTGAGCATAGAAAAATGTAAATGTTAAAATTAATAAAGAATATAAACCTAATCCTAATCAAGACGTAAAGTTTAAATTAGTTTGAATGAAAAAGTTTGCGTTGTTTACAAAATCATGGCTAGAGCCATTGAAAAATTGCGAAACGGTTAACGGAATCATCAAGATTGATGAAGCGAAAATAACTGGTATTACCCCAGCCGAATTTACTTTAATTGGTAAATACGGAACTTTATCATGGTTTAAGTTTAATCCTTTTCCTGTTTGTTGAATTGGAATATGACGCTCTGATTGATATACGAAACCAATTAAGAAAATCAAGAATAAGAATAAAAATGCGTATGAACCGAATTTTAAAATTCCCAATAAATGATTTGCTGCTGTCGAATCGTAATAATTACCTAAAGCACCTTTGAAAGTAACTGGTAATTGAGCAACGATTCCACTAAAAATAATTAGTGAAACTCCGTTTCCAACACCTTTAATAGTTATTTGATCAGCCATTCACAAAGTAAACATTGATCCACCCGCAAGAGTAATAACTATAAATGCGTATGTTAATCATATTTTCTCGCCAAAAATCCCATCAATTCTAAAACTAGAATTGTGAGTTAAGGCAAATGACAACGCCACCCCTTGAACTATTGCTAGTCCAAGTGTGATTCAACGAGTAATTTTATCGATCTTAATACGTCCTTTTTCGCCACCTTTAGAAAGGCGCGTTAAATATGGGACAACATCAGAAGATAATAATTGAATGATGATTGACGCTGTAATATATGGGGATACTCCGAGCGATAAGATTGAAAATCGTTTAATCGCTCCTCCACCTAATGTATTTAATAGTTCAATAAAACTATTTTGATTTTGATTGCTATTATTTAAAAGATGAGCTCCTGGAACAGTAATAAATGCTCCCAGACGAAATACTAATAAAATTCCTAAAGTGAAGAGAATTTTTTTAATTAGTTTTAAATTCTTAAAAACTTCTTTAACGTAGCCAACCAATTAGATCACCTCGATTTTTCCTCCAGCTTTCTCAATTGCAGCCTTAGCTGTTTTAGAAAACTTATGAGCAGTAATGTTTAGTTTTTTAGTCATTGTTCCATTACCTAAAATTTTTATACCGTTATACTCTTTTTTAATTATACCTTTTTCCTTCAAAATTGTTGGATTTATTTCATCATTATTTTTAAATGTATCATTTAGAACTGTTAAGTTAACAATTGCATATTCTTTACGAGTAAAGTTAGTAAATCCGCGTTTCGGAATACGACGGTACAATGGTAATTGTCCACCTTCGAAACCTGGTCTTACTCCTCCACCACTACGAGCTTTTTGACCTTTAGTCCCTCTACCAGCAGTTTTACCTTTACCAGCAGAAATCCCACGGCCTTTACGAGTTTTGTCTTTACGCGCACCTTTAGTGGCGCTTAAATTATGTAATTCCATATTAATTTACCTCCTTAACCTAAAATTTCAGCAACAGTCTTATCACGTAATTCAGCGAATGTTTTAGCATCGCGAATACTTTTAAGACCTTCAAATGTTGCTCTTACCATATTAATTGGTGTATTAGTTCCAAGTGATTTGGCGTAAACATTCTTAATTCCTGATAGTTCTAGTACGATACGTACTGGTCCACCAGCGATAACTCCAGTACCTTCTGGGGCTGGTTTTAATAAAATACGTCCAGCTCCGAAAACACCGATAGTTTGATGAGCGATAGTTTTGTTTTTATTAATTGTTAAAGTTACTAAGTTATTTTTCGCTTCTTTGATTGCTTTTTTAATTGCATCAGGCACTTCATTAGCTTTACCAGTAGCAAAACCAATTTGTCCTTTTTTATCTCCAACAACTACTAGAGCGCTGAAGCGGAAACGACGTCCACCTTTAGTAACTTTAGTTACACGATTAATTTTAACAACTGTTTCTGAAAATCCATCATCTTTACGACGACGATTGAATTTTTTACCACCACGTTTATTATTACGTTGTTGTGGTTTTTTTGTAGCTGGAGCTGTTTCCTTAGAAGCAACTTTCTCCTCAACTACTTGAGGAGTAGTTGGAGCATCAGCCTTTTTAATTTCGTTTGCTTTGTTTGTGTTTTCCATATTTGACTCCTCGCTTTCTAAAATTTAAGTCCGTTTTCACGAGCAGCATCAGCTAACGCTTTTACTACACCATGATATTTATATCCACCACGATCGAAAACAACTTGATCGATCTTAGCTTTAGTTGCTTTTTGAGCAATTTCTTTACCAATAACAGCAGCTCATTCTACATTACAACGAGCACCTTCATGAGTTAAAGTAGTTGCACTTGCTAAAGTTGTTTTAGAAATATCATCAATTAATTGAACATGAATATGTTTATTTGATTTAAAAACATTTAAACGTGGAATATCATGAGTTCCGGAAATTTTATTACGAATGCGAAAATGACGCACTTGTCTTGAATGTGTTTTTTTATTAATTTTGTTCATATATTTACACCTCAACTATTTACCAGCTGATTTTCCTTCCTTACGAATTATATGTTCTTCTTGATATTTAATTCCTTTACCTTTATAAGGTTCAGGTTTACGAACTGCTCTAATTTTAGCAGCTAGTTCTCCAACTTTTTGTTTATCGATTCCTGAAACTACTAACTTAGTATTAGTTGGCGCTTCTACTTTAACACCTTCAGGAATTGGTAAAATAACGATATGTGAATATCCAACGCTTAATTCAACGTTGCTCCCTTTAACGGCAGCACGATACCCAACACCATTAATTTCTAATACTTTTTGGTATCCTTTATTAACACCAATGATCATATTATTAATTAATGAATTAATTGTTCCATGTAATTGTTTAGTAGATTTTATTTCATTTTTACGTACTGTTTCCACGATATTTCCTTCAGCTTTAACTTGAATTAAATTCGGTGTAGTTAATTTTAAACTACCTTTTGGACCAGTAACTGTAATATTTTTCCCATCGATGTTGATAGTTACATCAGTTGGTAATGTTAATTTACGATTTCCAATTCTTGACATAAATTATCACACATATGCTAACACTTCGCCACCTAGATTGTCTAAGCGAGCTTTTTTGTCAGTCATAATTCCTTTCGATGTTGAAATAATAGCAACTCCAAAACCATTTAATACTTTTGGTAAGTTTCCTGCTTGCGCATAAACTCTAAGTCCTGGTTTTGAAATTCTCTTAATCCCTGTAATTACACGTGTTTTTCCTTTGTACTTTAGTTCAATATCTAAAGCACTTTTAACGCCTTCACCGCTTAATGAATAATCAACGATGAAACCTTCACTTTTTAAAATTTCTGCTATTTGAACTTTTATTTTTGAAACTGGCATTGCTAATGTTGCTAAACGACGTTGGTTAGCATTTCTGATTCTAGTTAGCATGTCAGCGATTGTATCTGTCATAACCATAATATTGCCTCCCTAGGTCTATCATGAAGATTTTTTAACTCCTGGTATTTGTCCTTTATATGCCAAGTTTCGGAAACATATACGGCATAATTTAAATTTACGGATTACTGAATGCGGTCTACCACAACGTTCACAACGTGTATAAGCTCGTGTCGAAAACTTTGGTGTTCGTTGTTGCTTATTTATAATTGATTTTCTTGCCATAAGATTTTACTCCTTAACTATTTTCTTGAATGGGAAACCCATTAACAATAATAGTTCACGAGCTTCGTTGTTGTTTTTTGCATCAGTTACAATTGTGATATCCATACCACGTAATTTATTTACTTTATCATAGTCTATTTCAGGAAAAATGATTTGTTCTTTTATCCCGAAAGTGTAGTTTCCATGACCATCAAAAGATTTTCTGTTTAATCCGCGGAAATCACGAATTCTTGGAATTACGATCGTAATTAATTTATCTAAGAAATCGTACATACGCGCTCCTCTTAAACTTACTTTGGCACCGATTGGTTGACCTTCACGTAATTTAAAAGCTGCGATTGATTTTTTAGATGTTGTAATTAAAGGTTTTTGACCTGTAATTAATGTTAGTTCGTTTACGGCATCATCTAATAATTTCTTATTAGTTGCTGCTCTACCTACACCCATATTAATAATAATTTTAGTAATTTTTGGAATTTGCATAGTTGAGTTATAGTTGAATTTTGTTTGTAATGCTGGTTTGACTTCTGTATTGTATTTAGTCTTTAAACGAATGTTTGCCATAAAATAAATCTCCTTACTTTAAAACTTCATTAGTTTTTTTAGCATAACGAACTTTTTTATTATCAACTGTTTTATAACCGATTTTAGTAATCTCTTCATTTTTAGCTTTTCCAATTACTAATGCTACGTTTGAAACATGAATAAATGCTTCTTGTTTAACAATTCCGCCATCTGGGTTTGATTGAGTTGGCTTTAAATGTTTTTTAGCAACGTTAATTCCCTCGACTAGAACGCGGTCTTTACTACGTTCTACGCGTAAAACAACTCCTGTTTTACCTTTGTCTTTTCCGGAAATTACTTTAACTTTATCGTTTTTTTTGATTTTCATAATTTCCTCCTTACAATACTTCTGGTGCTAATGAAACGATTTTATTGTATCCAGCTTCACGTAATTCACGAGCTACGGGCCCAAAAATACGTGTTCCAACTGGAGTTTTATCATCTTTAATTAACACAAGTGCATTATCGTCAAAACGGATATAAGAACCATCTTTACGATTAATACCTTTTTTAGTACGTACGATTACACCTTTAAAAATTTGCCCTTTTTTGACATTACTATTTGCTAATGCTTTTTTTACAGTGACTACGACTACGTCAGTAACTCCACTGAATTTTACTACTGATCCACCTAAGTTATGAATAACAAGTACTTCTTGAGCACCACTATTATCTGCAACTTTAAGACGACTTTCTGTTTGTAACATTACTAATCACTACTCCTCTGACTTCTTAAGAACTTTGATTAGACGAAAACATTTAGTAGCTGATAATGGGCGTGTTTCCATAATAGTTACACGATCTCCTACATTAGCAATATTGTTATCATCTTGGGCAGCAAATTTTTTAGAATATTTTACACGTTTTTTATAAAGAGGATGGTTTTTATAAGTCTCTACTAATACTGTAATTGTCTTATCATTTTTGTTAGACACTACATTACCAGTTAATGTACGACGTGAATTACGTGTCATTATTTAGCCTCCTTATTTTTCTGATCATTGATTACTGTTTTTGCGCGAGCAATTTCTTTTTTGATTAATTTCATACGGTGAGGTTTTTCTAATTGCCCCGTTGCCGCTTGAAATCTTAAAGTGAATAATTCAGCTTTTAAATCATTTACCATTTTCATAAGTTCAGCATTTGATTTTGAACGCATGTCTTTAATATTAGCCATTATTCTTCACCTCTTTTAACGAATTTGGTTTTGATTGGTAGTTTATGTTGTGCTAGGCGTAGAGCCTCGCGAGCAACTTCTTCACTAACTTCAGCAACTTCAAACATAATTACTTTAGCTTTAACTACTGCCACTCATTCTTCAGGAGAACCTTTCCCTGATCCCATTCGTACTTCTAATGGTTTTTTAGTTTTCGCCATGTGTGGGAAAATTTTAATTCAAACTTTTCCTCCACGTTTCATATAACGAGTCATCGCAATACGGGCAGATTCAATTTGACGGGCACTTATTCAAGCACCTTCTAAAGCTTGCAATCCATATTCTCCATGAGAAACTTGAGTTCCACCTTTAGCTTTACCTTCGTAGCTCACACGGTGAGGACGACGATATTTAGTTCTTTTTGGCATTAACATAATTACTTAATCCCTCCTGTTTTATCTTTCGATAATATTTCTCCAGTTGAGATTCATACTTTAACCCCAATGATTCCATACTGAGTATGAGCATTAGCAGTAGCATAATTAATGTTTTGTCTTAAAGTATGTAATGGCACTGTTCCTTCAGAATAACCTTCTGAACGAGCCATTTCTACTCCACCTAAACGACCAGAAACTAAAGTTTTAATTCCTTTAGCTCCAGCACGCATCGCTTTACGAATTACTAATTTTTGAGCAATTCTAAATGATGCACGATTTTCAATTTGGATTGCAATATCATTAGCAACTAATTGAGCATTCATTTCTGGTTTTTTAATTTCACGAGCTTCAATTAAAAGTTTTAAATGACGATCTTTTAAAGCTTTTTGGATTTCAACGATTAACGATTTAGCATTTGCTCCATTTGCGCCAATTAAAGCGGCTGGTTTAGCAGTGTAAACGTAAAGTTTTAATCCTTCTTTTACGTGTTCGATTAGAACGCGGTCAATCATTAATGAGCGAGAGTAATTGTTAATGATATATTCACGAACTTTAATATCAAGATGTAAGTTACGAGCAAAATCTTTTTTAGAAGACATTCATTTTGAATCTCAATCTTTATTAATTCCGACTCTAAGACCATGTGGATTAACTTTTTGTCCCATATTAATTACCTCCTCTTTCAGCTAATGCGATTTTAATGTGACTTGTTCTTTTTAATATTTCAAAAGCACGTCCATGAGCACGAGGGCGGAAACGTTTTAACGTTGGACCTTCATTTACTTGGATATCTTTTACGTATAATTTTTCAGCATCCATACCATCATTGTTTGTGGCATTGGCGATAGCTGAGTTTAATAATTTAATAATTACTGGTGTCGCTTTTTTATTAGTGTTATTTAAAACATCTAAAGCGTTAGCGATATTTTGGTTACGAATCAGATCAACAACTAGGCGGACTTTACGAGGGGCAACTCGGATTGTTTTAATTTCAGCTGTAGCAAGTTTCATTAACACTTACCTACTTACTTTTTTTATCTGCGCCATGTCCTGTATAGCGACGAGTTGGTGCAAATTCACCAAGTTTATGCCCGACCATATCTTCAGTTACATAAACTGAGATATGCTCTTTTCCGTTGTGTACCCCAAAAGTTAAACCTACAAATTGAGGAAAAATTGTTGAACGACGTGACCAAGTTTTAATTATTGTTTTTTTCTTACTGTCTTTAGCAACTTCCACTTTTTTCATTAAGTGGCCATCGACAAAAGGACCTTTACTAATTGATCTTGCCATAATTAAGCCTCCTAGCGATCATTAATTCTTCTGATAATTAATTTAGAAGAATGTTTTTTCTTATTACGTGTTTTAACACCTAATGCTTTTTTACCTCACGGTGTTAAAGGTGCTGGTCTCCCGATTCCTGTACGTCCTTCTCCCCCACCATGTGGATGGTCATTCGGGTTCATTACAGAACCACGAACTGTTGGACGGATTCCACGGTGACGATTACGTCCCGCTTTACCAATGTTTACTAAGTTTCAATCTCCATTACCAACTTGTCCGATAGTAGCGCGTCCGTTACTTAAAACTTTACGAACTTCTCCAGATGTTAATTTTAGAGTTACGTATTTACCATCATCATCTTTACCTAACAATTGAACGCTTGCTCCAGCAGAACGAGCCATTTGAGCTCCTGATCCTGGTGTTAGTTCAACGTTATGAATAAATGAACCTTCAGGAATATTACTTAATGGTAATGCATTCCCAACTTTGATATCTACATCATTTCCAGAAACTAATCGGTCTCCAACTTTTAGTCCTTCAGGAGCTAAAATATAACGTTTTTCACCATCAACATAATTTAATAAGGCGATGTTTGCACTACGATTTGGATCGTATTCAATTGTGGCAACGTTTGCTACGATGTTATCTTTATTACGTTTGAAATCGATTATACGATATAAACGTTTATGTCCTCCACCTTTATGGCGAGTAGTTATTTTACCTTGGAAATTACGTCCAGCTGTTTTAGCTAATTTAATAGTTAATGATTTAACTGGATTATTACCCGTAGTTAATACTTTTTTATAATCAATTACTGACATCCCACGTTGGGCGTTAGTATTTGGTTTTAGTTTACGAATAGCCATTGTTGACCTCCTTATTATTTAGTTGCTTCTTCTGGGAATAAGTTAATTTGACTACCTTCTTTAAGAGTTACAATTGCTTTTTTAATATTACGAGTTTTACCAACGAAACGTCCCATGCGTTTTTCTTTTGGTTTAACATTAATAATATTTACTTTTTCAACTTTAACTTGAAAGATTTGTTCTAATGTTTGTTTAACTTGAATTCTAGTTGCACGACGATCTACTTCAAATGTATAAACATTATTAGCGATGTTTGCATAAGATTTTTCAGTTAATATTGGGCGTTTAATTACATCATTGATATTCATTATTTAAGCGCCTCCCCGAAATGTTTTACTGCTTTTTCAGTCATGATAATATTTGGATAGTTTAAAATGTTACTTACGTTTACATGTAAAACATCTAAAATTAAGATTCTTTCAATGTTACGTCCTGATTTTAAAACATTTTCATCCATTTTATCAACGATTAATAAAGTTTTTTTATCAGTTAGTTTTAAATCTTTTAATAAACTTACAAATAATTTTGTAGATGGTTTTTTAAATGATAATTTATCTACTACTAATAAAGCTTTACTTTCCGCTTTAACTGATAGAGCTGAACGAAGTGCTAATTTACGCACTTTTTTATTTACGTGTAATGTGTAGTTACGTTCTGTGTTAGGTCCGAAAGTTACCCCTCCACCTACTCAAATAGGTGACCTATTTGAACCAGCACGAGCACGTCCTGTACCTTTTTGACGTCAAGGCTTTCTACCTCCACCAGATACTTCCGCACGAGTTTTTGTTTTGTGAGTTCCTTGTCTAAGACTTGCGTTGTATGCTAATACACTATCAAACATTGCTTGTTTGTTTGGTTTAATTCCAAAAACATTATCATTTAGTTCGATATCTTTAGTTTTGATGCCTTGGGCATTTAATACACTAATTTTCATATTTAACTCCTTGACTTACGCTTCGTTTTTTGAATCGTTATTTTTGGTTGTGTCTGTTTTAGCATAGTTAACTAGTTCGCGAGCTGGTAAAGTTTTCACTTTATTATTCTTCGCTGTATCTTTTATAATCACAAAACTTTTATTTGGTCCCGGAATTGAACCTTTAACTAATATTGCGTTATGCGCACTATCAATTTTTATAACTTCCAAATTCTGAACTGTTACTTGAGCATTACCCATTTGTCCAGCCATTCCTTTACCTTTAAATATACGATTGATAATTGATCCCATTGAACCAACACCACGGTGATAACCTGAACCATGACCTTTTGGACCAATTGAATAATTATGACGCTTTATAGCACCTGAGAAACCTTTACCTTTAGACACACCAGTAACATCTACTAGTTCACCTGCAGTAAAAATATCTGCTTTTATTTCTTGATTAACTGTTAAATTTGCGCTATCAAAATTACGAATTTCTTTGACGAAGCGCTTAGGATTTGAAGACGCTTTCTTGAAACGACCCATATCAGGCTTATTAACACGACTAACTTTTTGATCTTCAACACCTAATTGAACAGCATCGTAACCATCTTTTGCAACTGTTTTAATTTGTAGTACCGTATTTGGTAAAACTTCAATAACAGTAGCTGGCATTGCGCGTCCGTTTTCGGCAAAGATTTGTGTCATGCCAATTTTGCGACCTAAGATTCCTTTCATAATTTCCTCCTTGAAAGTAAAAAAATATAAATTTGTTATTTATATAATTATTCTTTTATTTTATTTTATAATTTGATTTCAATATCTACATTACTTGGTAATTCAATACGTTGTAATGAATCCATAGTTGATGCACTTGGGCTTTCAATTTTAATTAAACGTTTATGAGTTCTCATTTCGAACTGTTCACGTGATTTTTTATTAACATGAACTGAACGTAATATAGTATAAACTTCACGTTTAACTGGTAATGGAATTGGTCCACTAATTAAAGCACCAGTTTTTTTAGCTATACCAACAATTTTTTTTGCTGCTAAATCTAATTCAGGTACATCATATGATTTTAATTTTATTGATAATACTTGTTTCATAGTAGTTGCTCTCCTTTGTCTAATTTCGATTAGACTTCCTCCATGTAAATTACCCGATAGTCATAGACAACTAATACTGGCGTATCGGCAACCTTACACTTCATAGAATAAGTCGTCTAAATATTATAACACAAAAATTAGAGTTTTATAAATTAATATTTATTTTAACAATTGAACTTGTTTCAACGAATTAAACTATTTATTATTATACCTTTTTTTATCGAAAATATAAACTAATAAATATAAACTAATTAATAAATCGTTTTATAAAAATCATAGTTTTATTGAATATGATAAAATTATTATATATATCAAATAATATATTTCGATTACTTGAATGATTCTACATTAATATATTTTAATTACTTAAATGATCTAATTTTAAAATTTAAAAATTATTAAAAACGAGGTTAATTATTATGAAAAAAAGTAAATTTAAAAATATTTATAAGATTTTATTATCTAGTTTAAGCTTAGGGGCTGTTGCAACTACAGCGACAATCACCACTAGTTGTTGATGAAGCAACAACAGTAACACACCAGACCCAAATACTTGAAAAAACTTTAAAGAAGGTGCTTTAGCAGAAGTGCCTAACAATATCATCAAAAATAGTAATCTTAATTGATCTACTACAGGAACTAATATTATTACTATTATTCCAAAAGCTGTTAATGAAAAAACTCATACGATCACTTTAACACTAGCTTCTACCGCTGATAAAAAGGAAGCAATTTTTTCAGCTTTTTGAGATAGTAATGGTTATGAAATTCACGTATGAACCCACAGTTCTCCAACAGACTTTAATCTATGAGACCACTTTAAACAATTATCAACTAGTGAAAAGCCAGTCCAAATTGCTGAGCAAGTGATTGTTGATTCATCTTGAAAATGAAATTTAGATATTAATAATATTTATTTTGCAACAGCGCCGGTAGCTGATGATAAAGCTAAAACCGTAACTGCTGTTATTGGCGATTATGCTGCTAAGAAAAAAATTAGCGTTACGATTCATTATACTTTTAAAAATTATAACTACGATTTATGAACATTATCGAGTGGAGCAGCGCAAACTGATTGAGCATATAAAAATACTGATGAAGTTAGTTTTCGACATCAAGCCACTACTGAAGATTATCGAAAAATTTGAGAATTTAAAGGAATTAAAGGAACAACTGATTTATCTAAATGAGGGAAATTACTTCATGTAATTAGAAAAATGACATATTCAACTGAAAAGCATGAAGCAAATATCAGAATAGCTGTTTTTCATAGCCATCTTTTAGCTAGTGGGGAATACGATACTTTTACAGCTAAATATAATAAAAAAGCTTATGTTAATAATTCATCAACAGAAAGTTCATGAAATGGTTCTGAGACATTAGGTTGATATCATAATCAAGAAGAAATGAATAAAAAATGAGCTACGTTCCAAAATGATGCCGGAAAAGATACTGCTCTAAATATAATTAAACATTCACCACACCCTGATTGATGAACTGATTTAACTAAAACTAATTTATCGATCACTACTGCGATTGTAGCTGATGCTGATAGATATAATTTAAAAATAGTTATTACTTCAAAAAGTAATAACGAAAAAATTACTTATCAACAAAATATATTTACTGACACAGATGGATTCGTTACAACTTACAGTGATAGTGATTGAGCTTATCAATATATCCAAAAAGTTTAATTTAAAAATTAAAAGTTGAGGTAATTAAAATATGAAAATTAAAAAATGTCTAAAAGCTATTTTGTTTTCTAGTTCTATTGCTACTTTAACATTGGCTACTAGTTTATCTGTTGTTAGTTGTGGTAAGAAGCATGATTGAACTGCTTTTAAAAAAGCAGCCGAAGCAGAAACTGCTAAAAACATCGTAACTCATTTAGTTATTGGAAAATGATCAAAAGATGATCAATTATCATTTTTAAATGATCGTATTAATGCCGACGATTTTAATCATACTTTAGAAGTAACGATTATCAACATTACTAAAGAACAGCAATCTACTTTAACAATTGCTTTTTCTAATAATCATACATATAGCACGAAAAATTGAAAAAGTTCACCAGTCAGTGGTTATCAAAATTGAGACCAATTTAAAACTGATGCTTTAAAAAATAATGGTCTAGCAATTTGGAGTGCTATTAAAAGTTGTTATTTAAAAGGTGCTGTTCCTTTAAAAAATTCTAATGTTGATTTAACAGGAATTGATCTATCAACTAATAATAAAAGTAATTTAGCTTTAGCGAAAACAAATGGTTTAGCATTAACTAGTTCTGAGAGCAACAACACAATCACTTTAGTCGTTCGTTTAGAGGCAATCAATAATAATAATTTATTTGAAGTCACAACTTTAACTTTTGTCGACCAATGGAAAGGTCAAGTCTTCAATATTAAAAAAGATTGAGCTTGTAATTATGATTCTAAAACTTTCTTTGACGCTGTTTCTAAAAGCATCAAAGATAATTCAAAAGCTTTTCAAGATTTAGTCGCTTCTTTGATTTCAAATTGAAGCAAAGATAGTGAATACATTACATGAGATCAAGGAAAAACTGTTAATAATACATTTAGTTTAATGTTAAAAAATTCTAAATATTTTTCTAATGCAAAAGCATCGATTAAACTTGATAATAGTGATAATGGTTTAAATAAAATATATGGAGAAACTTCAACAAAATCTCAATCACCTACAGGTTGAATATTTAGTGATAGTAGTTTTACATACGATATGTGAAAAGAAAATATAACTCAAAATTGACTTAAAAATACAAAAGGGACATTACCAGATAGTGATACGATAAGCACTCGTGGTTTAATGTGAAAATATTTTTTATACACTCAAAGCAACGATCCAAGCATTTTTCCTAAAAATCATTTCCAACCAGGGAAAGGCGTTTGAACGAAAGCTGATTACGGTTTAAATTTTCCAGGGTATAAAAATCATACCGGTATGTATGCCATCTTTTTAGGCGGGCAAGATAATGTCAATAAAACTACTTTTGACGTTTATGACATAACTGTTTCTGATTCGCAGCAAATGCTTCAAATAGTTTTAACAGATAAAGGCGGTCAAGGTACTCTTCAAGATAATCGTATAATGTTTAGAATGTTTTATGATAATGCTACTGGAGCTGCTCTTCCAAATGAAGAGATCATCTATCCTTTAATGGCTCAAAATTAATAAATATATTTAGTAATACGAAATTTATAAAAAGTAAATTCATAATATTTACTTTTTTATTTTTATATAGCAATTTGTTATCGAAATTAAAAATAATTAAATTTGATATAATTATCATATAGATAGAATTCAATAATAATCATTTATTTAACTACTAATAATTTAAATTAAAAAATTAATTAAAATGATCAGAGGTAAGAAAATGAAATCAAAAATATTGAAAATTATTTTTTCGACTACTGCTTTAGGATTAGCAACTAGTTCAGTTGCCGCTATATCTGTTAGTTGCGGTCATAAAAATCCTTCATCTAACAAAAAATATAGTTGGGACCAATTTAAAACTGCCGCTGAAAAAGAATCAGCAATTAATATCGTTAATAATGCAACTATAAAAGCTATTGGTTGATCTTATTTAAAAGACGACGATGTTTCTATTACGTCCGGGCCAACTGTTGATGGACACAATATTGAAGTTGTCATCACTTCAAAAAGTCAAAGACAATACGCTACTTTTATAGCAATTTATCAAGATAATACTAAATACGTAAATAGTGTTTGAAATTGTACCGTTCAACCTAAAGATTTTACGGCATGAAATATTTATAAATTAGATGCTCAAGAAGCAGTGTCGACTTCAGCTGGTATTCTTGAAATTTTAATAAGTATTCAAAACGATAATCCTAATAACGAAATAATTCCAACAGCTTGAGTTAACGCTTTTAAAAATTCTGATTTTATGAAATCATTAACTGCTACTAACCCTCAAATTCAAGATACTAAACATAAAATTAGCTTTACTATTAAAAGTTCAAACTTAAATGGTCAGGCGACAATTATGGCTACCGAAAACGGAAACGATCGATACGAAACGAGCGATTATTGAGTTGCCAAATCGAATGGTTGGGATGAATTTAATAAATCTGCTCTTGCTGAAACAGCCATTAGAATAGTTGATAATTCAAGTCCAGTAATTTCAATATGAAAAGACTTAAAGGCAAACGACCTTACGATCCGTAGTAATTCTTCAATAAGTCCTGATGTTAGTGTTGTAATTGACTATAAAGCTAAAAATGAATGAGCAACTTTTAATATTAAATATGTTACAAACGTTAAATATAACGTTAAAAATTGAGTATGTACAGTGTTACCAATTCCGCCTTCTAATTGAGAAACTTATAAAGACGCTGCTACGAAACAAGTTTCTAGTTCATCTGGGATATTAGCTGTTTTAGAATCGGTGCAAAAAGATAATCATCTTAATAAAATTATTCCCGCAACTTGAGTTGCAAAATTCCAAGATAGCACCTTCGCTAGTTCTTTGACGGCTGCAAAACCAACGATTAATGATGATAAACATACTTTACAATTTATAATCACTAGTTCAAACGTTAGCGGACAAGTTCCTTTAACTGCTCGCGAAAAAGGAACTAATCCTTTTACGATTACTGATTTTGATGTTCAACAATCTAATTTTGAACAATGATTTTATAAAGGGATTGAAAACATTACTAGTTGAGGCACAGAAAGTAAATATATATCTGGTTTCGCTATTTTAAATGATCATAGTATTTTACCAAGATTCCATAACTTGACAAAAATTTTAAATGCTTATAATGAAAATGATAGTTCAATATTTCATATTTACGCTATCATTAGCGATTTAAAACCAATCAATGAAGGAAATCAAGAGATTTCGTTCAACATGACTTTATGATACGGTATCAACGTAGGTGAAGTGAATCCTAAAAACGATAAAAAAATTACTTCATCGTTTCCGATGCACGTTAAATACCAATATAAATGAGGAAGCACTTTTGACTTAAATACTTTTACAACTTTTTTTGAAATTGAAAAAGATGCTACTTCAGCAAATCCATATCACCCTTCATTACTTTTAAAAATAGATAAATAATAATAAACTAATTTATTATTAAAAAAACAACCATTAATTAAAGATGGTTGTTTTTTAATAATTTATAATAAATATTAAGCACTGAAAGAAAAGAATAATACGGGAATTGCAAAAACAACAAACAATGCTGTAACTCATACTAAAGAACGGAAATATCACGTTCCTAAAAAGACACAAAGCAAACTAAAACCAAACATCATAAAAGGCCCTAAAACTACAGTATAAATTAAGATACTTTCAATAATATTACTTTTAGGTTTCGGAATGTCGTTGTGAAAAATTCAATATAATAATCCGATCACAAAAGCGTATAGTAAAACTCAAAGATATTGACTTAAAATCATTCAAGAATATCTTTGGAAATTGTATAATCAACGATTGTTGTATATATTACGTTTTATTTTCATATTAACATTATATTACAAAAAATAAAATATTTAAACTATTGATTATATCAAAGCCAAAAAATTATTTAGATTTTGATATAATTATTATATAAATAAACTAATAAATAACAAAAAATATTATAGACAATTGCCGTTTAGATTTTTTTAAATAACGTTACTCAAAGTAATCAAGGAGTAAAGAAATGAAAAAAAATAAAGCAAAAATATGGAAAGTTATTTTATCTGCTTCGTCGTTAGGGCTTGCAACTACTTCAGTTGCTACATTAGCTGTTAGTTGTGGTCATAAAAATCCTTCTCCACCTGCTAAAAAATATAGTTGAGACGAATTTAAAACTGCAGCTGAAGCTGAATCACCCTTTAATATTGTGAAAAACTCAACTATAAAAGCTAGTGGTTGATCTTATTTAAAAGATGGTGATGTTTCTATTACATCAGGACCAACTGTTGATGGACATAATATCAAAGTTGTCATCACTTCTAAAAGTCAAAGACAATACGCTACTTTTACAGCCGTTTATAAAGATAATACTAAATACGTAGTTAGCGTTTGAAATTGTACTGTGCAACCGAAAACTTTTACGACATGAACTAATTATAAATTAGATGCTGAAGCAGCTGTTTCGACCTCAGATGGAATTCTTACAATTCTAGTAAGTATTAATCAAAATAATTCTGAGAACGGAATTATTCCAGCAAATTGAGTATCTGCTTTCGAAGATCTTGATTTTGAAAAATCATTAACTGCTTCCGCTCCCCAAATTCAAGATTCACTACATAAAATCGGTTTTACGATTAAAAGTTCTAAGTTAAGTGGTCAAGCAACAATTGTCGCTACTGAAAATGGAAGCGATAATTATAATGAAAAAGATTATTGAGTAGATAAAATTGATGATTGAAATGTTTTTTTAAAAGCGGCCAAAGCTGAAGCTGCCCTTAATATCGTTCAAAATGCTGTTAATGCACCGACTTTATGAAAAGGAATAACATCTAACGATCTTACTATCACAACTTTTACTTCATTATCACCTACTATAAAAATTGTAATTGATTCTAAAAGTAAAAATGAATTTGCTAATTTCAAGATCACATATTCCAATAAAGTAAAATATAATGTTAAACAATGAATATGTACCGTTCAACCAGTCGCTCCCTCTGGATGAAACGCTTATAAACAAGCAGCTATAAAATCATTATCAACTTCTGCAAATATTTTAGCAGTGCTAGAAGCTGTTCAAAATAATAATAAACATAATATGTTGATTCCTGAAAGTTGAGTTGCAAAATTTCAAGATAGTGCCTTCGCTAGTTCTTTAACGACAGAAACACCTTCAGTTAACGACAATGAACATACGATTCATTTTACAATTCAAAGTTCAAATCTTAGTGGTCAAACGATCTTAACAGCTATTCAACAAGGTAGTCGTAATTTTGCAACAACTGATTTTAATGTTGTGTTATCAGATTATGGAAAATGATTTTATGCTGGTTTAGATGCATTAACTGCTGCTTCAGTTTCTGAGCTCCATTCAATCGGTACTTGAGTATTAGAATTAGCGCCTTCAAAATTTAAAAATTTAGAATGACTAAAAAATGAATTCCCTCAAACGCACGACAAAACTAATAATCCTCGTGCTCATATCTATGTCATTGTAAGTGATTTTAAAAAAGATGATTCAACAGTAGTTCATCCTGCTCTTAATTTTAATGTTTCTTTACAATACGATAAAGATATTAATACTATTGATCTTAAAAATGATCGTAGAATTAGTTCAAAAATTCCAGTACATCTTAATTATTTAAAATCATATAGAACAATTTTTAATATCGTTCAACTTAGTTCTAATTTAATTATCGATAGAGACCCTGACTGAATTGCGCATTAAATTATTTTAAAGTTTTTATTTTACATAATCTTAATTATTTAAATATTATAAAAATCAAATTAAAGATTTGATTTTTTTATTTGTTAAATTTTAATAATTGATTGATTTTTATAAATAAAATTATATAATTATTGAGGTGAACAAATATTTGGCATTACAATTATGCTAAATATTTGTTTTACACATATAGTATAAATAAGGAGTGAAAAAATGAAATATAAAAAAATATCAAAAATATTTTTATCTATAGGAGCTGTGAGTGCAGTTACAACAACAACTGCCTTAACAGTAGTAAGTTGTGGGAATAGTAAAGGTAAAAATCCTAATAATCCAAAGAAAGAGACTTGAGCTGATTTTAAAAAAGATGCTTCAAAAGAAACCGTTGCAAACATCGTTGCACAAACTATCGCAACAACTAATTGAGCGAAAGGTAATACTGTTAATTTTTCAGGAACTGGAATAACTAGTGATGATAGTTCAAAAACTTTAAGCGCTACTATTATTAATAGTACTAAAAAAGAAATGGCAACTTTTATTATCTCTTTTGCAGATGCTAATGGTAAAGACCAAACTTCATATAACGTAAATGAGTGAGTAGCAACTAAGCCCGTTGCTTATTATGATTGAGATGGTTTTAAAAAAGCTGCTTTAGCTGAAACTATTACAAACATTGCTGATGCTAATGTAGGTGCGAATGGATGATCAACATCAGACCAAATCGTAGCTTTAGGTGGCAAAACTATTAATGGTGTGGTTGCTCATGACGATAACAAAACTTTAACAACAACATTAATAGATCAAACGAAAAAGCAAAAAAGTACTTTTACTATTACTTTTAAAGTTAATGACGGTAATGGAACACCTTATAGTTCAGGAGCATGAACAGCAACAAAACCAGTTGATTATCAAGATTGAAACGATTTTTTAACATCTGCTAATAATGCTGATAATGATTGAAAAGCTATCAAATCTGTTTATAACGATAATTATAAATTTTTAAAAAATGTAAACTTTGACTTAAAAGGTGTTGACCAAAAAGGTCGCTCTACAAGTAATAATTTACACCTTAAAGATGAAGGCGCTGCCTTTACGCAAGATGACGAAAAACATACTATTACTTTAACAGCTATTTTAACACCTGATAATACTTATGGGTTTTTAACTGATACTACATTAACTTTTACTCAAACATGAACCGGAGAATCTTTCGATGTAGCTAACTGAAACAGTCATTATGATTTAAAGGATTTTCAAAAATCAGCATCTGACTCAGTAACTAAAGATGGTTTTAAAACATTTATAAAAAATAATGTAGATGGTTGAAAAAATAAAAATCCAAATCCAATTTTAACTGTTCAACTTCCTGTTGACACTGATAATGGTATAAAAGTAACTATTTTAGATAAAAAATTGCAATCTTCAACAGGTGCAATAGATATGAATACTACAAAAGACAATGAATTGAACAAAATTTATGGCGCTAAAGTAGATAACACTGTTCATAATACTGGCTGAAAATTTAGTAAGGTATCTTATAGTTATGATAGCTGAAAAAGTTATATAACAAAAATAACTAATGATGTAGAAGGCAAATATACAGATTCTAAAGTTGTTAACTTAAGAGGTTTAGTTAAAAGATATAGTTCGTTTGCAACAAGTTCAGCATTTGATCGATATCCTACAAATCATCTACCAAAAGGTAAACAAAATTGATCTCAAAGTGATTATCCTTTTCCTGGTGAAGAAAATTCTAAATCAAAATATACTTGAAAATGAATCATTACTGAATCTAAAGGTATTAATCGTATTAATTTTAAACTTTCAAAAGATTTAGAATTTAGTGAACAAGAAAAATCAGTGACTATTACAATTACTAATACAGGCAAGGGTGCGGGTGACGAAACAGATAATGCAAAAGCAAAAATAGCTACATTATCATTTAAAATGTTTTTTAACCCTAACAAAGCTCCTGATCCATTCACATTGATAATGTATCCAATATCAGCAGTTTAATAAAAATAAAAAAATAAAAAAAGTAAATTATTGCAATTTACTTTTTTTATTTTTTTATTTTTATTTTCAGTTTGAAGTTACATCGAACATATCTGTAAAATTACAATACGACATACTATTTCGTTTTTGAAATCCATCATTAATAAAAGTAGTATTGAATTTCTTTCCGCATCACAATATTTTTGATTTAACATATTCAGAGTTAGACTTTTCATCTCCTATAAACATGATACCGTTAGTTCTTGATGAGTCTATACCGACATAATTAAAGGTTTTTTCAATGTTATTGTTTTCTATACTCGTTGTAGAATTTGACATCCCTATAGATACTTTAAATTCTTGGCTATCATTTCAAACATCGTTATAATTTGGTATGACATATGAATCAGTTAAATTTAAATCAATATTATTAAATTTAAATTTAATTTCTGCAGGAATATTATTATAACTTAAAAACAATTGGCAACTACTATAATGATCACTTTTACCATTTAAAGTATTTATGTCTAATGGTATTGGCACTAACGTTATAAAAAAATTACTATCAGATAGATATTCTTTATCACTAAAAGAAAGTCGAAATCTTAATATAAAATCTAATTTTTTTAACCAAATATTTTGTGCAATTTGATTTAAATGAGAGTTGATAGCATTTATAATTAAATAATTTTTAGTAGTTCTTTGTCCAGCAACGAATCAATCTGAATGCTTTCTAAAAAGACTTCCAATAGCATTTAAATAGTCTTCTACACTACTATTTTGGTTATTATAATTTTTAAAAAGATATTTTTTAAAATTACGATCAATTTTATTTTCGTTAGAATACATTAAAACAATATCTTTTTTTAATTCTCGATATTTATCATAAGCATTTTGACATTGATTTAAATAATTTAAATCTGATAAATTTTTAAATGGTAATCTAACAGCTCCATAATTATATCTAATAAAAGAATTTACTAAAAGATTATCAATGTTTATTTCTCCATAATCTTCAACATCCAAAATGTTTTTTTGATCTCTAAGTTGCTCATAACCTTGCTTAACAAGCTTATTAATTTCTTTAAAAGACTTATTAATCATCGTTGAAGAACTATCATTAATTGATAAATTGTTTAAATTTTTAATAAAACTTATTTTATTATTACGGTTTAGTCCGATACTAAAGCCTTTAACGTCGATAGAAAAAACATCATCATCAGTTCCTGATAATTTATTTCAATTATTTTGACCTAATTGATCGAGTTTTCTATTGTCATCATTTTTACTGTTTCAAAAATTATTTTTTAACTGAGTGAGTGCTTTGTTAGAACTAGGCATTATGTTTATTTCTACACCACCTACAATATTTAAATTACAAGCAGCAATAAATTCATCACCATAATCTTGAAAAAATTTATTTGGATTGTTATTACTTTCATCTTGAGCACTCGATTTTATTTTTTGCTTTACTATATTTGACTCACTAATCTTTTCTTCTTCATTAAAATAATAATAAATCTTTAGCGGTTTTAAACTTTTATAATCGTCATACTCGTTAGTTAAAGATGTAACTACATCTTCTTTTAAAAACGAATATTTTTCTTGGCTATTTTGAGGATTTAAAATTTTACTTAAACTTTCGTAAGATAAAGCATTATTTTCAAAATGAGTTACTTTATTATTTATAGTTATATTATCTTTATTTTTTTCAAAAATACTCGTATTAGTTAATTTTGCGGTAACACTATTATATCCAGAATTAATATATGATTTATTACCAACAATATTAACGTGCTTTAAATTAACTTTATTTATTGTAGTCGCTTTAATTAATGTGTTTCCATTAACTTTTAAATCATTAAAAGTTAATATAGTTAAAGGTAGTGAAACTAATGAAACTGTTGTTAAGATAATCTTTTTAAATTTCATCATTAAACACCACTTTCGTTATTTAAATAAAATTCATTAATTTTAGCAGCTAATAGACTAACTCTTTCAGAAACATTCATAATAAATGTTTCTTTAGTTGTATGATCAATCATTTGATATTTAAGGTTGAACTCTCAACTATTGTTTTCTATTAATTTTAATGATACGTTGTCTTTATCACTAAGATGAAATAAAGGATTTAATTGATAATTAACTCAATCTATTAAAAACTCTTTTTTATCAATAAATTTCATTGCTTTAAATTTATTACTTCATTTTTCAAAATCTATTTTTTGAGCATTTTCTCTTGAGGTAGTGAATAATTTAAAATCATTAATCTTTCATTGTTTAATATTGTATTTTACAATATTATAAATGTTGAATTGTAATGATAAGTTACATCTAAATACAAACTTTGGTTGTTGTTTATCATCTTTTTTAAATACAACAACGCTATAAATAAAATCATTGCTAGCAAAATTTTTATATATATCTTTAATTTTAATTACTGAATTTTTATCAAAATTAACTTTAGATATTAGTGATGTTTTATCGTTCTTAGCATGTTTTAAAATATTAAATACATTTTCTTGATTAGCATTATTTAAAAATTTATATAAACTATTATTTAAATTTCAGTCACTAAAGTTAAAATTTTGATACGGTTTTCACGAATCGATATTATAGCTTTGATGATTAGTTTGTTTAATTTGTAAACTAATTGTTTTCTTATTATTTAAAAATCCTATTTTAGAAATTAAGCTATGATCTTTATCATTAAACACATTATTAACGTGAAAAATTGGTTGTCATAAATTAATTGTTCTTATCATTTCTAAATTGCTTAATTGTTTGATGATTCCTGACTGCATTATTAATGACATCTTATTTCTTTCATTAATAGCTTCTGTTTTAAATAAGTCTCAACTAGATAGTTTTTCTACGGATGTATTCTCAATTTTTCAATTTTTAATATTATATTTATTAGAACTATCATCATATGCGATACTTAGATTTACTCGATAAGCATTTTGACGATTTTTTCCACCATCAGTCACAATGACAGAAAAAGATATTTTGTTTTTATTGTTAGAAATGGCTTTTTTATAAAAAAACACTTCATCTTCAAGAATGTTGTGATCTTTAATAAAATGCGGTAAGTCGTTTTTATTATTATTTATAATAATAAGGACATTATCTAAATTTTTACTATCTTGAATAGCTAAATTATAAAATTTAGTAAAAGCATTATTATTTGTCGGAGTTTTAACTGAGCAACTATTAGTGATCATAGTTGAACTAATTAAGGAACCAGTTCCTAGTGTTAAAAATAATCATTTATTTTTTTTCTTCATATAATATATTTCTCCTTATTTTATATCTGAATTATGAATAATATAGCATACATAATTAACAAAAATTACTTAGTTTATTAGACTAATAAATTTTTTTAATCATTTTTATCACTTAATCTTTAATTTTCAATAAACTCTTTATATATAGCATTTATATACTTATTTTATCTATATATTTATTTTTATTGTTACACTTGACAATAATCTTATCATAAATTTAATTTAGAGCATTAAAAACAACTTAGTAAATTAATACTAAGTTGTTTTTTAATTATTGATAAACCTCTAAATATATCTGTATTAATGATACATCAAATATTAGCAGTTTAATAAAACACTAAAATAAAAAAAGTAAATTATTGTAATTTACTTTTTTTATTTTTTTATTTTTATTTTCAGTTTGAAGTTACGTTAAACATATCTTCAAAATTACAATATGATCGATTATTTACTCTTTTAGAAACTCAATCAACATTATCATTCTTTTTACCTGCCCAGTATAAAGAAGACATAGTTCATACTGAATTAGATAAAAAATCTCCTGAAAATTCTATTCTTTTAGTTCCTTCTTCTATACCATTATAGATAAATGTTTGTTTAATAGAATCTGTTTTTTCTCCATTCATTACATCATACATTCCTACATAAACTGCGAAATATTGATGTCCATTCAACGCTTCGTTATAAGAAAGTAAGTCATCAAAACGAGTTAAATTTAAATTCATATAATCTAATTTAAATGTAGATGTTGAAGGTTGGTCTATTCCAGGTTCTGTTACGTAATAATTATAATTATTACTTGCACCATTTAAAGTATCTACATCTAAAGGTATCGGTATAACTTTAGTTGAAAAATCATTAGTATATAAAGGATATGTTTCATCGAAAGAAAATTCAAACCTTAATATATAATCTAATTTCTTAAGTAATGGATTTTTAAAAATTTTAGCTAGATTAGAGTTAATATCTTTTAAAACAAGATCATTGTCATCCGTTTCTTGACCATCACTAAATAAATTAATATTATTGGCTAATATTTGTTGAATATTATCTAAATAATATTCAACACTATTATCTCCATCACTATAATTTTTAAAGATTTGTTTTTTTAAGTCGATATTAATAGCATCTTCATTAGAATACATTATTGTAATATCTTTTTTTAATTCTCGATATTTGTTAAAAGAACTTTGGACTTTATCTAAAAAAATTGTATTCGATAGATTTTTATTAGGTAAATTAAATTTATCATAGCCTACATTATATTCTGAACTTAATAACATATTTTTAATATTGATATCGTTATCATTTTTAGAATTAAAAATATTAGATTCATTACTAAACTGATTATAATAATAATCTTTAAAAATATTATTAATCTTTTTAAAAGAATTATCAATTGTTTTAGATGAAGCACTTCTTATTGAAAAATGATTTAATTTTTTTATAAAGTTAAGCTTATTATTAGGATCTAATCCCAATCCAAATCCTTTAACATTAATTGAAAAACTACTATTAGTATCTTCTGATAATAAATTTCAATCAATATTTCCTAAATTATCTATATTACGATTTTCAGGATTCATTCTATAATTTGATTCACTTCAAAAATTATTTTTTAATTCTGTTAATCCTTTTGTAGAGTTAGGTAAGATATTTATTTCAATTCCCCCAACGCTAGCTATATCAATTTGAGAAATATAGCTATCACCATAATCTGTGAAAAATTTATTTTTATCAGAACTAGCTTCGCTGCGAGCATCATTTTTAACTACTTGACTATTTAAACTTAAATTTTTAAGAGTGCCACTTTCCTTAAAATAGTAATAAATTTTTAAAGGTTTTAGATTTTTATTACTATTTTCATTAGTTAATGAACTCATTCAGTTTTGATGTAAAAACGAATATTTATGATCGTAATATCTATTCATTTCTCGATGAGTAATAGCTTTAGTATATAAATCACTATTAATATATTCAAGATCAAATTGTTTTTGCGAACTTTCAAAAATACTTTTATGAGTTATTTTTTTTGTAACACTATTATATCCAGAATTCATATAAAAATTATCATCTAAAATATTAACTCGTTGTGAAGTTATTGTATTTAAGCTTGTAGTAGATATTTTGTTATTAGTTGTGATTTTTAAATTATTAAAAGTTAAAACAGTTAAAGGCAGCAACGCTAAAGAAGTTGTTCCTAACATAATTTTTTTAAAGTTCATAATTAACACCTATTTCACTATTTAAATAAAGTTCGGTTACTTCAGCATTTAATCCAGTAATTTCGTTCGTAACATTGATGATAAATTTTCTATTAGTCGTTTCATCAACTAATTGATATTTAAGATTTAATCTTAAATCATCATTTTCGAGTAATTTTAAAAATAAATAATCTTTTTTACCAATAGGGAATAATGATCCTAACTCATAATTGACTGCTTTAGTTAAAAAACTTTCTTTAGCCAGAGTCGTTTGATTTTTAAAACGTTTACTTCAATTCACAAAAGATGTTTTTTGTTTATCATTATCTGTTGTTTTAAATAATTTAAAATCACTAATTTTTCATTGTTTTATATTATATTTTAAAATATTATAAATATTAAATTGTAATGATATGTTGCAACTAAATTCAAATTTTAATTGATTTTTAGCATCTTTTACAAATACAAACACATTATAAACAAAACTACTATTAGCAAAATCTTTCTTAACATCTTTAATTTTAATAATATTATTTTTATCAAAATTAACTTTAAATATCGGAGAACTTTTATCGTTCTTAGCATTTTCTAAAATATTAAATACATTTTCTTGACTAGCTTGATTTAGAAAACTATATAAACTATTATCAGTTAAATCTCAATTACTAAAGTTTAAATCTTGATACGGTGCCCACAAATTAACACTATATCTATTTCTATTAGATTGTTCGATTTGTAAACTAATTGTTTTTTTACTATTTAAAAACCCTATTTTAGCGATTAAACTATGGTTGGTATCGTTAATCACGTTATCAAAGTGAAAAGTTGGTTGTAATAGATCGATTGCTTCAGCAGATTTAATATTACTTAATTCTTGTACAATAGCTGGTCGCATCATTGATATGACATTTCTTTCATCGACAGCTTCTGTTTTAAACAAGTCTCAACTATAGATATTTTCTAAAGACGAATTAGTAATTTTTCAATTTTTAATATCATATTTACTTTGCTTAGAATTTTGCGAATATTTAATACTTAGCGTTATTTTATAAGCTTCTTGAGTATAAGACTCTGGATAATTTTTTAAAATAACTGAAAAATGAACATTGTTTTTGCTATCAGAACTAGCTTTTTTATAAAATAATAATTCATATTTAAAAACATTCCTATATTTAAAATTTCCTGGCAGATTATCTTTATCGTTATTTAACATAGTCACAATACTATCTAAATTTTTACTATCTTCAATAGCTGAATTAGAAAATTTAGTAAAAGTGTTTTTATTTTCTGGGGTTTTAACTGAACAACTATTAACGATCATAGTTGAACTAATTAAGGAACCAGCTCCTAGTGTTAAAAATAATAATTTATTTTTTTTCTTCATATAATCTATTTCTCCTTATTTTTACTCATTTTTATATTGTAATTATAAATACTATAGCATATATTTTGTTACTTTATAATTGAAATATTCAAGAACTTTAGAGCATTAAAAAACAACTTAGCAAATTAATACTAAGTTGTTTTTTAATTATTGAGAAATTATTATTTAATAATGTCTACGATTGTTCCGGCACCAACAGTACGTCCACCCTCACGAATTGAGAATTTTGTACCTTTTTCGATCGCTACTGAAGAAATTAAGTTAATAGTTACTTCTGTAGAATCTCCAGGCATTACCATTTCTACTCCTGATGGTAATTCAACTGAACCAGTTACATCTGAAGTACGGAAATAGAATTGTGGGCGGTAGTTACCGAAGAATGGAGTATGACGTCCACCCTCTTCTTTTTTAAGTGCATAGATTTGCGCTTTGAAAGAAATATGAGGTGTGATTGAGCCAGGTTTACATAAAACTTGCCCTCTTTGAATTTGTTCACGGTTTACACCACGAAGTAATGCACCAACATTATCTCCTGCTTGAGCAAAATCTAATAATTTACGGAACATTTCGATTCCAGTAATTATTGTTTTTTTAGTGTCTCCGAAACCAACTATTTCTAGTTCGTCTCCAACTTTGATTGATCCACGTTCAACACGACCGGTAGCAACAGTACCACGTCCTGTAATTGTGAATACATCTTCAATAGCTAATAAGAATGGCTTGTCTGTATCACGTTTTGGAGTTGGGATATATGTATCCACAGCTTCCATAAGTTCGATAATTTTAGCTTCTCATTTAGCTTCCCCTTCAAGGGCTTTAAGTGCTGAACCACGGATTACTGGAGCATCGTCACCATCGAAGTCGTAAGCTGATAATAAGTCACGAACTTCCATTTCAACTAAGTCTAGTAATTCTTCATCGTCAACCATGTCACATTTATTTAAAAATACAACAATTTTAGGAACTCCAACTTGACGTGAAAGTAAGATATGTTCACGAGTTTGTGGCATTGGTCCATCTGTTGCAGCTACAACTAAGATAGCTCCATCCATTTGGGCAGCACCAGTAATCATGTTTTTAACATAATCAGCATGTCCTGGACAGTCAACATGTGCGTAATGACGGTTGGCTGTTTCGTATTCTACGTGAGCAGTATTAATTGTAATCCCACGTTCTTTTTCTTCAGGTGCTGCATCAATCGCTGCGTAGTTCATCGCTTTTGCGTTCCCTGTTTTTGCTAATACTGTAGTAATCGCTGCTGTTAAAGTAGTTTTACCATGGTCAACATGACCAATAGTCCCAATATTAACATGGGGCTTCGAGCGATCAAATTTTTCTTTTGCCATTTGAATTTACCTCCGAATTTAGGTTTTCTATATTTACCTATATTATAAATTATAACTAAAATTATATCATTAAAATAATATTTTAGTTATTAAATTTTTATTATATATTTTGTTTTGTAATTACTTTTGACGACTTTCAATAATTTTTTCTGAAATACTTTTCGGCGCTTTTGAATAATGCGCAAAAATCATTGTATAAGTTCCTCGTCCTTGAGTAAATGAACGTAGTTGTGTTGCGTAACCAAACATTTCTGATAATGGAACTTCCGCTTGAGTAACTTTAGCGTTACCGCGTTGTTCACTACCAACGATTTGTCCACGACGAGATGATAAATCACCCATTACGTCTCCGAAATATTCTTCTGGAGCAACTACTTCAACTTTCATAATTGGTTCTAATAAAACAGCGTTACATTTTTTAGTTGCTTCACGCAATGCTAAAGATGCAGCAATTTTATAAGCCATTTCTGATGAATCGACATCATGGTATGAACCATCGAATAATGTCGCTTTAACATCGATCATTGGATAACCAGCTAAAAGACCAGTTTCTAAAGCTTGAACTAATCCCGCTTTAATTGAACCGATATATTCTCTCGGCACACGTCCACCAACAATTTTATCAACGAATTCAAATCCTTTATCAGGGTTTGGTTCGAATTTAATTTGTACGTGTCCATATTGTCCACGACCACCAGATTGTTTAATGTATTTACCTTCAACATCGGCAGTAGTAGTTAATGTTTCACGATATGAAACTTGTGGCTCACCTACGTTAGCAGCAACTTTAAACTCACGTCTTAAGCGATCAACAATAATATCTAAATGCAATTCACCCATACCGGCAATAATAGTTTGTCCAGTTTCGATGTTTGTAAATGTTTTAAATGTTGGATCTTCTTCTGCTAATTTTTGTAATGCGATTGACATTTTTTCTTGGTCAGCTTTAGTTTTTGGTTCTAGAGCAAGTGAAATAACTGGCTCAGGGAATACCATAGATTCTAATATGATTGGGTTTTTAGGATCACATAATGTGTCTCCTGTACTAGTATCTTTAAGACCAACACCAGCAGCAATATCTCCAGCATATACACAATCTATTTCAGCACGATTATTGGCATGCATCTGTAAGATACGTCCAATACGTTCTTTCTTATCTTTAGTTGAATTAAAGATATATGAACCTTTATTAACGATTCCTGAGTAAACTCTAAAGAATGTTAATTTTCCCACGAATGGGTCAGTCATAATCTTAAATGCTAAAGCTGAGAAAGGTCCGTTGTCATCGGCAGGACGTTCAGCTTCTTCACCATTTGGCAAGATCCCTTTAATAGCTTCGATCTCAATTGGTGATGGTAAGTAATCGATTGCAGCATTTAATAAAAATTTAACACCTTTATTTTTAAACGCTGTTCCACAAATTACTGGGAAGAATTGTGAAGTTAATGTTGCAGTACGAATTGCTTCTTTAATTTCAGCAACTGAAACTTCTTCTCCATCAAGATATTTCATAATTAATTCTTCATCAAATTCTGAAATAGCTTCAATTAATTCAGTACGAGCTGCTTTAACAGCTTCAACCATATCAGCAGGAATTGGAATTTCTTTGTATTCCTCATCTGCTTTACCGTCGAAGTGGTAAGCTTTAGCTTCTACTAAATCAATAATTCCATCAAAGTCATTTTCAGCACCAATTGGTAATTGAATAGGAACGGCATGCGCACCTAAACGATCGCCAATAGTTTTTACTGAATATGCAAAGTCGGCTCCGATTTTATCCATTTTATTTACGAATACAATACGGGGAACTTTGTAAGTAGTTGCTTGCCTTCAAACTGTTTCAGTTTGAGGTTCTACTCCTGATTGAGCATCTAACACAGCAACAGCACCATCTAATACACGTAATGAACGTTCAACTTCTACTGTAAAGTCAACGTGACCTGGTGTATCGATAATGTTTACGCGGTGATCGTTTCAAAATGCTGTTGTAGCAGCTGAAGTGATCGTAATTCCACGTTCTTGTTCTTGTTCCATTCAATCCATTTGTGATTCACCTGAATGAGTTTCACCAATTTTATGAATTTTACCTGTGTGATACAGAATACGTTCTGTAGTTGTAGTTTTACCGGCATCAATATGTGCCATGATTCCGATATTACGCGTTTTGGCTAAGCTATATTCACGAGCCATCTATTATCAGCGATAATGAGCAAACGCTTTGTTTGCTTCAGCCATACGGTGAGTATCGTCTTTTTTCTTAACAGACCCACCCGTTCCGTTTGATGCATCAATAATTTCATTAGCTAGACGATCAGCCATAGTTTTTTCGTTACGTAAACGCGCATAACGAATTAATCATCTTAGTCCTAATGTTTGACGGCGTTCTCCGTTTACTTCGATGGGAACTTGATAGTTAGTTCCACCAACACGACGAACTTTCAGTTCTAATTGCGGCATAATGTTGTTGATTGCAGCATTAAAAACTTCCATTGGTTGTTGTTCAGTTTTCTCTTGAATTTTATCAAAAGCTGAGTATAAAATACGTTGTGCTAAACCTTTTTTCCCATCTTGCATAATATTATTAATTACTTTAGTAACTACTTTTGAATTATGGATTGGATCAGGTAATACGT
>JABABV010000039.1 GCA_014238055.1 Mycoplasmatales bacterium | reverse complement strand
TGAAAAAATTACCGATTTAATAGATAGAAGAAAATCACGCCTTTCAAAACTTGATGAAGATGAAGATATAAAAGCTTTAACTGATAAGAAAAAAGTTAAACAATTTGAAAAAGAAATTAAAACTTTAGAAAAAGCTAAATTAAAAATTGAAAAAGTAATAAATGAGAAAGATAATCAAGATACAAAAGATATTCCAATTGTACAAATTACTAAAATGTAGGTCATCTTTATAGAGTTAATAATTACTAATTTTATTTTTGTATAATATGGTCCCTGAAATATTTTTTTCAATTATTAAAATAATTATGTTTAATGACAATCTTTCTGGTGCATTAATTTTATGTATAAATATATTAAATTTGTTTATACATTAGTTTCTAATGTCGAACAAGGGTACTGTAAAGTGCTTTATTTTCGCGGGGTCAAATTTTCGCGGATTTCAAAATTGGACATATTCGCGGGGTCTTAAATTCGCTGCCAGACTGTTTATTTGTACAGTGAGGTAACATTGACAATATGTGTATTATAATTTTTCAGTATTTCGCGGGGTGTTGAATTCGCGTACCATCAGCAAATCGCGAATATAGCAAAAATAACACCCCCACGAATATTACCCACTTTACAGTAATTGATAAATAATAAATAAATGATTCTTAAGCATTTTTTAAAAATATTTTCCATGTGACATAATGAATGATTCTTAAGTTCATTATCAAATATTCCCATA
>JABABV010000038.1 GCA_014238055.1 Mycoplasmatales bacterium | reverse complement strand
TTTGATTCGTGTGAGTTATCAACAAACGTAAGTATTCTTATTTTTTTAATGTTAATGTGTTATCATTTTGATATTCATAGTCCCAAACATATTGGACTGTATATAGGGTCGGCCGTGGCCTAATCGATATAGTAGTTGTACTACCAATGTCTACAAGCTGGCACGTGCGAGTTCGATCCTGAGTTGCGCCAGTATGCGTCTAGGGTGCCAAGTCCCTGCGGATTGACGGTGGTTTATAAAATTTCCCCACCATTAAACTTGGCAAGTCGAGATATCGCCTGTACTGAGTGGAATCGACAATAAACCAACAATTTAAAAAAAATAATTTTTATTACATACTACAGGACAGCTACCAAAACCCAAGGCCACTCTTAAACATCTTACAAATTATTTGGTTCATACTTTCAAGTGAAAATCACTACGCTTCTAATTTCAACATCAATCAAATAATAATCCCTAATTATAAGATTATCTACCTGTGCTAGTTTAAATAAAATGTACACTATTTCTACCTGAGAGTGAGTTACCTTCCTTTTGAAAGTCAGAGTTATCTGTCATGACTTTTGTATGCAGTGTATTATTTTTTGTTAATAAGAATGGTTTGAATATTTTCAAGCAAAAAAGAAAATGCACATTATGTTTTTAATATATACTGGAACTTTGATTTCAAAAATATTACTGTTGTGGTGAATATTGTCCATAAACAATAAATATTGTTAACATTGTACCCTATGA
>JABABV010000037.1 GCA_014238055.1 Mycoplasmatales bacterium | reverse complement strand
TTAAGACCATTATATTCTGCAATAGCTCCAGCAACAGAATTTGTAGCTTCGCTATTTAGCTCTTTAACAACTTGTTTTTTTTCTTCTATATTAAGTGGCATATTTTACCTTTTTAGATCTATAGTTAATATCAAGACTATTTTAGCTTTATTCCAGGACCCATCGTTGAGCTAAGAGTAACTGCTTTAATAAAAATTCCTTTAGCAGATGGTGGCTTACTTTTATTAACTTGCTCCAAAAGGGATGAGAAATTTTCTTTAATTGCTTGATCATCAAAACTTAATTTACCTATTGAACAATGAATGATCCCAGACTTATCATTCCTAAACATTGCTTGCCCTTTTTTTGCATTAAGAACAGCGTCCTTAATATTCTTTGTTACTGTTCCATCTTTAGGGTTAGGCATTAATCCTTTAGGACCTAAAACTTGCCCTAATTGTCCAACTATCTTCATGCTTGATGGTGTAGCAATTACCAGATCAAAGTCTAGATAGCCTGACTTTATTTTTTCAGCTAAGTCATCCATACCAACTGCGTCTGCTCCTGCCTCTTTAGCTATATCAGCTTCATCTCCTTCAGCAAAAACAATGACTCTCATAGTTTTACCTGTGCCATTGGGTAATAATGCAGAACCTCTTACATTCTGATCACTTTGCTTAGAATCAACTCCTAGGTTGATTGCAACATCAACACTTTCATTAAATTTAACATTGACTGAGTTCTTTAAAATTGAAATAGCCT
>JABABV010000036.1 GCA_014238055.1 Mycoplasmatales bacterium | reverse complement strand
TTTCGTTATTTGAATTTGCGACATTTACGAAATTGCGACACTAACGGTTGAGCCTATATGTCGTTAGTGTCGCAATTGCGACACTAATGGTCGGACACAACAACCTTTAGTGTCGTAATTCTTTTTAAGTTTATTTTATTTGCTATATAAATATTTTTATCAAATAATTCTGTTGTTATTTCCGGTTTATGCCGTCTAATATTTTCAATATGATCTAACTAGTTACATACTGATATCACTCCGCAGTGATTCTATTTCTGCAGCAAGAGACATTTTCATTCGCCAAAAGACAATATTTTTGATTTATGACGTCACTGTTAACAAGTCAATGATTCTATGACATCACGTTGATTGATCAAATTCTACCGGAAGTGGTGACGTAAAAAGTAGCTTTAAACGTTAAAATGTGGGGAAATGCTTGTTTTTTAATTATTTGATAAATAGAATCTGAAATTCGTTTTCATTGCATATTGCATTTATGAAACTCGTTTATAATTTGTTATTTTTGCTCGGTAAACCTCGCAAAAATAATAAATTATAAACTCATTTCATAAATGCAATATGCAATGAAAACTTATCACAGATCCTCTATATATTTTATACAAAATTTATCTAAACTTTTAATTATCTTCTTTGTTCATTTAATTAATTGTCCTCTTAATAAATTTTAAAACACTATTGGATGCCATCTTTATATATCAAAGCTTACTTCAATGTTAACACATAAGCACTACTTTTTTGTATGCCAT
>JABABV010000035.1 GCA_014238055.1 Mycoplasmatales bacterium | reverse complement strand
TTATGAAGAACATGTATGCATCATTGAACTTTTGACAAGCGGAGTACCTGCATTAATAATATACAAATAACATTTGTAAATTTTGTGCAAAATTATTGTGTTTTAAAAAAGTTATAATTTTTCTTCCAAATCTATAAACATGTCAAAAATTGCATTTATAGATTGGTAGATATATAGACTTTTTATCAACTTATTTTTAAAATGAACTTTGTCAATTGGTCGTTATATCTTGTAGGTTAAGTTTGCATAACGGGAATTAGTTGAAAATGCTGAATATTGATTTTTGGCACTTTTTTCATGATGCATATACACCAAATATACTGATATCAATACTGAGTTCACATGAACCTTAAAACTTTGCGAAAGCAGATGTTAAATTAATTAAAACATATAATATTTCTTTTTCTATAAAGCACCCAAATGAATAACAATCTCTTTGTTATCTTTGAAGTTGTGATGTAGAAATATTCTATACGCTGGGTACTCTGATTTTTTTACTTCAAATATAAGGGATATTTTATAAAACGATAGGCAAATCAAAGTCATCACTTGTTTTAAAGACTCCCATTACTCTTAGCTCTTAGAATTTTGAATATTTAGAATAAGACTACATGATAATAAAGAACCAATATAAATAGGAGAAAACATAGAATACAGGCGTTTTAGGCATTTGACTACCATTATAAGGACTCCTCGGGGTAACTTTTTAAAAATGATTTAAACAACACTCATTTAATCAAGTACAATTA
>JABABV010000034.1 GCA_014238055.1 Mycoplasmatales bacterium | reverse complement strand
GATCATTTCCTTCTCTAGTTCTTTCTCCAACTCCAGCAAACACAGAAAATCCACCATGAGCTTTTGCTACGTTGTTAATTAATTCCATAATAAGTACTGTCTTACCAACACCCGCACCTCCAAATAAACCAATTTTTCCTCCTTTGGCATATGGTGCTAACAAATCAACTACTTTAATTCCAGTAACTAAAATTTCTGTCTCTGTTGATTGATCGCTAAATTCAGGTGCAGCTCTGTGAATTGGCCATTTTTCTTTTGTTTTAACTTCACCTTTTTCATCAATAGGCTCACCTATTACATTTATAATTCTTCCTAAAGTTTCTGGTCCAACTGGAACTTGAATAGGAGCACCTGTTGCAGTTACTTCATCTCCTCTTTTTAAACCTTCTGTAGCATCCATTGCAATTGTTCTAACACTTGACTCACCAAGGTGCTGAGCAACTTCTAAAACTAGTCTGTTGTCTCCATTTTTACATTCTAATGCTGTTAAAATTTCTGGTAGTTCTCCATCAAATTTTACGTCTACTACCGCTCCAATAACTTGTGTAATTATTCCTTTGCTCATAATTATAAACTCTCTGCTCCTGATATGATTTCTATTAGTTCTTTAGTAATTGCTGCCTGACGACTTCTATTATACTCAATAGTAAGTTTGTCAACCATTTCACCCGCGTTTCGGGTTGCGCTGTCCATTGCACTCATTCTTGAACCTTGTTCACTAGCTGAATTTTCTAACATAGCTTTAAAAATC
>JABABV010000033.1 GCA_014238055.1 Mycoplasmatales bacterium | reverse complement strand
TGAGGGTTTCTTACCCGAAACGATCGTATAGCCCATTATCTAATTTTCTATCTGACTTATTAAATGGTGCTTACTAATTTGGAGTCTCGTTCTAATTTATTTTTCCACGACTTTAGGATTTTCTTTACAATTGTACATTGAGTGTGATTAAATATTCAATAAAATCATGCAAATATTGATTTAAGGAGGTTGGCTCCTGAGGTTTCACAACTTGGCCATTTTTTGCGGGACTCCTCTGCCTTTTACCATAAAAACCCATGTTAATTTTTTGCCCTATACCCCCATTTTTCTTTTCAGATTTTCAATATATAGGCCTTAAATATTCATTTTACAAAATATTTAAAATTGTCCTTATAATATAAATTACTCCTTCCATATATTTTAGTACATTGAAAATACCATTTCTGCAATGTATTTCCTATGAAAAGTCTGGAGGAGTGCTTTTCCCACACACATTTAAAACTCCTATATCTCCGTAACGAGGCCTATATAATTTTTTTGACATTTTTTAGTTTGCAATTATGTAATGTTAACAAAATTATTACTTTTAAGAAAATGTCATTACAATAAATCTCAGGTGCCAACCTCTTTAACATCATAACTATAATGTAACAAACATCTAACCAGTCTTAATTCTTTTGCATATATACATGGTCACTTTCTGTGACTGCTAGATCAGCTTGAAATGCAAGTCGACAAACAATGTTTTATCTTCAAACTTATAAAGAAGAAGTCGACCACATGCACATTATGAAATATAAAG
>JABABV010000032.1 GCA_014238055.1 Mycoplasmatales bacterium | reverse complement strand
AGCAAGATATTGATTTGCCTTGTCTTCTACTCCTCCTGAAATAATTAAAGGTGTTCTTGCTTCATCAATTAAACACGAGTCTATCTCATCTACAATTGCATAGTTATGTCCTCGTTGAACCATAGATTCAAATGAAAATTTCATGTTATCTCTTAGATAATCAAAACCTAATTCGCTGTTTGTTGCATAAGTAATATTGCAATTATAATTTAATTTTCTTTCTTCATCAGTTTGATCATTATTAATGTAACCAGCTGTCAGACCTAAAAAATTATAAATTCTTTTCATATTTTCACAATCTCTTTTTGCCAAGTAGTCATTAACAGTAACTATGTGCACACTTTTTTTTGATAATGCATTTAAATATGCTGCTAGAGCAATCGTTAAAGTTTTTCCTTCTCCAGTTTTCATTTCAGCAATTTTATTTTCGTGAAGAACAATTCCCCCAATAATTTGAGCATCAAAGTGTCGTTCATTGGTTGTTCTTCTTGACGCTTCCCTTACCAAAGCAAATGCTTCAGGTAGTATTTCGTCTAAAGAAGCTCCATTGCTAATTTGCTCAATTAATTCCTTGGTTTTTTGTGGAAAAGATTGATCATCCAATTTACTTATCTCATCTTCTAAATCATTAATTTTAATTGAGGTTTTTTTAAATTTATCCAGCTCTTTTTGGTTACTAGATTTGATAATTTTTGATAGGAAATTTAGTGGATTAAGCATTTAATAAATATATTGTTTTATAATTTAAATATAGAGTTTAATATAGTAACTAAATTAAATTTTTAAATAGTATG
>JABABV010000031.1 GCA_014238055.1 Mycoplasmatales bacterium | reverse complement strand
TTCAATTTCTTTTTCAAATTTACTTTGATCCTCATTTAATTTATTTATTTCTTGTTCTTTCTGATCTTTATAATCATATACTAATGATTTTAATTCTTTAAATTTATTGGATAAATTTTTCAATTCATCTTTTTTTTCATTTATTATTTTTCTTGTTTCAAAATATTCATCCATTATTTTAATTGATGCAATAAGCAAAAGTTTATTTTCGCCAATATTTCCTAAATTATTCTTTAATTCATTAAATTTTTTATTTAAATGTAACGACAATTCCTCTAGATGTTCTTCTTGTCCATCATCACAAGATAAAAGAAAATCTTTTCCATTAAATTTAATATTTACATTTGCCATTTATCTATTTCATCTAATAAAGTATCTGTTTCTTGATTTAATTCATCAATTTTTTCTGAAAATTCTATTTCTTTCTTTTTTTCATTAACTTGATATTTATTAATTTTATCTAACTTTTGTTTAAGCTGTCCATAATCTTGCATCAAATTTTCATATTTTGTTTCAATTTCTTTTTTTTCAATTTCTAATTGATTTTTTTGATCATCTAAATTTTGTAAAGCATTTGTAAGACTGGGGTTTTCATGGTTTAAATTTTTTAATTTAGAAAGTGCTAAACTAAGTTTTTTTTCTTTTTCGCTAGAAGTTTTCATATATATATTTATATTATTAAATAGAATCTTCTTAGTCTAGATAGGATAATTTTTGAGCATACAACATAAAGATTTGTCTAATGCAATTAGGTTTTTGTCGATAGATGCTGTGGAAAAAGCTAATTCTGGTCATCCT
>JABABV010000030.1 GCA_014238055.1 Mycoplasmatales bacterium | reverse complement strand
TAGTAGGTGGTAACGTTATTCCAAAAAGTATTTGCAGAACATTAATTAAAGAAATCAGTAATTCGAAATCTTTTGATGATATGATCATGGGTGGAAGAAGTCGAATAAACAAAGGGTCTAAAAATTTTAATAATTATATTAAAAAAAAAAAAACCTCAGAAAAACTCTTTAAAGTTTTCAATAGTAAATCTTTCTATAAAAAAATTGAAAGCATATTTAGAAAAAAATTTAAAGATGGCTCTTGGAAAAACTCTAATCTTCCAAAAATTTTTAATTCAAAAAAATTTACTATTAAGAAAAAATTAAACTCCAGTGAGCTTCAAAAAATGCTTGGAAATAATTATTCTAATCCTAAAGTAAATTTAGATATAGATTTTTCTAAATCTCAATATGGTTATTTTAGAAATGCTCATAGAGATAGAGACACTAGAGTTATTTCATTTTTAATTTACTTAATAAATCTTTATTATTTTTATCATCTAAACAAATAAAAGATTTTCCAAAAGAAGGTGTTTTTTCAATAAATTTAATAAATATTTTTTTTAAATTATTTACGGACTTGTAATGATCCATATGTTCTTGATCTATATTAGTTATGATTGAATAAGTTGGAGACATATTGATAAAACTACCATCTGATTCATCAGACTCTAAAATACACCAGTCACTTTTACCAAGCTTAGCGGAATTATTTAAAGAGTTTAATACGCCTCCATTAATTATTGTTGGATCTAATTTTGTTTTAGAAAATATTGACGCAATCAAGGAAGTTGTTGTTGTTTTACCATGAGAACCTGTAACAACAA
>JABABV010000002.1 GCA_014238055.1 Mycoplasmatales bacterium | reverse complement strand
AGGTGTCGTTGTATCTAGACTATAATTGATAAAATATAGAAAATTAATAATTAAAAAAACTTCATTTAAAATGAAGTTTTTTAATTATAATCATAAAATTTTTAGTTATATTATAAAAAAAGCTTTAATAATAACTTTAATTGATTTATCTAATTTGATAAGATTATATTAGTAAGCTATTTTAGACTTACTTAAAACCACTTTAAAAATTTACAATAAAAATAACTTAAAAGGAAGTAAACATGAAAAATAAAAAACTTTTAAAAGTTCTCGTTTCAACTGGTGGACTAATTAGTCTATCAGCGACAACAGGAACCATTTTAAACAACTTTAACACTACTCATCCAAATAGTACTGTTAAAGCTCCTCAACCAAATTTAAAGCTAAATAACGAAGTTCAACAATTAAAAAATAATGTTGATAATAATTATAAAGCTAATTTAAAAAATGCAGGTTACAATAGTTCTTGATCAGCTTTTCAAGAAAAAGCTCGTCAAGAAGCACCAGTAATTATCGTTTATCGTGCAAAATTATTTAATTGAATGTGAACTCCTAATAATCAATTTAATATTTTACATATCGATAGTGATCAAAACAACAAAACAATTAACGTATATATAGATAAATCAGTTAATGGACAACTAAGCAGAGCTGTTTTTCAAATTAAATATGACGGTCAAGCATATAATTCATCAAACTGAAAATGTTTAATGTTACCTGTAGAAGTTGCTTCAATAAACTACAAAGATTGAAATAATTTTATTTTTAACGCTAAAGCATCTCAAGCTAGTCAAATAGTTGCTCATGCTCACGTATCGAGTTGAAAAGATGTTAAGAATAGCAATCTTTCATTAAGTCATTATCGTATTGATTATTTAAAAGAAACTATCACAACTGATGTTGTTTATAATAACAACGGTAAATTTGAACGCGCTAGTTTTGAAATGAAATATCAATTAAACCAACCTTATAGTTTAAATAATTGAACAACTATCGCGCAACCTCATGCGATTCAAAATAATTGAACAAATTTTCAAACTCAATTAATGAATCGATTAACTCCTAATAGTTTACTAAAAATTGCTCAACCGGCGTTATCATATAATCAAAGTTCAACAGCAGTTAACGGAAATAGTCTACATTGAAAACACGGAACTGTTAAAGATAGATTTTGACAATATAACGACAATGCTAATTGAGATACTTTTGGCGCTACTAGTGCAACTGATGCTTATCAAGGGATGGCTGGAAAACCAACAGTTCATAACTTAGCTAATGGTCAAAAAGAAATCACAGCAATATTTTCTAGAAAAGGAAAAAGTTGTAATTTCAATGCCGATCCAATTAAAGCAACTTTTTTCTTCACTCCAGGAGATAAATTGAATTTTTTAGATTGAAACTTTAAAGCTACTCCACAATTAGAGTCGTATAATACATTCAACAAAACTTTAATTGCCGATGAATCATATTTAATGAAAAATAAATTCAAACCATGAGCAGCAGTAGATTTTGCAGTAACTAACTACTTTAAGAATCATAATGATTCTAATAAAACACGAAAAGATGCTGCTTTACATCATACTCTTAATATAATGCAAATGTTAGCTCAAGAAGGAGTTGCTCCTGAAAATTCAGGATTCAAACTAGTAGCATATCCAGGACCGCAAACAGTATTTCTAAAAAAAGGTGGCACTAAAATTGGTGTAAGTCCTTCAATAGAATTTTGATTTTCAGCAGGATTTTCAAAAAGATTTTTCTTATATCTTAATATGCCCACATATTTTCAAAATAGTAATATCGCTGATGGAATTCCATCATTTAATTACGAATGATTAGGTTCTATAGTAAATACACCTTAGACGGATCTTGATAAATAAAAAAACTTCATTTTAATATGAAGTTTTTTTATTGATTAATTTATTTTTCGGTGCGAGAATGTTCGAAACATTGATTAAAAAAAGCGATTTCTAAACGACAAACATCACCAAAGATTTTATTTAAATCTTTCAATTTCGATAAAGAAATTGTTTTTGAATAACTATTGATAAATTGAATGTATTCTTCAGTAATCTTTTCGAAATCAGTACTACTATATTCATCGATTCAAGCTTTAAAAGGATGGTCTTCACTAATAACGGGATATTTTTTTTTCATTAATTGCGCTAAAGTTCCATAACCAATCGTACAAGCTGCTAAAGCAACTAATAAATCGATAAACTCACCTTTAATAACTAAATTATTGAAATAATTAGTATAAGCATTAGTAGTTAAACTTGGTATTGCATGTTTAATTTCATGTTCTTTAATATCATTATTTAATAATTGTTCATGCATCTTGGCTTCGCCATAAATAATGCCTTTAGAATTTTCAATCGCAAAAACCATTTCTTTATGCGTTTTTGATTTATAACCTAGCGCTAGAAAGGCGCGGCCATATTCTAATAAATAAAAATAATCTTGGATTAAATAATATTTAAATTCTGAATTACTTAATTGTCCGGCAAAGATTTTTTCAGCAAAACGATGTGTTAAATAAGCACTTCAAACTTTTTTGTTAAAACTAACTAATTTTTTAAATAACATAATGAACTCCTTAATTATTTATCAATTAACAATAACGTGATTACGCATTAAAGCGATCATTGTAATTCAAGTTATTACTAATGTTGGTATCGTGTAAGCAATATTGTAAATAGCTGAAGATAATCAGCGAGACCCGACATCGCCAGTTGGAAAGAAATATAAATATCCTGAAAGTGTTGAACATAGAAAAGCGATCATTATTCCAATAGTAGTCGCTAAGAACATTTTTAATAAAGTTATTTTTTGAGTTTTTAAAGTAAATCCAACTATTGCAACAATAATTGAATAAGCCCAAAAACCTAAAAGATAATCTAAGAAAAATTGAAAAAATCCTAAAATCAAACTATTATAAATTAAAACTAAGAGAATTCCATTCAAAGTCGTTAATATTAAACTTTGTCACATCCCACGTCGAAAAGAAAACAAGAAGATAACAGTTAATCCTAAATTAAAACTTCCTCCAGCTGGAAAAAAAGCCATCGAAAGAATTCGAGAAATAAATTCTAAAACTAAAGTTAAACTCAGCATTAATGCTATTTCCGAAATAGCACTAATTTTATTATCGTATTTATTGTTCATAATTATCAATAGTTACCGATCGTAAATGACGTTTCAATAATTTATTATTTTTATTAATTGCTAAAATATTTAAGTTTCTTTTTAAAATTTTTTGCTTCTCATCTCGTTTAGGAATATTAAAATAAATACTCATTAGAGTTCTTTGAATTCGCGATCTCGTATAGCGACGTGAAACACAACTTTCTACTAAAGATTCATAATGGTCATTGATTTTTAATTGTTTTGCAATTAAATTCTCAATTCCTTCATTAACTAAATGAAAATTTTTAATTTCACCAATATCTTTTTTAGCAAAAATTTTAATTAAACGACGATAAATTTTAGCATTTTGTTTTCTTTGATCTTTAAAATATTTTATTTTTAAAGGGGTGTACTTAGTAATATCTTTATTTTCTAACACTAAGCTACGAATCAAAGTAGCACTGGCATAATTCATTTTTGTTTCTTTACTATGAAAAGGAATCGTTCTTTCAATACTATGGGGTGATATATTAAAATTATTTTTAAAAATCGCTTTAATATATTGAATCCCAAGCATATCATTACTATCTTCAACGCTTTCATTAATAATCATTTTCAAAGTCTCGTTATAAGCTTTTGGATAGCTTAAACCAGTTTTTAAAAACTTTTTAATGTTTTTATTAATAAGTGGTTGTTGTTCTAATTGTAATCTAGCAATTTTTTTTAATTTATTAATATCGTTAGATTCACTACCAAAAACTAAATTATCAATTCCAATAGCATTTAAGATTTTAACGCTATATTCAGCAAATAAATGTGCGGCTTGTAAAGTTTCGAAACGAGGTAATTCTACAACTGCATCAGCACTATAACGCAAAGCAATGCGAGCTCTTTTGATTTTATTAACGATTGCAAAACTCCCACGTTGACAAACGTTACCACTCATTAAAACAACAACTTTACTATTAGGAAATAGTTTTTTAGTAGCTTCTAAATGGTAAATATGGCCATTGTGAAAAGGATTATATTCAACTATAACACCAACGATTTTCACTATTACACTCCTAATAATTTATTCAATAATTTTTTTAATTATAGCAATGTCGCCTTCCATATCAGAACTTTTTAAAATATAACTAACGAAAGCAAAATTTTTATAACCGTATTTAAGATGTAGTTTATTAATTGTTAATTGATTCATTCCACCGATTAAAACAATAGGAATATCATTAATTAATTTACTTACTTTTTCTAATTGAGATTTTTTAACTATTAATCCATTTGGTTTTGTTTTACTTTTAAAGATCGAACCTAAACCAACGTAGTCAACTTCTTGTTCAATTGCATATTGAACTTGTGCTAAAGTTTGACAACTTAAACCAATAATACCTTTATATTCTTGACGAATATGTGTTAACGATAAATCTTCTTGCCCAACATGCAATCCATCACTTTTTAATTCAAGAGCAGCTTCTAAGTTATCATTGATGATAAAAGGAATTTGATGTTCTTTACAAATGTCTTGAATTTCTTTAGCTTTGATTAAAAAAGTTCTTAAACAATCATTTTTGTTACGATATTGAACTACAGTAACGCCACTATTGATTGCCTCTTTAACTAATTTTGGAAGATTAGTTATCGAACTATCAGCAACTAAATAAACTTCATAATTAATTTTTTTCATAATTACTCCTTATTATTTCAGAAATGATTAATCGGGCTTTTACCGTTCTCAGTAATTTTAATACCGTATTTAATTCCGTTAAAAACATATTCTTTAGCAGCCTCAACAGCGGCTTTGAAAGTTAATCCTTTTGCTAAAAAAGCAGTTAAAGCACTGCTGAAGCTACAACCAGTCCCATGTGTAGCATTAGTTTTTAATAAACTTTTTTCAACACGGAACATTTGATTATTTGTTGTTGAATAACAAACGTCTAAAGCGCTTTTTGTTAAGTGGCCACCTTTAACGATAACGTGTTTAACGCCAAAAATAGTAATCTTTTTAGCAGCTTTTTCCATCCCTGCAGGATCAGAAATCATTTCTTTTAACAACTTACTAGCTTCTCATAGATTAGGAGTGACAACATCAACGATCGGTAAGAGATTAAGTTTAATATATTCAATAATATTTGCTTCCATTAAAGTAGCATTAGTTTCCGAAACCATAACAGGATCGTAAACTACAAATAAAGATTTCTTAGCTTTAAACTTCGCCAATATTTCTACAATTGCTTTAGCAGCTTTTAAATTACCAATCATACCAATTTTAATATATTTAATATCAAAATCAGATAAGACAGCTTCTATTTGAGCTTTGATAATCTCGCTATCTAAGTTTCTAATTAAAGTAACACCTTTACTATTTTGAGCAGTGACACTAGTTATGCAACTAGTTCCATAAACCCCACAAGCAGCGAAAGTTTTTAAATCAGCTTGAATACCTGCACCTGCACCCGAATCGCTTCCAGCAATCGTTAAAACAATTTTCATGTTCTCTCCTAATTAGCTTATTTTATTATTAATCTTCATTCATTAGTTTATCGTTACTAACAATGTAGAAAAAATCTATTTCGTGTTCTACAGAATTGTTAAAAATATCGCTTAAATCATCAAAATCAATTTTATTTTTTTTAGCAAAATCATTAATAAAATTAATGTATTTTAAAGTTGAACGCGATAATTGACTGCGATCGCGACCTTTAACTCAAATACTTAAAACTTTATTATAATCAGTAAATGTAATTTCAGAATTATGTTTATTTCTAAAATCATTAAAAATATGAAAAAAATAACCATAAGCTATGATACAAGGTGCTAGAGCCATTAACAAATCGTTATAACTATATTCAATTGCGATCGTTAAAAGGAAATTAACATATTTCATACTAACACTATTCATGATTATTTCTTCTTTTTTAGGTACCGGATAACCATAAGAGTTATCGATAAAATTATTAGACTTCATTTTGCTTAAAAAATAATTGCAAAATTCTTGATTTTCAAAACTTTCATCTTTCATTTTTAAGATTTTAAAACATTTTTTATAAATCCTCATATAAAGACAAGATTGAATTCAAAAATTATAAAATTGTTCATTATCGATCTCTTGATTTAACAATTTTATAATGAATTTATTTTGTGAAACTAATTCTTCTCACGAGCTGCAGTTTTTTATTAATTTTTCAAAAAAAGTCATACGCCACAATTATAATACAATTTTAATAATAAAACTAATTATTTTTAAAAAAGTTTAAACTGTCTTAATAACTTTTAGGCAAAATCTTCTAAAAATTTGCATTGTGTCATATAAAGGTCATTCATTTTTAAAATAAAAATTATGTTCTGTTTTTTTAGGATCAAAATTTTGATCATGATTATTATAAAGGAAATCAGAACCTTCAAAATCAGTCGCTATTTTAATCGTATATTCACGACGCTTTTTATTAAAAATAATACGTTTACCAAACACATCACTTTTAAAGCGGAAATTATAACGAAAAATACTATTTAAATTATTAGTAATTAATTTCATAAATAATTCTACTGATTTATTGTGTTTTTCTGATTCATTAGCTGTATCAGAAATTGCTTGTAGATTTTTAATTTCTTCTTCATAAACAAAATATTTATGAAATTCATGAATTACTAAATTGCTCACAAAAGCTTCTTTCCATTCGCTATGGAAAGAAGGATGATTAACGATATAACTTTTAACTTCACGATATCATCACGTATTATGTTTATCATATTTATAAATACGAGCTGGATAGATCGTCATTTTATGAATATGGTGTAATTTATGTTCAAAAGTAATAAACTCTTCTAAATGAACGATAACAGTCCCCACTACTGGCATATGGATTGGATGTTTCTTAATAAACGGTTTACGTGATTTGTGGAACGTATCGATATCATTAATAACTCAACTAGCGTTATGTTTTTCAGCTGAATCAATTAAGAAATCATGATTAATTTTATAACGTGTTAATAATTTAAAATGTTGAAAACTATTAGCGCTAATTAAAAATTCATCAGTGCGACAATTTTCATTAGTTAATTGAATTGCTTCAGGACTCATTTGAATTAAAGTTGATAATTCATTAGCCGACAATTGTTGTCCGGGATGAACGATCGTTCATAAATATTTAATTTTAAAAATAATGCGATCGCGATTCGATCATTTTGCAATATCAGTATCTAATTGTTTTAACTTGTCGATTAATTCAGTTGTAAATAAACGACTAGTTAAATGTGATATTTTGATCATTGTGAAGTCAGATAAATATCTTAAAGTCGCTAAATGTTTTTTTCAATTAGTAACTTCAATATGCTTTCCATGAATATCTTTTTCATCAGCTGCCGAAATAATATAAATCGGTTCTTCAAAAAAGATCCCTTTACAAATTGCATTGACTAAATCTTTCGTTCACGAAAATTGTTCTCTTTTACGATTTCTTAAATTTTCTTTTAAAAAACTTAAAAGTTGCATTAAATCAATATTATTTTTATGCCCTTCAATCGTTTGGGCACGAGCTTTACTTAAATAGCGATTTAATTTACTAATTTTGGCATTATAGCGATTATTAATAATGATTTTCATATTATGCTTCCTTTCTATTTTTAAAATAATCTTTTAAAAATAATAAATTTTCATTAGCATCATTTAATGCTTTTGCTGGTTTTTGTGATTTCATAATTGCTAAATTTTTCATATCAATTACAAAAGAGCTACGCGTGTATGTTCAATAAACATTATTAAACATTTTCTTTTGTACAGCAACGTTTAATAATTTACCAAGTTTAAAATCAACATCACTAGCCATAATTTGTTCTAATTGATAACGATTAACAAATTTTGTTTTTGATTTACAATCGCCTTTTCCAACGCCAACAACAGCAACTCCCATCGCTTGAAATTCTTTCATTAATTGACTATATTTATTTGCTTGAATTGTGCATCCTGGAGTATTATCTTTCGGATAAAAATACAAAATAATAAATCTTTCTTTAATATCTTGTAAACAAAAAGATTTGTTGTCTTTATCTAATAAAGGACTATAGCTGAAATGTATCATTTTAATTTCTCCAATATTTTAATTTCTTCGTTAAATTCGGTAGTTCCTATATTTTTATTATATATTAATTAATTGATTAAATTTAATCTAATAGTAATTATTATATAATAAAAAACAAAAAATAAATCTAAAATAAGATTTATTTTTTGTTTTTATTCAATAAGTAATTGAATCCTATATAATTTAATAAGTTTAAAGACTTGAAATAATATTAATAAAAATAAAGAAAAGAAGTGGATTTGGATTTAATAAATGCTCTTTTATAATTATAATTTATAAAGAGTTAGTAAATAGTGAATGTATTATTATGAGACACTATTACTAAAATCAATTTTATGAAAGGAGATAAAACAATCTGTAGAAAATTGTTTATATTAAATATTTAAAAAATGAAACAAAAGTTAAATCAAACAAAAAAATAGATTAATATTTTTTAAATTGTATAAGTTCTTCATTTTGATCTGAGAAGTTATACATACTTATTATACATTATTTAAAGCATTATTAACTATTTTGTTAAGTTTTTTTTCATAAATATGAAAAGAGGAAAAGTTGCTGCAAAACTTAAAAGTCCTCCGATTGCTAGAAATGTTTTTCCAGTAGTTGAAAATTGATTAATAAATAATAAAGCAACTGAAAAAATAAAAAATGTCATTAAACCCATAAATACAAACATTGTTCACATTAAAAATAAGAATCTTTTTAATGTGATCGGTGGATTAGCGTCTTTATTAACGATTTTATCTTTAGCTTCGATTGTTGTTTCTTTTACTGATACAGTAGAATTAGCACTGTTTCCCATGATTTACTCCTTGATATTTATGTTATTTTAAAAGATTAAATATAATAAAATAAGCTTTAATAAAGAAATATTATTAAAACCTTCTACTCTATTCAACAATAAATAATTAAAATAATATTAATTAGTGAATAGATAAGATAAAAAAATAATAACATAAAAAGAATAAGTCTAAACAATAATGTTTAGACTTATTTAAAATAATTTTATAAAAATAGTTTTATTAAGTTCTTGAAATTTTCGTGATTTTAATAAAACTATACAAGTTAGACGTAACGAATTTAACAACTAACAATAGAAAGTTAAGTTTTTAAAAATATTATTGTGCTTTAGTTTTATTAATAACAATTTAAATTCAAAATGAAGAAATGAAAAAAAGATATTTAAATTCCTATATACAATATAAAAGAAAAATAAAGAAAAATTAAAATGATTTTTTTTGAGGATTTAAAAATCCTATATTTTTTTAAGGAGTTCTTATATCCTCACTTATATTATAATATATATCTTTAAACTATCAAAATTTAGAATTTTAATTGCTTTAAACACTACATTTATTTTATTTTATTTTATTCTAAGATCTTAATTTTAAAAAATTTCTTTGACATTATCAAATAAAACTCTTGACATTATCAAATAAAATTTATAAAATATTAAATATACAAATATCAACCAATTATTTATAATTTAATAACAAGGAGGTCGCTTATATTGATAAATATGTTGAGATCGTTAAAAGCTTTCACAATCTATCTATAAAAAGAAAAAGAAATATTCATAAATTATTAAATGAATATAATTTATCTTCTTTAGAAGGAAAGCTGATTTATTTATTACATCATAACGAAGATCAAAAAATTAAAATATCAACTATTGTTCATGATTACAATATTGATTGCGGTCAATTATCACGTAGAATTAAAAACTTAGAAAAGCGTAATTTAGTTTTTGTTAAAATCGATGATGATGATAAACGTCAAAAATATCTAGTATTAAATCGTGAAGCAAAATTATTGAAAAATTTTAAAAAACAATTTTGAAAAGAATTCACAGCAGAATTTAGAGTTTTAGACGACCAAGAATTATCAAATTTAGAAAATTATCTAACAAGGATGGTGAATAGTGGATAAAAAACAAATAAAAATGAATCGAGCACATTATATGTTCGGTGAAATGAAAGTGCCTAAAGCGATTTTAAAAATCGGAATTCCTTCGATTTTAGGAATGCTTGTAATGGGACTATATACTTTCTTCGATTCATTTATGGCACAAAGATTGTTGCCAAGCGAAGGTTATTCAATCGGAATAGCTTCGTCAAAAATCAATCCTATAACAACTGGATTGATGGCCTTTGGATTTATGTTTGCTCTCGGAGGCGCGACTAGATTTAGTGTTGCCTTGGGACAAAAAAATCCGCGTAGACAAAAAGAAGTTGCATCATTTGCTTTTTTCATCGGTTTAATTGTCGTTATTCTAGTAACGTTAATTACTAAATTCTCTTTAAATGGAATTTGACAAGCGCAAGCAATTTCAAAAGATGATCCTGCAATTACTAACTATGCAATCCCTTTTCTAAATATTTATTTATGAGGATCGATTATTCAGTTCGTATTTATGTTTTTAATCAACTTCTTAAGAAGTGATGGTTTGAACGGTGTTGCAGCTGGTGGTTATATTATATCTTCACTAGTAAACATTTTCTTAGATTGAATCTTTATGGATCCAAAAATCGCACACATGGGTTATAAAGGAGGAGCTTTAGCGACTACTTTAGCTTGAGCTGTTGGTTTAATGTATGCTTTATTCTTCTACTTTAGAAATCTTCGACATGGCGGCCATTTCGTCATTAATCCGCGATATCTATTAGGAGATAAAAAAGTTATCTTATTAATTATGTTTATCGGAATGACTCCGTTTGCTCGTAATTTTGGTAACTCAATTACTTCTACAGTAGGAAACCATTTCCTTTCTCACTTGCCTTCGCATCCGATATCTTGGGACGCTAACGCGATCCAACATTTCATAAACGGAATTCAAGGACATTGAGATACCCTCCCCGACTCACTTAAAAAATTCTTCACCGCTGCTGGCTTTAGCGGAAATGAAGGATTAGCGAAATTAACACCTGCTATTTTAGAACATCTATTACAAAATAGTTTAGGTAGTCAATATTGACAACGTTTATTCGCTGGAGTTATGCCGATGTTAATGCTCTTCTTTATGCCATCCTTTGGAATCATCCAAGCGGCTCGTGGTTTAATCGCTTACAACTACGGCGCTAAAAATAAAGAACGTGTTATTCAAGGAGTTTGATGAACTGTCATTATGGCTGTATCTTACTTCATAATTTCAACAATCATTATTATGTTAGCTGGTCATTGAATCGCTTCAGGATTCAACGTTACTAATAACGCTCCTGTTGGAATAGTTTACCAAGGACACAGTATTAGTCTTGGTTCAATGCCAACTTTAGGAGACGACGTTAGAAAAGTAATCTATATTATGTTTTGATCACTTCCAGTTTATGGATTCCAATTCGGAGCAATGTGTTACTTTCAATCAACTAACCGTATTTTCTGATCAACATTTATGGCTCTGCTAAGAGGGGTAATAATCGAAATACCATCATTATTCTTATTATCAACTCTAGCTCATCATTATAATAATGCTTGATTATATTTCTGAGGTTATCCAGTAATGGATATCGTCTCAACCTTAATCACGATCCCGATTATGTGATGATCACTTCGTCAATTAAGAGTTAGCGGTTTTAAAGCTGATTCTGATGCTGGAGCAGATATGAACGAAAAAACAATCGAAACTAAAACTGTCGCTACAAAAGCAGCAGCTTAAGTTTTCTAAAAAAACTACTAATTAGTCATTAATTAGTAGTTTTTTTTATTTTATAAAGTAGTATAATGACTTTGAGGAACTCTTAAGTACCTTTAAAAAATAAATAAAACAACTTATAAAATCTAAAAATGGGGGTAAAAATGTGAACTTGATAAATGAGAAAAAGATAATCGTTAATACTTTATTCAAAAATAAAGAAGAAATTTTTAAACATATATCGCAAATGGCATTTAAGCATGGCGATAGTCTTAACGCTAAAACGTTAGAAGATGATTTTAATAAACGGGAATCCCAATTATCAACTGGTTTAGAAAATGAATTTGCAATTCCGCATGCAATTAGTGCATCAGTTACTAGACCAACGATTTATATCGTTATTAATAAAAATGAGATCCCTTGAAAAACATTAGATAATAAAGATAAAGTTAAATATGTTTTCGCTTTATTAGTCCCTAAAAAAGCTACTAATATCCACCTAAAATTATTAGCAGCGGTGGCGACTAAGTTAAATAGTGATAAATTTAAAAAATTAATTATTAATCATAAAGTAAAACTTATCGTTGAAGAAATTAATAATATTTCTTTACAAGAAGCAACTAAAAAATTAGAAAAAAATAATTATCAAGAAGTCCATGAATCAGCTTTAAAAATCGTTGGTGTCACTTCTTGTGCTGCAGGAATCGCCCATACTTATATGGCTCGCGATCGGATTATGGAAGCGTGTAAAAAAAATGCTTGAGCTTGTAAAATAGAAACTCGTGGGACAATTGGTCCTGAAAATATTTTAAGTAAAGCTGATATTGAAGAAGCTGATATTGTTTTTATTGCCTCTGATTTAAAAATTGATTTAAATCAGTTTGCCGGTAAACACATTATTAATACTGATACTAATAATGCTATTCGTAATGCAACAACTTTAATAAATAAAGCTATTAAAAATAAAATAAATAATAGTAAACCTACATCTAAAATTAAAAAAGGTGATCATTTTGATGATAACGTTATTTTCAATTTAGGTGATAAAGCTAAAAATAAATTAATGCAAGCTTTGATGACGGCAATTGGTTATATGTTACCGATTACGATTGCTGGTGGGATATTAATGGCAATCCCTAATATTTACGCCGCTCATAACGCTGCTCAACACGTAAATGACCTACATTATAATGCTTGAGATTTCGTCGGTCATCCTTTTATGCACGGTTGATTTATTGTCGGAACGATGGGCTTAAAGTTAATGCTCCCTATTTTTGGTATGTATTTAGCATATTCAATAGCTGGCCGTTCAGCTATGGCGGCGGCCTTGATTGGTACTTATTTAATCAATGACGCTAGTACTATGAAAATATTTTTACCGCAGTTCATTACTGATTATCTTAATGGTCAAGGTGGAAATGCCGGAAGCAACTTTTCACCTCAAGCTGGATTTTTAGGAGCGATCATAATTGGATTGTTCGTTGGTTATTTAGTTCAAGCAATGAAATGAGTTAATTGACCGAAAATGTTTAAACCAGTTATTCCAATTTTGATAATTCCAGTATTATCAACTTTCATAACTTACGTTTTTACAGTTTATGTGGCCGCTATTCCTTTAATATTTATTATGTTTGAATTTTTCAAAATGCTCCATAGTGCGAGTAATGTTAGTCCCGTCTTGTTACCGTTAATCGGAATGCTTTTTGCGGGAATGATTGCTTTTGATTTAGGAGGACCTTTAAATAAAACTGCTTACGTTGTTGCTTTAGCAATTTATACAACAGCAATCAACAACATGTCGGTTAACCATGAATCATTCACTTCATTACCGTATAGTGATTTTGCTCCTCAAGCAGCTGTTAACGCCGCTATTGGAGTGCCTCCGTTAGGAGCTTGATTAGCAACTGTCTTATTTCGTAAAAAATTCTCTAATGCTGAACGTCAAACTGGACAAGCAGCATTTGGGATGGGACTCGTTGGTATTAGTGAAGGAGCGATTCCTTTCGCAATCACTAATCCAATTAAAGCAATTACTGCCAATGTCGTTGGTGCAGTTTGTGCCGGAGGAATCGTTGTTGCTTTTCAATGTCGCTATATCGCCGGTTTAGGTTCACCTTTAGGAACTTTCCTTGGTTATATTCCAGCCGGTAGATTTACTTATATCGGATGATTGATCGGAACGATAAGTGGTTCATTGATTACTGCTTTAATTTTTGGGTTTTGAAGACCTAAAGTTGTCGAATACGAAGAAGCCTTTCAACAACGACAAGCTAAAAAAGAAACTTTTTATAAAAACAAACACTTAAAAAATAAAAAAGAAATTTTTAAATATAACTTTCTTAAATTAATGAAAAATTTTGGCCATAATTTTATCATGTTTTTAAATCTTAAAAATTGAATTAGAGATCCGCAAATGCATGGCGATCCTTTTGAATATAAGATTGAAAAATATAAACAAAATTCATTAATGAAATTAAAAAAACGTAAAAATAAAATTGAACGAATCGAAAAAATTATTACCGGATTTGGTAAACTTATTATTTTTGAAAAAAGCGAACATGCTAAAAATCGTTTCATCGCTTTACGTGATAAAAATAATCATAAATTATTAAAATTAAATAAAGAATATCAAACTTATAAAGAACTAATGACAAAATCATTAGTCGAATATACTGATAAAATTAATGCTAAAGCATTAAAACAACAACAAAAAATAACTAAAAAAATAACTTTATAATTAAATAAAAAAAGAAAAACTATTATTTTAATAGTTTTTCTTTTTTTACATTTCAAATATTATCGTTTTAAATTTTTGAGATTCAATGTTTATTTCTTTAAATGATTCATCATTAATTTTATTAAAACTAGTTTCTAATTTAAATTTAATAATTAGACCATCAATCTTTAAATTAAAATTTTTCGTCGCTTTAGTTAAATTAGCAATTCTTAATTGATATCGATTATCTTTAATAATTCGAAAGCTACTAATTAAAAAATCGTTATCAATGACAATATTTTTGAAATTATAGTGATCGAGTAGAACGTCGTTATTATAATTAATAATAAAACGATCATCGAAAGAATCGATGCGATTAGGATCATTGTGATAATAAGTTAACGGTGTTAAAAATCAATCGTTTAACAAAGTAGTATAACTATTTGTCCCAAAATTAAAAGATAATTTAAAAGCTAACTCTTTTTGTAATAAAGCTTCTGGACTATGCATATGCATTCCTGAAAGACGTCCTGGTCTTCAAGCTAAATCAGCTTTTCCTAAATAATCATAAGCTCTAAATAAAGCTAATGTTAATTTATTATTTTGTACGCTATATTCATTATTAGCGAATGTTAATAATGAAAAATGATTCGCTTTTGGAATATAAATCAATCCATCATTAGTACTTAATAAAGCAGGATATTCTTTATAACCTTTCGCAATTCAATCTTCTTCAACGATATTTCTACGGTTCATTAAAGCGAGTGATTGGCTTGCGAAAATATCATTTAGTTGATCGAATTCAATTCCTAAATCAAATTCTAAGTTTCATTTTACTAACTTGCTCTTATTGTCACTATTGATTTCTAAATCAAATGGTTTATCTAAAAAATTACTTAATTTAATTTTGAACGTTTGCGATTGATTTTTTTTATAAACAATCGTTTGTTCAAATTCGAAATAACGAAAATTTTTAGTTATAATTTCTTTAATTAATTTATTAGTTGTTTTAATAGCTAATGAATTATAACCTTTTTTATTAGGTGAAAAATCATAACCATCACCCATGTCATCGTAAGGAACGATTTTAAATAAGTTTTTAAACTCTTGCTTAGTTTTATCAATAAAAGTAATGTTATCTTCAGAGATTATTATTTGATCTTGAAATAAGCTATCATTTTGACTAATTTTATTATTAGAATTAGTTTTTGATTTTATTTTAATAATTTTATAAGTTGTTGCTGGCATTTTTTCTACAATAAAACTAACTTTATGTTCGTAATATTCGTTTAAAGATGCTAGAGTTTTTTGATCAGTTGTTTTTAAGACGACAAAATCTTTAACATGATCAGAAACTAATTCGATATCTTTGAATTTAGAATTTATATTTAAAGCTATTTTCATAGATGGGCGGGCGTATGGTGCTAAATTAAAAACTAAAAGATCTTCTGCGTGATTTAAGTTTAATTGATAATAAAGTTTCTTCATCAAAATATCGATTTCTGATTGAATAATATCGATCGCTTCACCTAAACGAATCATGATGTTTTGATTAGTGCGATCACTGTTACAACTTCCTAAACTATCATGCGCTTGACTAGCTAATAATTTTTTCATTGCTTCAGCAATTATTTTATCATTTTTATAAACAGGATCGATTTGACGATAAATGATTTGCAACGGTTCTAGATGATGATATATTAAATTTTCAATTGTTCTGAAACGTTCTTTAATATCATATCTTGAAGTCGTAATTGTTCGATGAATTCGTGCCACATATGGTCAAATTAAACTACTATTTATTTGATAATCTACTTTATCGGGTACTGATTTAAAGAAATTATCAAAAGTTGATAGTTCTCAACTATGGTCTTTATCTAGTTCATTAAAAAGTTTTATTAAAGTTGGTAAATGTTTCATTATCGGCGATTCATCTTGACCGAAAGGAAATAAAATTTGACGGTCACTAAATGGTGATCGCGCTTTAATTTCTTTTAATATCGGTAAAGTTTTTAATCAAATTTCTTGAGCCTTAATAAGTAAGTTATTTTTATTTACTTCACCATAAGGAAATAATGAACTAAACATTCAATAACCAGAATTATAACAATAAGCATTAATAGTTGTGCCATCAATTCCTTTTCAGTTGAAATAAACTGTTTTATCATTATCTTCTTTTTTCATACCACGTCAAAATACCATATTTTTTAAATCAAAGAAATTAAAAATTTGTGGTAAGTTATGATTAAAACCAAAAGAATCTGGTAAGTAAGCAATATCTAAGCAATTTCCTAATTCTGTGGCGATTGTTGTTCCATATTCCAAATTACGAATAATTGTTTCACCGAGCGAACTAAACATGTCCGGTTGTGAATATCAAGGACCTAATAATAGACGGTTGCTTTTAGCTAATCTAGAAATGGTCTTTTTTTGGTCGTTAAATTCGTAAAAATAATCATTTAAAACTGATAATTGACCATCTAAAACAAAAGTCTTAAATTCTGGGTCATTTTCAAGTACGGCCACAATATCTCGAATATTATTAGCGAATAAAGTATTAGCACGACTTTGCGTAAAAAATCATTCGCGATCTCAATGAGTATGTGGTATTACATGAATTTTTCATTTTTTATCCATAACTACTCCTCTTATAAAATATCTGATTATAACTACCTTTTTTATTATAATACAAATATTAGTAATAAATAAAAAAAAGCACTATTTAGCGCTTTTTTTATTTTATTCTACTAATTTTTTTAAAGTCTTAACTTTTTTCTCGATACTATATTTTTCAATTTTATTTGCAATATTTTCAATCACTTCATCTAAAATCATAGCAGCTTTAGTTTCGATTGTCAGAGCTTCTTTTTTAATTTTAAGAGAACTATTTAAAATAGTTTTAACATTAACTTCTATTTTTGAACAAAAATCTTTAATTAATTTTTCTTTAAAAATATTAAACTCATTAATAATTATTTGTTTCTCTTGTAATTGGATATCGATTTTATCGATTTTATTTCTTTTTAAAGCAAATTCTTTAATAAGTGCTAAAAACGGAATAAAATATTGTGGTCTAATAATATACATATTTTTATATTCTAAATTATTAACTTTTTTAATTAAAAAATCATTATCAGTCATTTCCAATTCTGATACTAAAATAGAATAGTCGGCATTAAAATTCTTTTGATCTATTCATAATTTAGATAAATGAGAAGCATTTGATTTTTTATTGCTTTCTTGACTATATTGACTCTCAGTTTTAGCTTCAATAATAATGTTTGAAATCTGATTTCCATCATCATCATTAATAATAAATTGAAAATCTGGTTTTCTACCATTAATTGCTTTATTAGTTTTCATAAATGGGCAATTATCGAATAAAGTTGAATAATTACCATATTCACTAAATAATCAATTTTCTAATTGCTCACCCATTACTTTAGTTCCAACTGATGCTTTCTGGCGTGTTAACTTATCTTTTTCTTCCTCTAAGATTTCAATTTTATCTTTTTGTGATTTTAAAAATAATTGATATTTTTCTTCACTTTGTGATTTAGTTTCTTTTTGAATTTTTTGAATTAGATTTTGTTGTTCGCTTTGTCATTTTTGTTGATTAATTTTTAATTGATCGTTAAAGTTTTTATTCATTTTATTAATCAAACTATTTTTTTCATTTTCATAAGAGACTTCTTTATTTTTCAATTCAGCTGTTTTATTATTTTCTAAAATTAATACTTTTGATTTTAAAGCATTAATTTTTTCATTAGTTTTTTCGATAATTTCATTTCTAGCATTAGCTTTAGCGCGTTCAATTTTAGAACTTTCTTCTTTAATAAAGACTTCTAATTGCATTGCTTTTTTGCTATTTTCTATATATTCGGGACTATTTTTCATATTTAATTCTAATTTTTCTTTTTGAATTTTTAATTCTTCGGCCTGGCTTTTGTTTAAAACAGCAATTTTAATATTTAAATCATTAATATTTTTTTGAGCTTGCATTGATGCTGTATTTTTAGTTTCAGTTATTATTTGTTGAATTTTTGCTTTTTCATTTTTAATAAACATATCTAGCTGTGTAGCTTTTTTAATATTTTCTTGATATTGTGAACTTGATTCTATTTCAGCTTTAATTTTTTGACGTAACTCTATTAATATTTTTTGTTCTAATTGAGCCTTAATTTTTGCTTCATGGTCAATTATTGATTTACGAATAATATCAAAATTAATTTTTTCAAATTCAGAAATAGTAATTTGGTCGCCTACCTTACCATCTTCTTCTAATCGGAAAACTAAATTTTTAGCATCAATTAACTTAATTTTTAAAGTTTTCATAAAACACTCTACTTTCTACTTTTTATATTGAAAAATAATAACAATTATAATCTTTTTTTACTTCATAAAAAATAATAACACATTTTGAAAATATGTTATTATTTTTAATTGTTTTTTTTATATATTAATTAGTTAGGTCAAGCGATCATTAATTTAATTAAATTACCATTAGGAGATATTTTTAAATTTTTAATATCTTCTTTTAATAAGATAGCACTTTCACCACTAATAAATTCTTGGCCGTTGATTTCTGCTTTACCGACTAATAAAGTTAGCGCGATAAAAGCATTATCTTGAAGTCCTAAATCTTTACTAAACAAATCTTTATTACTATCACTAGTTAAATTTGCTAGTCCAAAATAAGGGCCTTCTAATAAGTTACGCATTTCACTATTAGAATTAATCTTAATTACTTGCGCTTTAGGAGTTGTCTCGTTGTCAAACTCACTAACTGCTAAAGATTTTTCGATATGTAATTCTCTTGGCTTACCGTTTTCCAAACGATCATAATCATAAAATCGATAAGTAATATCACAAGATTGTTGTAATTCATAAACTAAACTACCAGCTGTAATAGCGTGGATTGTTCCTGATGGAATATTGTAAAATTGATCTTTGGCAATCTCAACATTACGCATAACCGAATCTCATTTTTTAGCATCTACTAATTGACGTAATTGCGCGCTATTAGTAGCATGAGTTCCGTAAACTAAATCATGATTTAGAGTATCAATAATATATCAGCATTCATCTTTACCACTTGCGTGTTCATCGTGCTCTAATTTTTTAGCTTGAGCATTATTTGGATGAACTTGAACTGATAAATTTTTATTAGCGTCAATTATTTTAATTAAAATTGGAAAATTTTTCGTTTTATCGTAATTAAAAATTGCGCGCTTATTAGTTCATAAATCTTCTAATAATTGTCCTTTATATTGACCACTAGTAATAACTGATGAATTTCCAGGATATCCAGAAACGACTCAAGCTTCACCGATATTTTTATTTTTTGGTAGCACGTATCCATAATTTTTTAAACGATCGCTACCTCAAATTTTTTCAACAAAATAAGGACTAACTTTGAACATTGTTAATACCCGACATTTCTTCTAGTTTCATTTTTTTAGCAATTTTACGATCATCATGTTTTTTAATGACAATCATTAAAGCAGCTGTAACGCATGAACCGATTAAGATTACTATTAAGTAAAGTAATCCATAACCATATGCAGTTACTGAAACATAAGGATGAGTAGCGTCACCACTTTTCACGGCATGTCCAATTGCTCCTACGAAATAAACAATTGGTCCCCCGTGAGCAGCATTATCTCCAAACATAAATAGAGCAGCTAGTGCTGAAGCAACAGAACCACCAATTACATTAGATAGAATGAATTTTGGATATTTAACTGCGAAAGGAATTGCTCCTTCAGTGATTCCAAATATTCCCATTCCGATTGCTGCTGAAGCATTACTTTCATCTTCTTTATCGAATTTAGCTTTAAAGACAAAACGACCGATTAAAGTACCGATTCCACAACCAATTGGTGGCACTGCAATAGCAGCAGCAACCATTCCCATGATTTCGGGATGACCTTTACTTACATAACTAGCTCCTAATAAAAAGGCAACTTTGTTAATTGGTCCACCCATATCAAAGGCAACCATCGCTCCTAAAATAAGTCCTACTAAGAATAATAAATCGTGATCGATTAATTTTTTAATTGATCAATTTATTCCAGTTGATAATTCATACAATGGTCAATAACCTACTGTAGCAAAAAATAATCAACCTACAAAAGTGAATAATAATGGAATAATGATAATTGGTTCAATTGGTTTCATAACTGATGGGATATGAACAACTTTGAATCAATATCTAATTGCGTACCCGACAGCAAAACCAACGGCAATTGAACCGAAGAACCCAGCATGCGCCGGATTATTTACATCGAATCCTCCAAAATCCATATTTTTTCAATTAAATAGAATCATATCTGTATACGTATGAGTTCCATCTGTATAGTTACCACTACCATTACCGATAATATACGATAAGATCATGGCGGGGGCAATCGCAGATCGACCACCAATTGAATTAGCAATAAATCCTCCTAAAATAGGAATCATTAATGTAAATCCAGCAACTCCGATAATATTAACAGCATTTCAGAAATGGTTCTTAAATACTCATGCATGAGTTTTACTATCAATGGTTGCTCCTAGTCCTAAAGAGATTGCTAATAAAATCCCTCCACAAACAACGAATGGAATCATGTAAGATACTCCAGACATTAAATGTTGCATCGGTCCAGTTTTTGATTTAGCACGTTGGCGATTAATGAAAGCATCATCATCACTAGCGTTGCCACCATTTTGCATTGGTGCCTCTTGCGCTTCTTCGAAAACTTTTTCAGCATTTTTTAAAGGGGCAGCAACGTGAGTATGGAGAACTTTTTTACCACCAAAACGGTGCATTCCTTCAACATTAATATCGGCAGCAATAATAACGTAATCAGCTTTTTTAATATCTGCTTCAGTTAGTTTATTACCGATTCCTTCCGCTCCTTGAGTTTCAATTTTAACTTTATATCCTAAAGATTCACCAACTTTAGTTAGTTTTTTAGCTGCCATAAAAGTATGGGCAACTCCTGTTGGACAAGCTGTAATTCCTACAAAGAACAATTGATCTTCGTCAGCAGGTGCTTGTTTAGTAGTTGCTTTCTTTTTAGGTGCGTTAGCGACTTTGTTAATTAAGTCTGCTAATTTAATAGGATCTTTAATTTCTTTTAAATCTTTGCGAAATTTTTCATCAATTAATTCTGTTGAAATTTTTGCAAGAACAGATAAGTAATCAAATTTAATTTTATTACTTCCTGGTATTAAAATAGCAATTGCTACTTTAGTAGGTTTTCCATCCATTGATTTTCAATCAATCGTTGATTTAAATTTAATTAAGAATATCGCTGGTTTTATAATCGCGTCTGTTTTAGCGTGTGGAATTGCAATTCCATCTTCGAAACCAGTTGTAGATTCTTTTTCGCGTTTTTGAAACGCTTTAATTAAAGCGTCTTCGTCATTACAAAAACCAAGTTTTTTCGCTTTAGTTGCAATCGCTTTAAACGTTTCCGCTTGTGAATTACAATCTAATTCTAAAAGAACGTGATCTTTATTAATTAATTTCATCATTTTAACTCCTCTTAAACTTATTGTTAATTTAAATAGGTTAAATCATATTTTTTATAACCTAACTACTATTCTAAACTATTACAATGAAAAAAAGCAATTAAAACTTAATTGCTTTTTTTGTGAAACACTTGACGCATTTCTTTTAAATTAGGAAATACTCTAACGCTAATTTTCTTTGCTGAGTCGATTTTCTTTAAATCATTTATTAAATTTTCGATATGTTCGCCAAAACCATACGAAATTTTTCGTTGAATACTTAGCACTCGTTTTTGCTTAGCTAACTTACGACTTAATTCCGGTTCTGGTTTTTTACTTTTTTTCTTTTTTAATAAAGCGATCTCGGCATTAGTTTTTACAAACTTAATCATTAAGAATCCTCTTTTTAAAAAAGTAGGTTCAACATATATTATTAAATCGATTGAATTAATCGCAATGCGATAAGCTTCATCCATTGTATGTCAATAACTCTTAACAACAATATTTTCATTTTCACGATCTAAAATTAAATTTTTAAAAGCAGCATAGTTATATTTTTGCATTATTTTTCCTTAAATTTATTTTTTATTTTTCTTGTATTTTAGCTATTGCTTGATCATCTTTTAAATCTCGATAACCAGTTTTAGCTCAAACTAATTCGATTACAGCTCAAATTGCAACCACTACAAGCGTGCTTCCAATTACCATTCAGAAAGCTACTCGATGAGGGTGCGGCATTGCTGTTGTTGCCGGTGTATATAAACTATACACTTTATAAATTGTTAAGTAAATACATGCAACAAAACTCGCAATTGCATAAAAGGCAATCCCTTTTACTTTAACAGTTGTTTTTACTTTTTTAGTAAAACGATTTACTAAAGCAAATAAAGCAATAATTCCAAATCAAAAATAAAATGTTGAAGTTAATCCAGTAATTAAATTATTAAAGAAAAGATTTTTAGTAATTAAAAATATTGAAAACGTTACTACCGCTCATAAAGTGTTTAATAACGTACATGCTAAACCACTATTAACAGCCATACCGTTACTATTTTCTTTCGTTAAATCAACTACTTTAGGCAATAATTTAGTTTTTTGAATTGCTTGAAAAATACGACAACCAGTATAAGTCGTAGCATTTAACGCTACTAATGATGATCATGCAAATAAAACATATAAAATTTTATTTTTTCAAGGTTCTTTAAATTCAATACTTCCGCTTTTTTTAATTTGTAAAGCAGCGTATACGAATAAAAAGAAAATTAAGATTAATACTACTGCTGAAATAAGCATTACTTTTCCAACATTACGATCAGGATTTTTAATATTTTTCCCTAAACGAATAGCATAATAGAATCCATCAAATCCAAAGAATGACGCCACAATCCCAAGTGATATTACTTTAATTCAAGTATGGGCATCTATTGTTTGAGAAGGGTTGTTTCAGGCAAACGGATGATTTCAGAAGCCTGATTTATTACTTACGCAAATTCCATAAATAATAACTCCAAAAACAGGAAGTAATTTAAAACCTGTTCCGATTACTTGAAATCATTTTCCAAACGCGAATGAGAAAGTATTAATTAGTGAAAATGCGACAACTGCAGTAATTGCTACAGTAACGACAAAAGTCGCATGACCAACTACATTAATGTTACCGTTAGAAAGGAAAGCACTATTATGAACATAGAATACTGGAATTAAATATTGTGAAAATAAATAACTCATAAAGACAGCGACAAAAGGACTAGCTACAACTGATAAATTAACTGCTAAGTAACTACCAAGACGTCTACCAACAAGTCCTCTCATTCAAATTGGCATAAAGACATTATCTTTAAAACCGGAATTTATTTCACGGAAACATTGTGCTAGCATTAAGATGATTATTCCACCTATTGCAACACAAACTAGCGATAATCAAGGGTTGTTTGTTGCGGCAGTAATTAGATAAGCAGAGTAAAATAATCCACTTCCTAAAACTAAACCAATTACAAACAGAACCGCTTGCCAGACATTAAATTGTTTTTTCATTTTTAAAATCCACCTCTTTTATTATTTTGTCAATTAAATTAATATATTTTTTTGTGTATAAATCATATACAACTCCATGTTCACCTTTATCAACAAATAAAGTTAATTTTTTACCTTTATGATGTTTTTCGAGAACTTCAGAGTGGTGTATCGGAACGAATAAATCTTCACGAGAATGAATTATCAAGAAAGGCACGTCAGAAATTTTTTTAATTTCATGAGTTTTAGTAAATAAACCTAAAAAGAATCCTTCTTTTAATCGCGTAATTATCGTTGCTCCAAAATATCCATAAAATCAAGGAATATGATAGTAAGTTTTTAAAACATGTTTTACTTGTCATTTTAAACTACAATATCCTGAATCAAAAACTACAAATTCTGGTTTTAAACTATCGTGATATTTAACAGTGAAACGTAAAACAGTTGCAGCTCCCATCGAAATACCAGCTATTGCAAATTTATCGATTTTATATAAATCCATAAAATGTTTAATAACAATATATAAATCATCAGCTTCTTTGAAACCTAATGATAAAGTTCCACTAACATTATTTTGGCCACGAGAGTTATAAACAATGACGTTAACTCCGTTACGTAAATAAGGTTCAGCAATATTTAAATTAGTTTCCATATTTCCTGTTCAACCGTGATGCAAGAAAACAAAGTTAGTACTTTTTTCGTCAACGATAAAAAGTTTACCAACGATAATAGCGCTCTCAGTAACTTCTAATTTAAAAGTTTCTTTTTTAACATTAGTTCATAACGTATGATCAATATTTTGCTTTGATTGGATTTGTTTAATACGTTCACTATTATTCAAATCTTTCGGCATATGAAAAGCTCATTTATATCATCTATAACCGTATACAAAATTCATGATAATTGGATAAATGATCGTAAATAATAATATATAATCTAAAATTTTTGCTAACGTAGAACGTTTTTTAAAAGTGGTCATCATTGCTCCTTTTGCGATCTATTTTTTAGATAAATTTATAAATTTTAAACAATAAGAATATTATAGCATTATTTACGTAAAATACCATTTAATTCCTTACATACTACTAATATAATTGCTTCCATGTGTTTTTCTAGCTCTTCTTTAGTGTAACTATTGTCAGTTTGTTTTAATCAATATTTTATACTTAATACTTTTTGAGAATTAGCTTTTAAAGCATCATCTACATAAACATCACTAACTTCAACTTTAATTAAATTTTCGATCGGTGCTGTTTGAGCAACTGCAACTATTTGAGCAGCTGTAATATCTTCAGCAACGACAAAAGATATATCGCGATTAATATTTGCTAGTTTATTAATTGTTGGCGCTTGAATAGATTTATTTAAATTATATAATTTTGTTAAATCGATAGTCACGATTAATGGACTAAATTTAGAATAATGTTGAGGATGTGGTTTTCCAATAACTCCAATAACACAATCTTCAACTTTAATTAGAGCTGACGTTCCGGGATGAAAATGAGGGTTGTCAGTTAAAGCTACGTAACTAATTTTATTATTTCTAGTCGTTTTAATGATCGTATCAATTAGTCCTTTAACAGCAAAGAAATCATTAGTGATGTTTAAGTCTTTGAAAACTTGACTATTGACTAAATTACCATTAACTACGATCGATAAATGACGTGTAATTTCGCGACCATTATAATGAATGCTACTAATTTCAAATAAATTAATATCACTACGATAATTATTAGCGTTATATTCTAAAGTTTTTAATAATGATGGCAAGATTGATCAACGCATTACTGAATGTAAATTCGATAATGGATCTTTAATTTTAATTGGATTTTTAAAATTAAAGATATTGTAATCTTGATATTCTTCTTCACTAACTAAACTATAACTACGACAATTATAAATATTATTATTTTGTAATAATTTCATTAAATTACGTTCTCAATAATAACGTGCTTGAGGATACGTTGGTGCTTCTTTATTAATTGGTGCTAACGTTTTAATTTTATCGTAATCGAGCGTTCTAATTAATTCAGCTATTAAATTAACATCTAACGTAACATCGATTCGATAAGCAGGAATTTCTACTTCATAAATTGCCTGCGTTAATTTAGAAATAAAACCTAATCTAGCAAGATGACTAAAAGGATCTTTTCAATCAGTTTCGTATCCTAAAAAACTATTTAATTTTACTAATGGTAATTTAATTGTTTTAGTAACAACTTTTTTATTATTAGCAACGTTTGCATTAGAAACTAATGTTGTTTTTGAAATTTCTTTCAGTAGTTTAGCAAATAGTTCTAAACTAGCTTTATTAGTCGTTCAATTAGTTCCTTTGATATGATGATTTAGATTTAAATTAAGATTATTAAATTCTTTTTGATAGCTTCGCATCGTTATATTATCGTAACTTGCGCTCGTAATCATCAGTGCACTACTATTATCATTAATAGCATAATTTTGGCCGTTGATAGATCCAGCAAGAGCGATAATTTGGTCGCTATTTTTAATTACTACTTTATTACTAATATTCTTTTCTTTTAAGATATTTACTAATTTAATTTCTTGGTTTTGATTATTTTTAATAATTTCTAAATCGTGATTATTAATTTTTTTAGCATCGTAAATATCGATTGGATTTCCAGTTAAATTAGCAACGTAATTAGCTAAGTCGACTAATAAATTTACTGATTTAATTTTAATTCCAATTAAATATCTAACTAATCATCAAGGACTATCTTGCTTTTGATAATCTTTAATAAATAAATTACTAAAGCTAAAACAAACTTCATCTTTGATCACTATTTTATTATTATTTTTAAAATCAGCTTCGATTGCTGAAAAACAATTTTCAATTGCAAAATCAATTTTTAAAACTGCTGCTAATTCGCGAGCAACGTTAAAACTATTATTCATATCGCTACGATCAGCTAAAATATCTAATTCTAAGAAATAGTCATTTAATCCTAAAAATTCTAAAGCATTTTTACCAAGATCACTTTCAGGACATTCAAATAAATGAATACCTTCAACTAATTGTTCGCTTAAAGATTTTTTATCAACGCCAATTTCACTTAAACTACACATCATTCCGTTCGATTCAACTTCACGAATAACTGATTTTTTAATCGTAATATGGTCTAATTCGGCCCCTGGTAAAGCAACGATAACGTTTTTATTTAACGCTACATTACTAGCTCCACAAACGATTTGGGTCGTCACGTTTGGTTTAATCATAACTTGACAAACATTTAGACGGTCAGCTTGAGGATGTTTTTTAATTTCAACTATTTTACCAACTACTAAAAATTGACTTACTAAATTACTAATTTGATAAGTTTCTTCAATTTCAAAACCTAAGCGATTACATAGTTTAGCAACTTCATCAACACTTAGTTTAGTTTTTAAGATTTGGTTAATTTTCTTTAAAGAGAAACGCATATTGTTCACTAATTCGTTTTAACGAAATCCTTTCAAAAATTCAACATTATTATTATAAAAATCACGAATATCATTAACGTTATATTTAATCATTGCAATTCTTTCAATTCCAATACCAGCAGCAAAACTCTGGAATTTATCACTATCTAAATTAGCTGATTTTAGCACATTTGGATGTAACATTCCTGCTCCTAGAATTTCAATTCAACGATCTTTTCAAAAAATATCTACTTCTACTGAAGGTTCGGTGAACGGAAAATATGAAGGTCTTAGACGAACTTGTACATCTTTTCCAAATAAATAATGACACATTTCAGTTAGCATTCATTTTAAATTAGCGAATGAAATTGTTTTACCAACGTTTACGATATCGACTTGACTAAATTGATGTGAATGAGTGCTATCATCGTTATCACGACGATAAACATTCCCGAAAGAAACAACTTTTAAATAGTTATCATTTTTTTCTAATTCACGAATCGTATTAGCAGTACAATGAGTACGTAATAAAGTTTCACTATTAATATAAAAAGAATCTTGCATATCACGGGCAGGATGACCTTTAGCTAAATTTAATTTTTCAAAATTATAAACATCTTCTTCGATCTCGTTACCTTCTGAAATTTGATAACCACGATTTAAGAAAAAGTTTAAAATATCAGTTAAAACTAAATTTAATGGATGAATTGCTCCAGTCGCTATTTCTGCTCCTGGTAGCGTTACATCAATTTTTTCATCAGCAATTTTTTTATCAATCTCTAATTGTTGAATTATTTTTACTTGCCCCTCAAACATTTCATTTAAACGTTTTTTAACTTGATTAACTGCTTTACCAAAATTAATACGTTCCTCATGGTTTAATTTAGCCATAATTCTCATCGCAGCGATTAGTTTAGATTTTTTACCTAAATAAACTGCTCTTAATTGTTTCAATTGTTCGAAGTTAGTGTTAGTCACTAATTCTTGTCTACATTGTTCGACGATTAGTTCTAGATTGTCGATTTCTTTCATTGGCGATTCCTCCTTAAAAAATAAAAAAGCACTTTAAAAAATAATCTAGAAACCCAATTAAGGGCGGTACCATTCTAGTTCACTTTTAAAGTGCGCTCATATAATTAATCGTTTTTATACTTAATTTATAAGAAGATTTTTACTCGGTTGAAATTGGTTAATTTAACTAGAACTTCCACTACCATCTAGTCGCTGTTATTATAAAATTAACTACTAATTCGAAATCTTCTTAAACTTCGTATAAGATTTAATTATTAAATATATTATATTATAAAATGATTAAAATAAAAATAATTATCCGCCCATTAAAGAACTAAGGTTAGCTGGATTGAATCCGCCACCTTTATTCCCTTTGAACATGTTTTTCATTTTATCCATTTGTTTTTTCATTTGTTCGTATTGACGTAATAATTTATTAAATTCTTGCGCATTACGACCGCTACCTTTAATAATCCTTTGTTTACGACGTGGTTGTTTTAGTAATTTAGGATTTGCGCGTTCTTTAAATGTCATTGAAGAAATAATTATTTCTGCTAAAAATAATGTTTCTTGAGCTTTGTCTTTTTGCTCGTTTGACATTTTTGGCATCCCCGGAATTAGTTTTAATAAACCACCGATTTTTCCCATTTTTTTAATTTGGCGTAAATTTTGTAAAAGATCATTCATATTGAATTTTCCACTAACAATTTTATTGATTGATTTTTTAGCTGATTTTTCATCAATAAATTCACTAGCTTTTTCAATTAACGTTAAAGCATCACCCATACCAAGAATTCGTTGGGCCATACGTTCAGGATGGAAAAGATCGAAATCTTTAACATTTTCCCCAGTCCCGATAAATTTAATTGGTAAATTTAATAATTGACGTAAAGATAAAGCGGCTCCACCACGAGCATCAGAATCTAATTGAGTAATTATTGAACCAGTTAAAGTTAATTTATCGTGAAAAACTTGAGCAACGTTGATAATATCTTGACCAGACATTGCGCTAACGACTAATAAAATTTCTTTTGGTTTAACCGTTTTTTTCAAATCAACTAATTCATCCATTAAATTTTCATCGATATGGAGTCTTCCGGCAGTATCAAAAATAACAGCGTCATAAAATTCATTTTTCGCTTTAGATAAAGCTGCTTGAGCAATTTCAACTACAGAACTATCAGGCATTGAAAAAACATCAAACTGATTTTGCGATCCTAATTGTTTTAATTGCGCAATTGCGGCAGGACGATAAATATCACAAGCAACTGCTAAAATTTTAGTCAGTTTATTATGTTTACGTAAACGATAAACTAATTTAGAAACTGTTGTTGTTTTACCAGTTCCTTGTAAACCAACCATCATAATCGTCGATGGTTTAATCGATAGATTTAATGATTGATTTTTCGTTCCTAATAATTTAGTTAATTCTTGGTCAACTACTTTAATAATTTGATGCTTAACATCGAGACCAGGCGTAATTGTAATTCCTAGTAATTCTGTTTTGACATTTTTAATAAATAATTTAGCGACTTTTAAATTAACATCTGCTTCTAATAGAGCGAGACGAATTTCGCGTAAAGTAATTTGAATATTTTCTTCATTTAAAGTATTTTTTTTAGCGGCTTTATCGATTGCTTTAGTTATTCGATTAGATAAGAAATCTAACATATTTAAATACTAATTAACAGCTATTAATAGCTGCTCTTAGCTGTTTTACCACTAACGATAGCAATTCCAGCACTAGTTCCTATTCTAGTAGCTCCGGCAGCAATCATGTTATTTGCATCTTCTAAATTACGTACTCCACCAGCTGCTTTAATTTCAATAGCATTACCAACAGTAGCTTTCATTAATTTAACGTCTTCAATTGTTGCTCCGTTATATGAAAAACCAGTTGAAGTTTTTACGAAGTCAGCTCCTGCTTGAACTACTAATTTACAAGCTCTAATTTTTTCTTCTTTTGTTAATAAAGCGTTTTCGATAATAACTTTTAAACAATGTCCTTTAATAGCTGCTTTAATTTTACGAATTTCGTTTAAAACGTATTCGTCTTGACCATCTTTTAAGCGTCCGATATTAATAACCATATCAATTTCCGTCGCTCCGTGCTCAATCGCTAATTTAGCTTCATAAACTTTTACCATCGTTGCATTAGCCCCTAAAGGGAATCCTATAACTGTTGTAATGCCAACTTCGCTACCTTTTAAAGTTTCGTGTGCTAATTTTACTCAAGAAGGGTTAAGACATACTGTTTTAAATTTATATTCCATCGCTTCTTGACATAATTTTTTAATTTTGTCTGTTGTTGCTTCTGCTTTTAATATTGTGTGATCAATATATTTGTTAATTTCCATAATTAAACCTCGTTTTTTTTAATAAAATTATAATCGTAAATTCTAACTAAAATAATATCATATTATTTAATATAAATATAGTTATAATTAATGTATTTTATGAGAAATAACTTTATAAAAACGATTACTTTCTTTATATTCTTTCAATAATTTTTTATTATTGTAATTTAATAATTGTTCTGATAAAGTGTCATTTGCGAGTTTTGTCTTTTTTTCACAATTTTTACAATCATTATAGTGATGACTAGTTTTATGATTATATAAGATTTGTCCTTTAATATCTTCGATTGTGATTTTATATTTCGCTGCTGCTTTTAATAAGATTTTATTAATTTTTTTTTGATTAATCATTTTCTTTAAAATGAATTGCGAGCTTTTTTCTTGATGCTCGTTTTCTTCAAAAAATAATAAATGCTTACTATTGAACAATACTCATTTAATAATTTTTTGAATCACTGAATTAGTATGCAATGAAATCTTAAAATAAATTTCGACAACAAAGGCAATTGATCACATAATTCATTCCACGTATGGTTCGCTAATAAAAATAACGAAAAATGCAAAAACCATCAAAGTTAAGAAAGCATGCGTTAAATTTTTTTCACTATCTTTATGATTTTGATCCATTCTAAAATTATCGTATTGATTTAAATTAATTAATAAATTACTGACTCTTTTAAATTCACAATGCTTATTTTTGCTATCAGCACTATGTTTGATAACGATTAATCAATATCAAGATAAAGCGAGTTTTTCATTTATGAAAATAAAATAATTAATAATTAAAAAATAAATAAAAACAGTAATATAAATCATAAAAAATATTCATTCTAGTTCTAATAGTTTCGGTTCTAAAATTTTTGATAAAGATGTTACTAATACGACATAACTAAAAACATTTAAAACTTTTTTACGCATATTATACATATTAAAAATTTTAATATATATTCGTCTAAGTTTAAAAATATTCATCATTACACAACCTTTTTTTAAAAATAACAAAAAAACACGTTTTTTGTTATTTATTAAGTTTATATTTTTAAAATATTTTTATAGTAAAGATTCAATACGCATATCGGCGATAATTGGATCTTTAGCGTTGTTTATGATATCTAAAATATCTTGCGCTAATTTTTCTTCTTCGATTTGATCTTCAACGAAAAAGCGTGCTAAAGTCACTGTTTGAAAATCTTTTTCTTGTAGAGCTTGATCGTATAAATTACTATATTGTCCACTAACTGTTTTTTGATATTTAAAATATCATTCAGCGATATCTTTAATATTGTCTAATTTAGCTTCACAAATTGGGTGTGGTAAACTTTGTTTGATTTGTGGATCTTGGTCACGGTCTAATAAATAAGTGATTACTTTATTGACATGTTTGAATTCTTCTTCAACAGCATGTTGCATTCATTTTGCATAACCAGCAAAACCTAATAATTCTATTTTAGCTGCTAAATGAGTAAACGTTAATACCGATTGATATTCTTCCATAACTTGTAAACGTAATAGATCGACGATTTTTTTATTCATAAATTTCTCCTAATATTTTATTTCTGCTTACTTATATATTACTACAATATATTTATAATGTCATAATTTATAAAAGATTTTAGATTTTATAAATTATATTATAATATCATATTCTATATTTTAGAGCAATTGCCAATTTAAATATTTTTATAAGAATAAAAAAACAGATATACCTTATTTGAGGACTATCTGTTTAATTTAGTGATATCACTAAATTTTTGTATAAAAGTGAAATATTAAAAAATATATTATTTACTTTTAATACTTATTATTTTAACTTTGTACGGTTTTTCGACATTATTGATAACAATAATATCATTTTTAGAAGCTCCTAAAATAGCTTGTGCTAAAGGTGCTTCGTTTGAAATTTTATTATCGAATGGATTAGCTTCTACTGAACCAACGATAGTATATTCTTTGCTTTTTTTAGTAGTCATGTTTTCTAAAGTTACTACAGCTCCGATTTTTACAGTATTACCGATATGTTTTTGATCGATAATTTCCGCTTTTTCGATTCTATTTTCTAATTCTTTAATACGTGATTCAACTTGCGCTTGACGATTACGAGCAGAATCGTAATCAGCATTTTCACTTAAGTCTCCTTGAGCTCTAGCTTCTTGAATTTCACGAATAACTTCGTTTCGAGTTACATTAACTAATTCTTTTAATTCTATTTTACTGTTCTCTAATCCTTCACGTGTCATCAATATTTTATTATTTAATAATGTTGCATCGTTTGAATTGGTTTCGTTGTTAAAAGTCATATCTTAATTTCCTCCGTATAGTTCAGTAATTATTTAACTATATTTAACTACTGCTTATTTTTAAATTATAACATAATATTAAATATCTATTATCATTAAATAAAAAATAAAGGGATATTTAATAACCCTTTATTTTAATAGTTTAAATACTTTTATAAAGTACCGTTAAAACTTTATCAAGAATGAATTATAACCGTGTCATCAGAAAGAATAACTTTTTATTGAATAGTTATAAACTAATCCGACTCAAAAGGCACCTTTTTGACTTCCATGTCATCAATGACCTTGAATATCTACGTATCTAGAATGAATACCTAGTCAACATTTTTTATCTGCAGATATATTATCTAATGATAATCTTCCATATTTAATATCTGAAGAGTTTCAATTATTTTTTATAGCTTTTGTCATATTATATCTAGTTCAAGGATTAAACGGTTGAAGTGGCCCGATGTTTGTTCCTGGGATATGAGTTGGTCCTAAAGGAATTCCGTTAGTTGGTCCAAATGTTGTACCTGGAATATGAGTTGGTCCAAATTTTGTACCTGGAATATGAGTTGGTCCTAAAGGTATTCCGTTAGTTGGTCCTAAAGGTCTTCAGTTTGACGGAGTTAAAGGTATTCCGTTAGTTGGTCCAAATGTTGTTCCCGGTATATGAGTTGGTCCGAATGCTGTACCTGGGATATGAGTTGGTCCTAAAGGTATTCCACCTTCTGGCGTTAAAGGTATTCCGTTAGTTGGTCCTAAAGGTGTAAGTGGCAAGTTTGAAAATGGTGAAAATGGTTTATTATCGGGTCCGTTATCACGACGAACAGGATTGAAGACACCACAACTAACAACTGTAGAAATAGTAGCTGTTGTCATTGATCCAATAGACAACGAAAAAAGTATTACTTTTAAAGATTTTTTCATTTTAATTTCTCCTTTTTATAAAATTTTCTTTATTTTTATTTTTTAACATTATTATTTAATTCGTTTTATGAAAATAAAAATTAATACACTTAGGTTACAAAATTTTTAAATATTTGTATGTATAAATGTATTTAACACAGATATTATTATAACATTAAAATCGACAAAAGACAAGATTGAGTGTATGACAATTTTTAATCAATAAAAATAGTTTAATATTATTATTTAAAAAAGGTCGAGTATTACTTATCTATAGTAGATTTTTAGGATTTTTTTAATTAGGATTTTTTAAAATAAAAATAAAAAAATACTCATTTACAACAAGTATTTTAAATTAGGCGTCTTCAAAAAAGACATAAAAAAAATGGCACCCTCGGAGGGATTCGAACCCACGGCAACGCGCTTAGAAGGCGCGTGCTCTATCCAACTGAGCTACGAGGGCATTTAATTAACCACAGAAAAAATTATACATTAAAATCACCTTAATTAAAAGGTAAAATTTAATTTTTTTTATTTTTAAATATTTTTTAAATGAAATTTCAAATTATTATCATTCTCAATTTCTAAAATTGCATACGTTTTTCCTTCTTTTGAACGCGGCAAAGAGCAACTTCCGGGGTTAATAATCGTTACATTGTTGATTTTTACGAATTTAGGGACGTGTGTATGGCCACAAAAGATTATATCTATTTTCTGAGCATGAGCTCATTGTGCCATTTTCTGATCGCGATTAAAATAACCAAACTCTTCACTATGAAAGGCAATTGCTTTCAATTGATCGTTAATCACAAACTCAACTTTCCTAGATAATTCTGAAGATCAATCATTATTTCCTGGAACTGCTATATCAAAGTTATTAATATAGTATTGTTCTTGGCGTACAAAATCTCCTAAAAAAATACTAAAGTCATAATTACCTTCTTCTTTTTCAAAGATTTTAGAAACTACATCTCAATCACCATGAGAGTCAGATATTAATAATATTTTTTTCATATTTTTATCTCCTTTTATAACGATTCGCTTTTAATTTTTAGGGCGATATTTCAAGGTACAATTTTTGCCAATTCTTCTAGACTAGCTTTTTTAATATTATAGACTGTTTTAAACTCGGCTAACAATTTTTCTTTCCTTTGTTTTCCAATTCCTTTGATGTTGTTTAAAGGGGAATTTGTTGTCGTATATTTGAGATGTTGTTCATGCATCTTTGCTTTTGCAAAACGATCAACTTCAGTTTGTAATTTTGCCATAAAATAAAATAGGGGTTTCTTAATAATCGTTTCTTCGTTATTAACGATCGCACTTTTAGTAGTATGTTTGTTATCTTTAACTAAACTCATTAAACTAATTTTGTCTGTCAAATTAAAAGCGGCAATCGTTTTTTGAGCAACTTGATATTGAGCTAAAGCACCATCGATAATAATTAAATCAGGTAAAGCGATTTTATTAATTAAACGACTATGAAGAAAACGATAAACTACTTCTTTAAAAGTCTTACAATCATCGCCAAAACTATCACCAATTTTATAATAACGATATTCATTTTTAATAAATTGAAAATCGTTATTAATAATTACGGCACCAATATTATGAATCCCTTGAAAATGTGAATTATCAAAAACAGCTATATTAGAGATCCGTTCAACTTTTAGTAATTCACTTAATTGAAACTTAATTTGGGCTTTTTCTTTTTCGTCATGTAAGAAATCTTTAATATGATTTTGAAAATAATTTAAACTATTTTCAGCTACTAGATTTAAGATTTTCTTTTTTAAACCTTGTTTAGATTTTGTAATAGTAACTTTTTTAGTTGTTTGACTATTATCTAAAAAAGTTTTAATTACATCGTTTAACATATCTTGATCGATAATAATTTCTTTGGGAACTAAATTATTTTCATAAAAATAATTTATAAATTGTTCTAAAACATCGATTAACGAAGTTTTAATTTGAAACATAAAATTACGACTTAATTGTAATTTACCAACTTTATATTGAAAAACAGTAATATTTAAAACGTTATCTTCAACATAAAAACTAATCACATCACGATTAATTAAATCGTTAAAGATGACTTCACTATTATTGATAAAGTCATTAATCAAATTAATTAAACTTTTATATTCATTGGCAGATTCATAATCGTATATTGCCGATGCTTGATCCATTAAAGCTTTGATTAGTTTAACTATCTCTCTTGAATTAGAATTAAAAAACGCTTTAATTTTCTTAATATTAGTCGCGAAATCGTTGTCGCTTTCATGACGACAAACTAAATTAATGCATTGATGTAAATGACTATAAAAACAAGCTTTATTTTGCTTAGTACTGCATCTTCTCAACGGAAAGAATCTTTGGATCAAACTAACTATTTTACGAATTCCCGAACCATCTGGAAAAGGACCGATAAAATAATCTTTATTATTAATGTTTCTAGTGATTAATAAGCGTGGTAATTCCTCTTTTGTAATCACGACATATGGATAACGTTTGTTATCTTTAAAAAGAATGTTGTAATAAGGCATTTCTTTTTTAATCATCGATTGTTCTAACAACAAGGCATCAGCACTAGTCTTCGTAATTATATAATTGAAATCTTCAATTTCTAAAAGCATCTTCGTCATTTTATAATTATGAGTTTTTACTAAATATTGATTCATGCGTTTTTTTAAATTATTCGCTTTGCCAATATAAATAATTTTTTTATGTTTATCTAGTCAACAATAAACGCCTGCTTTGTCACTAACTTCTTTTAAACGATTCGCTAATTCAAAAATAGCCATTTATATCAACTCCATATTAGTAATGATATTATAACAAACTATAAATTAAAAATAAAAAATGAACTTTAACTTTTACAACATAGTTGTTGCAAAAGATAGTCATTTTTTATTTTGATTAAATATAATATCTTTTTTTATAGAAAAGAATGTTGCTGTCACAATCCACCACTTTTGTTACTTTCATCATATATATATATTTCACCAATATATATTGTGTGGTTTATTTTTGTAACTTCATAAATATAAGTATCACTTGGAAAAGAACTGCTTTGGCTAAATGTTTTACCATCATTATTCGAAATATATAATCCTTTATTAGTAGCACAATATATTTCATTGTCTATTTTTGTAATTTTATTAACTACGACATCGTCTGGTATTGAACTGTTTTGACTAAATGTTTTTCCGTCGTCAGTCGAATTTCAAAGTCCACATTCATTATATTGATCTTGATATTGATCTTGATAATATATCGTATTGTCTATTTTTATAAGTCTAGACTTATATGTAAATTCTTTTTCCATTGCGTTGCTTTTAATAAAATTTTTACCATTATCAACCGATCTAAAAATTCCTCTATTAGTTAAAACATATATATTATTATCGATTTTTTCGATATTATCAATTGCAATATTATAATAATCATTTATCATAATAGATTTATTTTTTATAAATGTTTTTCCATCGTCAACTGAACTAAAAAGTCCTTCGTCAGTTCCAAGATATATTGTATTATCTATTTTTACAATTTTACAACTCCAGAATTCAATGTAAATGTTTTCACCGATAAAAGTCTTTCCGTTATCAATCGAATAATACATACCAATCTCATCATGAGAGATAACATATATTTTATTATTTATTTTTATAACTTGAATTATGGAACTATTAGTTGGTATTGAACTGTTTTTACTAAATGTTTTTCCGTCGTCAGTCGAGGTTCAAAGTCCGTTTTGTCGCGCTAATACATATATCGTATTATCTATTTTTATAATTTTATTTATATTATAACCACTAAAACTTGAATCATGATTTTTCATTTGAGCGTTAAGAATAAATGTTTTTCCATCATTGATAGAAGTTCAAATACCTTGAATATCTCCGATATATATCGTATTATCTATTTTTATAATTTTTGATATAGAACTATAAATTGGCATTGAATCATTCATAATTATTTGACAATTTAGATCATTATTATATTTTCATTGATTTATATTATATTTAATTTTATGAAAAGTAATTGTAAAAGAAACTGTTGAGTGAGATAAATAATTTGTTGCTACTACTGAAATAGTTTCTTTTGTATCATTAACATCAAAATTAGCTAAAACTAATTTTGAATATAAGTCGCTTTCCCACTCTTTAACACCGCCACTACCTGTTAAAATATCTGTTGCAGTTGCTTTTTGAGCTTCTTTTTTAAAATCTGTTCAATATTGATATGGATTGATAACTTTAGTAGGTTTTGGCGCGTTAACGCTATTTCAATTCGAAACATCATATGCTACATTTTCTTGATAATCGATCGAAAAAGTTCCAATTACTTGATTGTAATCAATTTTTGAATATTGAATAGATACGGAAATGCTTTTATTATTATTAATTTTAAAATTACCTAAAAATAGTTCGTTTTTTTTAGGATTTAATTTTTTTCAATTAGATACATTAGAGTTATCTACAATTTCATTTGCATTAGCTTTTTGAGCATCATCTAAAAAAGTTTGTCACTCTTTATTATCGTGGTTGTCATTCTTGTCATTGTTGTTATTATAACCACAACTAGTAATAATTACTGCACTAGTAGTTAATGGTAAAACTACTCCTAAACTAAACAAACTTTTCTTAATTATTTTTTTTATAATAAAAATCACTCCCTTTCAAAATAAAAACGATTTAATACATTATACCACATAACTATAAAAATATAGAGATTTTGTCATACAAAAAAGATAATAAAAAAATACTAATATTAATTAGTATTTTATTTTTCTTCAAATTTATATAATTCATTATATTGGGGATCGCCTTGTTCTTTCGAAAATTCAATTATTTCATCAATCTCGTCATCAGAAATATAAGTTCCTTGGACGCGAATTAATTCTTTACCGAATAATGAGAACAACATATCACCGTTACCAATTAAAGTTTCGGCACCATTAAAGTCAATAATTGTTCTTGAATCAACTTGACTACTAACAGCAAAAGCGATTCGTGAAGGTAAATTAGCTTTAATTAGACCAGTAATAACGTTAGTTGATGGTCGTTGGGTAGAAACGATTAAATGAATTCCTGAGGCACGCGCTTTTTGAGTAATGCGGATGATTGATTTTTCAACTTCTTTCGAAGAAGTTACCATCAAGTCAGATAATTCATCAATTACGATGACGATCGATGGTCACGTTGCTAAACCTTCAGTTTCAGCTAATTTATTATAAGCATCAATATTTCTAACTTTGTGTTGCGCCATCACTTGATAACGTTCTTCCATCTCAACTACGATTTGGTCTAAGATATAAGCTGCTTTTTCAGGATCATTAATAATTGGTGATAGTAGGTGAGGAACGCCTTCATAAGAAGTTAATTCAACTTTTTTAGGATCGATTAAAATCAATCGAACTTGTTCAGGGGTCGCCTTCATTAAAATCGAACTAATAATCCCATTAATACAAACTGATTTACCAGAACCAGTCGCTCCAGCAATTAATAAATGCGGCGCTTTACTAATATCTAAAACGACTATTTTTCCACTAATGTCTTTACCAAGACCGATCGCTAGAGGATTTAGTTCATCATCAATTTCTAAATTAGTAATTACTTCTTTAATAGTTACTGTTTGACAATTAACGTTAGGAACTTCAATACCAACGAAAGAAGTTCCTGGAATTGGCGCTTCAATACGAATCGTTTTAGCTGCTAAAATTAATTTTAAATTATCTTTTAAATTACTGATTTTATTTAATAAAACTCCAGGACTAGGATGAATTAAAAATTTAGTTACAGTTGGTCCAACGATATAACTATTAGCAGTCGCTTTAACTTTAAATGAATCAAATAGTTCATTTAAAGTTTCAATATGCTTTTCAGACCATTCTACTTGAGCGTTATGTTGTTTTCTATTATTGTCAGGGTGTGATAATTTATTAGAATTATAACGTTTATAACTATCCTCAAAGTCTATTTCATTAGTCGAAATCAGACTTAACTCCTTTGCCCTCCTGGTAGAGAAGTCATAATCTGATTCATCATTATCATCATCATAACTTTCACCTTCCTCGTAACTATCATTATTATCTTCGCTTAAAAATCCATCAACTAGAGCTTCATCGCTAAGATTGCTTTCAACTTCATTATCGTATTGATTATAATCATTGTTTAAATTATCTTCGTTATTATATTGATTATAATTATCTTCAACATCGTTGTGATCGTTTGCTGCTGCTCCGTTATTAGCAAAACTATATTCAAAATCTGAACTAAAAGAATTAGTTTCATTATTGTTATCGTTATTGTTATCTTCATACGAATCGACTTGTTCTACGACTTCATCGCTTCCGCTTTCATCGTGATTGTCGTATTCATAGTTTTGAGCGCCATCTCCAACAGATTCTTTACTATCATTTGAAGTAACTCCAGATTTATTATAAAACTCTTCAATTTCAGAAGAATTCATTTTATCTAAATCACCAATTATCGGTGATAAGTTAACGTTACTTAATTTTTTATTAATATCTTCAATCACATCATTGTTAGTAGCAACTTTTTCAACTTTATGTTCGCCTCGATCACTTAAAGTAGTACTATCAAAAAGTTTTTCTTTAGCGTCATTAATTACTTGAGGATGCCCTTTTTCATTATTAGAAAGAGATTCCATTTCCGAAAAATTAGCTGTTTTTAGTTCTTTGTGAATTCGTTTTTTATCAGCAACTAATTCAGAAACTTTATTTTTTAAATGGCGGTGATGGCCACTTTCGATATTTTTTAATTTTTCCATATGATATTCATATTCATGATAGCTTTTTGACGGATCTTTCAAACGTCTTTTACTATTGAAAATCGCTGAAGTGAAATGTCATAAATTATATCAACTACCAGCAATAAACAATAAAGAAGCAAAAATTGATAACACAATCATTATTGGCATAAAGATAGCAACTGATATGAATTGCGTCGCTGAGCCATATAAAAAAGCTCCTAACAGTCCGCCATCTTGATCTACTAAACGATATCAATCTCCCCCACTAGCGTTATTTCATCAATAATTAATAGCGTTAGTGAATCCTTGATGAGTATTATTGACAACATTAAAATTAACGACAGTAATCGTTAAACTAAATATTATAAAAATAAATATATAGTTAATATAATGCATGCGTAAAAACGGCGGCAAATGATGCTTGCTGTTTTTTAAAATGTGTTTCATTAAAGCTAGTCCTGTAAACAAATATGCTAATGGATGTCACTCGCCAAATAAAAATCCAAAAGTTCAGCCATGTAATGTGGCAAAAAGATAAAAATTTGGTATATATGCTCCTAAAAGCATTAACAACAAAACGATTAAAGCAATAATACTTAAAGTATGTTTGTCATTTTTTAATTTATAATTTAGAATTCGCTCCATAATTATAACTCCTTTTTAAATAAGATATATTTACGACTAATATTAGTCTCTATTACTTATAATAATTATAGCATTAAAAAGAGCCCTTTTATTTAAAAAGGACTTTTATAAAAATAAAAAGCAATTAAATTGCTTTTTAATAAATAAAGTTTTAAACTTCGATAATTACTGGAATTACCATTGGTGATTTTTTAGTATTCTTTAATACTACACGCATCGTTTTACGACGAATCACATTAGTAGCTTCACGATTAACAAAAGATGTTTTATTAGTATGGATAGTTTCTAAATAATCGTCAATAACATTGGCAACGCGTTCTTTTAATAAATTAAATAGTTCATTAGTTTTTTCGTCAACATAAACTACTCCACGCATTTGAATATCAATGTCACCAACTAATTTATGATTATTGTTACGATCAAGCATGATCCCTAAAACAACAACCCCATCACGAGAAAGCATTTCTCTTTCGTGAATGATTTCTACACCGACGTGACCGATTCCGCCACCATCAACCATAACATCTTGTCCAACATTAACTTTACGACGTTTTTTAACTAATTCGCCATCTTGGAAAGAAATCATTTCTCCGTTACTTATTAATAATGTAGTGATATCTTTATAATCAGTAAATAAATCAGCTGCAGCTTTCATGTTTTTAAATAACCCTTTAATCGGCACGAAAACTTTTGGCTGTAAAATATTTGCCATTAATTTAATATCTTCCGCTCCTGGATTTAATAGAAAATGTTTTTTTCTTGGTACTAATGAAATACTACATTCGTTTTTAGCGATTTCATCTAGTGATCCAGCTGCTAAACGTTCAACTCCTGGTTGAGGAACTGATGTTACTAAAACAGTATCTGTTTCTTTAATAGAAATCTTTTTATTATTTCCGATTCCGATTTGTTCCATTTTTGGATATAAACTTTCTCAGCGATCAGCGATAATAATAACTACATTTTTTTCTTCTTCAACAGTTAAATTTTCCCCGTCAATAAAGCGTGCTTTTTTCAAAATAGGATTAGTTTGACGTAATGATTGTAATAATTGTAAACAAGTTTTTCCACGAATTACAATTTTTTTATTATAACGGTTCGCTAATTTAATTACTTCAAGAATGTTATAAAGCATTTCTTCGTAAGCAAAAACAATAATACGGTTTTTAGCATCGATAAACGGTCATTCAATTCATTTAGTAATCGTATGATTAGGTGCTGTAAAACTGTTTTTAGAAGCGTTTTGACTACCCGTAAATAGAGCAATTGTTTTGTTTCTATTAACGATTGAAGCAAGATGACGCATATCTAAATTGCGAGCTATTAAATCATTAGTATCGAAAATAAAATCACTAATGTAAATAAAGTTTCCATCTTCCGTAGTTAAAGCATATCCAAATCCACCAGGTAATGAACAAGTTACTGCAAAAGGTTCGATTTTAACGTCACCTGGAAATTTTAGTTGTTGTTTTGGTTTGATAATTTTAATGAATTTAAAAAATTCTTGCATCTTTGCTTTAATTAATTTACTTTTAATTAAAAAAGCTGTTGTATTAGAACAATAAATATCAACTTGTAATTGACGAAATAAATGTGGTATTCCGGCGATCACTTGTTCTTGTCCGTTTGATACAAACAATCCTACGATGTTAGTTTTATTTTTTTTGAAGAAATTGATATTAGGAACGATTGTATCGATTCCTAATCTACCACTTTCAGGAACTTTAGTCCCACAATCAAAAAGATACATCTTTTGATTTACTTCAATAACGTACATATTTTTTCCTAATTCATCTATTCCGCCTGCGGCAAAAAAATTAGCTGTTGCCATATTTGTCTCCTCTTGTTATGATAAACATAATATTATTTAAATATATTGGTAATCTTTGTGTTAATATATAATCTTAAATACGCATATTTATTACCTTATAAATATTATAAAAGAAATAACAATAAATAGCGCTTTGTTTAATAAATACTATACCATATATATAAATTAATGAAAAGATAAAATTTATCTTTATTAACTTAACATAATCGTTAATTTAGATTATCATATAGTTAATAGTACCGCTATGAAATCGGGGGCATCAAGCTAATGAAATCACAAACATTTAAAAAAATATTTTTAAGAAAAAATTCTTTAAGAATTCGTAATAAAAAATATATATGTATCGACCTAGGTACAGTAAACACTTTAATCTATGTTAAAAAACATGGAATTGTTTTTAATGAGTCTACTACTGTAGCAATCGATAAAATGAGTAACTCAGTTATTGCTGTTGGTGAAACTGCTGATCGTATGTTTGGTAAAGAAAATAAAAATATGGAAATTATCAAACCATTACAATCAGGTGTAATTAGTGATGTTGACACAACTGTTAAGTTTATTAAATTTATTTTTAAAACTTTAAAGTTATCACATTTATTAAAACGTTCAACTGTTTTGTTAGCCGTTCCTTCGGAAGTTACTAAAGTTGAAAAAGAGGCGATTGCCGCCGTTGCTAAATCTTTAGGGGCTCGTCATACTTTCATTGAAGAGGAAGTAAAAATGGCCGCTATTGGGGTCGGAATCAACATTTACGAAGCTAACGGTTACATGGTTGTTGATATTGGTGGTGGAACTACTGATATTGGAATTATTTCACTGGGAGATATCGTTATTTCTGACACTACTAAAGTTGCTGGAAACTATATAGATAACAGTATTCATGATTATTTAAGAGATCAATATAACGTTCAAATTAGTTTTAAAAGTGCTGAAGAGATTAAGATGGCATTAGGAACTGTAAATAATACTTTTGAAAATAATACTTTTGAAGTTACTGGTCGCGATATTTTAACTTCATTACCGAAAAAAATTAAATTATCTACTAAAGAAATTCGCAATATTTTAATCAATGATGTTAAAATGATCATTAATAAAATTATTGAAATTATGCAAAATACGCCACCACAACTAATTTCTGATATCGTAAAAAACGGAATCATTTTAGCTGGTGGAGGTAGTTTACTTAAAGGAATAAATCGCTTTATCGAAACTTATTTACAAGTCCCGGTTCATTTAGCGCAAGATCCTTTAATGGCTGTTTTAGAAGGAACTAGGTTATTTGAAGAAGAAATAATTAATAAGAAATCTTTAAAAATTAAAGGTTATTAGTAATAAAAATGTAGATATTTTATCAATGAAATAAAATATCTACATTTTTATTATCAAATTTTTCTTGATAACTTTTTGTTTTTTGTTCATGAATAATTTTGATTTCTGTCTTTAATAATTTTAAAGTTTTTCAAATCATTATAAATGATATTCATGGAAAAAATACTGAGACAACACTACTTGCAAAAATTAAATTATGTAATTTTCCGATCGGAATTTCGTGATCGTGAATTAATAAAAAGGTTACTTGTGATAAAATTAAAATAAAAAATATTAATAAGACTACTGAAAATATTATAAATAAAAACCCTAAACCACTAGAAAAAATTGTTTTATAATCAAATTCATTTTTAAAAGTTGAATCTTGGCTTATTAAAATAGCAATGATTGATCAAAGAACTATAAAAAATAAAAAATAAATCGATAATTTAAATAATAATCTTAAATGTTTTCGTCAAGTATAATAAGTATGGCTCTTCATATTGATAGATTTTTCCATAAAAACTCCTTAAGCAACAGCTATATTAAGTATATAATTATTATAACTTAAAAATTAAATTAAAAAAAAATAACTATAAAAGTTATTTTCTTAAATTTAATTTTTTTAATATCTCACGGTAACGCTCAATATTTTCGTCATGTAAGTATCTTAATAGACGACGACGGTTAGAAACTTTAGCAATTAAACCACGACGTGAATGAAAATCTTTTTTATGAGTTTGCATATGCGCTGTTAATTCTTTAATTTCTTTCGTTAAGATTGCGATTTGAACTTCTGGTTTACCAGTATCTTTATCGTTCTTACCGAATTCTTTAACTATTTCAAGATTTGAAATGTTTTTGATTGCCATTGAAATTCTCCTTTTCAATTATTAATAGTTAATTAACCGGCAACCAGTTAACACCATCAATAATTAGTAAAATCTATTTTTAATTAATTATTTGTTGTTTTTTTGAACTAAACTGATTAAAGCATTGAATTCATTTGGATTATGAATTGCTAATTCTGAAAGCATTTTACGATTTAAATCGATATTTAGTTTTTTTAATCCATTAATGAATAATGAATATGACATTCCTTGAGCACGAGTTGCTGCATTTATACGAGCAATTCATAATCTACGGAAGTTTCTCTTACGATTACGACGATCACGGTATGCGTATGCAAGTGAGTTCATCACTTGTTCTTTAGCAGTTTTATAAGCTATATGTTTATGTCCATAATAACCCTTCGCTAATTTTAATCACTTTTTACGACGACGTCTTGTTGTGACTCCACCTTTAACTCTAGCCATATTAATCTCTCCTCTTTACTAACCTTGTAATAAGTTTTTTAAACGTTTTTTATCTGATGCTGATACTAATCCTGGTTTATTTAATTGACGTTTTTGTTTTGTTGATTTGTTTGCTTTTAAATGTGACTGAAATGCTTGAGCACGTTTTCATTTACCGCTACCAGTAACTTTTACACGTTTTGCAAGCGCCTTTTTCGTTTTCATTTTTGGCATAATTATTACTCCTTACTTTTTGATTTTCAAAGGTAATAGATAAACATCTAAAAATCGATTATTAATTAATTTTGGTTCTACATCCACTTTTGATACATCGCTCATTAAATCGATAAAACGCTTTAATGTGTCGCGACCTTTTTCTTGCATCATAACTTCACGACCACGGAACTTTAGAGAAATTTTTACACGATTACCATCTAAGATGAATTTACGAGCTTTTTCTGCTTTAGTTTCTAAATCATGTTGTCCAATTAATGGTGTTAAACGAACTTCTTTGATTTCTATTATTGTTTGTGTTCTTTTAGATTCGCGAGTTTTTTTGTTCTTATCGTATTTATAACGACCGTAATCTACAATTTTACAAACTGGTGGCTTCGCGTTTGGCGAAACACATAATAAATCTAATCCGGCTTGTTCTGCGATTGCTATAGCGTCATATTTTGATTTAACGCCTAAGTTTTCGCCATTTTCATCGATAACAGTAACTTCACGAAAATAAATTCCTCGGTTTACTAGATCTTTTGAAACTTGTGATGAACGCGGTTTTTTAATTCTACGAATGCTAATAATAATCACTCCAATTGATTAATTAATAAAAATATAAAAAAGTGGCTATACCACTTCTCATTTTAATGCTATTATTTTATTTTATAATTATATTATAAATTAAATAATTGTCTGTAATAGCAATATACCTAAAGACTTTTGCGTCAGTCAGGTGAGAAATGTCTATTCTACTTTCTAAACAACAACTATTAATAAAAATTTAGTTGCTAATTAATTATATACTAAAATATCTAAGTTTGCAAATGTTTTCGCAAAGTTGATAATATGTGTTATTATTAATTGTAAATTATTATACCATATATAAATAAATATAAAGGGGTTATTGTTATGGCAGTTGAAGATATTAAACGTAAAATGGAAAATTTCCGCAGATTATACGTAGACCAAGATTTATGTATTGGTTGTGGAGCTTGTGTTGCTATGGATGAAGGCGAAACTTTTTACATGCAAGATAATGGTAAAGCAATCACTCGACCAAACAGAGAAAAAAATGAAGATTTTCTAATGATTTGTCCTACTGAAGCGATTAAAGTTAACGAAGAAAAATAATATTTAATCTTTATAAAATAAAAAAACATCAATCAATTTGATGTTTTTTTTATTTTTAATTAAACTTTAAACGTCAGCTGTTTCGCTGTCTTCAAGATCAGCATCGTCTTTTTGAAATTCTTCTAAAGCATCTTCAACTAATTTTCATTCTTCATCGTTATCGATACTTGCTAATTGTCCACCTTTATCGTCTGCTGGGTTGTATTTAGCAGCATATACTTCTCCATCAGCATCTTTGGGATCAAAATATAAAAGGTAATTTTGACCGCTATCTTCGAAAGTAAATAATACTTCGAATTCTTGTTCTTTACCTTCATCGTCAGTTAAAGTAATTATGTTATTTTTGTCTTCTTTGATTGTTGTCATAGTAACAACCTCCTTGTTATTATAGATATAATTATAAATTATATTTTATTATAATCTAAAAAATTTTGTAAAATTATTTGGGCCGCCATTTTATCTTTTTGTTTTTTACGATTTTTACGAGAAACATTAGCATCGATTAATATTCTCGTAGCAATCTTAGTACTAAACCGTTCATCGAATAAAATTACTGGAATATCAGTTACTGTTTTTAATTTATCAGCAAACTCTTCAATCATAATTGTTCGATCAGATTTAGTACCATTTAATCTTAAAGGGTGTCCAAGAATGATTTTTTCAATTTCGTATTCTCGACTATATTCCAATATTCTAGCGATCGCTTTTGGAAAATCATTTTCTGCAAACATGAAATTTTCTTTACCAGTAGCTAAAAATAGTAATTCATCACTTAAAGCTATTCCTAAAGATTTAATTCCTAAATCAAGTCCTAAAATACGCATAATGTCCTCCTATTTTATTTTTTCAAGACAACTGCTTTGATAGTCTCAAAATCGCTGATTTGACCACTTACCATACTCATATGTGGCTTTCCACCACCACGACCATTAATTAAAGTGGCAATTTCTTTGGCATAATTGTTAGCTAAATAATTATTTTTAATTGCTAATTTACCACTAAATATCGCTCATACAGTTTGATTTTTATTATTATTAGTAGCTAAGAAGCAAATTGTATTTTGGTGTTTAGCAATAATATTTTTAGCAACTTCTTGAATTAGTTTTGGACTAGTTAATTCTGGAAAGCGATAACTAAAATAAGTCGTTTCGCTCTTCTCATCTAACATTACTAAATCTTTTGAAATATCATTAAATTGACTCATTAAATTTTTCAATTCATCTTGAGCGCAAGCTTTTTTATAACTTTTTAAAATATTTTGATATTTTGCTAGATCAGTTTTTAAAATCTCTAAACCAGCAGTATCATCATTAACATCAGGATAATTTTTTAATTTATTTAAATCATCATTTTCGTTATTTGATTTTTCACTTAATGATAAATATTCAATATAGATATTTCTAATTTCGTTAAAAACTTTTGCAATTTTATTATGGAAATAAAATTTAATAGCATGATTTGTCGTCAACGCTTCGATACGATAAACTCCTGCTTTTTTAGTTTCGTAATTAGTTACTTGAATTGCTTCCATAGCACTAAGACTAGGAACGTGAGTTCCACCACATAGTTCCATTGAATAATCACCAAGTTTAACGACACGAACATTTTCATTATAATCTGATTTTTCTAATGATAACGCTCCCATCGCTAAAGCTTTTTTAATATCAGTATAAATTACTTCTGTTTTAGGATCAGTTTTAATTCATTTGTTTGCTAAATCTTGTGCTTCCATAATTAATGATAACGGTGGTTTTTTAGCAGCTGCAAAATCGAAACGTAAATATTTATCATTTAAAAACGATCCTGATTGCGGTAGACTATGTCCAATAACTTTCGTTAAAGCTGCAAATAATAAATGTGTTGCGGAATGATTATTCATCGTTAAAGCACGTTTTGGTTTATTAACAGTTAAAATATATTTTTGATTAATTTTTAAAGTTCCTTTTTCAACCTTAATTAGATGGACATGTTGTTTTAGATTGTTTTTTTGCACATCTAATATTTCAGCATAAAAACTATTATCTACATTAGTTATATAGCCACTATCAGGTGCTTGTCCTCCTGATTCAGCATAAAAAGGCGTTTTATCGAATAATACAAATCCTTCATCTGATAATTCTTTTAAAGATTCGTTGTCTTTAAAAATTAAAATTACTTGAGCGTTTTTTTCAATTAAATTATGATAACCGCTAAATTCAGATTCAAGTTTAAAATTATTAAAGAAGTCAGCTTGTAAGTTCATAGCTGTCGTTTGTTTTTGTGATTGTTTAGCTAATTGTTGATGTTTTAGCATCGCTCTTTGGAAGCCACCTTTTTCAATCATAACATTATATTCATTAGCGATTTCTGTCGTTAGTTCGATTGGAAATCCATAAGTATCATACAATTTAAAAGCTAGTTCACCGTTAATTGTTTTTTCTTTATTAACTTTTAAATTATTAATAATTTTAGTTAATAGTTCTTCACCAGTAGTTAATGTTTTTGAAAAACGTTCTTCTTCAATTTTAATAATTGAAGCTATTTCAGTTTGACGTTCTTCTAAGTAAGGATAATAATCTTTCATTAAACTAACTACTGTTGCTACTATTTCAAATAAAAAGACTTTTTTAATGCCTAATTTTTTACCAAAACGTAAGGCACGACGGATTAAACGACGAATGACGTAGTCACGGCCGTTATTTCCTGGATTAGCACCATCAGCAATCGCAAAAGTAACTGATCTTAAATGATCAGCAACGACTTTGAAAGCAGTATTAATAATTTTTTGGTCTTCGTCTTGTTTGAAGAAATTATCAGTGACATATTTTTTATCACAATAACTTTCAATTTTATTAATAATAGCTAAAAATATATCAGTATCAAAATTAGTAGGCGCTTCTTGAACGATAGATGCAATTCTTTCTAAACCAGCACCCGTATCAATATTCTTTGTTGGTAATTCTTCATAATTATTTTTACCATCATTGTTATATTGTGAAAAAACAATGTTTCAAATTTCGACATAACGATCATTTTCTAAATCTTCTTTTAAAAGTTTTAGACCAATATTGTTTAAATCGTATTTAGGACCACGATCGTAAAAGACTTCACTATTAGGACCACAAGGACCTTGACCTAAATCTCAAAAGTTAGTACTACGCTCTCCTAAAATAATATGGTCTTTATTAACTCCTTGAGCGACTCAATAATTAAAAGCATCAATATCATCTTTGAAAACAGTAATATATAATTTAGATTTATCTAAATCTAAATAAGTTGTGCTAGTTAAAAATTCTCAAGCGTAAGCAATCGCTTCTTTTTTGAAATAATCACCGATTGAGAAATTACCAAGCATTTCAAAAAAAGTATGATGACGAGCAGTAATTCCAACATTTTCAATATCATTAGTACGGATCGCTTTTTGTGAGTTTACCATTCTTGGTGATGGTGGTATAGAACGTCCATCAAAATAGCGTTTTAATGTAGCGACACCAGAATTGATTCATAATAAAGATTTATCATTTTCTGGAATTAAAGATACACTAGGAACTTCTAAATGATTATATTTTTTAAAAAAATTTAATCATAAATTTCTAATTTCTGTAGTTGATAATTTTTTCATAGACACCTTTTTCATAATATATTTTATTAAATATTTTATCTTTATTATATCAAAAATTTAATAAAAAAATACGAGATGATTATAATTCTCGTATTTTATTTTAGCGACTAAATATTTTTGTTTTTAAATCTTGGGACCGATCGTCGCTCTTCAAGTAAAACTAAACGCTGTTCCCCCGTGCGCTTTATCGTTATTTTGATACATAAAATCAAAATATAAATATAAAGTCATTAAAGTAGATTGCTTATTGTGAAAGCTAAATACTACTTTTGATTCTCACATTTTTGCATCGTATTTTATCATTTCTTTCCCTTTAGAACCAGCTTCGCTATATTTGTCGAGGAAAATTATATCTCTATGACCTGGATAACCATGTCTATCTAAAAGTTTATCGATACTATTTTTGTCACTATGATCGATTGCTGATTTATCGTCTCCTAAAGTGGCAAAATTAGTTTTTTCAAATTCACTAAAATTTTTAGCAACTTCAACTTGCTTATCGATAATTGAGTTCGATTTTTCTAAAGATTGTAATTGGTCTTTTTGCGTAAAAGAATTTCAATTATTAATATTATATTTTTCACCGAATTTATACTCAATGCTAGCTTTTATCGGATCAGCATCATAAAGTCCTTCATGACCTTTTTTTGAAATGATTGCTGTGATCGTAAAATTACTTTCATTAGCAGTTGGTTTCCCAGCCATGCCTCGATAGTTTGAAGCATCATCGTTAGTTAGCGATCCGAAAGTGTCGAATTCAGCTTCGTCACCAGCAACTCATTTCGTTTGTGATGTAGTTCCATATTTTCACGCAAACTTGTTTCAATTTGACGATTTCTTAACAATATTTAATAAATCGTTTGGATCTAATCTAAAAGCTTCTTCTTTGAATAAAATTCAACTTCCCGTATTTCCAGACGGTTGACTAGTGCATTTTCATTGATCGATGTTATATTTTTGTGCTTTTATAAAACTTATTTTAAAAGTAGCTGTCGTTTCGTTAGAACCACTATTTCTCATAATATCAACTGAGATAATATGTTTCGCATCATCCGCTTTAAAAGGGCCAAATCTTAGTTCAAGATCAGAAGCATCTTCCCAGCCAATTGGATGAGTTTGTTTGACAATATTTCTAATCGTTTCTGATTCAGCATTTTTTTTAAAAGCATTTCACAATTTAAAAGTATCATTACCGCTATTATTTTTATGACTACAACTAGCAGTTGAAAAAACAACACTACTAGAAACTACCGTAGACAATAATAATATTTTAAATTTTTTATTCATTATTTCCTCCTTATAAACGTGATTGTTCTTCTGATCATAATTAATGTTTGTCTTTTTTAATATCACCTATTCAAGTGAAGTTAAAAGCAGTTCCTCCTTCACTACCGTTATTTCCGTTAGTGTAGCTGTAAACAAAGTTTAAAAATATTTTATATCCTCCTCCACTAGAAATATCTACAAAGTTAAAAGATATTTTTGAAGTGATATATTTATGGCCAGCAGTTCCTCCAGGAACACCGCTGCTACCACCTTGAACTATATAGATAGTTGGGTTTCCGTGGCGTGGGAATCCATTCCTATTTAAAAGATCATCTATTTTGTTAGTATCGTAATTATGATCGATAGCGTTTGTATCTGTAGTTGTAATAGCAAAATTTAATTTTTGAAAATCAGAAAAACTTTTTATTGATATTTGTACTTGTTCATCTAATATTGAATTTACTTTTGCTAAAGATTGTTTTTGAATCGTTTTACGAAATTGTCAATTTGTAATATTGTAAGAATCACCAGTAACAAAAGAAATATCAGCTTCTATAGGATCGGAATCATATGCCCCATTTTTACCTTTTTTAGAAATAATTGCTCTGATTGTTTTAGTTTTTTCATCAGCAGTTGGCGTACCTTGCATACCTTTATACCCAGATTCTGATTTATTATTATCAAGATTACCATAAATATCAAATTCAGCAACATCAGTTTTTAATCATTTAATTTGAGAGGGCGTCCCATAAGTTCAATGAAATTTTTCTAAAAAATGATCTTCTTTAGCTTCAGTTAAAAGTTGAGACGCTTTAACTGCTAACGCCTCTTCTTTAAAAATTTGTCATCTCTGATGTTTATACACTGGTTGCGAAGTACAAACTCATGCATTAACATCGTATTTTTCTTTTTCATTAAACATTATTTTAAATTTAGCAGTTGAATAATTATCAGTAATAGTTCTAACGATATCTAATGTTGCTATATACAACTTAGTATCAATGTGAACATCTTCAAAACTTAGTTCTGTTGCATTAGCATCTTCTCAAGTTATCGGTTTAATAGCTTTGACTATGTTCATCGGAATTTCACTACTAACTTTTTGACGAAAAAGATTTCATTTATTTTGAAACGCCGCTGCCGAATTTTTATGACTACAACTAGTCATCGATAAACTAGTACTAATCGCTGAAATGGCAATCATAAAATTAAATATTATTATTTTAATTTTTTTATTAATCATAAATTATCTCCTTTTTTTCTATTGTTTAATTATAATTATTTTACTATTACTCCTGATCAAGTAAAAGTGAAAGCGTTTCCTCCAGCTGAAGCGTCTTTTCCATTTCAATAAAAATATTTAAATGTTAATCATAAATTAAAAATATTTAAATCATGAGTTTCGACTAAAAAAGTAATTTGTGATTGTCAATATTTATGCCCTATCGGACCACCTTCTACTCCTTTAGTTCCTCCTGCACTTCAACCATACTTAATAGGATGGTCTCACCTATTAGGTAAATCATTTCTGTTTAAGACATCATCAATTTTATCGTTTAAAACATTGTGATGAATTCCTGCATTATCATTACCATAAGTCATAAAATTTGTAGATTCAAAAGTTTTAAAATTAGATCCCCCAACTTTCACTTGTTGATCTATAATTGAGTTAGTTTTTTTGAGAGATTGTGATTGTTGCATTTTTGAAAATTTTCAATAACGAAGGTTATATAATTCACCTGTGATAAATTGAATCGTAGCTTTAATTGGATCGGAATCATATGCCCCATTTTTACCTTTTTTAGAAATTATCGCTGTTACTGTCTGATTATTATTATTAATTGTTGGTTTACCTTTCATCCCTTTATAAGGATCGTTTTTCCCAACACCACCATAGACATCAAATTCAGCTCCATCGTTTTCTGTTCATTTAATTTGAGCAGGAGTTCCATATGTTCATTTAAAAGAATATAATTTTTTTTGTTCCTCAGCAGATTCTAATAGTTGAGTGGGAGTGACTGTTAAAGCATTAATTTTGAATTTATCTCAGCTACCATCATTATCTTTAGGCTGTAAAATACAAACTCATTGTCCAACAGAATATTCGTTACCAAATATATAAATAATTTGGAACACAGCATCTGTCGAACTGTTTTTAAAATTTCTTAAAATATCTAACTCTATCGTATAAGTCTTTGGAGTTATTTTAATGTTTCATATAACTAATTCTTCTGCTTTAGAATTCTCTCATCCAGTAGGAACATCTGTGTTTACGATATTAATAGCTGCTTCGTCTTCGGCTGCTTTTTCAAATGCATCTCACTTATCTTCAAAAGAATCATGATTTACATATCTTTGGCAACTAACTGTTGTTGTTATCGTCGTTGCGGCAATGACCAACATAGCACTTACCGAAAAAAGTTTTTTAATTTTTTTAATAATTAAATTCAATTGGAACAACTCCTTTTTTTATTTTATTTATCAATAAATATATTTTTAATTTAATCTTGATGGGCTTTACCAATTCAAGTGAAATTAAAAGTATTTCCTCCTGCAAGACCATTTACTCCATTCTTAAAGTAAAAATAAAAATAAAAAGATAGTTGATAAAATTTATCGTTATGATCAACGAATTTAAACACTATTTTTGATTCAACAACATTTCTTCCATTTTGTTTAAAGGCTCTACCATCAGCACCAACAGCAGATCAGAAAAATGATGGCGCTCGATTAAATGAATAAAATCCAACCGCATGCAAAACATCAATTATTCGGTGATTAGAAGCGTGATCTTTACCTCAATTATTATTTCCTATAATGGCGAAGTTATCATTTTCAAATGCAGAAAAACCTGCAGCAGCTAATGTTGCTTGATGTTTAATTATATAATTGAATTTTTTCTGCGATTGAATTTGTTCAACTTTAAGAAATCTTCAATGATTTACTTGATAATCAGTTCCTTTTAAAAAAGAAATTGTTGCTTTTATGGGATCAGAATCATAAGCTCCATCTTTACCTAATTTAGAAATAATAACTGTGATTTCTTGCTTTGAATCATTAACTGATGGTCTTCCAGCCATCCCTTTATAAATATCACCTTTACCTAAACCGCCATAAACATCGAACTCAGCTTTGTCGCTTGAGATTCATTTAGTTTGTGAAGGGGTACCATAAGTTCATCTATATTTTTGTAAAATACCTAATTTACGAGCTTCTGCAATAATGTTGTCTGGTTTCTCTGAAATAGCTGCAGCTTTAAAAGCTCCTCAACTACCTTTATTTTCAACCGGTCCCGAATTACATACTCATTGATTAACATTATATTTAAAAGTAGGTATAAAGGCGATTGTGAATGTAGCAGTTGTAGAATCACTATTGACGATTCTATCGATATTTATTGTAACAATGAAAGTATCATCATCATGAAAAGAACTCGATAATGTTAGATCTTGTTCTGTTGATTGTTGTCACCCTGTTGGATAAGTGTTCTCGACTATATTTAATAATTCTTCATTTCCAGCTGCCATTCTAAATTCATCTCACTCTATTTCCGTTTCAAGTTCTTTACGTTTGTTTTCATTACAACTAACAACTGTTGCAGTAGATCCGATTACAGAACTAAAAACAGCTAAGCTATAGAAGAATTTTTTTATTTTTTTATTTATATTCATAGCACTCCTTTTAAACTGCAATAATATAAATGTTCATCATTAAATTAAACTAAATTTAAATAAATATTATAAAATGATATTGTTAAATAAACTATAACAAATATGCCGTATAACTAAATTATACTTGCTAATATTTAAAATACATAATATAGTTATAATTTTTAAGTTAATAATTGTAATAAAAAAACACCAAATTTCTAATTTGGTGTTTAAAATACATTACAATAACATTCCTAAAATAGTATCTCGATTTTGATAATGGCGATTTTTAATAGCAGTGTTGAAAGCTGATAGTTCGCCGATAACGAACAGTTCTTTACTCGCTCTTGTGATTGCTGTATAAACGATTTTTTTATTAAGCATACGGTAATAATCACGTAGAATTGGCATGATAATACAATGGTTTTCACTACCTTGTGCTTTATGAACTGAAATTGCATAAGCAAGCGTTACGTGCGTTAAGAAATCGTTGTATTTATATTTAACGATTTTTTTATCAAATTCTAAAACAACTTCTTTAGTTTCGACATCAATTTCTTGAATATATCCAATATCACCATTAAATAAATTAGTATCTTTACGATTTTTTAAATGCATGATCTTGTCACCGCTACGATAATTATGAATACCAATAATAGCTTGTGTTTTTTGATCATCTAAAGGATTTATTAAATTTTGGACTTTACGATTAATTGCATCGATCCCACAAACACCATTATAAACTGGTGCTAAGATTTGAACGTTAGCAATGCCGTATTTATTAACGTTTGTGACATACAATTTTGCTACCATATTTAAAGTAGCATGGTTATTAAGTTCGAAAAAGTTTACTCCCGAATTTTTTAAACTATCTTCAGCAATTAAATGACTTTGATTAATTAATTTTGATAGTTCAAGAATTCCACTTCCTTTACCTTGACGATAAACTCTTTTTAAATTAATACGTTTTATTTTATCGTTATTTAATAAATCACGTAAAACACTTCCAGGAAGCACCGATTCTAATTGACCATCATCACCAACGATAATAAGTTTTTCTAATTCCGGTAAGGCACGAAATGTTTTTTCTAATAATCAAATATCAACCATTGAAAATTCATCGATAATTAAAACTTTATGCGCTAGTGGATTAGTTTCATTATATTCGAAGCGATTAGTATGAGCATCTCACATTAAAGCTTTATGAATCGTTGAAGAATAAAAATGCGTTTTCGTACGTAAGATTTTACTAGCTTTTCCAGTTGGTGCTAATAAAAATATTTCTTTTTCATCATATTTTCTTACTAAATTATTCATAATATATTTAATGATTGAAGTTTTTCCTGTTCCTGGTCCACCAGTAATAATTGTTAGCGAACCTTCTAAAGCGCTCTTGGCAGCTTTTAATTGAACTTTATCCATCATAATATCACTCTGAGTATTTGTTAGTTCTCATTGTTGGTTTTTAACTTGATACTTTACTAATTTTTGTAAATAATTAGCAACAAAGTTAGCTGAATCAAAAAAATGCGCTGAAGCAATTTTTTGATTAATAAAACGAATTTTATATTCTTCATCTAATTCTTTAATTAAGAAAACAAACATTTCCATAACGCTATTAGATAAATTATTATTGCGTAAATATTGTTCGATTCACATCTTACAATTATCAAAAATTAATTCTGGTTCTAATGTTGTGTTTCCGCTCTTAAAAGAAAGTTGATTAATTGCATAAACTAAAGCAGCTTTAACTCTAATCTTGGGATCTAAATTATTAACTAATTTATTAATAACTTGATCAGCAACTTTAAAGTTAATCCCTTCAACTTCCTCAATAATTTGATAATTTTTTTCTTTAATAATATTTAATAAATTATCTTCACCATAATAATTAGTTAATTTCATATAATAACGCATCGAAATTTGATTAGTTAAAAAAAATTGATGTAATTCATTAATTTTTTTATTAGCTTTTAAGACATCGACTATTAAAGTTAATTTACTTTTTTTAATCTCGGTGATTTTAAAAATCACTTCAGGATCTTTTGATAAAATATCTAATGTTTTTTCACCAAAATAGTCGACTATTTTGGTGGCACTATTTTTACCAATGCCGGGAAATAAGCTACTAGATAAATATTTAACGATTCCTTCAGTTGATGCTGGTGTAATTTTAGAAAAACTTTTAACATAAAATTGACGACCGTATTTATCGTGATGTTTAAACTCACCAATTAACGAATAAGATTCATCGGGATTTAATATCGGTAAGTTTCCAGTAATTATTAAAGAACGTTTTTCTTTCGTACTATAAGTAGTTTCTATCACGAAACGAGCAACTAAATAAGAGTTGCTTTCGTTATAATAAATGACACTTTTAAACATACCTTTTATTTCCATAATGACTCCATTTTATAAATAATATTTTCGATTGTGTTTAACAATTATAACAGAATGATTTATAAAAAAAACACTAATTGAATTAGTGTTTTTTATTTCATTATTTTTTTATTTGATCGTCATTTATAATTTGGATTACTTCTTTAAACTTTTGTAAACAAATACTATGACGAGCATGTGGAATGATGACTAATTTATGTTTTATTTTAATTTTATCGGCGATATATTGCATATCTTTAATCGTTGATAAAGGATCGTTTTCACCAGTAATTAAAAGTGTTGGCACTTTTAATTTATTTAAATGTTTATCAAAAATAGTTTGATTTATTGATTTACTTAAATTTTCGAAAACTTCTAAATATTTAGCACGATTTTTATGATTTTTACGTTGAATTAATCAAGTTACAACTTTCGTTGTCAAAAGACTAGGTTCAAAAAAGAAATCATTATTAACGAGTTCGCTAATAATTTTCTTATCTTCACTAACTAATCTATTAATTAATTCTTTATCTTGCGCAATATCAATATGAGGCATCGACATTAAAACAACTTTTTTAATTGCTTTATTTTCCGTTGCCACTACTAAAGATAATAAACTTCCTAAAGAATGACCGATAATCGTTACGTTAGTTAATTTTAATTTTTTAATAACAGCATTAATCGATTCAACGAATAATTTGTAATCTAACTTTGTATTTTCTGAATTAACCGTTGATTTACCATGATCTAATAAATCAACTAAATAAGTGTTTCCAGGAAGCCCTTTGCTTACGCGAATCATTTCGCGATGATCGACTGCAAAACCATGAATTAATAAAAAATTTTTATCATTTCCAATTTTACGATTAACACGAACATTAACATTGTATTTGTCAAATTTTAGTATCATTATATCCCTCAAGTTCATTAAATATTAATTGTTATATTATTTTACTATATAACTAAATTATACATTATAATCGCATTAATAATTAACTTAACCATTTTTATTATAGTAAATTTTTAAAGCTCAAGCATATAAATTTACTATTAATGAAAAAGCATAAGATATACCTAAAGTATAATTACCGATAATAAAAACATAAGCTACTAGACACGTAAACGATACTTGTCTAATAATTAACATTCCTTGTGATAAACCACGAGATTTTTTAGTTCGATGCATTAAAATAATTTGTGGCACCATTACGAGGGACGCTTCGGCTCCTGCGACTCATGCCAAAATATCTGGTCAAATATGCATTTTTAACTCCTAAATGAGTTAGACAATAAATCCGCCACCTAAACAAATGTTTTGATAATAAAAAGCTAACGCTTGTCCGCTCGCAACTGCTTTAAAAGGGTTTGCGCTACTGATCGTTGCTTTTTTATAATCAATTGAAAATTGACTATTAACTGTCATTAATTTTTGACGATGTCTAAATCTAATTTCTAACTCATTATTTATTTTTGCTTTTTCTAAATATTTTTTTACGATATCTAAAGGTAATGTGTAGTGGATATCTTCCACTTTAATTTTATCACTAAATAAATGTTTTTTATTAGTTTCAGAACAAACATAAATTATTTTATTAACGACATCTTTTTTACAAACATAATGACGTTCGCTTTGACCACCTAAGTTAAGTCCTTTAGATTGTCCGATCGTATAATACATCGTTCCTACATGAGTCCCAAGTTTTTTTAAACTATCAATATCTAAAATATCACCTGGTTGATTAGGAATATAGTTTTCTAAAAATTCTTTAAAATCACGTTCACCAATAAAACAAATTCCAGTAGAATCTTTTTTATCAGCAATTAAGAAGTCGTTATCTTTAGCGATTTGACGTACTTCTTTCTTACTAATATCTCCTAAAGGAAATAAAGTTTTTGCGATTTGGGATTGTTCTAATTGCGATAGAAAATAAGTTTGATCTTTATTTTGATCAATGGCACTTTTTAATAAAACAACTTTTTTATTATCATAAACTTCATCACTAACGACTGTTTTAGCGTAATGTCCCATAGCGATATAATCAGCTTTTAATTCACCAAAAGCATATTTAGAAAAAGCGTCAAATTTAATAAAACGATTACATAAAATGTCGGGATTAGGAGTGCGTCCTCTTTTGTATTCTTTTAAAAAGTAAGCAAAAACATAATCTCAATATTCTTTAATAAAATCGATGCGTTCTAATTTGATGCCGATTTTTTTAGAAATCGCTAGAGCATCATTATAATCTTGTTCTTGAGGACAAATTTCTTCAGTTCGTAGCTTTGAATTACCTTTAATATCATTATTCAATTGACTATCTCAATTACGCATAAATAAACCAATTACTTCATAACCAGCTTCTTTTAGTAATAAAGCACTAACGGCCGAATCAACGCCACCAGACATCCCAACAACTACTCTAGTTTTCATAAAAGTCCTCCTTTATTAATTTTAGATTACGTTTTAAATTATGATAAATACGTTAATTCATTTTCTTCTTCATCATAAGTTTTCTTAGTTTTCTTTTCTTTAGCGATGTTTATTCATAAACAAGCTGGCACTAATAATAAGAAACTTAATAAAATAATACTATCAATTAAAATTTTTAGATAGATTGGGGCATAGAAGATTTCACGAATAATTTGAATCGTATAAGTAAATGGTAGCACATGACTAATAGCTCTAAAGAATGCTGGTTGTAATGCTACTGGGAAAGTTCCTGAAGATGACGCTAATTGTAATACTAATAAAATAATTACGACGAAACGACCAATATCTGGTTTTCTTAACACGAACATAACAGCTTGAATTATTAAAGTAAAGAGCATTGCCATCAAGACGACAAAGATAATTAAAGAGACTTCATTTCAGCCGCTAAATCGCAGTCCAATACAAGAAAGACCAGCGAGCAATACTAATGATTGTACGGTAGCGTTCATCATTAAAAATAAACTTTTACCGAAATAGTTACTCATAAATTTAACGTTTTTAATTTTACGTTTTTTAGTAACCATAAAATGTTGTACTAATTGACCGACTCAAAGACCGATACATAAAAAGTATGGTGCTAATCCAAATCCATAAGAATTTAATTTTTCAGCACGTGCATTTAAACGGAAAATTGGATGATCGTTAAATTGATCTAAAGTTTGTGAAAAAGTTACGAAAAACTCTTTTGCTTTAGCAACTGTTGCAGTTGGATCTTTTAAAGTGTTATTGATATAATCAATAACATTTTTTTCAATCCCTGGTAGCGTTGCTTTTAAACCTAATGAATACATTTGCGTCATTCCGCTAGCAAATCCACCGATCTCAGCTACTAGGAAATTGTTTTTAAATGAATTATTAAAAACAATTTGTGGTAAGTCAGTTAATTGACCTTTTCCAATAATAAATTTTTCAATCGTATCAACTGTATTAGCTGTAAAGTTAGTTGGTACTTCAATCACAGCATAATAATCTTTTAATAAATTATCGATATTACTATGAGCTGTTGCTTTATCAATATTTATTTTATAACCTTCAACGCGAATGTCGCCTTGAGTTAATCCATCACTAATTGCTTTACCAATATTTAAATTTTGATTATAAGTACTATCGTTATCAACGATCACTAATTTTAAATTATCTAGATATTGATATGGATTTCAAAAAGCATATAGATAAGTAAAAGCATAAATGAAAGGGATTAAGATTACCGCACTTCATTTAATGATATTTAATTTATTTGAACCAAAAATTGCCGCTAATTCTGCTTTAAAAACTTTTCAAAACATTTATTTTAAACCTCCGCTAAATTCTATTAATTTTATAATAATTCACATTTATAAATATAGTATCATAAAACGAACAAAATAGTTTCTTTATTGCAAGAAAAAAAGGGGAATTAACGCCCCTTTAGATCGGTATGGCACTGTGTTATTCTTGCTCATGCTACATTCACCGCAAAAATGCTTAACTTCTGTGTTCGGTAAGGGAACAGGTATAACCATCTTGCTATAAGCACCACACCTATAAGATTGAATATAAAATAATTATAACAACTTTACTAACAAAAGTAAATTAATTTATTAATTATTATTGTTAATATAAGCTTCTAAAAATTTAGCTTAATTATCGAGTTAATTGAACACGATGATATTTAGTTGTTGCTAAAAGATTTTTAATTATCTAAAGTGAATTTTAATCGCTCTTAAAACAGATTTTGTTCGTAAGCAATTACATAGTCTAGAATAATAAAACAAAAACCAACTTTAAAAAAGCTGGTTTTTGTTTTATTATTATTGTTTTTATTGAAATTAATTTTTATTAATTGAGCGGAAGTTTTTTAAGTAGTCAACGACTTTACTTGTCATTTCTTCAATTGCTACTAAGTTTACTTGACGCATATCGAAAATATTTGGATTATGAGTGAAGAAAGTTTCGATGCTTTCTTTATAACTAATTAATAAATCAGTTTCAACATTTATTTTAGAAATTCCAAATTTAATCGCTTTGCTTAAATTTTGATAACTAATTCCTGAAGCTCCATGCATCACTAGTGGACACTTTGTTAAATTTTCAGTTTCTTTTAAAATATTGAAATTTAATTCTGGAACATCATCGTAAATCCCGTGATAAGCTCCAAAAGCAATTGCAAGCATATCTACTTTAGTATCAGCTGCAAATTTTTTCGCTTCTTCTGGATTTGCAAAAGGTGTTTTTTTAGCTTCGAAAGAAGTTTCATCGACACGAGAAACAATTCCTAATTCACCTTCAACAGTAACGTTATGTTTGTGAGCATAATCAACGATCTCTTTAGTTTTTTTAGTATTAGTTTCTAAATCAAAACTACTACCATCAAACATAACTGAAGTAAATCCATAATCAATTGCCTTTTTAATAACTTCTACTGATGAACCATTATCTAATTGTAAAACAACGTTTACTTTTGCTTTTTTAGCAACTGCAACAGCCATTGGTGCAAAATAATCAAAACTAATATATTTAGATATCGTTTTTTCACTAATTTGACAAATTACTGGTGATTTACAATGTTCGGCAGCATCAATAACTGCTTTTAATGTTTCATAATTAATAACACTAAAAGCTCCGATTGCATATTTATGTTCTTGAGCCCTTTTCAACATAATTTTAGGACTAACTAACGCCATAATATAACTCCTTTGAAAATATAATATTTATTTATTCAAACTTCAAATTACATTATAACATGCTTATTAAATAAAAATTAAATTAAACCTCATTTAATTTTTGAACCACCGTGTTTTAAACTGAAGAATAAATTTAATTCTGTAAAAAAGCCACCTAATAAAATATTCATTTTTGAACTATGCATTTTAATATAGAAAATATTTCAACTATCAACGTGTGTTAATTGCATCGCTAAGAAATTACGAAACATTAAATCACCGAATGTTTGAAAATTACTATTTAAAGGATTTACTAAACTAACTAATTCAGTAACTGCATCAATAATATCTGGATTAGTGATCGTACTATCAATTTTTGGTAGTAATGTTGTTAATAAAGTTTGGAATAATCCAAGGCCATCAACACTGCTAGCTAAGCCAACTAAAGAAGCGATGTTTTGTTTACTATTAACAGCGTAATTTAAGAAGAAATATTTGTTATCGCTAACGTGTAAATTTTTCGGATTAGAAACATCTTCTTTTAGTTTTCCAAAATCGATCATTTCTTGAAAACTTACATTAGGTCCATCAATTAAACGATAGTTGTTTTTGAAAGTTTTGACATCGATAGGATCGTCATTCTTAATCATAGTAGAAGCAAAGATTGTCATTTGATCTTTGATTGAAGATAATAAATGGTTAAAGTTATTAGTTAACATTGCAACACGGTTTCATTTATATGAAACTGAGATATCGCCAGTCCCAGCTGGACCAACGTTATCTAAAGCTGCAATTTGGGGTTGTAAATAACTAACTGGCTTTTTGTGTTCAAAAGTAAGATAGTTATTTAAATTTGCGCTAGTGTTTTCAAAACTTTTAATCATATCAGTAAAGTTATCATCGATATCTAATCGAGCAACACTATTATCGACTAAAGGATTTAAGTTTTTTGGATCGTTATTATTATTGTTATCTTGACCAATTAATGAACGTAATATTTTTGAAGCGATCAAACGGTATCCATAAGGTCCTGGATGTACATCTGAAGCAATCGGTGTATATCAAGATGCCGTATTATAATCTTTTAATTTTAAACTATGGCCTCGAGGTGTCTTAATATTAATTTTATTAATATTATTTAAAAATTCAGTTTTACGGTTATCGATTGCAATGAAGTCAATGTTGCGATCATCGATCGTACAACTTTTTATCATTTTATTTAATGATGAAAAAACTGATTCTAAAAGTTGGACGTGCTTATCGTTTTGTTCAAGTCCAAAAACACCACGTAATTGTTCCATTGAAAAAACATAACCCATGACCATAATTTTTGCATTAGGATTAATGTTTTTAATAAACTTAATAATCCCTTTGATATTATTTTTTAAATTTAATAAAGTATTTGTTAAATCTTTTTCATCGATCGATAATACTTTATTAATGTCAAAGTCATCAGAAGTAATTTCTTCTAGTGCTTTTAAGACAGCAGAAATACCTCCTTTTGACCATTCATCTAAATTTTTATTCATGATTTTCATTAATCAAATAATGTCATTACCACCTAGAGTAATGTTGACTAAGTTAGCACGTTTAATCGTACTGTCGATATAATTATCATTATTATAATAATTATCTCAATCGCTCTTACTTAATCAAGAATCATATTTACCGTTATCAGTAACGTAGTTGAAATGAGCAATATCGTTGGCATCTAATTTAGAAGTTTTATCTAATTGATGTAAGATATTTCCACTAGTAAAACCAGAGACTGCAAAATTATCATAACTACCTAAAATATTATCTTTTTGCAAAGCACGTGCCACTCACGCACTATAAGCATCGCCATAAATTTTATGAGTTGCCATATTATGGTCACTCGATCGATAATCGATGTGATTATACATTTTGTTATCAAAATCAGTGAATCCAGCTGATAAAGAATCACCAAAAGTAACATAATTTACTTTATTAGTGTCAGGATTAATAATGCTGTCTGAACTCGGTACTTTAAGATTAGTTTTATTGCTATGACTTATTTGATTAGCGCTAACTAGACCAACTTGGCCAAGAGCTAAAGCGCTAAGACTGATAGCAATTGCTTTACTTGAATTTAATTTCATATATAAAGACTCCTTCATTATTTTATTTTATTTATTTTATATATAATCTATCAAAATAGACTACTGTTAAAGTATAAACGAAAACTAATTATTTTTCTATTCTTGAATTATGATATCGGTTTATTATATAATATTATTATAAAATTAAATAAAAGGTGGTATTTTCGATGGCACAAACAAAAAATACAAAAACGATAACTAAAAAAGATTCTACAGATAAAAAACAACCGCATATTTCTTTTCAAGAATATAAAAGACAAGCAACGATCGAAGATTTAGAAACTATGAAACAACAAATGGTTCCTCATCGTTGAGAACATATTCCAATTGTAGGTGCTATTTTTTATGCTATTAGAATGGAAGTAGTGAATAGCGGTATTAATCGTGGTCCGCTAAGACGTCAAATAGTTAAGTTAAAAGTAATTTTTCTATTTTCAATGTTGTTTTACTTTTTTGTATTAGTTCTTATGTTGACACCGACATTTATTTATAAAATCCATAAAATGGCTGTTGAAAAAACTCAAAAATTAATCGATAATGACGAACTTTAAAATAAAAAAAGCATTAATTACTTAATGCTTTTTTTATTTTAAGTTATTTATTTAATTATTATAAGCTGATTTTAATGTCACGAATTTTATTAATCCCATTAATAAAATCGTTTTTAGTATCGTTTCAAACTTGATCAAAATTAATTCCGCTACCCATCAAAGTAACTAAGATAAATGCAACGATAATAACAAATAATAAAAATTTCATTTTTGGCCAAACTCTAAATTTAGTCTTGTTCATTTTAAATACCTCTTTAATTATTTTATTTTTACTTAATTATTTTTAAAAATATAGTAAATATTATATCATAAATAATATTAAAAAGTATTAAAATTTCCTTTTATTAAAGTCTTTTATAAAAAAATAAGCTACTTTTATCAAGTAGCTTATTTTCAATCTTAATAAATTAAAGATTAACGATTAGTTAAAACTCATCCACCATCAATATAATGTACTAAGTAAGGTAAAATAAATCGATTTGGTTTATGAGCGGCTCAAGTGATTATTCATTTACTTAACTCTTCTTTATATTTTGTCTTTATTGGTGTTAATTCAGCAAAATTAACTTTAATAGAATCATCTTCTTCGATTACTTTTTTTAACGTTTTCTTTGCTACTTTTAATTCTGTCGTTTCATCGATCGTTCAAGCATCTTTAATGTCGACTTTATTATTAAATTTAATAATAGTTCCGTTTAAAGCAGCATCTACTTGATTAGAAACTAATCAAGTATTATTTCCTTGATCTAATATACGTAATTGATTTTCATTGAAATGGATTTTAGTTTTAGCAATAAATTGCTTAATCACTTCATCATGAGTAGCTACGATATTTGTAATTGTTGCTTTCGTTGATGTTTTTTTATTTAAATCATATGTTTTAGTTCAAGTATACGTATAAGCATCAGCAACTTTACTATTAAATGATTTAGTAATTGCATGCCCTTTATAGCTAACTGTTAAAATATTTTTAGCATTAATTGAACTATTAATTGAATTTTTGATTACTCGACCAGGACCATCAACTATTTTTAAGTCTTTGTCGTTATGATTAAATTTTTCGATACCTGTATCGCCATCATTATAAACGAGTTCTCTCGCTAATTTAGAACTTCCTTGATCGTCTTTTGGATTTAATAGACCGTTAATATCTTTAACGATTCATCCGGAAATTTGATCACGGACCATCGGTATTACGAATTTAATAGATTGTTTAGCATTTATTTGATTTATTGATAAATATTTTTTAATGAATTCATCGTCGTAAGAGAGATTTCCTTTAACGATCGCACTAGTTGGATCACCTTTTTTAATATCGGTTATTTTTAGAGAAACTTTATCAAACGCTTTTAAAGTACTTAATTTTTTTGATATAGCATCTTGAGGTGATGATGCTATATTGTTATTATTGTGAGTAGTGTTAATTCCACAACTAGCAACTGTTGCAGCTGCTGCTGTCAAAGAAGTTGAACTAACTAAAACTTTAATTAAATTACGTTTTTTCATATTGCTTCTCCTTAATCTTTATTTTAATTATACTTTTCTTATATCACAACTGATTATATATATTATACCATATTTTGTATTACAAATCAAGTTTTTATCAAAATAAAAAATATAAAAAACCTTTAACAATAAGGTTTTTTATATTTTTAATTAAATAAATTTTAATATCTTAAAAATATGTTTTAGTGGCGATAAAAATAGTTTAACAAGCTAATATATTATTATATTTTTTTATTTTGTTTAAGTTCTACACTGCTTGTAAAAGTATTATTGAAAGCGTTTACTCCACCAAGCGAATCATATTTATTACTGAATATAAAACGGAAATGAAGGAAGATTAAGAATGTGTTAAATGTAGGACCTCCTACATTGAATTCTATCGATACAAAACCTTGGAAACCTAATGGGATACCATGATGTTCATAAGGATCGTGTATTTCACTATGTCAAAAATTTATAGCTCGAACTTGTGGATATTTATATTTCCCTTTACTATCTTTCTGCCTTTCTAAAACATCGACAATATAATTACTATGCGAATGATTAACGGCTGCTGTATCTTTACCTAACGTTGCTCAGTTTTCTAATCCAAATTTACCAAAATCCACGCTATGTGAGAGTGATTTAGCTACGTTAAATTCAGCAAGGAGCATTTTTTCTCCTTTTTCAATAGATTGTCGTTGTGTTGTTTTACTAAATTTTCATTTTGATATATCGTAACTATCACCATCAATATAAGTTGCTTTTGCAAGAATTGGATCGGCATCATAAAGGCCTTCTCGACCAACTCTAGAAATAATTGCTGTTATTGTTTTATGTTTATAATCAGAAACTGGTTTACCGCTCATTCCTTTAAAACCAGATTCATCATGGTTCGTTAACGCACCATACGTATCGAATTCGGCTTTATCATTAATTGATCATCTAACTTGACTAGGCGTTCCATACGTTCACTTAAAACTATCTAATAAGTTCAATTTTTTAATTTGCGCTAATAGACCACTAGCTGAAACTAGTGATGCAAAATATTTAAAAGTTGCTCAATTTTTTTGATTTAATACAGTTGGTGGATCGATATATTTTCAATTATTAACATTATATTCAGTCCCTGATTTATACGTAATCTTAAAATTAGTTTCATAAGCTAAACCATCAGACATAGTTCTAACGATAGTTAATGTTACTTCTAAATTTTCATCGTCAACTGTATAGTCTGTTTTCTTTAACTCAGATGCTTTTGCATCTGATCATGTAGGTGTCTTAGTAGCTTTAACGATATTAAAAGCTGATTCTGCTGCTGTTTCTTTTTTAAAATATTTCCAACTTTGCCTTTGCCTTTTAGTCGTGCAACTAACACTCGTTGTGACAATTGTTGTTATTGGAACAACAGTAGTTCCGATTAATAGAAATAATTTATTGATTTTCTTTTTCATATCTCAATCTCCTTTTGTAAAATATTGTTAATTTAAATTAATAGTTATAAACTAAAATAAGATATCATTAAAAAATTGTTTTATTTATTTATGTAAGTTTTTATTATTTATCGATACATTTCAAATGGATCAATTGTCGTTGTTGCTGGAGGAGTCGAATCGTGAATAATACTTAAATGAGAATATAATTTTTGCATATAAAAGTTAGTTCCTAAATCTGCTGAGTATTCGATTATAATTTTTGCTCCTGTAACGAGTGCTTTATCATTTGACTTCAATAATATTGAAACATTAAAAGTAATGCTTTGATCGTCTTCTTTTAATGCTGATAAACTACCTTCTATTCGAGCATAAACTAAATTTTGTCTGTCGCCTTTATATCGACTATATAATAATTTTAAATTTGGTGTTTTCGCTGTAGTGGCACTATCTAAGATGTAATTAGAAAGAATGTTATATTCTTTATCACTAGTTAGATTTTCTAAATGTCTTTTAGCGGAAATGTATCATCTTTTATAATTACTAAATCCAGAAATATCATCGAAATCTTCAATTTCATAAGAATTATCAGCATCTTGCCTTGCAGTTATATTCGCTGTTCCAATAAATTTGGCAGTGTCAAGACTACGAACTGTATAAGATACTGTTCGGTTCACTTTATCAATCTTTGGCGAGCTTAACGATAAAGAACTTATGAACTCATCCGATTCTGGTCCTCCCCCTCAATATGTAGGTCAATTTGGCGGTATTTCTGAAGTATTTTTCTTTTGTGAAAAAATTCTTTTAAAAACTTTTACTATCTTTTGATTAGTGTTTAACGCATCAGCAACTTCAGAAACGTATTTATCTCACTCGTTAGGTGGGTTTACTGGTTGAGTGATGCATTCTCAAACAGATGAACTATAACGAATATCTTTTATAAATGTAGCTGTAAAAATAGCAAAACTTTGTTGGCTTGAAGATCATATTTTGGCAGTAACAATTTTTTTAGTATTATCAGCACTAGGATGCGTTTCAAAATAAACATCACCATCAGGTAAAGAATCTCATCCATTAGCTTTTATGCTAGCGTTTTTAACGATCTCTGCAGCCGTTGCTGCTAACGCTGCTGTTGCAAAGTTATCTCAAGTACGGGCAGCGGACGGCGTTGGTTGCGACGTACATTGTCAATCTTTTAAAACATACTCTCTACGATCAACGTATTGAATCGTAAAAGTCGCTACTTCAGATCTTTCAATAGAAATAATCTTAACTGTCACTGCGTGTTTTGTTTCATCGGCGACAGGAAGTGTTCCTTCATAAAAAGCAAGATCTCCATCAGGTAGATTATCTCAATTTTTAGCAGCTGGATTAGAATAACCAACTATTTCTTTAGGAGTTGCTGCTAAAGCATGCTTTTTAAATTCTGTTCAACTGTTTTCTGTTTCTGGAAAAGGTTGCGTCGTGCATTCTCAATTTCCAGAACTATATTTATCATTACTTTTATATTCAATAGTAAAGATAGCTTCTTCTTTTCGAGAAATATTTAAAATCTTGGCAGTTATTGTTTTTAAAGCATTGTTTGGAGTTCTTTGTTCTTTAAATGATAATTGACTTGATGTTGCACTTTGTCAATTACGAGCTTTTAGAAAAGCATTTTTAACTATTCCAACTGGTGATTCATGGATTGCTTCCTCAACGAATTTATCTCATGTATTTTCATTGTTTGGTTGTGGTTGACTCGTACAGTTTCAATTTTTAACATCGTATTTATTATCATGAAATTCAATAGTAAAAATAGCATATTCATTCTTACTCGCAGATGTTATATATGCTGTTAGACTCTTATCAGAAGTCGTTTCATGAGGCGTGATGCTTCCTTGAATATTAAAATCGCCTTTTTTAAATGGCTGATTTCATCCGTTAGCTTGAGTAGACGCGTTCTTAACGATCGCTTCAGCGCTTTCGGCAATAGCATTAGTTTTAAAAGTATTTCAGTCTGTTTCTGGCGGTAATGGCGGAACAGTACATTCTCATTTACTAACATTATATTTATCGTTTGATTTATAAACGATTTTGAATTTAGCTCAATTGCCTTGTGTCTTAGATGATATCTTTGCTTCTAGAGTATATTTATCAGTTATCGTTACTTTAGTAATAAATGTAAAATCACTATCTGATAGACTACTTCAAGCGCTCGGAGCATTTGTTGATAATTTAGCGATGTTTTCTGGCGACTCTCCTAAAGCTAATGTGGAGAATTCTTCTCAAGTGTTTTCAATTGCTGGTGTTTTATGATTACCACAACTAACAGTGGCAAAACTAGTTACAGTCGTCAAAACCCCAACTGCACTAGCTGATCAAATAATTTTTAAAGTTTTTTTATTTTTCATGCTAGACACTCCTTTTTAAATATTATGTAATTAAATAATTAATGAGGTTGGACTATACATTTTCAAATATTAGAACTATATTTCATTTTTTTTAAATGTTATTGTTTAGAACTTTATCTTCACAACTAATTGTTATTATATTAATTACAAAAACTAAAGAACTTACGATATCAATATAATAAGATAATTTTAAAAGTTTTTTTTCATTTCACCGATAACCGACATTTTAATTTATTGTAGTTGCTTATAATAATATTATACATAATCTTAAAACTTATCATTATTAATAGTTTTCATTTTAAATTAGTTAAAACGTTAAAAATGATAATAAAAAAATCACTTTATTGAAAAAGTGATTTTTAATTTTATAAATATTTAGATTATTTAATTATTATTTATTTAAGCTTCAAGTGTTTGAAGTTGGGTTAAAAGTAATATTTACTTCACCATTAACTGTTCAACTATTATCTCCATTGGCAACTAAGTTACTTTCGCTTGGGTTAAATCCAGGCATTAATGTTTCAAGTTGAATTGTTGCTTCTGTTAATGTTGCTTTAATATTCGTAACTGTTGCTGGTGTTTCTGTACCTGTAGAAATATTATATGTTTTATATCAAGTGTATGTGTAAGCATTTCTTGATGTTTGATCTGTTATTGATTTAGTTGTAGCAATTCCTGTATAAGAAACTGATAACATATTTCCTACAAGTGAACTTTGGACACTTCCTTTAACAATACGAGTAGGGTTGTTAGCTATTGTTAAATTAGAATCTCCAGATGGTAATAATGACGCAACGTTTCAGTTCATACTGTTCATTGCCATATCTTTACCTAATTTAGAACCTTGAGGAGTTAATAAACCATTAATATTTGTAGTCACTCAAGCATTTGCATCTATTCCTAAAATATGAACATAAGATATTTTTACTTCGAATGGAAGATTTTGGGAAAATGCAGATGTTCCTGTAATTGAATTATCGTATGATATTGTTCCTGTTGCGATAACGTCATTTCCATTAAATTTAACAACGTTAACTTTTATTGATTGATGTGAAAATAATTTATAATTAGAAATTTGACCTAATAAATCCTGAGCAATTTCTGAATTATTAAATCTTGCTGGAGTTATATTAGTTTTGTCAGTATTAACATATCAAACATTATTAGTATAAGATATTTTATAATTAGTTCCACTTACTGAAACAGTTCAAGAATTTGTTCCATCTGCTTTTAAATTCATAGTATTTGCATCGAAACCTTTAATAATATTCGTTTTCGTTACTTGATTTGTAGCTTCTGTTAACGTTGCTTCAACATTTGAGAATTCAGCTGCTGTAGATGTCCCTGCTGCTAAATCAAATGTTTTTGATACGTGATATGTATAAGCTGTTCTTGGTGTAATATCTGTTATTGATGTAGTTTTAGCAATTCCAGTATAACTTACAGTTAATTGAGTTCCTGAAAGTAAACTTGTTACAGTCTTAGAATCTATAAAACCAGAACCTTGACCGACTGCTAACTTCGTATCTTTTGTACTATTTAATTTATTTTTAAGCGCTTCAAGATCTTTTGCATTTGGAATGTTTACTAAATTATTAGCTAAAGCTAATTTATCACTAGTATGTTCAGAATTAAAAAGACTATTTAAGTTATCGATTTGTCAGAAATAGT
>JABABV010000029.1 GCA_014238055.1 Mycoplasmatales bacterium | reverse complement strand
AACACCAAAATTATTAAAACATGCAAAAATTAAAAATAGCATGTTATTTGTTGGTCAAGGTAAAACTTTCCAAATCTGGGAACCAACAATATTTGAAAAATTTAGGGCACATGCAAGAAAAAAATCTAATATAAATCGAGCAAGCCTTAAATGGGAGCTACAACTTAATAAAAAATAGAGAGGGAAAAATGACAATTAACTTTAAAGCACCAGAAATAAGAGAATTAAAACCAAGAATATTAGTTCTTGGAGTAGGCGGAGCAGGAGGAAATGCAATTAATGAAATGATTGATGCAGGAGTTGAAGGAGTTGAATTTATTGCTGTAAATACAGATGCTCAGGATTTAAAAACAAGTAAGGCACAAACAAGAATCCAGATTGGAATAAATGTTACAAAAGGTTTAGGAGCAGGAGCAAAGCACGAAATCGGTCAGGCAGCAGCAGATGAATCTTTAAATGATATTATTGATATGCTTAAAGGAGCCAATATGGTTTTCATTACTGCTGGAATGGGAGGTGGAACTGGAACTGGAGCTGCACATGTTATTGCACGTGCTGCTAAAGAATTAAACATTCTAACTGTTGGTGTAGTGACATTACCATTTTTATATGAATCACCTTCTAGAATGAGAAGAGCACAACAAGGTTTAGAAGAATTAAGAAAACATGTAGATACAATTATTGTAATACCAAATCAAAATTTATTTAAAATTGCTACTGAACAAACAACATATAAGGAGTCATTTCAATTATCCAATAGTATTTTACGACATGGTGTTCAAAGCGTTACTGACTTAATGGTTAAAGATGGATTGGTAAAT
>JABABV010000028.1 GCA_014238055.1 Mycoplasmatales bacterium | reverse complement strand
TTGGTGCAATTAATTTAGCTGGACAGACTCCAATAATATTAGTTAACGATGGCCCAAGTATGGGCGGATTTATTGTTCCTTACACTGTTCCATCAGCTTCTTTTTGGAAACTTGGACAAGCAAAACCAGGTGATAGTTTTAATTTTATTGAAATCTCAGTTGAAAAAGCTCAAACATTAAGAGCTGAACAAACAACGATTTGCAGTGAAGCAAGTTTAGTTTCTTCTGAAAAACAAGATATATTAATTAGAAAAAAACAAATCAATAAAATTGATCATATTAAAGTAGTAGATTTTGACAAAGAAAAATTAGATGAAAAAATTAGAAATAAAATGATGGAAAAAAAAGGAATGAAAAATATAAAAGTTCGTTTTTTTAATTAAAAATTAATATTAAAGATTATAATGAGATTTATAAATTTCTTTTAACTCCTAAAAATTATAGAAATAAAATTAATCAAGTAGATTTAAATTTTATTTATAATTTTTTTTTTTATCTTTGTAAACATTATAATTTTTTTTTTTAAATTAATTTTTAGTTTTAATTTAATTAAAAAAATAATTAAAGGTAATAAAATTGAACAGGAAAAATTTTTTTCAAAAAGTTTTGCTGCAACAAGTTTTTTAATGGATGATAAGCTTTTAAATTTAGATCAATTCAAAAATTTATTAAAAAAATTTATTAACTTAGATAAAAAAGAAATAATTAAATCACTTTTAGATTCTAATCTTTCAGGTAGAGGTGGAGCTGGCTTTCCTACAGGAATGAAATGGGATTTTTGTAGTAAAGAAAAATCAGAAAAAAAATATGTAATTTGTAATGCTGATGAAGGAGATTCTGGGGCT
>JABABV010000027.1 GCA_014238055.1 Mycoplasmatales bacterium | reverse complement strand
GATGTCAAATATGTGTTACATTAAATGTTTAAAATTTAACAATTTAAACTTATCTATAACTATTTAATTTTAAACATTTAATGTAACATAAAACCAAACCGTACCACACACAAAACCAAACACGTACCATGTTTACTTGACCGGCTGTCAAAAAATGCGATATTATGACATTATTTGTGGGAATCGATGAAGTTGAAAATTTTAAAAAGGTAGGAGAGGTATTTGTCTCAATAAATAACTCCAGTGTGGACGTTAAATTGCATACATAATATCATAATCTGACAAAACGAGTGTAAAATCTATGAAGTTTGTGCCGAAACGTCAACTTGACACTCTTTTTTACAATCTTGCGCTAAAAATGACAGCAATAATTTGTGAATTTAGACAGTAAAATATATCAAGGAGACGTACATAAAAGGCCAGGTTCACGAATTGAGTTTTAGATACAAAAATAATGAATTAATCAACTGTCGTGTAAATTACCAAACACGTACCACCAAAAGTGATACCAAACAAAAGTTGCCGTGCCCGTTATTACACGGTGAATTAGGGAACATCCATTTAACTTAAAGGGGCTATGGAGTCACGCAGCGCAGCAGAATTTTAAAAAAATTAGTATTTTTTAAGGCACAAAGTGCTAACAGAATATTTTTTTCTGCCCATTTCAGAGACAGACATTTTTTTTCAATCAAATTTGCAGACAGAAATTGTTTTTCAATCAAATCTGCAGACAGAATTTTTTTTCTCCAAAAAAAACATAGTTAAAGTTAAATACGTAATAAAGAAAAAATACAGGATAAGAAGGAATGATATTGTGCGAGACGAGGGTTTGTTACCCGAAACGATCGTATA
>JABABV010000026.1 GCA_014238055.1 Mycoplasmatales bacterium | reverse complement strand
TTATCTATATGGTTCGATCAAAACCCATCAGTTGCAAAAATAATTTTAGCTAAAGTTATCCAAGCAGCACTAGCTAGAGACGTTGCTAGAAAAGCCAGAGAAAATGTTAGACGTAAAGGTGCGCTTGAATTAAGTGGGTTACCTGGAAAGTTAGCAGATTGTCAGATAGGTAAACAAGATGGAACAGAATTGTTTATTGTAGAGGGAGATTCGGCGGGTGGATCGGCGAAACAAGGAAGGAATAGAGCAAATCAGGCAGTTTTACCCTTAAGAGGGAAAATTTTAAACACTTATGTTGAAGACTTGACTGTAAAAAAGAATGGTAATGGAGATGCATCTGAGCAACAAAGAACCAAAGCTTTGTCAAAAATGATTTCTTCTAACGAGATAGTTACATTAATCAATGCATTAGGCCTAGATCCAAAAACTCAAGAGATAGATTTAAAAGATTTAAGATATGGAAAAATTATTATTATGACGGATGCTGATGTTGATGGTTCTCATATTAGAGCATTACTATTAACTTTCTTTAATAATAAACCATTTAATAAATTAATTGAAAATGGCCATGTGTATTTAGCTCAACCACCATTATTTAAAATTAACAAAGGTTCTAAGGGAATATATATTAAAGACGAAAAAGAACTGGAAGATTATATTGTTAATAACAATAAAGAATTGAAAAAAATTAAAAAAGGAACAAAAGAATTTGCTAAAGAGCTAGATCTTGAAAAATCAAAAATGAATATACAGAGATTTAAAGGATTAGGAGAAATGAACCCTGAAGAATTATGGAGCACAACTCTAGATCCTGAAACCCGAAATTTACTTCAAGTTCAATATTCTAAAGATTTAAAGAAAGATCAAAGTTTAATT
>JABABV010000025.1 GCA_014238055.1 Mycoplasmatales bacterium | reverse complement strand
ATGAGAGGCAATTCTAAAACAACACTTGATTTCCTCATTTTCTTTAATAATAAATTGATATGAGAAAAAAAAATTGGATGAATAATTTTATCAATAATTATTTTATTTTTTTTTGATACTAATAGTTTTTCTTTCATCTTTTTTAATAAATGAATTTAAATAATCTTTATTTTCATTTATTTCATTTTCTGTAAGGTAATGAATTGCACCTTTGGTGCTAATAACATTTTGACCTTCTATTGCATCATGTTCTGGAGCAACAATAAAATCAAAATGTTTTAAATCTACTTTTGGATCTTGAATATGAATATTAAATACTTTTTTGTTAGCAGTATTTTTTAAATGGATTGAAGGAATAACACTTTTACGTCCACAAGAAATAATCACATCAAAATCATCATAATTAATTTTTTTATAAATTATCATTTTAAATAAAATAATTTTAAGTTTAATTATTATTTAATTTAATTTTATTATTAAATTTTATAATTATTTTAATTAAATTATTTTTATATAAATTTAAATTATTATTATAAAATTTTAAATTATTTTTATTTATATTTAATTTATTTAATTTATATTTATTATTTAATATTTTATTTTTTAAATTATTTATTAAAAATTTTAATTTTAATTTTAATAAATTATTATTATTTAAATTAATTTTATTTAATTTTTTAATTTTAATATTTAATTTATTTATATTATTATTATATAAATTATATTTATTTATTAATTTTTTATTTATTAAATATTTTTTTAAATTATATTTATAAATTTTATTATTTAATATAATTTTATTAATAATTTTAATTTTTTTATTTTTAATTTTATTTAATTTCATATTTATCTCCTATTTATATAATAGCAATAATATGAGGGTGT
>JABABV010000024.1:685-906 GCA_014238055.1 Mycoplasmatales bacterium | reverse complement strand
CAACCTCTGCTAGACTTTCACCTTTTGAGAGTTGAGAAATGCCACAGGCAAATTCAACAACTTCAAATCCTCTTTGAATATCACCTTTGGCCTCAGCTAGAGTTTTACCATTTTCTGTTGAAATTATTTTTGCAATTTCTTCTAAATTATCTTTTAGTAAAGACCTGTAATTAAAAAGAATTTGAGCCCTATTATTGGAAGGCAAACTAGACCATGAAACA
>JABABV010000024.1:450-675 GCA_014238055.1 Mycoplasmatales bacterium | reverse complement strand
TTTATTAATAGACAACCATTCACCATTAATCAATGATGGAACAATTTCATATGATTCAGAGGGCATGCTTTATCTTTTTTATTCTTTTGAAATATAGAAAAATTAAAAGAATAAAAATAATTATCATTGATTAAAAATCTTTATGTACTAATGATAAATATTATTAGATTTGGAAAAAATTATCTTCAAAAGAAATTTATGAAAAAGAATCATTTCCTCTCATTA
>JABABV010000024.1:0-440 GCA_014238055.1 Mycoplasmatales bacterium | reverse complement strand
GCTGTCTCTTGTAACAAATCAAAAGATACTACAGATAATAATAGCTCAATTACGAACAACAACAGTAATAATATAAATACACCAGTAGATACTTATGTGTTTAATAATGAGCTTACATGGTCTGATGAATTTGATGTGGACGGGTCAATATCTCTTGATAAATGGAGTATAGAAACAGTTGCCCCTAATAATGGAAGCTGGTGGAATGGCGAGCTTCAGTATTATACCGACAAAGAAAATAATATAAACATAGAAGATGGTCTTTTAAAGATTACAGCTAAGTATGAAAGCTTTAATGGTAAGAATTACACTTCAGCAAGAATTAATACTCAAGATAAATATGAATTTACTTATGGTAGGGTAGAACTTAGAGCTAAACTTCCTAATTGGGAGGGTATGTGGCCTGCATTTTGGTTGCTTGGAGCTAATTATGATGTAAT
>JABABV010000023.1 GCA_014238055.1 Mycoplasmatales bacterium | reverse complement strand
TTCAGATTCAGCAGGGTCCTTGGTTTGACAATAGCTCAGCTTTCCTGGTAATCCTGCAATATCAAGGGCGCCCTTGCGTCGCGTCATTTCTCGAGCTTTTCTGGCGGCATCTCTTGCCCTAGAGGCCTCAAATATTTTGCCAACAATAATTTTGGCTTGTGCGGGATTTTCAAGCAAATACTCACCCAATTTTTCTGGTAGAGGGCGACTCTGCTGGGGGCTCTGCAAAACAAGGAAGGGACAGAAGAACGCAAGCTATTTTGCCACTTAAAGGTAAGATATTGAATGTAGAAAAAGCACGCTTTGAAAAAATTCTATCTTCTCAAGAGGTTGGCACACTTATTACCGCTCTGGGTTGTGGAATTGGCGCAGAAGAGTACGATATTGAAAAGCTAAGATATCATAAAATAGTTATTATGACTGATGCTGATGTTGATGGAGCTCATATTAGAACTTTGTTGTTGACTTTCTTTTATCGTCACTATCCTGAGTTGGTTAAAAATGGCTATTTATATATTGCCCAACCACCTCTTTATAAGATTAAAAAAGGCAAACAAGAACGATACTTAAAGGACGATTCTGAGCTTAATGATTATCTTCAGCAAGAAGCGATTCACGATGCAAGTTTGTTTGTTAGTAAAGATACTCCTGCTATTGAGGGCGTGGCTCTTGAAAAAACGGTTTCTAGGTATTATAAAACAATGGAAGTTATCGAAAAACTTGGGAAAAAATATAACGAACCTCTATTAAAAGCCACCCTTGGAATGCCAAATGCAAACATAAAAGACAACAAAAAGATGAATGAGTGGTGTCTTAATCTTCAGGGAAAAATGAATAAACTTAGTTCAATGTCAGAAGAGCACAAAGTTGAGTTTAAAAATAACGAAGTTTGTTATTCTATGGAAA
>JABABV010000022.1 GCA_014238055.1 Mycoplasmatales bacterium | reverse complement strand
TACCAACGATCTCAATTTCGTCACCAACGTTAACGATACCACGCTCGATACGACCTGTTACAACAGTACCACGACCTGAGATTGAGAACACGTCCTCAATTGGCATTAGGAATGTCTTATCTGTATCACGCTCTGGAGTTGGGATATAAGTATCTAATGCATCCACTAGTTTTTGGATAGAAGGAACACCAATATCAGATGCATCACCTTCTAGTGCTTTTAGCGCTGAACCAAAGATAACCGGCGTGTCATCACCTGGGAATTCATATTCTGTCAGAAGCTCACGGATTTCCATTTCAACGAGTTCAACGAGCTCTTCATCGTCAACCATGTCTGCTTTGTTCATGTAAACAACAATGTATGGAACACCGACCTGACGAGACAATAGAATGTGCTCACGTGTTTGAGCCATCGGTCCATCCGTTGCAGCGATTACGATAATAGCGCCGTCCATTTGCGCAGCACCAGTAATCATGTTCTTAACATAGTCAGCGTGTCCTGGACAGTCAACGTGAGCGTAGTGACGAGCTTCTGACTCGTATTCTACGTGCGCAGTTGAGATAGTGATACCACGCTCTCTTTCTTCAGGAGCATTATCAATATCTGCGTAATCCTTGAACTCACCGCCACGGGCTTCAGCCATAACCTTAGTAAGGGCTGCAGTTAAAGTAGTTTTACCATGGTCAACGTGACCAATTGTTCCCACATTTACGTGTGGTTTGGTTCTTTCAAATTTTTCTTTTGCCATTTTTAATCCCCTATTAAGAATTTAATTTTTCAATAACACCGTCTGCAACGTTTCTAGGTGCAGCTGTATATTTAGCAAACTCCATTGAATAGTTTGCACGTCCTTGCGACATAGAACGAAGGTCTGTCGCATAGCCAAACATTTCAGCTAAAGGTACTTCAGCTTTAATTTGTTTACCAGCAGGGGTGTCATCCATAGCACTTACAATCCCTCGTCTACGGTTTAAATCACCCATCACATCACCCATATAATCCTCAGGCGTAGAAACTTCAACACTCATCATTGGTTCAAGTAATTGAGGATTAGCAAGCTTTACTCCCTCTCTAATACACATAGAGGCTGCAAT
>JABABV010000021.1 GCA_014238055.1 Mycoplasmatales bacterium | reverse complement strand
GCAGTACACATTTAAATTGCACTGCATGAACTTACTCATACACATATTTAATTCACAATCATTGATTACCTAAAGTTAGAAAAAGAATATCAACGAAACACATTAATTGGTATATATATGTAAATATATTACAATTATAATAATTATCTTTGAACAGTATTACAACTTACCATATTAAAAGCTTTGACCTTAAGGATAAGGACCCCTTTTGATGTTCTATAATTTTGAACATGAAAAATGACGTTTTTCGAGTATTTGCAAGAATGTCATATATAGTTGTGATATATCAAAATGTTCATTGAAGTTCCTAGTTTCCAAATATGCAAAATATATTTATGATTTGTATAACAGAAGCCTCGTGTTCTAGCCATCAACTTATTGCAAAATGCAAAAACTTATAGAAAATGAGCAGCCTTAATTATTAACAGTTTCGACTCAGAATATCATTTATTTAATCCCTGACAAACCTATCGAGGTCGTCGGGAAGTATTTTTAACTCGAAACGACCCTAGTTGAGTAATATTCACTAAAACAAATGGTGAACTGTTTTGGGGTTCTAGTTTCATTTTGAAAAAATAAAATTTAAAGTAATCGAATGAATATTATATACAAATGTTTTATATCAAAATGATCGTTTTAAAATGTACTTTTTATAGACATAAACGGGAACAATCAATGTCCACATATATGTCGGCAATTCATGAAAAAGATAGTATATCTCAAGACAACTGGTTTGAAGAATAACTTTGATACACATAATGAACAGTTTTACCCGTTTTCATTAACGGATAGTTTTTTTTTAATATATTTTTATTATCTCAATGTAACATACGAGGGTTGTTCGATAAGTTCGTGGACAAATGCTATAACTTTTTAAAAAATGCACGCAGAAACATGCCGATTGGCATTTATTTAGAATAAGATATATTCGCTATAAATATGTAAATAGCAATTTTATTTTATGATTGGTCATAAGTCATATTAGCATAATAAACTATGAGAGACGTGGTACCCGGAGCAGTATTGAGACATCTAACTTTTTTTCATAATAATTCAATACCGGGTTGGTACCAATTCGTTAAATATGAAAACAATAAA
>JABABV010000020.1 GCA_014238055.1 Mycoplasmatales bacterium | reverse complement strand
AAGGAGTCAATAAAATGTTAAATAAAAAATTTATAAAACTTTTAAGTATAACTTTAACAGCATCTTCAATATTAGCAACTGATGTATTGGCGGTTAGCTGTGGTAAAAAAGAACCAAAAGCATCTTATAAATGAGCGGACTTTAAAAAAGATGTTCAAAAAGAAACTGCTATGAAAATCGTGCAATCTACTAAACCAAAAGGTTGAGAAGATACTAATGCTAATGAATTATCGGAAGGAAAATTTGTTTTCGATGATAATGTTTATACAGTAACTCTTGATATTACGAGAAGGAAAGAAGTGAATTCTTGAACTGCTTCTTTTGAAATCGATTATTTCAATAATAAAAAATACAACGTTAGTGACTGATCATGTGAACAACAACCAGTTGAAAATCCTAATAGTTGAGATTTCTTTAAAGTAACAGCTTCAAAAGTAACGGCAGAAGAATTAATTACAGAAGCGCGTAATTCAGGAGCTATTAGTGGGCTTAAATGAACTTATGGAACAGCTAGTCAAGTAACTTGAATTAAAAATGATAAAGCTGAGTTCGATACTTTTGGAGCAATTGATCGAACTAAAGATAGTTATTCTGGAATGAAAGGTAAGCCAGTTATAAACGAAGCTAACCATACAATCACAGCAATCATTTCTAAAAAAGATAAAAACGGCGCTTATGATTCTGATCCAATCGAAGCAACGATGACTTACAAACTTAATGAAGCTTATGATATGACTAATTGATCATTCGTTAAAAAAGAGCAATTAATTTCTGAAGAAAAAGCAGAATCACTTTTTAATGCCGAAAAGACTTTAGCAACAAGAAGTGCTAATAGAGTCCCATTTTTATTAATAAATTGAATGACTATTAAAGGCTATCCACAGACTAATGCCGATGCAATCGCTCACATACCAAATAGCAATAAGAATACTCAAATACAAAACGCTTTAGGGACTTTAGGTTTTACAACTGCTTATGGTTTAGACCTTGTTAATGCAGAAACAAAATTTAAATCAAGTGTTACAGATAGACAAATTACATCTAAAATGAAATTTACATTTAGAATGTCAAATAATACTGACGGAATTCTTAATCTTCAATTTTATTTTAATTATGTTAATGATAAAGATAATACAGACGGACTAACTAATTTTAACTATACTTGAATGGGAACAGCAAAGAACAGCATCTATTAGAAATTAATTACTATATAATGTTAAATAAAAAAATCAACTTTTTAATACAAGTTGATTTTTTATTTTTAAATTATCATTGTTGTATAATATTAATATAAACATAAACAATAATTTGATACGATAATTTATTTTAGAATAGATTAGTAATTTACTAATAACAAGGAGTCAATAAAATGTTAAATAAAAAATTTATAAAACTTTTAAGTATAACTTT
>JABABV010000001.1 GCA_014238055.1 Mycoplasmatales bacterium | reverse complement strand
GTATCAATATAGTTAGCAATCGCTTGAGCAGCGATTGCACCATCATTTACAGCGGTAGTAATTTGATAGAGACCTTTTTTATTACAATCTCCCGCGCTATATATTCCTGGTACTTTTGTTTGCATTTTACTATTAACATCAACAAACTTGTCTTCCGTTAAAATCCCTAAATCACCAGTAAAAGCTGTTACTGGATCAAGACCGATATAAGGAAAGACAGCAGCGATAACTAAATTAGTGATTTTTTTATTTTTTACGTTTTCTCACGTAAGACTATTAACTGCTTTATCTCCGTTGATCGTTTTAACAACAGCATCAAGGACAAAAGAAACATTTGGTTTTTTCTTAAGTTTATTTAAGTATTGTGGTTTTGCACGAAAACCTTGACGACGATGAACGACATAAACGTGTGATGCAAATCCAGCAACAAAGTTAGCTTCTTCAACAGCACTATCCCCACCACCGATAATAGCAACGGGTTGACCTTTATATAAAGCGCCATCACAAACAGCACAATAAGAAACACCTTTATGTTCAAACTCAGCTTCACCAGTAACGCCTAATTTACGTTCTACCATACCACTAGCAATTAAAACAGATTTTGTTAAGTAACTAGTTCCGCTTTCAGTAATAACGCGGTGATAAGGTTTTTCAGGCACGATACTAGTAACGTTACCATATTCATAAACAGCTCCAAATTTCATAGCATGATTATACATTTTAATAGCTAAATCAGCACCGTTTATATATTCTTCACCTGGTCAATTTTCGATTGAGTATGTTTTTACCATTTTTCCACCGGGAGCATCTTTTTCTAATAATAAAGTCGAAATTTCAGCTCTAGACGTATAAACTGCTGCTGTTAGTCCAGCTGGACCAGCACCAATAATAATAACATCTCATATTTTTTGTTTTTGATTCATCGTATCTAAATCCTTACTTTAAGTTTAATTTTAGTTTTCGTCGATCTTTTACATAACAGTAGGTAATTAAAACTACTCCCAAAGTAATCCAAATAGCAGACATAACTTCGGTAGTTCAGATATTTACGGTACCGAACTTTCACATCATTATATCAGAACGATCACGAAAAGGTTCTAAAATTGCTCTAACAGTTCCATATCAAACGAAATAGAAAGAACCTAAAACCCCGGTAGGCATAATTCTTGGTTTACGAATATTGATTTGTCTAAATCCAACATACATTAATAAATAACCGATAAAATTAATGATTCCTTCATATAAAAATAATGGTTGGCGATAGGCGGTTACTGAACCGTCATCAATATACATACCATTACGAATAAAGGCGGGTAGTCAACTTAAACTATGGTAAGAAGTAATGTGACCATAAACTTCTCCATTTAGAAAGTTTCCTCAACGACCCATAATTTGACCGAGTAATACATTTGGAACGATAATATCCATTGCTATATGTCAGTCGATCGATTCTCTTCAATAATGAAAATAACCAGCCGCCATAATGATACAAGCAAGAACACCACCTTCAATTGCTAATCCACCTTGACCAACATCGACCCAATTACTAATTTTCGAAGCATCGAAGTCTACGAGCGGATTATTAATATTAGATAAACATCATCAAAGTCTTGCTCCAAATATTGAAGTTGGGACTACTAACAAAATTAATCAATCTAAAATATGAGTAGGTAGTTTATTTTTTACTCACATAATATAACTAATTGTTATCGCGATGATAAAACCAGTAGCCATTGTCACACCATATCAATGAATCGTAGTGCCAAAGAGTTGAAAAACAGCTCTAGAACTATCTGGATCATGAGCAGGTCAAGCTTTAGTTGATAAAAAGTTTAAAAACATCTAATTAGTCTCCTTTAATTTTTTATTTAAACGTTGCCTTAATAATTTTAATGTATCAACATTATTTTTTCTTAATTTATAACTAATAACAGCAGCTTCAATTAATTCAGCAATATTACGTCCTGGGGCAACAGGAATAGTTATAATAGGAATTTCACGATTTAATATCATATGAGTAGTAAATTTTTCAACTAAACGTTCAAATTGACTATTCTTAGTAAATTTTTCTAACTTAATCATTAATTTAATTTCTGATTCTTCAATCACAGATTGAATCCCAAACATTTGAGTAATATCAAAAATACCAATTCCACGAATTTCAATCATATTTTTTATTAAAGGGTTAGTATAACCTAGTAAGCGATTATTAATATTGATAATATCAACGCGATCATCACTAACGAAATAATGTTTTTTACGAATTAATTCTAATGTAACCTCAGATTTACCAATTCCACTATCACCAATAATTAAAACACCTTCGCCATAAACACTAACTAAAGTAGCGTGCATATTAACTCATTTAGCTAATCTAAAATCGATATAATAGCCAATTTTTGAAAATATTCCAGTAACAGTTAAATCACTTTTTAAAATTGGAATAATATCATTGCTCATATCTTTGATTTCATCGAAAGCATTAAAATCTTTTGCTAATATAATAGCTGGAATATTTTGGGCTTCTAAAACTTTAAAATTTTTAATTCGAGTTGCTTTATCTAAAACTTTTAAATAAGCAGATTCTTTAGAACCAAAAATTAAAATACGACGCTTATTTTCACCTTTATAATAATTAAAGCCATTAAGTTCTAAACCTCCACGATTTAAACCAATAATTTCAATTGGGTTATTAACGTTATCAGATCCGCCAATCGCTTTTAAATTAAATTCTCTAATTAATTCAGCAACAGTTAATTTATTTTTGCGCATTAGCTAACAACTCCTTTTAGTTGGTGTAAATATAAAAATCTAGTTTTTGAAATTTTATTTACAATATTTAAAATAATTGCTAATTTTATCGGTTCAATCGATAGAAATTTAAAAAAATAAGTATCGCAAATAAAAATATTTGTTAAGTGAATTGTTGAACGGTAAGTTGAAAACTCTTTATTAATAATATTTTTATTTTTCTTTAAAAAATTAATATTAGTAGGATTTAAATAAACGTTATAATTTTTGGTTTTTAGAGAAATTCTTTTATCTTTATAGTTGATAACTAAGATGGCATTTTTATGTATAAAAGCCGGTTTATTATCAATCGTAATACTATTATCATCAACTTCATCTTTATAAAAATTATAAGATTCTATACTAGCAACATTAAAAAAAAGTTTATTCTTTTTTCAATAACAATAATGTTCACTATTTAATAAAGGATTATCACGAAACATCTTTTCAAGATATTTGTTGACTTGATTTTTAATTACGAGTCATCGTTTATTATTTTTGTCTAAACTGATCTTTTTTTTAAACATAATAAAATCACCTCTTTAGTTAATGATTTATTTTTTTGCTTGAAAACTAATAACAGTTTCTAAAGCTAATTCCATCATTTGAGTAAAACTATTTTGTCTTTCTTCAGCACTTGAAGAAGTACCATCGTATAAACAATCTGAAATAGTTAAAATAGTTGCAGCTTTTTTATTTAAAATGATTGCATTTGTAAATAAAGAAGTTGATTCCATTTCGACACAATCACAGTTTTTTTGATCTCTAATTTGTTTTCAGTAACTTTGATTTTTGTTGTAGAAAACATCTGATGAATGAATAACTGCTTCATGAATATCAGTGTTAAGTTTTTTAGCTGTATCTTTAATTAAGTTTGTTAATTCAAGATCTGGTTTAATAAATTCATCTTTAATATCTCCAGCAATTTCTGGATAATTAGACTCACTATAAGCACTACTTGAAACGACAATATCACGAATTTTTAATTTATCGCTGTAAGCGCCAGCGCTTCCGATTCTCATAATTGCATCAACATCATAAAATTTAAATAATTCATATGAATAAATTCCCATTGAGGCAACTCCCATACCTGATCCTGCGATTGTAACTCTTACACCTTTATAAGTTCCAGTATACATAAAAACATTACGAACTTTATTTACTAATTTAGCGTCTTTTAAATAAGTATCGGCGATAAATTTAGCTCTTAAAGGATCTCCAGGCATTAAAACTACTTTTGCGATTTCTTCTTTTTTTGCTTGAATGTGTGGTGTCATAATTTTTACTTCCTTATTTCATTTTTATAGTTTTTTCGAACACGTATTACTATTAATTTATTAATAGATATTTATTATATCATAATTTATATTTGACCAGCGGCCATTAATATCCCGATCGTAATTAAGAAAAACATTAGTATTGACAGGGCATCTACTAAAGTTGTTAGTAATGGCGCTGCCATTACAGCAGGATCTAAATTAACTGCTGTTGCTAATAACGGCAACATTCCCCCAACTAATTTAGCTAAAAGGATCACTAATCATAGAGCGATTGAACCTGACAAAGAAATTCAAACATCTAAGTCTGAAAGACCATTATTACGGACAGTATAATAAATTACTAATCTTACAAAATTAGCAACGAACAAAGCCATTCCGATAAAAAATCCAGCTTTTAATTCTTTCAAGAAAACTTTACGATAATCTTTTTTAACAACATCGTGAGTAGCTAAAGCTCGAATAACCATCGTCGATGATTGAGAGCCGGCGTTACCACTAGCACCACTTAAATCAGGAACGATAGCTACTAAAGTAGCAGTTATTCCTGTTGAAACGATTGCTCCAGTGGCGGCAACATGAGTTAGATGATTAGTTCACCCTTGGAAAAAGTCTAGAGTAGCTTGCGATAAAGTAGCTGAAAGCATTAAAAATAATAATCAAAAAAATCTTGATTTAAAAATATCTAAAGTTGTCATCTGAGTATATGTTTTATCGATCGGATTAATTCCGGCCATTTTATGGATATCTTCAGTTGCTTCTTCTTCAAGAACATCAATAATATCATCTGAAGTGATCATCCCAATTAGACATTTTTCACGATTGATAACGGGCATTACTGAAACATCATATGCTTTAAAAGCATTAGCCGCAACTTCTTTATCGTCATAAGAATTTACTGAAATAATATCTCTACGCATAATCTTTGATATGACAGTATCGTTTTTAGCAATAATTAAATCTTCCGATTTAATATAACCAATTAAACGATGTTTTTTATCAACAACATAAAAATAATGAGTAATTTCAATATCGTTAGCAGCATTCTTTATTTTTTTAACTGCTTTAGAAACAGTATCAGTTTTCTTTAATTGAATCATATCAACTGACATAATTGAACCAGTTGAATCTTCACTGTAATTTAAAAGCTTATTAATAATTTCGCGATCATCTTTTTTTGTTAAAGTTAAGATTTTTTTCGTTAAATTAGCAGGTAAATCTTCTAAAATATCAACGATATCATCACTATAAATATCACCTAAAAGTTTTTCAATATCTTTACTTGTAAAAATATGAACTAACTTTTTTTGATAAATTGGTGGTAAATGCGTAAATAAATCAGCAGATTTTTTAGTAGATAATAAACGAAATAAAGTAGCTACATCAATCTCTTCTCATTCAATAACATCTTGAGCAATATCAACAACATTATGATTGTGGAAATATTGTCTAATGAAATTAAAATCAAGTAAAGAAACAGCTTGTTTTAATTTTGCAATATCTACTTTATGTTTCGGATTATTTTTTTGATGCATAATAGAATAACCTACTTTCTAAATGAATATATATTCTAAATAAGCATATAAATCAGTTCTATTAATTGGTTTAATATTATTATTTCTAGCAATACTGATTTTCCCACGCTCTTCAGAAATTACGATCGTAATAGCATCAGTATCTTCACTAATTCCTAAACTAGCACGATGTCTAGTCCCGTAATAACTAGCAATTTTTTTAGTGCTAACACGATAATAAGTTCCTGCTAATGTAATACGATTTCCAGAAATTACAATCGCCCCATCATGAAGAGGTGATTTAATTTGGAAAATTGATTCGATTAAAGCAGGACTAACATCAGCATTAATTTCTTCACCAGCATTAACGAAGTTTTTGACAGGAATTTTTCTTTCAATAGTAATTATTGCTCCTGTTTTAGATTTAGCTAATGATTCAGAAACAGTGCAAATATTTCTTAAAATAGTTTTTTTAATTTCGGTTTTATTTTTTTTAAATTTATTAGTACTTAATATTCAAGTGATATATTTTCCAATATAAGGTAGTGAACCAATTGCTAAAAATGAAATAATCAAAATTAATAATAGATCTTTATTAGTTAAATCAGAGTTTAAATATATTTGTCCCATAAATTAGCACATCCTTTTTAATTTTTATTTATTTAACAATATTAGTTTTGGTTTATTTTGCTTTCGAGCAATAATTTTTTTAATTTTTAAAAATTGTTTATCTTCTATAATTAAAAAATTAGGGTTGTAAAAATTTAATAGATTACTTATTTGAACCTTAGTTTTTAATTTAAATATTATTGCGATATTTTTTGCTTGAAAATATTGGAAGATCTTGTTTAATTTTTCATTTTTACGATTAAAGCTATCGTCGATATTAAAAATTAAACCTTTATTTATATGAGGACAAATTTTTAATAAATTATTAATTAGAATAATTAAATTAAAATCTTTTTCATAAAAACGTTCAGCATTATAAGGCAATAATATACGATTAATTTTAGTTGTTTTTCAATCTGCAATTTTTTTTAACGTTTTAAAACTAAAATAACGATTAATTTTTATAGTCATTTCTAGGTCAAGACTTTTTTTGTGATAGTTTTTTCTAAATAAGTGGTTATAAAAAATTTCGTATTTAGCAATTCCTAAAACTTCTTTACCAACGATAACTTCATTAATTGTTGAATTTGACATATCTAAATTAATAATTGTTTTTATATTCTTTATTTTTGATTTTTCTTGATGTCAAATATCAAAATATTTACGATTAAATAATTGTAAATGATCATTAAAATTATTATTTTGACCTCAATAAATAGCAAACTTAGAATAACTAATTAATTCTTCGACACTATAACTGTTAAGTCCATAAATTGAAGCACCGATTTTTAAATTAATATCGGGAATTGATTTTGCAAATTTTTTCAAATTACGATCTAAAATAGTTAATGGATTTTGGGTTTTATTAGTTGATAAAAAATTATTATTTAAATTATTTCTTCAATCATCTAAATTATCAATATTAAAAAATAAGCCATAATTATCTTGATCAATTTTAAATTTAATAAGTTGCTTTTTTTTAAATAAATTACTTATATATTTAGATAATTCATGGTTTATATCTTCGTGTTCATCTTTAGAAATATTATATTGTAAATGAATATTAGATTTATTTACTTTGTTAATAACGATTAAATAAGCGAATCTAATATGGTTTTCATTAATGAATCGATGAATTACTTCATTTACTAATGCTGGTCGAAAAAAACCTTCTGGAGTATAAAAAGAATTTTCATATATTTCTTCTAAGTTTAAGAAAACTTTATCGATAATTACTAATGAAGCTCAAATAATAATGAAAGTTAAATAAAAGGAACTTTCAACAATTATTTCTGTTATAACTTTTTTATTGTAATAACCGTGATAATAAAGAATATAAACTTCTCAGAATATAAAGATAATTAATAAATAACTAATTGTAATAGTTACGAATAAAAATTGTCTTTTTAAATTTTGCATAATTAAAATTATAAAAATTAATGTTGCGATTACAGGTATGATAATTAATTTACTAAATTCATTACGGCTTAATAATTCAAACATTACACTCGAAAATAAAACGATGATAGCGTTTTTCCAATTAATGAAATAAGCAGTAATAGAACTAGTTAAATAAATTAAAATAATATTGATTACTAAACTATTTATTCTTATATTATTATAAGTGTGAGTTGATAGTTTAATCATTAAAATTAAAAATAAACTTACTAATAAACTGATGAAAACATTAAAGATATTATTTTTTATTTTACTATTGATAGTTTTGTTTTTAGCAACTTTAACAATAAAATAAAAAATAATTCAAAAAATAACGAAATAAAAATTAATTATAAAACTACTAAATATTTTTAAATCTATAATTCATCACCCCCCTATTAATATAATTATAATAGAAAATTAGTAAAAAAAATGGTGGAGATGCCGGGAATTGAACCCGGGTCCACGACTTACTTAATAAATTACATCTACAGTTTAGATTATTATTTGAAAGGTTCGCTTAATTTTTAAGAAAAATAATCAAACTTAAAAATAGCTATCTCTAAAATTTAATAATATATTTTGAGAAAAATATACTACGAGTCCTATTAAAACATTAAGAAAAACCTAGGACAAATTTAACTTAACGGTTCCGATCTTTAGTTAAAGACCAATTACGCCATTGCAGACATCATCATTGAAGATGACGCGTTATTTAGCATATATGTAGGAACGGTTTCTTTTTTAGAGTTTCCATTTAAAATGAACCTCGAGCATTTAGGTTTGCGAAACCACTGCATAAAATATTAATGTTAGGCCATGTCGAATCCAGTACATCCCCGCGTAAATTATAACACTATCTTTATAAAAATAAAATAAAAATTAATTGACTTTTAAATACATTAATTATATACTTTTTAAGCATATATATTTAAAACATATAATTAATATGATTTTGTTAATAATTTATTATTTTTTATAAGAATAACTTTATTTTAACACATATTTTAATTTGTAAGGAGAATTATAATGAAAAGAACATACCAACCGAATAAACTGAAACATAAAAAAACTCATGGATTCCGTGCTCGTATGGCAAGTGCTAGTGGACAAAATGTATTACGTCGTCGTCGTGCTAAAGGTCGTAAAGAATTAACAGTTTAATTATTGTTAAGAAATTAAAAGGAATTTAATAATAAATATGAAAAAACATTTAAGATTATTAAAGAACTGAGATTTTCAGAAACTTTTAAATAAGAAACAGCAAGTGATTAATAAAGAATATGTTATTTATTTTCAACCAAATAATTTAAAACATGTTCGTATTGGGATTTCGGCTTCAAAAAAATTAGGTAATGCGGTAATGCGTGTTAAATTAAGAAGGCAAGTTCGTAACATAGTTAGAAACAATCATATTTTTGAAAACTCTTTTGATATAGTAATAATTATTAGAAAGAATTTTTTAAGTAATGATCATCAAACTAACTTTAATTCTTTTGCTAAATTAATTAAACCTATATTATCTAAATAAAAAGGAGCTATGCAATGGCTAATAATAATAACAATAATCCATATAGTTGATTTAATGGTCCTAATAATGGTGCCAACAAACCAACTCTAAAAGATTATTTAAAAATTACCTTAAAGTTTTCAAAAATTTTTATGTACGTTATTTTAGTTTTATTAACAGTAACTGCTTGTGGTCAATCATTTAGTATTAGAACTAAAAATAATATTGGAGACGGACTAGAGTTTTATCATAATTCTAATGAAGTTCAACCATTTTCAATTGTTGCTCATTATGATAAATCAACAGATAAAGTTGATGGAACAAAAGATTTCATCTCTAATTCTAGTGGTGATTCATATCGTAATTTATTAAATGATGATATGAAAGTTATAGAACAAGACGGAACGATTGCAAAAGATGGATTATTAACGTATATCCATAAAAACTATGCTAAAGCATTTCCTTCAGACTATAATGGTAAAAATTATCCTGTAGTTGCTGTTATTGCTGATCAAGGAAACAATAATTACAAAGTGTATGGTGCTATTAGAAGAGATTCTCATTATTACGAGAACACTGCTAATTTAGTAGCTGGATACACTTATGCAAATGATACTTGAACACAAACTAACAGTCCTTTACTTGATGATAATGGTAAAGTTTATGTTAAATCACCAAAAGGTGATGAATCAGACGATATCTCAAAAAAATTAAATACTTACGATCTTAATGATAAAAAATTATTACCTGTTAAAAAAAACACTAATAAGTATTTAAAAACTTGAAGACCGACTATCGGTTTTAAAGGTGCTTGACATTATGGTCCTTGATATGGATTATTAGTTTATCCTTTATTTACTATTTCAAACTCACTATTGATTTCATTTGGAGCTTTAGGAGCTTGAGCTGCTGTTCTAACTATAATAATAGTAGTGTTCGTACTAAGAAGTATTGCTTATTCGCTTAACTTCAAAACTATGAACCAATCGTATAAAATGCAAGAATCGCAAGCTAAAATAGCTATTATTAATGCTAAATACGATCAATATAAAGATAATCCTTACATGAAAAAGAAAAAACAACAAGAAATTATGGAATTCTACAAACGGGAAAATATTAATCCGTTAGCAGCAATTGGTCCAATGATCTTTATGATGCCATTATTCCTTTCTATGTGACGTATTATTGGAGCCAATCCAATAATTAAAACGACTCACATCCATGACTTGTATTTTTCAATTAGTGGTGCATCTGGTATATTTAGTGGTCATTTTATTTACTTGATTTTACTAGTGCCGACAATGATTGTACAAATTATTCAAATAATTTTACCGATGTGGTTGTCTAAACGAAGACAAAATGATGCAAGTAGTAAAGTTAAACAATCTATGAAAAAAATGAATCGTTATATGTATATCTTTGCGGCTGTTATGATTTTTATGGCTTTCACTATACCTGCCGGAATGGGAATCTATTGAATAGTTTCTGGATTGTTCACAATCGGAACACAATTTATTAGTCATCATATTATGATTAAAAAACAAAAAAATAGATCTAAGTCATAATGATTTAGAAAATAAAACTAAGTCACAATGATTTAGTTTTTTTATAATATTTATCAATAAAGGAGAATTTATTTATGATTAACGATACAATTGTTGCGATTGCAACAGCGCCAATAAACCAAGCTATTAGTATAATTAGAATAAGCGGAGAAGAATCTTTAAATATTATTAGTAAATTAACTAAAAAAGATCTTAATAAATTCGAACCTAATCGATGTTTATATAGTCGTATTTATGACTATGACAACAACATAGTAGACGAAGTTATCGTCCACTTTTATAAAAATCCTCAATCATTTACAGGTGAGGATGTTGTTGAAATAAATTGTCATGGTGGTGTTGTGGTCACTAAAAGAATTTTAGAATTAGCGATTGGGCAAGGCGCTCGCATGGCTAAGCGTGGCGAATTCAGCCGTAGAGCTTTTTTAAATAATAAAATTGATCTTACTCAAGCTGAAGCGATCAATGATTTAATTAATGCAAAATCAATTTTACAAAGTACGATTGAAGTTAATAATATTACTGGAAGCACTCATAATCTAATTAAAGGCTTGCAAGATAGTTTATTAGAAACGATCGCTATTTGTGAAGTTAATATTGATTATCCAGAATACGATGATATCGAAAATATCGATACAGCGAAATTGATTAAAAAATTAACAGTTTTTAATGATCGTCTAAAAACGATTATTGCTAATTCAAAAGAAGCAATTCATATTCATGAAGGAATTAAATTAGCGATTGTTGGATTACCAAATGTTGGTAAATCTTCATTATTAAATGCTTTAATTCAAAAAGAGCATGCTATCGTAACTGATATTGCCGGTACTACTCGTGATCGCGTTGAAGTAAGTTTTAATCTAGATGGATTAGTAATTACTTTAATCGATACTGCAGGAATCAGAAAAACTGATAATAAAATTGAAATTATTGGAATCGATAAAAGCTATCAAGCAATTAAAGAAGCTGATTTAATTTTATTTGTTAGTGATATCAATCGTAAATTAAGTGAAGATGAAAAAAATCTTTATTTAAAAATTAAAAAATATAATCATTTATTAATTTTAAATAAAAGTGATTTAAAAAATAAATTTAGTGATAAATTTTCTAATATCAACTTAAAAGCGATTGAAATTAGTGCTATTAATAAAAATATCAATAATTTAACAACAGCTATTAAAGATAAATTTATTAGTCCAGAGTTCAACGTCAATAATAAAGACATGTTAATTAATCAACGTCATTTAGGTTTATTGATTCAATCAATGAATAATATTGAAGATGCTTTAAATTCTTTAAAGCAACAAATGACACCGGACATAGTTTTAACAGATTTACAAGATAGCTGAAATAACTTATTAGAAATATTAGGTAGAAGCCATAAAACTACTTTATTAGATGAAATTTTTAAAAAATTTTGTTTAGGTAAATAATTTAATTTTTGGATATTGTATAATTTATATATAGAGATGTATCATTGTAAAGGAAATTACAAAATTATTAATTTGAAATGAGGATCTAATTATGAGAATTATCGATTCACATGCCCACTTATGTAGTTCTAAATACACTGAAAATGATATTGAATTAATCGTTAAAAATGCCAATGTTAATGGTTTGAAATTTATTATTGATATCGGAGCATCTTTTAACGAATCTAAAAACGCTTTAAAAAATGCCACGAAATATAAAAATATTTTCGCAGCTGTTGGAATTCATCCTTTGGAATCCGATAGTTGAAACGATGAAATTAAAGAACAAATAAAATTAATGGCGCAACAAGATAAAGTAGTTGCTATTGGTGAAATCGGTCTAGATTATTATTATAAAACAGCACCGACTAAACAATGACAAACTAAAGTTTTTAAAGAACAATTAGAAATTGCTAAAGAGTTAAAATTACCAGTTAGTATTCATGTTCGTGATGCTTATGCTGATGCTTTAGTAATTTTAAAACAATTTCCTGGAATAAAAGGAGTAATGCATTGTTTTAATGGAACTGTTGAGGAAGCTAAAAAATTTATTGAAATTGGTTTATATATATCTTTTTCAGGAATTATTACTTTTGAAAATGCCACTGAACTAGTTAAAGTAGCTAAAAGTACACCATTAAGTAAAATGCTTGTTGAAACTGACTCTCCATATTTAACACCGGTACCTTTTAGAGGAAAAATAAATCAACCGGAATATATTAGTTATACGATTAGAAAAATCGCAAAGATTAAAAACCTTTTAATCGATGATATCGAAAAACAAACGACTGAAAATGCTATAAATTTATTTAAAATTAGATAGGTGATTAATATTAATATTAAAGAAACTATTGTTGTTGAAGGAAAAAATGATAAAATCAAACTTTTATCATTTTTAAAGTGTAGTGTAATTATCACTAACGGTTCAGCACTAGATCAAAAAACGCTTAATTTAATTAAATTAGCAAACGATAAAAACGGCGTTATTATTTTTACTGACCCTGATCAGCAAGGAAAAAAAATCCGTCAAACTATTCAAAGATTTTTAAATAGTGAATGCAAGCACGCTTTTATTAAACTAGAACACGCTCGTTCAAATAATCGTAAAAAAATCGGAATTGAACACGCTCCAATTAGTGTTATTAAAAACGCTTTAAAAAATGTTGTCTCTTTTCATAATAATAAACCTTCAATAAATTGAGATCAATATTTAGAATTAAAATTAGTTGGCTGAGATAACTCAGCTCAATTAAGAAAAAAAATTACTGACCATTACAAAATGTTATATTGTAATGGAAAACAACTATTTAAACGTTTACAAATGATGGGAATCCGCTGTGAAGAAGTTAAGAAGATATTAGAAATTAATGATTAAATTAATAGATAATATTTAAAATTAAAAAAGAGGTTATTTATGAAAGCAATTGCTACAGTCGAAAGAACTAATTTAATTTTAAATAAATATAATTTACATGCTCGTAAAAAATTAGGGCAGAATTTTATTATTAATAATAATATAATCGAAAATATAGTTACAGAAGCAAAGTTAAATGATGATAATTTTGTATTAGAAATAGGTCCTGGAATTGGAGCTTTAACTTGAGAATTAGCAAAAACTAAACTTCCAATTTTAAGTGTTGAAATCGATAATGATTTAATACCTGCATTGCGAGAAGAAGTTAGTCAATATTTTGATAATTCAAAAATTATTAATGCCGATATTTTGAAAACTAATCTTTTAGAACTTTTTAAAAATAATTTTGATAATTTTAAAAACGATAATAAAATAGTTGTCATTGCTAATTTACCGTATTATATTACTAAAGCAATTTTATTATTTTTAATTAACCAAAATATTAAAATTACTAAAATGATTTTAATGGTGCAAAAAGAAGTTGCCAATAAATTAACTGGAGACATTAAAAAAAATAATGCTTTTATTAATATCATGAATTTATATAGTGAAACAAAAATTTTATTTGATGTAAATAAAGATAATTTTCAACCTATCCCACAAGTAGATAGTGCAATTATCGAAATAAAATTAGTTGATAAATTTGTAAATTTAGATAAAAAACAAATAATTAGTTTTATTAAAAAAGCATTTCTTCAAAAAAGGAAAACCTTAATTAATAACTTAAAAAATTATTATGAAGTTGAAAAAATAAAAACTGTGTTAGAAAAAAATAATATTAGTTTAAATATTAGATCAGAAAAATTAACGACTAATCAATTAATTGATATTTTTAAAGGAGTAGATTAAATTGGAAATGTATAGTTACCCTAAAGTTAATCTTGGTCTAGGAGTTATGCCGAAATTAGCTAATGAAAAATTGCATAAATTAAAAACAATTATGATCGAAGTACGAAAAAATATTTATGATATTTTAGATATAAAAATTAATAATCTAAATGTAGATAGATTTTATAATATATCTAAAATAGGTTTTCCAAATACAATTTCACAAGCAATAAATCTATTAAGAAAACATTATAAAATAAAGTGTTATTTTGATGTTAAGCTTACTAAGCAAATTCCGATAGGAGGAGGCTTAGGAGGCGGATCTTCTAATGCGGTGACTACTACAAAAATAATTACAACGTTACTAGGTATCCCTTGAGAAAAAGAAGTATTAAAAGAAATGTTATTTAAAATCGGTAGCGATGTTCCTTTTTTCGTTGAAGGAGGAAGTTGTTATGTTGGTATGTATGGAGAATTTGTTGAGCCAATAAAATTATCTTTTCCAAATATTAAATTTATTTATCGTCATCGTGATGCTGGAATAGATTGCTTAAATATTTTGTTAAGGCCAAAGAAAAATCACAATACTAAAAAGATTTATGATGTTTTTGATTTACTGCCACCACCACAAACAAATTTTGGCGATTTTTTCCACGATTTTAAAGAGAAAACACCTTTCTTTATGAAAAAAGCCTTTAATGATTTAGAGATGCCGGTAAATAAATTATATTCTCCACTAAAATATAAAAATCAAAAATTTAAATATTTATTAACTGGTAGCGGATCTAGTTATTTAATGTTTAATCCAAGTAAAATAAAAGTTATATTTTAATTTAATTTAGTTTATAATTAGATAAATTTATATAATTATTTACAATTTATTCGTTATATAAAAGAATTGGAGATCAATCAATATGGTTAAAAGACCGATATTCCTTAGTTCAGAAGAATTAAAAAATAAATTTAAAAATAAATTAGATCAATTTATAGATATTGAAAAAGTTTTTATCACTGAAGGCGTTTGTATTGGTAATGAAAATGTTATTTATCCCAATGTTTATATAATGGGTAACACTAATATTGGTAATAAAAATACTATTCAAATGGGCAGTGTTATTGAAGATGTTCATATTGGCAATGAAAACTTAATTGGTGTTTATGCATTTTTAAGAAAAAATACAAAAATTTTAAATAACACTTTAGTAGGTCCATATTGTGAAGTTAAAAATTCAACTATTAATAATAAAGTTATAATTGGTCATAAAAGTTTTATTGGAGATGCTATTATTGGTCAAAATACAACAATTGGTGCCGGAGTAGTTACTGCTAATTATAATGAAGGTGCTTGTCACGAAACTACAGTAGGACCTAATTCTTTAATTGGAAGTAATGCTTCTTTAATAGCGCCGATTAATATTTGTAATAACGTAATTATAGCAGCCGGATCAACCATTACAAAAGATATTAAAAAACCAGCTAAAGTATTTGCAAGAGTTCAAAAAATAACTGAAAAGGAGTTATAAAATAATGATTAACCATTGTAAAAAAGAATCTGTTTTATTCGCTCTATCGGCCTCGGAAGAATTAGCTTCTAAAACGGCAAAAATTATTGAAATGCCTTTAAGTAAAGTTAAAATAACAAAATTTGCTGATGGTGAAGTTTTAACTGTAGCCGCTGATTCTGTTCGAAATAAAGATGTTTATGTTTTTCAATCAACAAATAAACCAGTTAATGATAACTTAATGGAATTATTAATTTTTATGGATGCTTTAAAAAGAGCAGGAGCATCATCGATAAATGTTATTAATCCTTATTATGGATATGCCCGTCAAGATCGTAAAGTTCATGGTCGTCAACCGATTACCGCAAGACTAGTTGCTAATTTATTAGAAACAGCTGGTGCGACTAGATTAATAACATTCGATTTTCATTCTCCTCAAATTCAAGGATTTTTTAATATGCCAGTAGATGATTTAAAAGGTCTATTCGTTTTAATGGAATATTTTGCTAAAAAAAGTATTAAAAATTTAGTGATCGTTGCCCCTGATCAAGGTGGAGTATCACGAGCACGTATTTTAGCTGATATTTTTGATGCTAAAGTTGCTGTTATTGATAAACGTCGTAACGGACCAAATCAATCAGAAATAATGGGAATTTTAGGTGAGGTTAAAGGTTACAATTGTATTATTATTGATGATATGATTGACACTGCCGGAACTATTGTTAAGGCAGCTGAAAAAATTAAAGAAATCGGTGCAGAAGATATTTATATCGCAGCAGTTCATGGAGTACTTTCAGGGCCTGCTAAAGAAAGATTATCTAATTCTCCAGCAACGGAAGTTGTTATTACTGATACGATAGCAGTTTCAAAAGAACAAAAATTTGATAAATTAAACATAGTTTCAGTAGCGCCTTTTCTAGCTAAAACGATTAAAGTAACGATGGAAAATAAATCAATTTCAAAAGAATACGAATTAATTATCGAAGAAATTAAAGAAAGCATTAAAAAACATGGTTAAAAATAAAGAACATAAAATTATGGCTTTTGATGTTGATGGAACTTTAATTACAGATAATCGTAAAATTTTAGATTCGACAATTAAAAGTGTCCAAGAATTACAAAAACACGGTGTTAAAACTGTTATTTGTACTGGACGATCATATTGTAATTCAGTTCACGTAGCTGAAGCAATTGGTAAAATCGATTATATCGTTAGTTGTAACGGTGCTCAAATTTATGATGTTGTTAATAAAAAATTAATTTATTCTCAATCTCACGATGTTAAAATTACAAAATTAATTTTAAAAGCGTTAAGTGAAATTAGTGTTTCTGCTGTTTTATACGGTGAACACGAAACTTATCTTTATGATAATAAAAATGATAAAGAATCACGTCAATTATTTGAAGGATTTTACGGTGAGTTCAAAACTCATCTTAGCGATGACAATGTTGAAGATTTTATTGAAAACAACAATATAGTTAAAGTAATTATTTATTTTGACGATGTTAAGAGAGCTGCTAAAATTTCTAAAATGATGAAAACACGTTTTGCTGACGTTGTTTATGTTGTTCGTGGTAGTGATCGTGCTGTTGAATTTTGCATTAAAGGTATTAATAAAAGTACTGGAATATTAAAAATTCTTGAATCTATGAAATTATCACCTGATAACTTAGTTGCTATTGGTGATTCTGAAAATGATATTGAAATGTTAAAATTAGCTAATTTAGGAATCGCCATGGGAAATGCTTTACCTGAAGTTAAAGCGATATCTGATGAGATTACTAAAAATAATAATGACCACGGTATCGAACACGCTATTAATAAATATGTTTTTTCTACCAAAAAAGAAAATGAATAATCTTAAATTAATAGTTGGTCTTGGTAATCCTGGTAAAGAATTTTTAAACACACGTCATAATGTTGGATTTAGAACAATTGATAAATATTTAAATCAAAACTCATTAGCTTTAAATAAAAATAAATTCAATGGTCAATTTATTAAAACTAAAATTTTAAATAACGATGTTATTTTAGCTAAACCAGAAACTTATATGAATTTATCGGGTGACTTTGTTGTTAAGATTAAAAAGTTTTTTGATGTTGAATTAGAAAACATTTTAATAATTTATGATGATAAAGATTTACTATGCGGTAAATTTAGATTACGAAAAACTGGTTCTAGCGGCGGCCAAAATGGGATGAAAAATATCATTAACAATCTAAGCACTAAAGATATTAAACGTTTAAAAATCGGTATTGGTCAAGAAAGAATTTCAAACACTGCTAACTATGTATTGCAAAAATTTAATAAAGAGCAAATTAAAGTTGTTGATCAAACTATTACGATAGCTTGTGATATTATCGATAACTTTATAAAAGATAGTGATTTTGTAAAGTTATCGAATAAATTTAACTAATGTTAAAACTTTCTAATTTAGATATTTGCAAAAAATATATAGTTGCTTGTTCAGGCGGGCCTGATAGTATGGCTTTAGTTGATATTATGTTTGAAAATAAATTTGATTTTGTAGTGGCGCACGTTAATTATCGTAAACGCCAAGAATCAAATAGAGACCAAGAAATAATTACTGATTTTTGTAAGGAACGTAAAATTCCTATTTTTATATTAGATGCTGATCAAAAATGTTATCAAAAATATGAACAATTCAAAAATTTTCAAAATAAAGCTCGTCGTATGAGATATGATTTTTTTCAAAAAATCAGTCAAGAGTTAAAAATAGATAATTTATGTCTTGGTCATCATCGTGATGATTTTTTAGAAACTGCTATTTGACAAGATGAAATTCGTAATAGTAAAGTTTCGTTTTATGGTATTAGAGAAAAGTTGATTAATTTTAATTTACATATTTATCGTCCATTATTAAATATTTATAAAAACGATATTATTAAATATTTAGAAAAAAATGCAATAAGTTATGGAATTGATGATAGTAATTATTTACCGATTTATGATCGTAATAAAATTAGACAATCATTAGAAAAATTATCTAGTTTGGAAAAAGATCAATTAGTAGAAAAATACTTAATCAAAAATCAAAAATTAACTATTTTAGAAAATCAAATTAAAGAAATTTATGAAGAATGAAAAAAGACTAATTTTAATATTGATACGTTTAATAAATATAATTGAGAAAATCGTCAAAAATTAATATTTTTATATTTAACAAATAATGATTTTGATATTAAAATTAATCGTTTAAAATTAAAAGCAATTTGTAATTTCTTAAATAAAAAAGATCATACTAAATTATTTAGAATTGGTAATCAAATATATTTAACTAAGAAAAATGTATCACTTGCTTTTATTAAAAAAAAATAATATAATTTATTAATCATTATATAAAATATAAATAATGAATTACTATATTATATAAAAAGACTATTTGAAATAAATAAAACTAGGAGAATAACAATAATGTTACAAAAAGATGCTCGTGTATCAGAAGTTTTAATCACACATGATCAAATTGAAAAAAGAGCGGTTGAAGCAGCTCAATGAATTAAAGAAAATTATAAAGATAGAGAACCGATTATGTTAGGGATTTTAAAAGGTTGTTTTCCTTGAATGCAAGAAGTTTTCAAAAATGTTGAAATCGATTGTAGTATGGAATTCATGACAGTTTCTTCTTATATGGGAGGAAGCAAAAATTCTGGAACAACAAAAATCATAATGGATATTAATACTGATGTTACTAATAGAGACATTATTATTTTAGAAGATATTGTAGATTCAGGAAAAACTATTAAAAAAGTAATTGAATATTTAAATTTAAAAAATCCAAGAAGTATCAAAATTGTTACTTTCTTAGATAAAAAAGCTGGAAGAGAAGTAGAATTAAAAGCTGACTGAGTTGGTTTCGACGTTCCTCATAAATTTTTAGTAGGATTCGGTCTAGATTTTGATGAAAAATTTCGTAACTTACCATTTGTTGGAGTATTAAACGAATCAGAATATAAATAAAGGTAATTTAGATATTATCTTGAGAGGGAAATATAAGTATGAATAATAGTAAAACTAATAGTTCAAACAATAAAAATGCTAAAAAAAATAATCGCTGAATCATATTGATCGTTGCGTTATTAATTATTGGTGCATTTTTAGTTTATTATATGCTAACTCGTAATACAACTGTATCTTGAGCTCAATTACAAATTTGAATGACAGATGTAAGTGAAGGAAAAGGTAAATTTAGTAGATTCGTAATCGACTCTAAATATCATAATATTACTGGTATATTTGTTGATGCTAACGGAACTAGTCATCGTTTTATTGTTGGTTTACCACCAGCAGCGGACGCTAACTATCAAAGTATTATTACTGAATTAAATAACTTGAAAATTGATTTTAATTATCAAGCATTCTCAGCGCCTACTTTCTTCCATACATTCTTTGTTACTTGATTACCATTTATTTTAATTTCAGGAATATTATTCTGATTATTAACACGTATGTCAAGTGGAGGAAACAAAGCATTTTCACTTGGTAAAAGTCAAGCTCGTTTAGAAAAATCAAACGTTAAATTTTCTGATGTTGCTGGTAATGAAGAAGCTAAACAAGAAGTTCGAGAGATTGTCGACTTCTTAAAACATCCAGCTAAATATTTCAGTGTTGGAGCAAGAATTCCAAAAGGAGTATTACTAGGTGGAGCACCCGGAACTGGGAAAACATTATTAGCTAAAGCTGTTGCCGGTGAAGCTGGCGTACCTTTCTTCTCAATGTCAGGTTCTGAATTTGATGAAATTTTTGTTGGAGTTGGGATGGCGAGAGTAAGAAGTTTATTCGCTCAAGCTAAGAAAAACGCTCCTTGTATAATTTTTATCGATGAATTAGATGCTGCTGGTAGAAAACGTAATTCTGGACAAATTTCAGTAAATGAACAAACATTAAATCAATTACTTACTGAAATGGATGGATTTACAACTTCTCAAGGAGTTGTAATCATCGGAGCAACTAACCGTCCTGATGTTTTAGACCCTGCTTTAATGCGTCCTGGTAGATTCGATCGTTTAATTACGATTCCGTTACCAGATATTAAAGAACGTAAAGCTATTTTAGAAGTTCATGCTCGTAATAAAAAATTCGATGAATCAATTGATTTTGCAAATATTGCAGCTAGAACACCTGGGTTCTCAGGAGCTCAATTAGAAAATGTTATTAATGAAGCAGCTATTTTAACTGTTAGAAATAACATCCCTCGTATTAATCGTGAAGAAATTGATGAAGCGATTGATCGTGTTGCCTTTGGTCCTGCTAAAGTATCACGTATAATCACTCCTGAAGAAAAAAGAATGATCGCTTTCCATGAAGCTGGACATGCAGTTGTTGGATTAAGTTTACCTGACGGTAATATCGTGCATAAAGTAACGATAATTCCTCGTGGTCAAGCTGGTGGTTATAACTTAATGATGCCTAGAAAAGAAAAATATACGAAGACTAAATTAGAATTATTATCTTCAGTTGCTTCTTTCATGGGTGGACGTGCCTCTGAAGCAATTATGTATGGTGATGACCAAATTTCTACTGGAGCTCACAACGATATCGAACAAGCTACTAATATTGCAAGACGTATGGTAACTCAATACGGTATGTCAAACTTAGGAGCAGTTCAATATGAACGTGAAGAAGGTTCTATGTTCTTAGGTAAAGACCAAAAAATACGTGAATATTCTGGTCAAATCGCTTTTGAAATTGATAAAGAAGTTAGATCAATTATTGATGAAGCTTATAAAAAAGCTAAAGAAATAATCTTAAAACGTAAAAAATTGTTACACGTTATTGCGGAAGCTTTAATCAAACAAGAAACTTTAGTTAAAGAGGAAATAGAATACATTGAAAAAAATGGTAAACTTCCTCCTTCTTCACTTGCTAATTCAATGAAGAAAGCTAAAACTGCTCAAAAAGCTAAATTAGAAGATGCTATTAAATCAGTTTCTTCAAAAGCTAAAGTAGTAAATGGAGAAACAGTTTCAAGTGATAAAAAAACTACTAATGAAACTAATTGATTAAGTAAAGAAGAATCTGCCCCTGTTAAAAAACCAGTAGCAGCAAAACCAACTCCTAAATCAACAACTCCAAAAGTTAAAAAAGATGAAACAAAAGATAAAAAATAAATAACAATATCGATATTTAATTAAAAAATTAAAGTAGTAATTCAATGATTTTATTGACTTACTGCTTTAAGTCTGTAAAGAGGTTTTAGAAATGATTATTAATAATTTTAAAAATAAACTAACTGAAGCAGGGATAATAGTTAGCGATCAACAACTTTCTCAGTTTGAGACGTATTATCAACTATTATTTGAATGAAATCAAAAAATGAACTTAACAGCAATCATTGAAAAAGAAGCTGTGTTTGAAAAGCATTTTTTTGACAGTATAATTATTATGGAAAAAATTAATTTTGCTAATAAAAATTTAGCAGATGTTGGTACTGGGGCAGGGTTCCCTGGAATACCTTTAAAAATTATGAATCCAACTTTAAAATTAACTTTAATAGAACCTATGAATAAGCGTTGTAAATTTTTAATAGAATTAGTTAAGCAACTAAATTTAAAAGATGTAGTGATATTAAATAAACGTGCTGAAGATTTAAAAGAATTAAAGAATAGTTTTGATTTTGTAACTTCTAGAGCAGTTGCTAGGTTATCTATTTTGTTAGAAATAACTAGTTTCTTAATTAAACTGTCAGGAACATTGATTGCCTTAAAAGGTAAAAACTATGAATCTGAAATCACAGAAGCACGTAATGCTTTTATAGTTTTAAATTTAACAGTAGATAATATTCAAAAATTAAATTTATGAAGCAATAATGACTACCGTGCTAATTTATTAATAAAAAAAACTAAATTATCTAACGATGACTATCCGCGTAATTTTGGACAAATCAAAAAAAGCCCACTTTAAAAAAGGAGTAACTCTATGTTTAAAATTGGAAATGTAAAAATTGAATCACCGATCATCTTAGCTCCGATGGCAGGAGTTACTAACGTAGCCTTTCGTGTTTTAGCAAGACGCTACGGAGCTGGGTTAGTTTGTGCCGAGATGGTTTCAGATATGGGATTAATTGCTGGTAACGCAAAAACTTGAAAAATGATCGAAGTCGATCCAGGTGAACATCCAGTATCGATGCAAATTTTTGGATCTGATAAAAAAACTATTTTACAAGCCGCTAAAATTGTTGACGAAAATAGTAATGCTGATATTATTGATATTAATATGGGTTGTCCAGTGCCGAAAATCGCTTTGCGTTCTCAAGCTGGATCAGCCTTATTGAGAGATATTGATAAAGTTGAAGATATTATCACATCAGTAGTAGAAGCTGTATCTAAACCAGTTACAGTTAAAATTCGTGCTGGTTGAGATGAAGAAAGTATTAATGCAGTAGAAATTGCTAAAGTAGCTGAACGAGCTGGCGCTAGCGCAATAATAATTCATGGCCGTACTCGATCACAATTTTATAAAGGTTTTGCTGATTGAAATTTAATTAAAAAAGTTAAAGAAACAGTTAATATTCCAGTTATTGGAAACGGTGATATTCAAACTGCTGAAGATGCAATTCGTCGTATGAAAGAAACTGGTTGTGATGGCGTTATGATCGGTCGCGCCGCTCAAGGGAATCCTTTTATTTTTGAGGAAATAAATTATTTTATTAAAAATAAAAAACATTTACCAAGACCAACGAATAAAATTATTTTAGCAACGATAATTGAACATGCTAATAATTTAATTAAAATAAAAGGTGAAAAAACTGCTATTTTAGAAATGCGTGGTCATTTAGTTAATTACATACGAAAGATGCCTAATAGTAAAAGAATAAAAAATCAATTATATAAAATTAATAGCTTAGAAGAATTAATAAATATTTGTAATGATTATTTTAAAAAAGAGGAGAATTATACTAATGAGAAAATTTAGTGAACAAGAACAAATTCGTCGTCAAAAATTAGAATATATTAAAGAAAATCACTATGATCCTTTCGTGTATACAAAATTCGAAAGTAATAGTAACTCGAAAACACTTAAAGCAGAATATGGAAATTACAGTAAAGAAGAAATATCTAAATTACAACAATCTCCAATTATTATATCTGGACGTTTAATGGCTCGTCGTAGTTCTTTTGCTCAGATAAAAGATCATCACGGAATGATGCAAATTTATTTACCAAAAAAAGAACTTTCTGAAAAAACACAAGACTTAATTAAATATTTAGATATCGGAGACATCATTGGTCTTGAAGGTAAATTAATGATGACTAACACAGGAGAATTAACACTTAGAGTTCAAGAATTATTTTTATTATCAAAAGCATTAAGACCTTTACCTGAGAAGTTTCATGGTTTAGTAGATAAAGAAGAACGTTATCGTCGTCGTTACGTTGATTTAATTATGAACGATAATGTAAAACAAACTTTCATTATGCGTTCAAGAATTATTTCTTTGATGCGTCAATATTTCAATAAGAAAAATTATTTAGAAGTTGAAACTCCAGTATTACAACCAATTTTAGGTGGAGCATCAGCTCGTCCTTTCGTAACACATCATAATGCTTTAAGTCGTGAATTCTATTTAAGAATTGCCACAGAACTACATTTAAAGAGATTAATCATCGGTGGATTTGAAGGAGTTTATGAAATTGGTCGTATTTTCAGAAACGAAGGAATGGATGCTACTCATAATCCTGAATTCACTTCTTTAGAAATATATATTGCTTATCAAGATATGGAATTTATGATGGAATTAACTCAATCAGTAATTCAATATATTGCTAAACATATCGACAAAAATATTATTGAATATAAAAATAGTACTTTAGATTTAACTAAAGATTTCATTAAAATTCATATGGTAGATTTTGTTAAAGATGTAACTGGAGAAGATTTCTGAAAAGAAATGACTTTCGCAGAAGCTAAAGTGATTGCTAAAAAACATCACGTAAAATTAGAAGATCATCACCATACGGTAGGTCATGTTATTAATCTATTTTTTGAAGAATTTTGTGAAGAGAAAATTATTATGCCAACTTTCGTATATGGTCATCCAGTAGAAGTCTCACCACTATCTAAACGTAATGCTAATGATGGTCGCTTTACCGATCGTTTCGAATTATTTATTTGTCAAAAAGAATATGCTAATTCTTTTGCTGAATTGAATGATCCAATTGATCAATATGAACGTTTTGAAAATCAAATTAAAGAAGCTAGTCTTGGAAATGATGAAGCCAGTGAAATGGATATTGATTTCGTAGAAGCATTAGAATATGGAATGCCTCCAACTGGTGGTTTAGGTATTGGTATCGATCGTTTAGTAATGATGTTTACTAATAATGAATCAATCAGAGAAGTAATTTTATTCCCTCACATGAAAGAAAGAAATGAAAAATAAATTATTATCAATTGCGATACCAACTTATAACAATTCGGATTTTTTACCAGCGCTTTTAGAAACAGTAAAAAAAAGTATTAAAAATTATGAATCTAAAGTTGAATTATTAATTGTAGATGACGGTTCTAACGATGGGACTGAAAATATTGTTAAAGATTTTTCAAATCAACATGAATGAGTTAGATATATTTGTAAAAAAAATAATGGAATTTCCGCTTCTAGAAATACAATTTTAAAAAATATTAATAGTAAATATTTATGAATGATCGATGCCGATGATTTGATTCACGATAACTCTGTAAAAAAAATTATTGAAACTTTAGAGGAAAATAAAGACTTAGAAATATTAAATTTTAATTTCACTATATTTAATAAGACTATTAATGATAAATTAAAATTTAATGATACTAATAGAAAATTAATAAATTTAGAGCACCCCTCTTTATGAAGTAGAATATGAAAAACAGATTTAATTAAAAATTTTGAATTTCCAGTAGGTTATATATATGAAGATTTAGCAATAATTTTTAATATATATGCCAAAGCTAATAAAAAACATATTTTAAGTATAAAAGATTCTTTAATATATTATAGAATTAATAGAATTTCTATAATGAGAAGTCTTAACAATAAAAATATTTTTGAAATTCATGAAATTTTAAAAATAGCTACAGAAAATTTAAACGTTTTAGATGAGAAAACTCTTTATCAAATTCATTTAATTGTTTTTCATTCATATTATATTTTTCATTTAAAAACTTTTACTTATAAGCAACAAAAACAAGAAATTAAAAAAAATCTTAAAATTATGAAAGAAAAATTTGGTAAAAAAGCTTTAAAAATAGAAAAGGGATCAATGTCATTTAGAGTTAAAATTGGATTTTTATTTATTAAGTTTCATTTATTTTTCTTATATAAATTACTTTCTATTTTTTCTAATAGATGTTAATATTTAAATAAACAAAAGGAATTAAAATATGATTAAAAATAACTTGCAAAAAATTATATTAAATTATACTAATACTATCATTAGTATCTTTTATAATGTTGATGCTAATTTATTTTTAACAAAACATTTCAATAATTTAGGTTTTTTTAAAAAACGTAAATTAGTTAAAATAATTTCTAAAATTAATCTTGATGAAATCATCAAAATTAATGAATGAGTTTTTGCGGATGATTTAAATAAAAAATCATTGCGAAAAATTCATCAAAAATTAATTAAATTCCATAAAACGTTAATAGTAATGAAATTAAAACTAAAAGAATTTGAAGAATTATTTGATTTCATTAATGAAGTTAATATTATCATCAATGAAATTAATGATTTTGATTATGCTTATAATCAAATTACTATCGTTAATAATATAAATAAACTTTTTTGTCTTTGAATAGAATAAAATTTCCATTGATTTTTGTTTTAAAAATATCAATGGAGGTATAAAACTTGATAAATTTACTAAAATCATCGTTTAGAGCTCTGGGATTTAATAAAATCTCAATGATTAGCTTGACGATTATGATTTTCTTTACGTCTGCAGTTTTTACTTTATTAAACGATACTTCAAATAATTTTCAACATTCTTATGATCAGTTTGTAAAAGCTGGTAATTTGCATGATTTTACAATCAACGAAAATTATTCTGTAACTGGAGATGTCGATTATAAACCTAACTTAGCAGCTAATGATAATGATCATTATGCAATTACTCTAAAAAGTAATCAAAGTGATATTAGTTATCCGAAAGAAAGTCCGACATACACAATTAAATTATCTAATCAAAATACAAATTTAAAATTTTTAAAAACTATCAAAACAAATAATCAATCTGATCCGACAATTAAAATCGATCCTAGTATTGGGGCAATAGATGTTGTCAAAAATAAAAATAATTTTACTAATATAAATGCCGGTATAGGAACTGAAGAAATAGTAACGCCAAAAAATGCTTTATCAGACGGAACTACTTTTTCACAATTAATTGATTATATATCAACTAATTTTTCTAATTCAATTTCAGTTTCAATAAACATGAGTTGAATTAAAAGTAATACTACTGGTTCTTATGCACAGTATTTCAATACTTTAATAAACAATAACGGAGGACAAGAACCTAAAGGAACGCCATTTACGATTAATGCAAGCAATCATTTAGGGGCAACTATTAACTCTTCTTATAAAGATGAGAAAAATACTTTACGAAATTTAATTCAAACTGAAGAACAATATAGCTTTATAAATGAATTGAAAAATTCAGATACGTATAAAGGAATTGATATAAACCAATTTAATGCTATTAATATTAATAGTTCTGCTGATAATAATTATTATAAAGTTGTTTCAACGCAGAATCATTATGATGTAAATAGTAATTTTAAAATTGACAATAATAATTCACCTTTTACGAATCCAGATAACTTTTCACAAAAGACAATTGATAAATCATATATATTTTCTGGAGAAGGATTACCTAAACCAGATAAATTTAGTGTTTTAAAAAATACAATTATTAAAAATTCAAAAGATATGCCTAAAAACCAAGTAGGTGTAACTTGAACTGATAATGGTAATTATGTTACTGCTGGATGAAATGGTGGACTAGTCCCTAGTGCTGTTCAGATTAAATCAATTTCAGCTACGATTGCTAATGTTTCTCCTGGTTTTGCAGATGCGCATCATAAAAAAGCGCTATCAGGAAATTATTTAAACACGTTACATAATTATTTAGCTGAAGGTCAAAATATTAATTCTAATTATGATTATGCAGCTTATGTGACTTGAATGAAACAACTACCAGATAAATATAAACTTCACGTTGATAATACAACATTTTTAATTAGTGGAATTAGTTTAACACCTGATTTTATGTATCCTGTCATGGATAGCGATCATTTAACACCTAATCCTAAAAATGAAGCTTTAGTTTATACTGATTGAAGAGGTTACGAAGGAATTCATAGTGCTTTCCGTAATAATCCACTTGAATCATTTTTAGTTGGTAAATATCCTAGCGGATCTAATCCAACAACTAGAAAAAATATTTTAAGTTGAATTAATGGTGAAGCTCATAAAATTATGAGTTTTCCAAGTAATGTAAAAATAGCAACTAATTATAACGATAATGGTGCTAACAATTTATCTGCTTTCAGAGTTGGATTTATTGGTAAACTAGTAGAAACTATTAAACATATATCATTAGCAACTATTTTATTCTTGTTAATGTTAACAGGGTTTATTAGTATTATTATTACTTCTAAATACATTAGTTCACGTCGAACAACTTTAGGATTGTTAAAATCTTTAGGTTATAAAAACTTCCAAATAACATCATCGCTATTGATATTTCCAATTATCGCTTCTGTTTTAGGAGGCGGAGTTGGTTATTTAATAGGGCTTTCACTGCAAAATCAAATGATTAATTTATTTGTCAGTTACTGGACTATACCAACACAAACAATTAGTTTCTCTTGAGTTTCATTTGTAATTACTTTCGTAGCGCCAATTATTGGTCTAGGAATATTAACTTACATCGTTTCTTATTGAAAATTATCTAAAAGACCAACTTATTTAATGAATCCATCATCAGGATTTAAAATTAATCCAATTGCTAAATATTTAACAAAAATATTTTATGGATTTAAAGCGACGACGAAATTTAAATATTCTTTAGCTTTTTCTTCAATTGGTAAATTACTTACTTTATCAACTATTATTGGTGGAACGATTACGACAGCAACTTTTTATTTAGCGAATCATAATGCTTTTAGTAATGCTCAAAAAGCCACTGCTGCAGAATCTTCTTATAAATTTTCAGTTGATTTAGAAACGCCAACGATTGAAGGTGGCGATTATCGAGCGCAAGCTTTAAGACAATGAGGATTTACTGATGATTCTTTATCAATTAAATATATTGATAATGCTTTAGGGATTAAAACTAGTTCTGTTTATGGTCAGATACCTCAAATAAATACTTCTGACATGCAAGGTGTGTTGCCAGGGATTTACAAATTAGCACAATCTAAAAACGGAGATTTAGGAAATGTTCATTTTCCATCAATGTTAGATGCAATGATGGTTAAAAATGATCCTTATTATTTAGAGCAACATATTCAAATGAAAACAATATTTGCACAATCTACAATAAATCCTTCTCCTTGAGATTTAGCTGTCGATAAAATGCCGCCAAATCAACAAGCTGCAATGGATAAACAAAGTACAACTTTTGTAAAATCTTTAGAAAATGATAATACAAAAATTACTTTTAAAGATCCTTCTAACAATAAAAATATATCTATTGAAGTATCAGAAGTAGCTAAATATTTCTTTGCCAAAACTAAAACTACTACTGTTAGGCCTGGTTGAGATGTAGAGAATATGGGACCCACAATTCCGTTCTTAGCTTTAATGAATTATGGTTTAAAACATTACGATACTTATAAATTAGGTTATGGTTATATACCTTTAGCTAAAAATGATGAAACTTATACATCTGTTAAAGGAATGATCAAGTTGATCGATGGTAATAGTCCGTCTAGAAAAGATGGTAAGCAATTATCTAGTCAAAAAATTACTGGAATTCAACAATCATCAAAATTTATAAATTTATTAAACAATAATAGTAATATAAATTACAAATTGTTTAATAATAGTTTTACTCATCCTTTAATCATAAATCAATTTGCTAAAAAGCAATACGGTTTAAAAATAGGTTCAACTATTACTTTTAATGTTGATAACGATATTTACCGTTACCAAAGAAAAATAAAAAATAATAGTTTATGAGATAAAAGTTCTTTTGCAAGTTCTTTTAAAGGAATGCCAACAGCTAGATTTACTGTTGCTGGAATTTCTGATAGCTATCAAGGTCCTGAATTTTTCACTAATCAAAAATTAGCGAATGAAGATTTAGGATTTAAAGGTATGTCGATGATAAATGGAATACCACAAGAACGTAATCAAGAATTTCCGATAGATGATCCTAGCAGTGATTTATATAATCATAAATCAGGAGATTTTTCTAGTATGAACACTTTTATCGCCGACGATAAAAATGAAACAAACAATCAAGTTCATTTCAATGGAATATTTTCTGAAAATAATACTGATAATTATTTACAAAAATCAATGTCAGTTTATTCTGCTTCAGGACTATACCCAGGACTAGACCGCTTTATTAGTGGTGATAGCACTGTTAACGATTTATTAAGTAGCCAAAAAACTCAAAATGCTTTTAAAGGTTTAAACATTATGAGTAATAACGCAACTTTAAGAGATGGTCAATTTTCTACACCTGATATGATTAATAACTTTAATAATATTTATGGAAATTCAATTTATTTATCAGCTATTAAAACAGTTAACGATAAAAATGCCTCTGATTTTATGTTCAATAACTTCACTAGCATTGAAAATAAAATTGAAAAGATTATTTTTTGAACGATGTTTATCATTTCTGGAATGGTTACGATGACAGCTTCTAATATGATTATTTCTGATCATAAACATTTAATTTCTAATTTAAAAATTTTAGGATTTCGTAATCGTGAAATTTCAAATATATTTTTATCAATTTATACACCAGCAATATTATTCGGGATCCTCTTATCGATGCCGTTAGTTTCATGACTAATTAAAATCTTTAATTTTGCGATATTTAAAAACACCTCGATTTATATTATTTCACCACTCCACTGATGATTCTTTGCAATTTCATTAGGAGCAGTATTAATAATATTTGGACTTACGTATTTAGTTTCTTGAAAATCTTTAGCTCATAAAAAAGCTATCGATACGTTAAAAGAAGGGGGTAATTAATTATGCAAAAATCAGACTCAAATAATAAATGAAAAAAGAATTACGATAAAAAGTATCTAAAAAATAATTTAAAAAAAGATAGTGTTGTAATTCGTAAAGAACTTAAAGAAAATATTAAAAAAGATAAAATATTAATTACAGAAAACGATACTAAGAAACAAATTAAAGTTCAAATTAAAAAAATTAAGAAAAATAACGCTAAACGTAGAGGTGTTATTACCGGGATAAATAAACCAGGAAATGTAATGGAATTGAAAAAAGTTAATAAATATTACACTAATGGTCAAATTATTTCACATATCTTAAAAGACATTAATTTAGAAATTCCAGAAGGAAAACTTATTGTTATTCTTGGACCATCTGGTTCGGGTAAAACAACATTATTAAATGTTATTTCTGGTCTAGACCGTTCAACAGATGGGGACATTATTGCAATTAATCATAATCTCTCTTATATGAATGATCGTCAGTTAACTGAATATCGTCGATATAATGTTGGCTTTATTTTTCAAGAATATTATTTGCTGCCAAATTTAACAGCAAGAGAAAATGTTGAGATGGGTTCTTATTTACAAAAAGATAAGAAAAAAATTATTTCTGCAGATTCTATATTTGAAAAAATTGGCATGACTGAGCACAGTAAAAAAATGCCTTCTCAATTATCTGGAGGGCAACAACAACGTGTTTCAATCGCTAGAGCTTTAACTAAAAATCCCAAAATTTTATTTGCTGATGAACCTACAGGAGCGTTAGATCGTAAAGTAGGAATCGATGTTTTAAAAACATTACAAAGTATTAATAAAGATTTTGGAATGACAGTTATTTTAGTTACTCATAATGTAAAGATTGCAAAACTTGCACATTTAGTAATTAAAATGAAAGACGGAAAAATTGAAAAATTGATCAAAAATAAAACTCCTTTAACAGTCGAAAAAGTTAATTGAGAATAATAAACTATAAAAAACACCTTTTTGGTGTTTTTTTATTTACTAAAATCTTACATAGTTAATGAAAAATAGTGTAAAAGTTAAAAATTATTACTAATTACTAAACAAATAACAAAATTATTATTTTTATATTGCTAATTCCAATTTCTTTATGCTATAATGGAAATTGTATAAAAATTTTTATATGGAAAATTAATTTTAAAATGAAATGCGAAAAGGGGATTATTGAAATGAGAAAGAAAAAATCTTTATTTACGTTAATTGCAGCTACTGGGGTAGTTTTCTCTATTACTGCAAAGCTTACTTCTTGTTCTTGAGCAGAAGGGAGTGAAATTCGTTTGATTACTGATAGTGGTTTAATTACTGATAGATCATTTAACGAATCTGGCTATGTAGCGATTTGCGATTTAGCTAATAAAAATTCATTAAATGAAAAACATTACTTTAGACCTAAAAATCCTAATGGATCTACTATTGCGGCCGGATATCGTGCCGCCGAAGCAACCGGGGCCAAATATATCATGGCGCCCGGTTTTTACCATATCGGAGCAATTTCACAATATTTATCAGAGGTAAAAGATTCAAAACTTCATTGAATTTTAATTGATGGTAATGGTAGTTTAGAAACTAAAGAAATGTTGCCGATTATTAAAAACCGTGTTGCTTCAGTTAAGTTCGATATGATGTCTACAGCATTTATTGGTGGATTTAAAACAGCTTACAATACTCAATATTACGCAAAACCTAAAGTAGCTACTTTTGGAGGAGGAAATTTCCCAGGAGTAACTGATTATATGGTTGGTTGACTAGCAGGAGTTAACGCAGCTAATAAATATAATGAAACCGTTGCTAAAAATTCAGCTTGAAAACACGTAAGTATAGCGAAATTTCAAGCAGATACTGCTTATACTGAAAGTGGATTTGTTGATGTTAAAATGGCTAAAGACAAATCAACGCTATTAATTAATGAAGGTGCCAACGCAATTTTACCAGTTGCAGGTAGTGAAGTTGCTGGAACGATATCAGCAATTAACGAACAAACTGTATCTGCTGACAAAAAACCTTTCGTTATCGGAGTAGATACTGATATGTCAAAAACATATCCTCAATTTAAATCTTTATTCTTTGATTCTGTGTTAAAAAACATTACTTATGCTATGGAAGCTATTTATGTTAAAAATGTCTTAGCTACTTCTAAAATAGACGTTAATACAGTTAACAATTTTAAAGAACAAAAAAAACGTGATTCAATCGAAGGATTTTATAAAAGATTTGGTCAAGATGAGAATTTTTCAACAAAAGGAACAATTGATCTATCTGATTCTGGAATAAATAATTTTGGTTCTGTAACAGCTGGTAATGCAGCAAATCATTTTGCTGGTGTTACAACTTCAAATACTTGAAAACCAGGAACTAAAAAATTATTTGATACAGCAGCACAAAAATATTTAGCAACTGTTAATAATTATTTAAATCCTGCTTCAGGAAGCACTCTTACTCAATGAGAAAAAGACTGATTAACATCTCATTCTGATCTAAAAAATCCGGGATTAACTTGAGATAATTTCTTAGCGACTACAGTTGCTAATTGAAAAGTTTAATTAAAAATAAAAATTAATAATATAAATTATACTAAACACTAATAATAATAATAAGTTAATAATAAAAGGAGACCTTCAAAATGAATAATGCAAAAAATTCCAATCAAATTAAATATGCAATCGAAATGAATGATATCACTAAAAAATTTGGAAAAATAACTGCAAATAATAAAATTAACTTAAAAGTTGCTGAAGGAGAAGTTCACGCATTAGTTGGTGAAAATGGAGCAGGTAAATCAACTTTAATGTCAGTTTTATTTGGTATTTATAATCCGGATTCTGGATATATAAAAATCCATGGTGAAGAATCATATATTAAAAATCCTAGTCAAGCCCATGAAATGGGAATTGGTATGGTTCACCAACATTTCAAATTAGTTGGAAATTATACAGCTTTAGAAAATATTGTCTTAGGAGATATTCCTGTTGTAAGCAATAATTTATCTTTTTTAATGGATCTTAAAAGAGCTAAATATAAAGTTGAAAAATTAATGGAAAAATATAAATTAAATATTAATTTAAAAACTAAAGTTGAAGATTCAAACGTATCGACTCATCAAAAAATAGAAATTTTAAAAATGCTTTATAAAAATGCTGATATTTTAATTTTTGATGAACCGACAGCAGTATTAAATCCGGAAGAAATTAAAGGATTTTTAGAAGTAATTAAAAACTTTAAAAAACAAGGAAAAACAATAATATTAATTACTCATAAATTAAAAGAAATTGAAGAAGTTGCTGACTATGTAACTGTTTTACGACACGGTAAAGCAATTAAAACTTTTAGAAATAAGAGTCTTTCAATTAAAGAAGTTTCTGCTTTAATGGTAGGTCGTCAAGTAACTCATGTTAAAAATAATTCAAAAATAAAACCTGGTCAAAAAATGCTAGAAATTAAAAATCTATTAGTTCGTAAAGAAAATAGTAGAAAAGCAGCTTTAAGCAATCTTACTTTAGATATTAAAAGCGGTGAAATTTTAGCGATTGCCGGAGTTGAAGGTAATGGTCAAGTAGCTTTAGCTGAAGCGATCATGGGTATGAGAAAAGTAGTTAAAGGTAAAATCACATTGAATAATAAAGATATTACTCGTACTTCTACTAGAAACAGATATGAATCAGGAATTTCTTATGTTCCCGAAGATCGTCATAAATTTGGTTTAATATTGAATTTTAATATAAGAGAAAATACAGTATTACAAGATTTTTATAAAGAACCATTCAGTAATAAACTAGGAATAATGAATTATAGATACATCAGTAAACATGCAAATAATATAATTAAAAAATATGATGTTCGTGGAGTTCAAGATGAAATTCAAGAAATCCGTGAATTATCTGGTGGAAATCAACAAAAATTAATTATTGGACGCGAAATAGAACGTAAACATAAATTAATTATATTTGCACAACCAACTCGAGGATTAGATGTAGGTTCAATAGAATATATTCATGATGAAATTTTATCAGAAAAAGAAAAAGGGAATGCTGTATTACTAATTTCTTATGAATTAGATGAAGTTTTATCTTTAGCAGATAGAGTAGCAGTAATTAATTCTGGATCTATTTCTCAAATACAAAATATTGGAGATATTAATAGAGAAAAAATCGGTATATTAATGATGAATAAACGTGGATAATAATTTAGTAAAAGGAGAATTAAAATGAAAAATAATAAATTAAGATCTATTAAAGAAGCTTTATCTATTGATTTTTGTAAAATAAAAGCATCTTTAATAGCTATATTATTAGGACTTGTTGCAGCTGGAATATTAATCGCTGTCTCTAAAACAAACCCTTTAGCAGTGTTTTATAGCTTAGTTGCCGGTTCTTTTAATAAACTATACTATAAACAAACTTTAATTAGTATTGGTATATACACTTTAGCTGGAATAGCTGTTGCGATTTCTTTTAAAGCTGGTTTATTCAACATTGGAGTATCGGGCCAAATGCTTTTAGGTGGTGGGATTAGTGCTTATTTAGGAGTTTTAGCATTTAATCACAATTCTACACATAATGTTTTAGGTTTATTTACACCATTGATATTAGCTTCAGTAATCGGAGCAAGCGCGGCAGCAGTCGCTGGAGCTTTGAAAGCTTTCTTTAAAGTCCATGAAGTTGTATCGACGATTTTATTTAATTGAATATTTTATTATATTATTAAATATTTATTTAGATTTAATAATTTAAAAGTACATGTTAATAATAAAGTTAATTCAGATAGAATATCAGATTATTGAAGAATTTGATTTAGAAATAAATCAGGTGGCGGACATGATGCATGAATCGTTGCTATTATAATAGCGATAATTGCAGTAGCAATTCTATTTGTGATTGTACAAAAATCAAAATTAGGATTCAATATCAAAGTTATCGGTTCAAATTTAAACGCAGCTAGTTATTCTGGAATAAAAGTTAAACTTAATATTATTTTAACTATGACAATTTCTGGATTCTTAGCAGGTTTAGCAGGAGCAGTATTATATTTAGGTCAAAATGTATCTTTTCCAGATATTAATGGCTTGCCTAATTATGGATTCATTGCCATTGCCATTGCCCTATTAGGATTTAATAATCCTATAGGAATATTATTTGCAGCAACGTTCTATTCAGTTCTAGATAATGGAGCGTCTTATGCTCAAGCAACTACTGGTGTAGATCAAGATGTTCTTGGATTAATCATCGGAGTAGTAATTTATTTCGCAGCTATATCATTAGTATTCATACATTTCAACCCAATTAAAAACTTTAGAATGTGATGATTTAAACGCTTTAATTCTAGTTTTAAAGAAGAATATAAATCTTTTACATCTAAATTAAAATCTACTAAAGAGTCTCATATTAAAGTTATCAATGAAGCAAAAATAAAATATTTAGAATCTAAGAATGAATCTAAGATTTTAATGAAAAATTCATTCAAAGAAATTAATGATATTAAAAATAATATTGATTATCGAACAGATGATTTTGAAAAACAAGAGTTAGAAATCAGAGATATAACCTTTAATTTAAAAGGTAAATTAAAAGAACTAGGCTTTTCAGCTTATAAAGAAGCTCAAATTGCTTATAAAAATCACATAAAAAGTATTAAAGAAGATTTTAAAACATTAAAAGAAAATAAATTTCAAAGTCGTAAAAAATAATTAAAGAAAAGGAGTCGTAATAACAATGTTTTTAAATATGAATTTAACTGGCGTGAGCGTTACAGGGACTATCATAACTTTGATAGCTGTTGTAGGGATCGGTGCTATTGCAGGATTATTTTCAGAACGAGCCGGAGTATTTAATATTGCTATTAACGGTATGATGGTAATAGGTGGATTAAGTTACGCTGTTATCAGTTATCATGTTAAAGGTTCTAGTTATAATCAAATTTGAATTATGTTAGTTGCCGGTTTAATGGCAGGAATGTTCGCTTTATTACACGCTTTAGCTTCTATCAAATTTAAAGCTAATCAAATTATATCTGGGACAGCAATTAATTTGCTAGCACCAGGAATAGCGATATTTTGAATAGCTGCAATTCAAAAAAATACTCGAGTATTTGTAAATTATAATACATTGAGTTTTAGTAAACATTTAGATAGTTTTGCTCATTTAATAAGTCTACCATTATTTGCCATAATATTAGTAGTGGCTATTGGTTGATTTACATTACATAAAACACCTTTCGGATTAAAATTAAGAGCATGTGGAGAAAATCCTCACGCCTTAGGTGCTGCCGGAGTTAATGTTAATTTAGTTAGATATGTAGCTGTATTTATATCTGGAGTATTATCAGGTATTGCAGGCGCAATCTTTGTACAAGATATTGGATCTTTTGCAGGAAACGTAAACGGAATGGGATTCATTGCCTTAGCGATCTTGATTTTTGGAAGATGAAGAATAATTACAGTATTTTTAAGTGCGATATTCTTCGGAACTTTAGAAGGAATCGCGATGGATCACGGTGCTTTAAGATTAACTTGATTCACTCACTTAACTCACTTTTTTACAGGAAAAGATTATGCAATTGGAGCGATCGACACTAATTTATTATTAATTTGACCTTTCATAATTTCGATCATTGCATTGATTATAACTTCCCGTAAATCACTGGCGCCGAAAGCCGCTGGTAAACATTACGATAAAACTCAGAGGTAATTATGCTTAATTCATTACCAAAATATTATAATTCTATATTAAATGAAAAAGAAACTTTACAAGCTTTTGAAATTATTAAAAAAGAAATCTATTCGGCGTTAAAAAATCAATACACTTTATTAGAAATCAATTTACCTAATTTTATAAAATATAACTCTAATAAAAACTTGTATCAAAAAAACATTAATTTTGATACGAAGGATGACTTACAAATTTACTCTTTACCAGTTGATTTTGATAATTTATTGTTAAAATCACTAGTTAAATTTAAAATGAAAAATAACGAAGGAATCATTACTAATAATGTTTATATTGATCGTGATTTAACGCCTAATCCTACTCAATTTTATAGTGTTAATGAAATTGATGTAGAATTAAAAATTACCGATGAAAATAGAAATTTTAAATATTTAAATAATAGTTTTTATTTTATCAATAAAATGCTTGTAGATCTTAATGATATTTTAATAAAAAAATTTTCTAAATTAAAATTTTTGTTTAAAGATAAAATAAAAGTAATTTCATTTCAAGAAATTGAAAAAGAGTTTGGGTATTTATCTTTAGAAGAACGAATCAACGCTATTGTTGAAAAACATAATATAGTTTTAATTTATGGAATGAATTCAAAATTAAATTCTGGAAAACAATTAGAACAAAAAGAAAAAAAATATAATGAAGAAGAACTAGATGCAAAATTATTTGTTTATAATAATTTTTATCATAGATCTTATGATATTTTAAGGTTATCAATTCGTGAAAAAGATAGTTTGAAAAATATTTTAAATGTAAATGATTTGAATCATGGAGAAAAAACATACGAATTAGACGGTACGAGTTTTTCTTTTAAAATAAATTTATTTAAACTTAGTTTATTTTTGTTAGAAAAAGCTCACATTAGTGAAATTCAAAATATTTTAGATTAAATTAAAGGAAAAGAATCTAGAAATTAATATATATTTATTGATGAGATGTTTAAATTGTAAAATAAATATAATTACTTTTATAGATTTTATTTATAAAAGTCAAAAAGTTTTTTGTTACAGATGTAATAAAAAACTATTTGTAATTAATGATATTAAGATAATAAAAAATGAAAAAGTACATATCCTTTATTTATATTCCAAAATTTTAAAAAAAATAATTTTTGATTTAAAAGTTAATAATGATTTAAAAGCAGGTGTTAATTTAATAACCCCTTTTAAAAAACAATTAATTAATAAATACAAAAATTATTTTATTATTACGGCACCTTCTTATTATTTAAGTGATTTTAAAAGAGGTTTTAATCATACAAAAATTATTTTTAAATCACTTAATTTACCTGTTTTAGATGTTTGTTACAAAAATAAACAATATAAACAATCAGAACAATCGATAAATGGTAGAAGAAAAATTTTTGACACTATTTCGATTAGTTATGGTTCTTTAATAACTGGTAAAAACATTTTATTAGTTGATGATGTTATGACAACTGGCAACACATTATTATCAATTAAACACAAAATTTTAAAATTTAAACCGAAAAATATTAAATTATTAGTATTGAGTAAGAAAATTATTTAATTTATTTGGTATAATATTAATAGTTTAAATTAATTGGCTTCAAGCCAACTATAGACAAAGGAGTAAATTGATAATAATGGGAATTTTTAAAAACTTAAGTAAAGATAGTCTATTTATAAAAAAAACTAGTAAGATCTATGAAACTATAAATAATTTATCTGACGAAATGAAAAATTTATCAGATGAAGAATTAAAAGCTAAAACTTCATATTTTATTCAAGAATTAGAAAATGGGAAAACAGTCGATAATATTCTACCAGAAGCTTATGCAGTTGTAAGAGAAGCTGCTCGTCGAGTATTAGGTTTATTTGCCTTTAAAGTACAAGTTATTGGAGCGGTAGCGATTCATCGTGGTGACGTTGCTGAAATGAAAACTGGAGAAGGTAAAACTTTAACAGCTACTATGCCAGTATATTTAAATGCTTTAGGAGGAAAAGGTGTCCATGTTGTTACTGTTAATGAATATTTAGCACAACGTGATGCTGAAATAACAGGTGAAGTTTATCGTTTTCTTGGATTAACAGTTGGTGTTAGTTTAAAAGATATGGGTAATCCCGAAAAGAAAAAAGCTTACGATTGCGATATCACTTATACAGTAAACTCTGAATTAGGGTTTGATTATCTAAGAGATAATATGTGTAAAACAAAAATGAATCAAGTTCAACGTGGCCACCACTTTGCTGTAATTGATGAAGCTGATTCAATTTTAATTGATGAAGCTAGAACACCATTAATTATTTCTGGAGGAGATTCAACGCCATCAGAACTTTACATTTCTGTTGATAAATTCGTAAAATCATTAAATGATAAAGAATATAAAATAGATCACGAAAGTAAAAGTATTTCTTTAGAACCAGAAGGTGTTAAGAAAGCTGAAGAATTTTTTAAATTAAAAAATTTATTTTCGATGCAACATTCTGAAATCGTTCATCGAGTACAAAATGCTTTACGTGCTAATTATATTATGAAATACGATATTGAATACATGGTCAAAGATGATGAAATATTATTAGTTGATCAATTTACTGGTCGTGTTATGGAAGGTCGTTCTTACAGTGAAGGATTACAACAAGCAATCCAAGCTAAAGAAGGCGTAAAAATTGAACCAGAAACTAAAACTTTAGCAACTATCACATATCAAAACTTTTTTAGAATGTATAAAAAATTATCAGGTATGACAGGAACTGCTAAAACTGAAGAAGAAGAATTTTTAAAAATATATAATATGCGAGTAATTGTAATTCCTACTAATAAACCTATTATTAGAAGAGATGACCATGATTTAATTTTTTCTAATATGGCCGCTAAATGAAAAGCAGTAGTTGCTGCTATCGCTGAAAAGCATGCTCAAACACAACCAATATTAGTTGGTACTAGTGCTGTTGAATATTCAGAACATTTATCAAAATTATTAAAAGAAGCTAAAATTAAACATGAAATCTTAAATGCCAAAAACCATTTAAACGAAGCTCAAATTATTTCTAAAGCTGGTCAAAGAGGTAGTGTTACTATTGCTACTAATATGGCGGGTCGTGGAACTGATATTAAATTAGGTGAAGGTGTTAAAAAATTAGGTGGACTTGCAGTTATTGGAACTGAAAGACATGAAGCTAGAAGAATTGATAATCAATTAAGAGGTCGTTCTGGCCGTCAAGGTGATAAAGGAGATTCTAGATTTTATATTTCAATTGACGATAATATTATGCGTAGATTTACATCGTATGAAAAATTGAAAAAAATCTTTGCTTCTTTTGAAGATGCACCGATTAAATCAAGAATTATTTCTAGAAAAATAACTTCTGCTCAAAAAAGAATTGAAGGAATGAATTTCGATTCTCGAAAAAATGTTTTAGATTATGATGATGTTATTCGTCAACAAAGAGAAATAATGTATCGTCAAAGACAAGTTTTTATCGACAATGAAAACGTTACTAATATAGTTTATAGTATGCTTAAATCTGTTACTAGTGATATCGTAGCACTACCTTTCTTAGTAGATAGTGAAGGAAATGTTGTTAAAGATAAATTAATTTTAGCTTTAAATAAATCTCATTTCGCTAATTACGATAACAAAATTATTATTGATGATATAGAAAATAAAGATAATGATGGAATTAAAACAATTGTTTTTGAAAAACTAAAAAATAATTATGAAAATAAAAAATCTTTTAAAGAAGATGCATATAATTCTTTTGAAAAGACGTTATCTTTACAAGTTTTTGATCAAAATTGACAAAAACATATCGATGAACTTGATAAACTAAAACATGGAATTTATTTAAGATCATATGCTCAAAAAAATCCATTACAAGTATATGTTGAAGAAGCAGATAAACTATTCCAAGAATTAAAACGTAGAATAGCTCATAATACAGTTAGAATTATTATGAATGCTGATTTAGAAAATAAAGCAACTAACGAAAGTAAAGAAATCGTCCCTGAAGCTGCTGTTGTTGAAAAACCAGAAATTAAAAAACCAGAAATTAGTAAATTTATTGCTGGAAGAGTATTACTTTTTTAAATATATGAGTTTTAAAAAAGTAGTCTATTTAGATTTAGAAACAACAGGTATCGATACTAAAAAGGACGAAATATTATCTATTGGAATTATTGCAGTTAATCAAGGTAAGATTATGTATAAACATAATATTTATTGTGATCATAATATAGATATTCCTGAAGAATCTTTTAAAATTCATAAGTTATCAAAAAAGTTTTTAAAAGAAAATGGATTTGATCCTAAAAAAGTTTTAGAAAAAGTCTATAAAATTATTGAAGGAGCAGATTTAGTAGTTGCTTATAATGCTGTTTTTGATTTAGATTTTTTACATAATAGTTTTTTAAAAATTTTAAAAAAACCTTTAGTATTAAAAAATGTTTTATGTCCTTTAACAATTTATCGAGATCATTATAAATATCCCCATAAATTAGTAAATGCTTGTCAGAAGTTAGATATTAGTTTAGAAAATGCTCATAATTCATTAGATGATATTATGGCAACTAAAGATGTTTTATTTAAATTATCGAAGTTATTAGATATTAATAAATATGTGAATCATCTAGGATATTTAGAAAAATATCCCGTTAGTAAAAAATATAGTTGAGATATTAATATAAATTATTTTCCCCAGAGATTTAATGGTGACCAATACATATTAAAAGGAGAATATTAAAAAAATGAATAAAAAAAATTATTTAAAAACCCCAGATTTCTATGTTCAAGTAGTTACTACTATAATAGGAATATTGGCTTTATCTTTAGGAATCACACTAATTGTAACAATACATAGTGGTTACGATCCTTTAGATGGGTTTTTCGCAGCTATCGTTGCTGTTGTACAACACGCTTTCCCGAATTCAGGATGAGATTATACAAATGGTAAATATACAAGTTATATAGTATGAATATTTATGCTTTCAATTTTTATAATAGATTTATTAGTTTTAAGAAAAATGAAAAAATTACATAATTGAACTCATATAATTCAACTATGTGCAACTTTAACTTATGTTTATTTTTCTGGTTTTTTAGTAGGAATGTGATCTAAAGTTATTGGTAGTGGAACAACATTTAGTAATTACATAGAAAAACTTTGAAGTCATGATAACTATGGAATGATCATATTATTTGGTATTATTTCTACGTTAGTATTAGCTTTTGGAGTAGCTATCTTCATTAGAGGGTTTTTATTTCAAGGACCTTATAATGGATTTACATTATGAGGATGTATATCATTTAAAGTTGAATATAAATACATGAGAATTGCTTGTGATGCTGCAACTGGTGTAATTTCAATCGTTTTATTTTTAGTGGTATTACCGACGTCTGATTATAAAAGTATTTTTGGATTTGCTACATTATCACCATTTTTCTTTGGATTCATAGTAGAATGAATCATTAAAGGTTACGATAAAATATTTGGTAAATTTGCAAAATTAAGATTATAATTTTTAAATAAAAAAAACGAACAATTTGTTCGTTTTTTTTATTCATATTAATAGTTTTTTATATATAATTATTATATGACTAAAAAAACAGAAAATAAAGTTTTAAAAATATCAGCGCCTTATAAACCTAAAGGCGATCAAATCAATGCTATATCAAAATTAAGTGCTGGTTTAAAGAAAGGAATTAAAGACCAAGTATTAATGGGAGCAACTGGAACTGGAAAAACTTTTACAGTCGCTAATGTCATTAATGAATTTAATCGACCTACTTTAATTATGGTAGCTAATAAAACACTTGCTGCTCAATTATATAGTGAAATGAAATTTTTGTTTCCTGAAAATAGAGTAGAATATTTTATTTCTAATTTTGATTTTTATCAACCCGAAGCATACGTATCTAAAAGTGATACGTATATTGAAAAAACTGCTAAATCTAATATGGAAATTGAAATGATGCGTTTATCTACACTTAACGCTTTAACGACTAGAAAAGACGTTATTGTCATTGCGAGTGTGGCAGCTATTTATGGTGAATATAATCCTGAAAAATACAAAGAACTTTTTTTTGAAATTGAAGTTGAAAAGATAACAACAAAAGAAGCTTTAATTTTAAAATTAATTGACATGGGTTATGTACGAAATGATAAAAGTTCAAATCCGGGATCTATTCGTGCTCGAGGAGATGTTATTGAAATATCTCCAGGTTGAACTGATGAATATTTTATTAGGATAGATTTATTCGGTAATACTATAGATGGTATTTATAAGTTAGATAAACTTAATAAAAAAATTATGAATTCTTATAAAAGATATACGTTATTCCCGGCTAAAGATTATAAAACAACACCTGATGGGTTGAAAAAATCGGTTGCTAGAATTAAAATTGAATTAGAAAAAAGATTAACATTTTTTAAAGAAAATAATCGTATTATTGAATATCAAAGAATAAAAGAACGAACATTGAACGATATCAATTCATTAGAAGAATTTGGCTTTTGTCCAGGTGTAGAAAATTATGCTCAACATTTAGATCTTAGAAATGATGACCAAAGACCATATACTCTAATAGATTATTTTGGTAAAGATTTTCTTTTAGTTATAGATGAGTCACATATTTCTCTACCTCAAATAAGAGGAATGTATAGTGGTGATTTTTCTCGAAAAAGTAATTTAGTTAATTTTGGATTCAGATTACCGAGCGCACTAAATAATCGACCTTTACAATTCGATGAATTTAATAGTTTGATGCCTAACACTATTTATGTATCGGCAACTCCAGGAAAATACGAATCAGAACTAGTAAATAATAAATTTATCGAACAAATAATTCGTCCAACCGGACTATTAGATCCAACTATAGAAATTCGTAGATCTACCGGTCAAATGGATGATATTATCAACGAAATAAAACAAACAATTGCTAAAAAACATAGAACTATGCTTTTAACTTTAACTATTAGAATGTCGGAAAAATTAACGACTTTTCTAAAGGAAAAGAAAATAAAATCAGCATATTTACATAGTGAATTAAAAACTTTAGAACGATTACAAGTAATCAGAGATTTAAGATTAGGAAAAATTGATGTTATTATTGGAATAAATTTATTGAGAGAAGGATTAGACATTCCAGAAATTTCAAAAATTTTAATTCTAGATGCTGATAAAGCAGGATTTTTAAGAGATACTAGATCTTTAATTCAAATTATTGGTAGAGCTTCTCGAAATAAAGAAGGAAAAGTAATTATGTATGCAGATAGAATAACCGATTCTATGCAAAAAGCTATTGACGAAACTGATCGTCGTAGAGATATTCAAAGAGCATATAATAAAAAGCATTCAATTACTCCACAAACTATAATTAAACCGATTCATAATCCGATTAAAAATTCTAATACTGAAAACGCGATAATGTCATTCATAAAATCTAAACGTAATAAGTTAAAAGATAAAGCAGACAAAGAAAAATTAGTTTTAAAATTAAAAAAACAAATGTTGGAAGCTGCCAAAGAATTAGATTTTGAAAGAGCGACTGAACTTCGTGATATTTTGATTGAATTAAAAGTTCTGTAAAGTAGATTATAGGTTATAATATTTATTAAATAATAATTTAAAAATCAAGGAGAATAAAATGAACATTCAAGCACTAATGCAACAAGCTAAAAAAATGCAAAAAAATATGGCTAAAAAACAAGAGGAATTTAATGCTAAAGAATTTACGTTAAATAATCAAGGAATCGAAATTAAAATGACAGGAGAAAAAAAAGTTATCAGTATTAATATTGATAATGATTTAATTGATCCAGAAGATAAAGAAATGTTATTTGATTTACTGCAAATTACTATAAATAAATTAATGGAACAAATTGATGCTGCTTTATCTGAATCAATGCCTCAACAAGCCGCAGGAATGCCAGGTTTATTTTAATGAATAATAAAACTTTTATTAGTTTTGAAGGATGTGAAGGTAGTGGTAAAACTACAATAATATCTTTGTTAAAAGAAAAACTTATTAAAGATAAAATATTTCAATCAGATAATATTGTTATAACTAGAGAACCAGGCGGAGTTAAGATATCAGAAGATATCAGAAATATTATTTTAGATAACAACAACAATAATATGGATGCTAGAACAGAAGCGATTTTATATGCCGCTTCAAGAAGACAACATTTAGTTGAAAAAGTTCTGCCAGCTTTATCAAAAAATAAAATTATATTATGTGATAGATTTTTAGATTCTTCTTTAGTGTACCAAGGTATAGCTAGAGGAATAGGGATTAACGAAGTCTTTGAATTGAATAAATTTGCTATCGATGAAATGATGCCTAGCTTAACAATATATTTAGATATTGAAGCTAAGATAGGTTTAAACAGAATTGAAAATCGAAATTTAAATAAAAATAGATTAGATAATGAAAGTTTAGAATTTCATAATAAAGTTAGAAATGGCTATTTAGAATTATTTAAAAAATGACCGAAAAGAATAAAAAAAATAGATGCATCAAATTCTATTGATAAAGTTCTTGAGCAAGTTTTTAGAGTAGTTCTAAGACATTTAAAAGATGAATAATAACTTTCTAAATTCACAAAAACATATTTTTAAATATTTTGAAAAAGCTATTAAAAATAATAAATTAGCTAATTGTTTTTTATTTATAAATAAAAATGTTGTAAAAACTGATAAATTAATTAAAGAAATTATCAAAATTATCAATGGTAATAATAGTTTAAGTAATATAATTACGTTTGATAAAGAAAATATTTTAGATAAAAATAATGTTAATAATATAATTGAATTTTGTCATCAAAAATCAACTATTAAAACGATCATTTATATAAAGAATATTGATCAAATTAGCGAACAAGTAGCTAACAGTTTATTAAAATTAATGGAAAATCTTAATAATTATTACATTATTATGTCTTGTTCAAAAGAAGAAGATGTGATTGATACTATTGTTTCGAGATCGCAAAAAATATATTTAGAAACTAATAATAAAATTAAATCTAATAATTTAATAGATAATCTTGGTATTTCTGAAGAAAATTATGAAGTGATATCATCTTCTATTAAAAAAATGTTAGTTAGTTTATTTAAAAGAGATAGTATTAATTATCAACTTTATAAAAACGAATTATTATTATCTGAAATAAAAAATAATCAAACTATTATTTTTGAAACTATTATTAATTTATTAAATAATAAAATAAATCATGATTTAAATAAAAGTAGTAATTCAAAATTAATCATAATTTTGAAAAATATTTTAAAATTATACAGTGATTTTCAAGAAAATAATAAAAAGATATTTATAATAAATATGTTTATTGTTTTAGAAGAAGGAATTATTTAAATGAAAGTTTTGAATTATATTTTCAAAGATCAACCTTGAAAGATATATCAAGATAGTGAAATGTTTAATTTTTCAATCGATAGTTTAATTTTAGCTAGAAAAACTACGTTATTAACTAATGATGTAAATGTATTGGAAATAGGTACTAATAATGGAGTTGTTTCATTAATATTAGCCTTAGCAAAACCAAATTTAAAAATAACAGCTTTAGAAATTCAAGAAACAGCTTGTGAATTAGCTAAAGAAAATTTTATTTTAAATAAAGTCTCTGATAATATTTCGTTAGAAAATGTTGATTTTAATCAATGATCTATAAATAACACCACTAAAAAATTTGATTTAATAATTTGTAATCCACCATTTTTTAAAATCAATAATAATAAAATGAATAAAAACGTATCTTTTCAAATAGCAAGGCATGAATTAAAACTAACTTTAGAAGATATAATTTCTAAATCTAGTAAATTACTGAAAAATAAAGGTCGTTTAAGTTTGATATATCCACCATCACGATTAAAAGAAATATTTATATTTGCAAATAAATATAATTTTTCTATTAGTAAATTACAGTTTATTTTTCCTAAATTTTCAAAACCATCACAAAGCGTTTTAATAGAATTAAACTTAAATGGAAAACATAATTTAATTGTGCAAAAACCGTTTGTAATTCAAAATCATAATAATGAATATAGCGAACAAGCAAAGGCGATTTATCGTTGAAATAACGAAGGAGATAATTAATGTTAATATCTTTAAATAATTATATAGAGTTGTTGGAAAAACAATCAAAATTAGATTTAGAAATTATGAAACGTATCGATAAAATAGAAAATTCAAATTTAATTTATAAACGTCGCTTCGCTCTTTTAACTGAAATTGTTGAATTTGCAAATGAAGTTAAATGATTTAAATATTGAAGTAAAAAAAATTCTGATACTCAAAAAGTAAAAGAAGAATTAATTGATGTAATTCATTTTGCTTTATCAATTGCTCAAAAATATATTATAGATAATAATATTGGTATAGAAGAATTTTATAACTCAATATCTAATTCAAAAAAGAAAATAGATAAAGATAATATTGGTCAATTATTTTTCAGTTTTATAAATTTAGCTAGTGTACCTGAAACTTCAATCATTAAAATTTGAGAATATATTGATATGTTTAATAAATATGTTTTTGGAAATGAAACTGAATTATTAAAAGTTTATGATATTAAGAATAAAATTAATCACAAAAGACAAATTACAAATTACTAAATGAGGTAAAATATATGAAACAATATCTTGATTTATGTAAATTAATTTTAGAAAAAGGTACTAAAAAAGAAGATCGTACAGGGACGGGTACAATATCGTATTTTGGTACACAAACTAGATACAACTTAGAAGAAGGTTTCCCACTATTAACTACTAAAAAAATTCATATTAGATCAATATTACATGAATTATTATGATTTATAAAAGGTGATACTAATATAAAATATTTAGTAGAGAATAATGTTCGTATTTGAAATGAATGACCTTTTCAATCTTTTAAAAATAGTGATGATTATAATAATGAAACTATGGCTGATTTTGTTGAAAAAATTAAAACTGATGATGCTTTCGCACATAAATATGGCGATTTAGGTCCAGTTTATGGAAAACAATGAAGAGATTTTAATGGGTTCGATCAAATTAAAGAAGCTATTGAAACATTAAAAACTAACCCTACTTCAAGAAGAATAATTGTTAGTGCTTGAAATCCGCCTTTAATTCATAAAATGGCACTGCCACCTTGTCATGCATTCTTCCAGTTTTATGTAAATAATAATAAACTATCTTGTCAGTTATATCAAAGATCGGCTGATGTATTTTTAGGAGTACCTTTTAATATTGCTTCTTACGCTTTTTTAACTCATATGGTAGCTAAAGTAGTAGGTTTAGAAGTAGGCGAATTTATTCATTCAACTGGTGATACTCATATATATATGAATCATCTAAAACAAATAAATGAACAATTAAGTAGAACACCTAAAAAAACTCCTAAATTAATAATTAAAAGAGATGTTAAAAATATTGATGATTTTAAATTTGATGATTTTGAAATTGTTGATTATGATCCGATGCCAACTATTAAAGGTAAAGTTGCTATATAAATGATTTCTTTCATATGAGCACAAACTGATTCAGGAGTTATTGGATTAAAAAATAAACTACCTTGAAGAATAAAAAGTGAATTACAAAATTTTAAAAAAATTACTTTAAATCATAAAATTATTATGGGTCGAAAAACTTGAGATGGATTAAAAACTGTACTTCCTAACAGAGAAAATATCGTAGTGACTAGAAACGTGAATTATGATGTCCCTGAAAGTGTAAAATTAATTAATAATATCTCAGATATAATTAAAAATTTCACCGCTTCTAAAGAAGAAATTTTTGTTATTGGTGGCGCTAATTTATTTAGTAGTTTAAAGAATGTTGTCAACAAATTGTATGTCTCTTATATAAAACAAGAATTCCCTGGGGATGTTTATATGATTGATATAGATTTTAATAAATTTAGTTTAATTAAAGAAGAAGAATTCCCACAATTTAGTTTTAAAATTTATAAAAAAAAATAAAAAACAATCTTTGTTTTTTATTTTTTTAAATAGTAGAATAAAGTGATTTACCTGGTATGTCATGATGATCTCGACATCTAGCTTCGTAACTCTCTTCGCTACCAATTTGAATGATAGGTTCATTATAATGGGCTGCTTTACCATTAACTAATCTTTGAGTATAAATAGCATCTTTACCACAATCTAAACAGACAGCTTGTAGCTTAGTTATTTTGTCAGCATAAGCTAATAGTTCTGGCATAGGACCGAAAGGTATACCGCGAAAATCTTTATCTAAACCTGAAGCGATAATACGCATACCTTCATTAGCTAATTCATTTAGTAATACAGTTATTTTCTTATCGAAAAATTGAATTTCATCAAAAATAACTACTTGAGGTTTAAATTTTAAAACGATGTCTTTTATTTTATCTATGTTAGAAATGTTAATAGCTTTAACAGTTAAACCATTTCTAGATTTTATTTGAGTGCTTCTAGTATCGATCATCGGCTTAAAAACTAAAAAATTTATTTTCGCATATTTTAATCGGTTAACTCTACGAATTAATTCTTCACTTTTACCAGAAAACATAGGACCTACAATTAACTCCATATTACCTTTAGTTGACTCCATCTTTACTCCTTGAAAAATATATAATTATATTAAGGTTTTTCTTAATATTTATTATAATCATTATATAGCATATTATTTATTTTTTAAAGGTCAAATAAGATATTTTTTTAAATAATATTTTATTTAGCTTTTATATTGAAAAGATTTTGATAATTATGTTATATTTTTAAAATTTTTGTATAATTTTAAGAATAATATTGTAAAATAAAATGTATAAAACAAAAGACGCATCAACAACATTATGTATGGTATACTTCATTATACTGAATTAGAAGATATAAGAAAAATTTTATAAAAAAACATAAATAATTATACACTTTATTTATAAAATATAAAAAGAAAATTTAAATAAGAATAAAGAAGGTTGTGTTTGAATGAAATATTCGAAACAGATAGTTAAATCTATTAACGAAGCTATTGAAAGTTTTTACCCTCACCTTGAAACAATCAATAATAAAACTATGAAATTATCAAGAGATAGCGTTTCAAGATTAGTTATGTTAGATCGTTATGCTCAAAAAGATATTGATTTAAAAACTTTAAAAGAAGGCGATTTAGTTTTAACATTAGTTAAACACGATCCTAAATATCCGACAAAGGGAATCGGAGTTATTCAAAAAATTTATGCTGAAAGCGTAGATGTTAAATTAGAAGAAGAATTTTGAGGTTCTTTAACTGGTGAAGAATTAGAAACCGGAATTATTAATCGACCTAAAAAAGAAATTGATAAACCGTTAGAAATTTATTTTGAACAAATTGCTAAACGTGTTGGTAAAAGTTTAGCTGGTCAAGAAATTACTCAAGAAGCTAGAGATAGTTGAACTGCTAAAATGTCGAAAGAAATTTCTGAATTAAATATTATTCCTGCTGGAAGAGTATTATTTGGTGCTGGAAGTGGATTTGACGTAACTTACTTTAATTGTTTTGTTATGCCATTTATTCAAGATTCAAGAACTGGAATTTCTCGTCATCGTGAACAAGTTATGGAAATAATGTCAAGAGGTGGAGGAGTCGGGACTAACGGTTCTACTCTTAGACCAAGAGGAGCTTTAGCTAAAGGTGTTGGAGGTAAATCATCAGGAGCTGTTTCTTGATTAAATGACATTGCTAACTTAACGCATTTAGTTGAACAAGGTGGATCACGTCGTGGAGCTCAAATGATTATGCTTTCTGATTGACATCCAGATATTCTAGAATTTATGATTTCAAAAATGCAAAATTCTAATATTTTACAGTTTTTAAAAGATAAATCAGAACATGCCTACATTCGTAAATTAGCTGCTGAAAAATTAGTATTTAAACCTTTAAGCAATCATTCTGTTTCTGTTATTGAAAAAATATTAGCTAAAGAAAATCAAACATTAACAACAGAGTCTCATAAAATAATTAAAGAATCTGGTGTTTGAGAAGTTGAAAATCCTGAATTTTTAACTGGAGCAAATATTTCTGTATCTATTTCTGATGATTTTATGAAAGCTGTTGAACAAGACGCTGATTGAACTTTAAAATTTCCTGATGTAGATGCTCTTAATGCAGAAGATAAAAAGTTTTATGACACTGAATGACAAAAAATGGGTGATGTAAGAGAATGAGAAGCTTTAGGAAAACCGGTTAAAAAATACTTAACTTTAAAAGCGAAAACTTTATGAGATTTAATTAATTTTTGTGCCACTTATTCAGCTGAACCAGGAGTATTTTTCATGGATACTGCTAACTCAATGACAAATGCCAAAGCATATGGTCAAAAAGTAGTTTGTACTAATCCTTGTGGAGAACAACCGTTAGCACCTTATTCTGTTTGTAATTTAGCTGCTATCAATTTAGCAAACTTCGTTGATCGTAAAACTGGTGAAATTAATTTTAATAAATTAAAAACTAGTGTTAGAACTTGTGTACGTATGCAAGATAATGTTATTGACGGAACGCCTTACTTTTTAGATGAAAACTCAACTCAAGCATTGGGAGAACGTCGTTTAGGTATGGGAATCATGGGTCTTCATGATATGTTAATTTGAGCTGGAGAACGTTACGGTTCACCATCAGCAAATAAATTAATTAATAAAGTAATGAAATGTATAACTGAGACTGGTTATTTATATTCAATCGAATTATCGAAAGAAAAAGGTTCATTTCCGTTTTTAAAAGATCGTGAAAAAATGATTAATACTGGATTTGTATCGCAATTAAATCCAAAAATAAAAGAAGGTATTTTAAAATACGGAATTAGAAATTCTCATATTTTAACAATTGCACCAACTGGTTCAACTGGAACTATGGTTGGAGTATCAACAGGACTAGAACCTTATTTTGCGTTTAAATATTACCGTTCTGGAAGATTAGGTAAATTTATGGAAGTAAACCAACCAATCGTTCAAGAATGAATGGAATTAAATAATTTTGATGAAAAAAATAAATTACCAGATATTTTTGTTAGTGCTATGGAATTGAGTCCTTCAGAACATGTCGGAGTACAATTAATTATTCAAAAATGAGTAGATTCTTCAATTTCAAAAACGGTTAATGCTCCTAAAGGATATAGCGTTAAACAAGTTGAAGAAATTTATTCACAGCTTTATAAAGGTGGCGCTAAAGGAGGAACTGTCTATGTTGATGGTTCACGTGAATCTCAAGTTTTAACTTTATCAGCTGAAGAAAATAATTTAAGTGATGCTGAGGAAGCTAAAGATAAAGATATAAAATTAAATAATAGTGAACAAGTTAAAGAAATTAATGAAAAATTAGATGGTAATTTACGTGGTTCAAAACATGAACGTTCAATTGGTGTTGAAATAGACAATATTTGTCCGATTTGTACTGAAGGTATCGTTAAAGAATTAGGTGGATGCAATACTTGTATTAATTGTGGTGCCCAATTAAAATGCGGACTATAGAAAGAGTGATTTTATGGGATTAAAACATAAACAAAATCAAAATGACGAATTACCTTGAATCGATCCAAAAACAGGTAAACGTTATAAAATTTCTGATCTAAGTATGGATGATATGGATGATTATGGAACTGATGAAGATAAAGCTAATCAAAAAAATAAAAAATAAATAAATAAAGGAGTTTTTATGAAAACTATAAAACCCTTTATCGACCAAGATGAAAAATCAACTTTATTCATTGTAGCGACTCCGATAGGAAATTTAAATGATATTTCTAAAAGAGCCATTGCAACTTTAAATGAAGTTGATTTTATTGCTTGTGAAGATCAAAGAAATACAAGAAAATTATTGTCAGCTTTAGAGATTAAAGGAAAAACTTTGATAACTTATCATAATCACAACGAAAAAAATATTAGTAATTTAATTATTGAATATTTAAAATCTGGTAAAAATATTGCCTTAGTAAGTGATGCTGGTATGCCAACTATTTCTGATCCAGGATATCGAGTAGTTAATTTAGTTAAAGAACATGATTTTAATTTAACAGTTATACCTGGGCCTTGCGCTTTAGTTGATGCTATGGCTGCTTCGGGGTTTTATCATAAATTTATTTTTTATGGATTTTTAACTCCAAAAGTAAATAAACGTAAAACTGAACTAAAAAAATTATCAGGAATGCCTTTCTCATTAATTTTTTATTGTTCACCTTATAAGTTAGAAAAAACTCTAATCGATATTTCAGAAATCTTTCCAAATCAACAAGTTTTAGTTGCTAAAGAATTAACAAAGATATATGAAACGCTATCTTATGGGACAGCTTCTGAAATTATCGAGTCATTACCACCAAAGATAAAAGGTGAATATGTTATAATTATTGATAATTATAATTAGTAATGCTATAATGATTAGTTATTATAATTCTAACGAATATTATAATGACTAATTTTTAGTATTATAAAAATATGAAAGAAGGAAATTTATGCCAGTATATGAAATAGTAATGTTGTTAATTTTAGCAGGATTTCTAGCGACGTCATTAGGTGGAATCATTGGTATCGGTGGCGGAGTTATTATGATGCCGATCATGATTTGAATGGGGATCAATAGTGAAAGTGCAACACTATATTCACTATCTGCAATATTTGTGATGTCATTAATTTCGAATTATAAATATTTACAAAATTCAAAACCGAATTATAAAGCTTGATTGTTTATTTTATCATTAGCAATTCCAGCTGAATTTGTGGGTTCTTTTTATGTAGCTCCAAAATTAGCGGATAATCAATTTATGTTTAATTTAATATTTTTGATTTTATTATTAATAATAGCTGTTTTAATGTTTTTTAAAACGCGCTTAAAATTTAAATATCCAATATGACTATCTTGTTTTTTAGGAGCATTTGTTGGATTAGCATCTGGTTCTTTAGGAATTGGTGGAGGAATTTTATTAGTTCCTGGATTAATGATATTCTTTAATTTTAAATCTAAAAAAGCAGCCACTACAGCAATGTTAGTAAAATCATTTACAGCATTGACTGGGGCGTTTACTTTATTAGCGAAAGGAAACGTTAGTTATGAATGATGATACTTTGTTATTATTATCGGAGCAGTGCTTGGTTCTTTAATTGGAACTGAAATTCACTTAAAAGTAAATAACAAACACGTAACAATTATTCTTTGATTAACTATTTTGGCATTAATAGTAAAACAAATTGTGGTTTTATCAATAGGTAATTAGTTATACTTTTTAATTAAACACAAGATTTTATTAGTTTTTTTATACACGTGTTAAAAAAAACTAATAAAATCTTGTGTTTTTATCTTTTTTATACTATAATAAACAGAGGTGATAAAATGAGAATTTTCGATTATGAAGACGTAATGCTTCTACCAAATAAATGTGTAGTTAGCTCAAGAACCGAATGTGAAACATCAGTTAAACTAGGTAAATTTAAATTTAAAATGCCTGTAGTTTTAGCAAATATGAAAACAGTTATCAACGAAGAATTAGCAATTGAATTAGCTAAAAAAAACTATTTCTATATTATGCATCGTTTTAATTTCGATAGTTTTACTTTTGTTAAAAAAATGCAAGAACTAAATTTAGTTTCTTCGATTTCAATTGGAGTTAAAAAAGCCGATTTTGCAGTAGTAGATCAATTTCAAGAAGCTGGAATTAGACCAGACTTTATTACAATTGATATTGCTCATGGACACGCTGATAGTGTTCGTTTAATGATTAGATATATAAAAAGAAGACTAGGACGTAAAGTTTTTGTTATAGCTGGTAATGTAGCTACTCCTGAAGCAGTACGTGATTTAGAAAACTGAGGAGCCGACGCTACTAAAGTTGGAGTTGGACCTGGTAAAGTATGTATAACTAAATTAAAAACTGGATTTGGATCTGGTGGATGACAATTATCAAACATCAAATGATGTTCAAAAGCAGCTACTAAACCAATCATCGCTGATGGTGGTTTAAGAGTTAATGGTGACATCGCTAAGTCAATTCGTTTTGGAGCAACTTTATCAATGGTTGGTTCTATGTTTGCGGCTCATATCGAGTCTCCTGGAAAATTAGTTATGGAAAACGGAGTAAAATATAAAGAATACTTCGGTTCTGCATCAGAATATAATAAAGGTGAAAAACGATACGTTGAAGGTAAAAGAGAAATTATTAAAGTTCGTGGATCAATTTGAGAAACTTTAAGAACTATGGAACAAGATTTACAATCTTCAATTTCTTATGCTGGGGGAAAAACTACCTCATCTCTAAAAACTGTTAGTTATGTAGTATTAAAATATTCAAATTATTAATATCAAAATTATGGAGTGTTTAATATGATTGCCAGATATAGCAAACCAGAATTAACAAAACTTTGAAGTGATCAAACTAAATTTGATATTTGATTAAAAATTGAAATCGCTGTTTGTGAAGTTTTAACTAAACAAGGTAAAATGCCGCAAAAAGATCTCGATTTAATTAAAAAAAATGCTAAATTTAATATCGAAAGAATTCATGAACTAGAAAAAGTTCTTCGTCATGATGTTATTTCTTTTACGAGAACAGTTAGCGAAAGTTTAGGCGAAGAGAAAAAATGAGTTCATTATGGACTTACTTCAACTGACGTTGTTGATACAGCTCAAGGTTATCGTTTAAAATTAGTTAATGATGTTATTAAAAGTGATTTAGAAAAAATAAAAATTGCTTTAAAAGAAAAGGCATTAACTTATAAAAAACTAGTTACTATTGGTCGAACTCATGGTATTCATGCTGAAATTACGACTATAGGACTAAAATTTGCGCTATGATATAGCGATTTAAAACGTATTTCAAAAGTTTTTTATGATGCTTGTGATAATATTGAAATTGGTAAAATTTCTGGAGCGGTAGGTACTTTCGCCAACACAACACCAGAAATTCAAGACGAAGTGTGTAAGAAATTAGGCATTAATTCAGCGGCTATTTCAACGCAAGTTTTACAAAGAGATCGTCACGCTCAATATATTAGTGCGATTACTTTAATTGGAACTTTATTAGAAAAAATTACTTTAGAAGTTCGTCATTTACAAAGAACGGAAGTTCAAGAATTTCAAGAAGGATTTGGACCTAATCAAAAAGGTTCGAGCGCAATGCCCCATAAAAGAAATCCAATTTCTTCAGAAAACATTAATGGGTTAGTTAGAGTTTTACGTGGTTATTTAATACCTAGTTTTGAAAACGTTGCTTTATGACATGAACGTGATATTTCCCATTCATCAGCAGAAAGAATCGTTTTACAAGACGCCACTACATTAATTGATTATATGTTAAAAAGAACTACTAACATTATTGATAGATTAATCGTCAATGAAAAAAATGTAGCTAAGAACGTAGCTAAAACTAAAGGTTTAATTTACACTCAACAAGTTATGACAGCGATCATAAATAAAGGAAATTCACGTGAATTTTCTTATGACATTGTTCAAAAGATAGCATCTCATTGTTTTGATAATAATAGTGATTTTTTCGCAGCTGTTAATAATAGTGAAGCAATCAATAAAATTTTAACTAAAGTTGAAATAACAAAACTGTTTGATGTTAATTTTCATTTAAAATGAGTTGACACAATTTATAAAAGAACCGGTCTTTAAAAATAATTCAGGAGTTTAACATGAAAAACAATATTAATACATTAGCTATCGTTGGTAGTCAATGAGGCGATGAAGGAAAAGGTAAAATTACTGATTTTGCTTCGCAAGAATCTGACATGGTAGTACGTTTTCAAGGTGGTAACAACGCCGGACATACTATCGTAGTAGATAATATTAAATATAAACTAACTTTAATTCCTTCTGGAGTATTAACTCCTGGAGTAGATAACGTCCTTGCAAATGGAATGGTTATTAATCCAAAAGCTTTTTTAAATGAATTAAAGATTTTAAAAAACCAAGGAATCGTAAATAAGAACTTATTTATTTCTGATCGTGCTCATATTATTTTTGACTTGCATCAAGAATTAGACGGTGCTCGTGAAATTGCTAAAGGTAAAAATAGTATTGGTACTACTAAAAAAGGTATCGGTCCAGCTTATGGCGATAAATATAGTCGTATTGGAGTTCGTGTTGGAGAATTCATCAAACCAGATGTTTTTAAAACTAAACTAAACGAATTATTACGAGAAAAAAATATTTTATTTAAAGCTTATGGATTAGCTGAAATTAATGCTGATGAATTATTTAATGAATATGAAGCAATTGCGCAAAAGATCGCTCCTTTCGTAACTGATACTTCTTTATTAATTAATAACGCTATTGAAGCTAACAAAAAAGTTCTTTTCGAAGGAGCGCAAGGAGTGCTTCTATGTATCGAACACGGAACTTATCCAATGGTAACTTCATCTTCGCCAACAGCAGCAGCAATCCCTCTATATTGTGGGATAAAACCTGCTTATGTAAATAAAGTGCTAGGAATAGTTAAAGCTTATACTACTAGAGTTGGTGGCGGACCGTTTCCTACAGAAATAGATGATGCTTTAGCTCATCAAATTAGAGAATGTGGAAACGAGTATGGAACAGTAACTAAAAGACCACGTCGAATTGGTTGATTAGATGTACCTGCTTTAAAACATGCTAAACGAGTTTCAGGGATAACTGACATTGCCGTTACATTATTAGATGTGCTTACTGGGATTTCAGAAATTAAAATTTGTGTTGATTATAAAATAAATAATAAAGTGATCAACAATTACCCTGGTGATAATGCAACTATATCTAAAATTGAGCCTGTATATATTAATATGGCTGGTTGAAGCGAAGATATTACTAATGTTACTAGTTTTGCGCAACTACCTAAAAACGCTCAAAATTATTTACTTAAAATAAAAGAATTAACTGATTTAGAGTTGTCTATCTTTTCAGTTGGACCTGGTAGAAAACAAACTGTTATTATGAAAAAATTATTTTAAATAAAATAAACTTAAAATAAACTCAAAAAATTTAATTTTATACTTGATATTATACAATTCATATGCTATTATATGTAAGCAAATCAAATAAAAGTATCAATTATAAAATTATTAATTTTGCCATGTTAGCTCAGTGGTAGAGCAATCGGCTGTTAACCGATTGGTCATAGGTTCAAATCCTATACATGGCGCCATTATGGCCCGTTGGTGAAGCGGTCAACACACATGCCTTTCACGCATGCATTCACGGGTTCAAACCCCGTACGGGTCACCATTATATGGGGCGTTAGCTCAGTTGGGAGAGCACGTGCCTTACAAGCACGGGGTCACAGGTTCGAGCCCTGTACGCCCCACCATATGGATTATCTTGTTAAAGATCTATTAATGTTACAAGAATTAATAGAACAGGTGAAAATCCTGAATTAATCCACCATTATACAAACTTATCCGCTGGAGTAGCACAACCTGGCAGTGCAACTGACTTGTAATCAGTAGGTTGCAGGTTCGATTCCTGTCTCCAGCACCATATTGGTCCCGTAGCTCAGCCGGTAGAGCATCTGACTTTTAATCAGGGTGTCGGAGGTTCGAATCCTCTCGGGATCACCATATGCGCGAGTGGCGGAACTGGCAGACGCGCTAGACTTAGGATCTAGTGTCTTACGACGTGGGGGTTCGATTCCCTTCTCGCGCACCAAATCATTAACTTAAAGCCTTAATGGCCAACACCTATTATCGGTGTTTTTTTTAATGGCAGTGAGTACATGAAAGCAATTTCTTTTTAGAAATTGCTTTTTTTTATTTTGCTAATTATTTTATCTATATATTTAGTTATGATATAATTAAAATTAGTTATTTATTATTTAATATAAAGCTATATTTTAGTTTGAAAGGAACAACATGATAAAAATTAAAAAAGAAATTATTAATTTAACAGATCACAACATACCTTCAATGAATGAATTAGAAAAAAAACATAATATAAAAAGAATTATTAAAATGAATTATAATGAAAATTTATTTGGCTGTTCTCCAAAAGTTAATGAATGAATTAAAGTTAAAAATGATATTAAGGGGTTTATATATCCAGATATGAAACCTAAAAAACTTTTAGATTCAATTTCAAAATATTGAAATGTTAATAATGATAATATCATGATTGCTAATGGTAGTGATGCAATAATAGATTTGATCCCAAGAGTTTTTTTAGATGAAAAAGATGAAGTCATCGTTACTGATTTAACTTATGGAAGACATGCTAATACTGCAAAAATTACTGGAAATAAAGTGAATATTATTAAACAGTTAGAAGATTATAATTATGATTTAAATAGTATTTTAAATGCTATTAATAGTAATACAAAAATTATTTATATAACAAATCCAAATATGCCAACAGGAACTTATATAAATCAAAAAGAATTATATGATTTTGTTGAAAAAGTTCCCAAAAACATCTTATTAGTTATTGATGAAGCATATTGCGAATTTGCTAATGCTAACGATTTCCCTTACAAAACTAGCGAACTAATAAAAACGCATGATAATATTTTAATATTACATACTTTTTCAAAATTTTTCGGTTTAAGTGGATTTCGTATAGGTTACGCTTTATCTTCAAAATATTTAATAGATGCAATGAAAAAAACATACCAACCATTATCTACTAATAAATATGCAATTTACGCCGCTACCGCAGCTATAAATGATCGTCAATGATATAGTGATATGAAAGCTAAAGCAATATCAGAAAAAGAATATTTATATAATGAATTTGCAAAATTAAATCTTAATTTTATTAAGAGTCAAGGTAACTATATATTTTTAATAACAAAAGAAGAAAAATGAGAAAATCATGAATTAAGAATGTTCTTATTAGTAAATTATTCTATTTGTATTAGAAATGTTAGAACTATTGGTTTAAGGTTAACTATTGGTAATCACAAACAAAATCAAATATTAATTTCTGGGATAAAAGCTTTTTTAAATAAAGAATCTGAGAAAAATGTTAAGTAATATATATAAAGGTGTAGAAGTAAATATTTCTAAATCAGAAATTAAAGAACTTAGTAAATTACAAAATAATTTTTTAGAATTTATTAAAATGCTACACGATATTATGATTGAAAATAATATTAAATATTCATTAATTTGAGGTAGTATGATTGGTGCCGCTAGACATCAAGGATTCATTCCTTGAGATGACGATATGGATATTGCCATGACTTTAGAAAATTATTTAAAATTAAAAAAAATAATAGAATTAAAAAACGATAATAGAATAAAAATATTTGATTGAAATAGTAAAACTTTTGCTAGATCATTAGTTAAAATAGAGTTTTCAAAAAAAGGGTTTAAAAATAATGATTATCCTAATTGCGCTCTAGAAACTAATGCATCAGTAGATATAGTTGTAGTAGTTACAGCGCCTAAAAGTAATTTTAAAGCTCGATATAATATTTTAAAAACAAAAATTTTATGAACTATATCTTTAAAATTGATTCCTAATGTAAATAAACAAATTGGCAGTTTTAAGAAAAAAATGTTATTTTGATTTTTAAAACCATTTATCTTTTTGGTGCCTATAAAGTTCGTTATTAGAAGTGTTAATAAAGTCATTTATAAAAAATACAAAAGTGATAGGTATTATATGCCAACATCACCGTTTGCATATAAATTAAAATTTAATTATGAATTAAATACAATTAAAAAATCAATGTTTAATGATGTTATTGATATTAAATTTGAAAATTATAAATTATTAATTATGAAAGATTATGATTGAGTAATAAAGCATGCTTATTCTAAAGGGAAATGCAAAATAGAAGACTATGATTACAAAACTTTGCCACCTTTACAAGAAAGAAAAAGAACACATAATTATTAAAATCACGATTATAGAATTTTGAGGTAATTTTAAATGTTGTATAAAAATATAGATATTAATATGAATGGTCAAGAAATTGATCAATTAATTAATGTTCAAAAAAAATTACTTAACATTACAGATAAAATTCATAATATTTGTATTAAACATAATATTGAATATTCATTATTTTGAGGAACTATGTTAGGTGCAGTTCGTCATAAAGGGTTTATTCCTTGAGATGATGACTTAGATATTGTGATGACGATGGAAAATTATTTAAAGTTTAAAAATATTATTAATCAAGAATATAATAAAGAGTTATTGATTTTTGATTATAAAAATAAAATATGGAATAAAGCAATTAATAAAATATTTTTAAAAACAAATGATTTTAATTTTAAAACTTCAATATTTGTTGATATATTTGTTATTTCACCAGCACCTTTAAGTTTAAAAAAAGTTAATAAAAATTTTAGAAAAATGGCTTTTTACTGAAATTTAAGTGATCATAAATTTAAATTTATTAGCAATATGTTCTATAAGAAAATTGCTAATAATATTGAAAATATAATATCTAAAAAAGAAGATAATTATACTCATTTTTATTTCCCTTCTGATCCTTATGCTTTCAAAAAACATCAATCTAAAATGTTCGACAGAGAATGATTTTCAAAAGTTAAACTAGTAAAATTTGAAGATAGAGAATATTACGTTTATAATAAATATGATGAAATATTAATTAATTATTTTGGAGACTATAAAGAATTACCGTCATTTAAAAATCGTAGAGGACATCATTTTTTTAAAAATAAGAAGGAGAAATCATAATAATATGTATAAAGTTAAAAGAGCATTAATATTAGCTGCTGGACGAGGTATGCGTTTACTACCAGTTACAAAAGAAACTGCAAAACCATTAATAGATATAAACGGAACGATCATTATTGAAGATATTATTAAAAAACTTAAAGAAAAAGGCATTAAAAAAATAACTATTTTAACGGGTTATAAACATAAAAAATTTAAATATTTAAAATCAAAATTTAAAGTAAAAATAAAATATAATTTTAATTGAAGACATTGCAATAATATTGGAACGTTATATTTCGCTAAAAATAAATTAAAAAACGCTTTAATTGTTAACGGGGATACTATTCTTAAAGAAAATATTTTTGAACAAGAGTTTCCACACACTTTAATGTATGGTGAAAAAATTAATGGTGTTTCAAATGAATGAACTCTAACTGTTAATCAAAAAACACAACAGATTACTAAAATTAAAAAATCTGGAGGCGTTAATATAATCGCTCAAAGAGAAGTTACTTTTATTGGTCAAGATACTTATAAAAAAATTAGAAAATCATTAAAAAAATATCGTAAAAGCATCGATATGAACGATTGATATTTTGAAGATATCATTATCAATGATTTAAAAAGCGAAAAACCAAAAATAAAAATATATTGTCATTTAGTTAAAAAGAATTCTATTTTTGATGTTGATAATTTAGATGATTTAAAACGTTTAGATCCGAAATATAAAAAATATAATCAAGATGCTGAAACAAAAGCATTAATTTATGCTGTTAAAAAAACAGGACTAGCTCCGGAAGAATTTGATGAAATTAAATCAATCGGAAAAAATTATATTTGCCAAATGAAAAACGGCGAAAGCATAACTTTATCTAAATAAGGAATTGATTTATGATTAAATTATTACATGAAGAATTAAAGAAAAATTTAATTGCATTTGATAAATTTTGCAATGAAAATAATATTAAATATTTTTTAGGTTATGGTAGTTTAATCGGAGCGTTACGTCATCAAGGATTCGTTCCTTGAGATGATGATATTGATATTTGTATGGATAGAGATAATTATCGTAAATTAGAGCTATTGATTAAAGACGTACCTAAACCATTTTGTATTAAAAAAGCTTTTATGTCTGGAAACGACAATTTCTTTATGAAATGAGAAGATAATAGTACGACTGTAATTGAAACTTGAAGTGAAAAAGCTAAGTGAGCTCATGGTTTGTTTATCGATATTTTTCCAATCGATAAGTTCCCTACCAAAAAAAGAAAATTACTTTTAAAATTATATAGTTTTTGAAATATATTATTATATGTTCGTTTTAAACGATTGAGTTTCCATAATTTTAATTTTTGATTAAAGTTATTAATAGCACCAGGATATTTTAGTTTAAAATTATTTCTTAATTTAATGCCAAATAAATGATTTGCTAAATTAATGGACCATAGATTTTCTAAATGAAATAAATTACAAGATAATTATCGTTATGGATGTCTAGTTGATCCGCTAGAATTTCCAAAAGTTAGTTTTTCTAAAAAAATTATTGAATCAAAAATAATTTTACAAACTTTTGAAAAACAAAAATTTCCAATTTTAAAAAATAGTATCGATTTTTTAATTAATAAATATGGCGATGACGTAATGGATATACCAAAAAATAAAGTTTATCAAAACCAACATTTTGTTTTATTTAAGAACGATAAATCTTATCTCGATTATTTTAATGATAAAAACGAAATGTTAAAACTTAAAAAAGAATTAAAGCAAAATTTATCTTTTAAAAAGTAAACATGTTAAAATATATTTATAAATTTTAAATACTTAGGGGGAAATATGAAAGCAATTAGTAAAAAAGAAGCTTTAGAAATTATTAACGATACAGAATTAGTGTTAGTGGATTTCTTTGCAACTTGATGTGGACCTTGTAAAATGATTGCACCAATTTTAGATAAATTAGCAACTGATACAAATTTAGGAGCTAAAATAATTAAAATCGATGTTGATCAAGACCAAGAATATGCACAAGAATATGATATTAAATCTGTGCCTACTATGGTTATCTTAAAAAACGGAAAAGAAGTTGAACGTTTTTCAGGATTTAGACCAGAACCAGCAATTAGAGATATAATTAATAATCATAAATAACTATAAATATAAAAGCAGAATATTCTGCTTTTTATTTTGTAAAAATTGGTTTAATTTATTAATTATGGTATTATATATATAAAATTGTTTTATATTTTTATAGACGAAAGCAGGTATTATGAATACAAACAACAAACAACAAATTATTAGTTTTGTATTACCTTATCATAAAGTAAAATTTGAAGATAATATTAAAAATTTAATATTAGAAATAGCTAAAAATTTTTCTAATTTTGAATATGAAATTTTATTAGTTAAAAATAAAGATTATAAATTTCCAATTGAAATTATTGAAGATAATAAAATATTATCAAAAATAAAAGCAGTAGAAATATTAAATAATGATCTTTATCATATTCGTCTTTTTGGGATAAATCAAGCATCTGGAAAATATATTTGTTTTTTAGATATTGATGATTCTTATTATTTTAAAAATTTAGCAAATAATTTAAGTTTGATTATAGATAACGATTACGACATGGGAAGCTTTTCTTTTTCTGGTAACAAAAAAATAAAAAATAAATCAAGCAAAAATAGTTTTGAAATCGATTATAACTTTTTACTTAAAAATTCATTATCAATGGTTAATTGTATTTTTAAAAAAGCGTTATCAAAAAAAATAACAGCTGATTTAAATGTTAGTTATGATGAAGATGTTGCGATTTTGACGCAGATTTGTCAAGATAATATTAAAATATTATATATAGATGAACCTTTTATTTTAACGAATATAAACGAAGGTAGTGTCAGTAGAACTTTTAAAGGCCAACAATTAGAAGCTATTACTGTAAATAAATTTTTGGAAAACATCACTACTGAAGAACAATTTCAAATATTATTATTTAGATTTGTGTGTCCTAAATTAATCGATATTAAATTAATTAGTGATCGTAAATTAAGAAATGATAGTTATAAAACATTAAAGCAATACATTAAATCAAAATATAATAAAAAAATAATTAATAAAGTTTTTAAGAATCGTTTTTTAATTATGAGTTGTAAACCATGATTTATTAGTCTTATAACGTTTTTAGTTCCAAGAAAAAGATTGATAAAGATAGTATGTAAACAAGTAAGTCCAAAACAAAATAAAAATAGTATTGGAGAAAAATAATTATGCATCAAATAAAAGCGATTTTTTTAGATTTAGATGGAACTTTAGTTAACGGAAAACGTCATCAAAGACATTATATTAGTCCAGAAAATTTAGCAGCTTGTAAAGCGGCGCAAGAACAAGGTATTTATGTTATTGTAAATAGTGGTAGAGGAACTAATAGTTGTCGAAAGATTCAAGAAAAAATAAGAGTTAATAATTTTGGAAATTATTTCGTTTCTTTTAATGGTGCGCATATAGAAGATATCTCTAAAAAGAAAAGTCTTTATAATAAAAAAATAGAGAAAAAAGATGTTAATGAAATTATTAAATATGCTGTTAATCATAATTTTTCTATTAAAGTAGATGAACCATTTGAGTTTTATGGCACTAATTTATTAACTAAACTTTATGTTAAGTGATCAAAAATGGATGCTATTTTACATAAAGAATATTTTTTAGATAAAATTAAAGACCAATCATATTTTAAAATTATGTTTACTGGTCGTAAACGTAAAATTGTTAAACTATTGAAAAAAGAGTTAGATGCTAAATTTCCGCATTTAGAAATTGCTACATCTGGAAATGGTTGAGTTATTGAAATCACTGGAAAAAAAACTTCTAAAGGTAATGGAGTTAAATTTCTTTGTGATAAATTAAATATTAAATTAGATCAAACTGCTGCAATTGGTGATTCTATGAATGATGAAAGCATGTTTAATGTAGTGGGAGTATCGGTGAGTATGAAAAACGCTAGTGAAACTTTAAAAGTAATTGCTTCAGAAAGCACACTTGGACATAAAGATAATGGGGTTGCTAGTTGAATTAATAAGAATTTATTAAAAGAAGATGATAATTAATGACACCGATAATTATATTTTTAATATTATTATTAGTAGAAATTCCATTATTTTATTTAATTCCTATAAATATTATAAAGATTTCTAAAGACGGAGAAGATAGTAGGTTTACTAAATCAATAATCAGATTTTGCGCCGCTTTCATCACTTTATTATTTTTATCTTTCATCGCTAATCTATTACCATTTATATTCGTTTTAGATTTTATTGTTTGATTCATCATTTTGGCATTATTTATTTTTATTACTTGGTTTTTATTTATTATAAAAATAATTAATAAAAAAATAATTCTTAATTGAAATAACGTAAAAGTAGATTTAATCATATGAAGTTTATTTTTATTGATTTTAATTATTTTTAATTTTCAACCAGTTAAAAATTTTAATTTTGATAATCGTTATTATTTAGATTTAGTTAAATCTAATTCTTGATTTAAGCACATTAATATTAATACGAGTTTTTCGTGAAATAATCACGATGTCAGTTCTTATTATTTAAATGAAAGTTATTATTTAATAATCAGTGTCTTCAAAATGGCTTCTGGAAGTTTAATCTATTCTACTTTAATGATGAACTCAATATTAATATTTACATTTTCTATGATATTAATATATTTAATTTATATTTATGGTAGTAGTAGATGAAATTGAAATATATTAATATTTATATTTTTAGCTATAGTTTTAACTTTTATGCAAAATTATTTTTTAAAATGAAGCGTTAGAGGAACAGATTTATCTTTTGCATTAGGTAGTTTATTATTATTTTTTATTATTTTTATTTACAAAATAGATTCTAAAATTAGTAATTTATATTTACTCATATTTGCTATTGCTAATTCTGTGGTTTCTTCTTATGTTATATTTCCTGAATTATTATTTGTTATATTAATTGTTGTTTATAATAAAAAAATTAACAAAGAACTATTATCTATTATTGTTTTTTTATTTATATTTATGACTATGATAAAGTTTTCAACTCCAAATATAATAATGACTTTAGTTGAAATATCAATATTAACGATTATGATTATTCTAATATATAAAACTAAAATAGTGGATTTTTTAAATAAAATAATTAATAAAGTCACAAACAAACAAATAATTATAACTATTTTATCAATATCTTTGATGTCTTTAGTTTTTATGGTAATTAATAATCATTGAAATATTTTTAATGAGAAATACCCTAATTATAAAATTGAAACTCTAATTGATAAATTAGCTTGATCAAATTTAAGTTTATATCTAAACGGAAAAGCAGGTTTATTTAATATAGATTTAGCTATCTTATTTGTAGTTTTATGAACGTTAGTAATATATCAAACTATCAAAACTAAAAAATTTCATTATTATACTTGATTAGTTTTTACTGTTTATAATCCTTGTTTTTGAATTATATTTTATCAAATATTATCTGATTCTTCTTATAGAATATATATTATATCTAGTAATTTTTTCGCTATTTTTATAATTATGATGAGTCTTAAAGATGTTAAATTTATTCAAATTAATAAAAAAATTAATTACGGAACGCTTGCTTTCGTTCCTTTGGTAATTTTTTCAGCTAGTTCAATATCAATTTATGCAAAATGCGCATCGATAAAATATAATTTAGGTGAAGGGGTTTTAATTAATAACACAAATAATTCTGGAAAAACTTATTTTAATCGAGATTTTAATTCATTAAACAATTATGTAACTAATAATGATATGATTTTACTTGCAGATAGAGAATTATTTTTAATGCAGAATTTTGTAAATAAAGGTTATTTTTTAAATTCTTATTCTGCGTGATGAACTAATAATAATAAATTCGGATCATGAAAAAAAGCGCAACCAATTATTAAAGATATGAAAAATAATAATCTTGATTTAGACGAAGTGAATAAATTAAAAAGTTGGAATATAACATTAATAATGAAATTTAATAGTTATAGCACTCAAACTAATTTGTTAAAACCAATCATGAAAATTAAAGATATATATGTCGAAAAATTAATTTAATTAAAAAGGAGTTTACTATGAAAAATATAGCTGTCATATTAGCAGGTGGTGTCGGAAATAGAATGGGAAACATCGATAAACCTAAACAATTTTTAAAAATAGCCAATAAAGATATTTTCATTCATACTGTTTCAAGATTTTTATTTGTAAAAAATATTGATGCGATTGTAATAGCAAGTCATAAAAAATGAAAAAACTATGTTATTGAAGAAATAAAAAATAATTTCCCGGGTAAAATAGATAAAACTATTTTTGTTTGTGAAGGAGGAATCAATAGAAATAAAACAATTTTAAATTCAATTGATTTTTCAGAAAAATTATTAAAAACAAAAGATTTTAATTTAATCACTCATGATTCAGTTAGACCTTTTGTATCTTATGAAACAATTCAAAAACATGTTGATCTAATATCAAAACACGAAATATTAGATACAGTCGTAACTTCTGACAATACGATTGTTTTTAGTGAAGATGGTAAAGTAATTACTAGTATTCCTGAACGTAAAAAAATGTTACAAGGAGTAACACCGCAAAGTTTTAATTCATCTGAATTCAAAAAATTATATAATAAAGTAGAAGGCGATAATTTCACTGATGCTTGTGGATTGTTTTCTCATTTTGGTAAAAAAATTCATTTAATTTATGGAAAAAAATCTAATATAAAAATAACTACTCCTTACGATTTAAGATTAGCGCGAGCGATAGTAGAAATTGGTAATGAGGATGATTAATAAAGTATATCAATTAATCGAACCATTCCAATTTATTGAAACGTATCGAGATATTAAATTAAATGATAAAGTGATCGTAAGACCAAAATTATTAGCTATTTGTAAAGCTGATCAACGTTATTTTTTAGGTAATCGAGATCAAGAAATTTTAAACAAAAAGTTACCAATGGCTTTGATTCATGAAGCAATTGGAGAAGTTGTTTTTGATAGTAGTAATAAATTTAAAATCGGTGATCAAGTTATTATGGTACCTAATACGCCAGATTATTTATGTAATGATTTTGCCGAAAACTATGTTCAAGGTAAATTTAGAGGTTCTGGATTTGATGGTTTTATGCAAGAATTTATTGATATGGATAGTAATCGATTAATTAAAGCTAATGATATCGATAGAGAAAGTTTAGTAATGTGTGAAACTTTATCAGTGGCGCATCATGGTATAAATGCTATTTTAGAAAAAGCTCAAAAAATCAAAAAACCTAAAGTTGCTATTATTGGTGATGGGCCGATTGCTTTTTCAACTAGTTTGATTATTAAGTTTTTATTACCTGATGCAGAAATTTCGTTATTTGGAAAACATGATTCTAAGTTAAAGCGTTTTCAACATATTGAAAATAAATTTAATACTAAACCAACTGATAAAGATAATAATAATTATAATTTTGTTTTTGAGTGTGTTGGCGGAAGTCAGCAAAACAATATTGTAATTGAAGCTATTAAATTATTGATTCCTGAAGGTACAATTATTCTTTTAGGAATCAGCGATAGTGATTTTAATTTTAAATATCGTGATTTATTAGAAAAAGGGATTACTATTATAGGTAGGTCTCGTAGTGGTTATGATGATTTCAAAGCTATTATTAATTTAATGAAAAATAAAGAATTCAGTGAATTAAGTAAAAACTTAATAGATGAAATCATTGTTACCGAATCTTTGAAAGACGTCTCCGAGGCTTTTTCCAAAGATCTTAAAAATGAATTTAAAACAGTTATAGAATGAAAAATATAAAATAATTAGGAGTTGATTATATGTTTAAAGTTAATACAAAAGTTGAAAATTTGAATTTTGATGGTGTAAATTTAGAAGGTAAATTAGAAAAAATTAATTGAAAAAAAGATAATTATAATCTGTTGTTCATAGTGCCAAAATTAGGTACTTCAATTTGTGATAGTGAAGTTCATAGATTGGCGACTTTAAGTAATTCTTTTGATTCAGTAAATATTATTGTAGGTTCTTTAAGTTCAGCAGCTGAATTAAAAAAATGAAAAGATGAACACAAATTACCTTTTAGCATGATTTCTTTATCTGAAGAATGATTAGTTGAAAATAATATTTTTGATCCAGAATTTAAATTATCAATTAGAGCGACTTTAATTACTGATCCGAAAAATATTTTATGACATTTTGGTAAGAATGCAGTATTGCTGCCAAGATCTATTAAAGAAGTTGTTCGTTTATGTAATTCTGTTAAAGCTATTAGTTCAGGAGAAAAAGAAGTTTGCACGATATAAACTTAATTTTTATACTTTTTTAATAAAAATAAATGATAAAAAGTTAGTTTTCTTTTAAAATATTAAAGAAAACTAACTTTTACTTGTATTATTTTATATTTTTGGTACTATTAATTACATAGATATAGAGAAATTTAAGCACATTTATAAATTGAGGAGACAGTTATGAATTTAAATTTAAAAGTTAATAAAAAAACTGAAGGAATTATATCGGGGATGAGTTGTTCTTTATTTTATGGTTTATTTCCAATATTGATTGCAGTTTTAGCATTTAATAAAGGATCTATTAAATGACCTTTAAATAATAATAATTATAATATTGTTATTTGAGGATTCGTTCTAGTTGCTTTAAAAGAATTCTTCAATACGATAACTTCAATTTTAATTGCCTTGGTTAGAGGTAAAATAAAAACTTATTTTTCTGAAATATCAAGTTTATTAAAAAATCGTTGAGGATTATTAATTATAATTGGTGGAATTATTTCTGGGCCATTTGGCTATACGTTTCTAACGCTAGGAATTTTATTTACGACACCAGCATACGGTTCAACTTTTAGTTCTTGAATGCCAATCTTTACGATGATTGGGGCGGTCCTTGTTTTTAAAGACCATATTAATTGAAAAGGATGAATTGGTGTTTTACTAACAATTGCTTCAGCCGCAACGATTGGGACTGTTGCTATTATTAATAGCGATGCTACAAGTACAAACAGGAATATGTTAATTATTGGTATTGTCTTAGCTTCAATTGCGCCTTTATGTTGAAGTATAGAAAATATCTTGATCGATATTGCAGTGCGTAATTCTACTACGAAATTAAACACTAGTGCAATTGTTAATTTAAAAGTTTTATCAGGAGCAATCGCTGCTCCAATAGTTATTGTTATTGCAACGTTATTTACACCAGTATCGATTTCACAAGCTTTCAATTGATATGGCGAGTTCTTTTCTAATTGAAAATTTTTAATCTCTATATTTTTCGTTGGAGCAATAATGTTTATTGGTAGAATATTTTTCTATAATTCAGTGCGAGTAGTCGGTTCTGGAATTGCCTCAGCATTTTATAATAGTTTAATTATATCAACAGCTTTATTACAATATATATTTGCTAAATTAGGATTGTTAAAAAGTCTTGGTGGCGATTCAGATTATAATTTACATTGATGATTTTGACTACTAATTACAGTTATGGTTATCGGAATTATTATGGTTACAAAATTCACGAAAAGAAACGAAAACGACGAGAAAAATATAGTTTGAGAATAATTTTAATTTTTTCTCAAAAAATCTTGTTTTTTAATGTATAATAGATTTTGGAATGAGTTTTTATGTTTAATAAATTCGTCCCATAACTTTAATAAAAAACTACAAGTTTTAAATAACTTTTTAAAACTTAATTAGTTATTTAAAACCTCTATATATTTATAATGTAAATTAAAAAATGAAAAACAAGAATTAAAAAACTATTATCAATATAATAAATAGTTTTTTTGGAGGAAAATTAAGATGTTAGCTAAATTGCAAAATTTAGGTAAAGCACTTCTATATCCTATTGCTTGTATGCCCGTAGCAGCTTTATTACTACGTGTTGGAGTGTTCGCAGGATCATTCCATAACACAGGAGCAGATCATGCTACAAATTTACAAGCTATATTTGGAAATATTATAAGTGCCCCCGGAGGAGCGTTCTTCAACAATCTTGGATTATTCTTTGCAATCGGAATTGCATTTGGATTAACTAAAGATTCTCGAGGAGAAGCAGCTCTAGTAGGTGCGTTAAGTTTATTAGGACTACAAGGCCTATTAGCAGAACATGCATTACCTAGTTTATTTTATTCACACGTAATGGTAGGAGCTTTAGAATCAAATGGTCACTATGTTATCGACCCAAGCGATACGAATCACATACGCCATTTATTCTTATCTAAATTATTATATACAACGACAGGTGGTATTGTTGATGGTAAAGATGCTTTAGTTGCATCTTGAAATATAATACCGGGCGTATTAGGTGGAATTGGTTGTGGATTTATTACAGCTGCCTTATACAATCGTTATAAAGAAATTGAATTACCAACAGCTTTAGGTTTCTTTTCAGGAAGACGTTTCATTCCGATGATCGTTACTGGAGCAACTATGGTGTTTGGTATTCTAGCAGCATTAATTCTGCCATGAATATCATATGTTTTTGATGAATTTGGTGGATGAGTTGTTCATCAATCAGCAGCAGCCAAAGGAAAATCAGGATTTGTTAATTCTATGACAGTTGGAGCTCTTGCCGGAATTTATGGAGTTCTAAATCGTTTATTATTACCATTCGGATTACATCATATTGTTAATACAATATTTTGATTCCAAATTCCGTTAGATGGAATGAGTGTTATTCCAGGTAAAGGTGAAGTTAATGCTTTTGGAGATATCTCAGCTTTTGCTAATGGTATTAGAGGAGCCGGGGTATTTCAAACTGGTTACTTCCCAATCATGATGTTTGGATTACCAGCAGCAGCGATAGCGATGGTCTATTGTTCAGATATAGAAAATCGTCAAGCAACTATGGGTATTTTAGGATCAGCAGCACTAGTATCATTCTTTACTGGTATTACTGAACCAATTGAATTCTCATTCGTATTCTTAGCACCAGTATTATATGGTATCCATGTAATCTTTACTGGAATCATAAGTATGTTATTTGTTGCTATGGGAGTTAGAATTGGATTCGGATTCTCAGCAGGATTATTTGATTACTTAATTTCATTACCTACTTCATGAGATTACTTCAAAGATGCTCACTCAATTTGAGCAAATCCATTATGATTATGACCAATCGGAGCGGCAACAGCAGCGCTGTACTACTTCACATTTAGAACATTTATCTTGAAATTCAACCTATCTACACCAGGTAGAAATTCAAACATTATTAGTGATCCAACTGAAAAACCAGAAGATCACTTAGGTTATAATGAAGATACAATTAATGAAAAACCAGAAAAACCAGCAGTTGTAGATAAAAAAGCTAAATATAAACTGTTGGCTACTAAATTACTTCCTCTTTTAGGAGGAAATAAAAATATAGTATCAGTTGGAAATTGTGCGACTAGATTAAGACTTAATGTTTTAGATAGTTCTATAATTAAAAAAGATGCTATTAAAAAATTACAAGTATTTGGTGTTATTACACCTTCTAAAAAATCAGTTCAAGTAATTATTGGACCTAAAGTAGAATTTGTAGCAAATGCTTTAAAAGATATTACAGGTAAATAATCAATTTACATTTTTGTAAAAAAAATGTATAATGTTGATAATTAAAAAAATTATTAAGAGGCAAATCGGATAGAGAACTCCTATGATTTGCAACCAACCAATTATTGTTTTCAATAATTAAGGTGGTCAGTTCCAGGACGCTTATTTGCGTTATCAATAATTTTAAATTTATCTATTTGTTATAAAGAACAAAAATAAGATTTATTTATAAACCTCTTCTTAATTTAATAATTGAGAAAGAGGTTTTTATTATGTCAAATTTAAAAGAATTAATTTTATTTTCGAGCGAATCGGTATCGGAAGGTCACCCTGATAAAATATGTGATCAAGTATCAGATGCTATTTTAGATGCGTGTTTAAAACAAGATCCTAATTCACGAGTAGCTTGTGAAACTTTTGCAACTGCTTACAAGATGATAATTTCGGGAGAAATTAGAACTAATGCTGTTGTAGATTATGCTAAAGTAGCACGTCAAGTTTTAACTCATATTGGTTATAGTTCTAAAAATGGTTTAGATCCAGAAACTTATCCGATTGAAATTTTAATCAATAATCAATCGCAAGATATCGCCCAAGGAGTAGATCATTCATCTGATCATCAAAAATTAATTGGTGCTGGAGATCAAGGAATTATGTTTGGTTATGCAACTGATGAAACAGATTCTTATATGCCTTTAGCTTTAACGATCGCACATGATTTAGTTAAAACAGCATCTAAACTTCGTAAAAGTAATGATTTTAAATATGCTGGTCCAGATATGAAATCAGAAGTAACTTTAAATTATAGTGATCCCCAAGAAGTTAAAATTTATAGTGTTTTAATGTCAATTCAACATGAAGATAAAATTGATTTAGAAGTATTTTATAATTATATTAAAGAATCAATAATTAAACCAGTAGTAGAAAAACACTTAAAGAATCAAAAAGAATTTAAAATATTAATAAATCCAACTGGTCGTTTTGTTATTGGGGGACCTGTTGGCGACACTGGTTTAACTGGTCGTAAAATTATTGTCGATACTTATGGTGGTTCAGCCCGTCACGGTGGCGGAGCGTTTTCAGGTAAAGATGCTACTAAAGTAGATCGTAGTGGAGCATATATTACTAGATATATCGCTAAGAATATTGTTGCTGCAAAATTAGCTAAACAAATTGAAATTCAATTGTCTTATGCAATTGGTGTTTCGGAACCAATTTCAATATGAGTAAATACTCAAGGAACTAGTCAATATGACGATAACGTAATAATTAAAGTTATTAAAAATACTTTTAATTTAACTCCTTCAGGAATTATTGCTGATTTAGAGTTACAAAAACCTTGATATTTTAAAGTTAGTGCTTATGGTCATTTTGGTAGAGATGACATTCCTAATTTACCTTGAGAAAAACTAGATAAAGTATCGGAAATAAAAAAACATTTACAAATTATTTTACAAAAATAATATTATGAAAAAAAGTCCTAATTTTTAGTTAAAAAGATTAGGACTTTTTTGCTAAAGATAGTATAATTTTAAAGAGGTGTATTTATATGATTTCTTTATTAACAACAGATATGAACGTTAAGATGACTCCTGGATTAATTGTGATGGCTACTTTGTTAGCTATCGTTGGTTTAGTGATGATGGTAACGGCAATAGTATATTTTATATATTGAATAAAACATTCATGAATTCATAGAGGTAATAGTCATAATTATACAGGATCAGATTTTTCTGTTAAAACTATGAGAGCTTTTGGAGTTAAAAAAAATATTGAAGTAAGATCAAGATATTTTTTTGGTGGATATAAATTTTGAAACTATTCTAAAGCGAGAAAAGCTTTAACTTTAAAACCGTGAACTGCCAGACGTAGATCTTTATGAACATTAAATGAAGCTTCTGAAAATGCTTACTATGCAACTTTAGTAGAAAAAAGCGCAAAACGCCGACTTCTATATAAATTTTCTGCTTCTTTATCAGGACTTTTAATTTGTTTAGTATTTATTTTAGGGATTATGATAATGATACCGATATTTCAAAATACAAATGCTAGTACTTTTCAAGTTAATGGTGTAATTTGAGTATTGAATATAATTTATACAGCAGTTATATTAATTGCTATTTGAATATCAGTATTATGATATATTGAAATTGTTAAAGTTATGAAACCATTCTTAAAGAAATGTGTTAAAAATGGTGAATTAACTGAACAAGAAGCAACAATCATTCGTAGAATTCAAAAAATTCGTTTATTCTATGCTATCGTAGTAGCTATTTACAATGCGATCCAATTAGCGATCCGTATTATGCAAAAATATCAAGAAAATAAAAAATAATTAAACATTAATAAGAAAGCAAGGTATTACAAATGTCAATATCTTTAAAAAATTTAAAAATTGTAAATCATGATATGACAATTGAAAATGCTGCAATTATCATTAAAAAGAATAAAATATCAGATATTATTAGCGATGATAAAGCGCCAGTCGATAGTATTGATTGTCGTGAATTAATCGCTATTCCTGGTTTTATAGATATGCATATTCATGGATCTTTTGAAAAAGATTTTATGGACAGTACTATCGAAAGTTGAAAAGTATTTTTGCAAAACTTACCAAAAGGAGGAACTACTTCAGTAGTAGGAGCCTCAATAACTGCATCGATACCTAATATAAATAAAGCTTTAAAAGTCATGACTAAAGTCATTGATTTACAATCAAAAGATGAAATAAATGATGCCGCTACTTTAATAGGTTGTCATATGGAAGGTCCATATATATCACCTAAATTTAAAGGTGCTCATAAACTTAATTTATTAAGAAAACCAAATTTAGAAGAAGTTAAAAAAATGCAAGAAATCGCTAAAGGTAATATTAAAATTATTACTTACGCGCCAGAATTAGCAGATGAAAACTTCACTACTGGTTTAATAGATTTAAATATAATTCCTTCGGTAGGTCATTCAGGAGCAACTTTCTTAGAAGCGACTGATGCTTTTGAATTAGGTGCTAATCACACAACTCATTTATATAATGCAATGAGTGGGTTTCACCATCGTAAGCCTGGGATAGTAGCTGCTAGTTTAAACTACGCTACAAAAAATACTAATATGTTACACGAGATTATTTGTGATGGGATTCATTTGAGAAAAGAAATCATTAAAATAACTTATAGTATTTTAGGACCTGAACAAATTACTTTAGTAACTGATTCTATTAGTCCTGCTGGATGTCAAGACGGTTCTGGTTATAAATCAGGCGGATTCGACATTACTAAAAAAGGCGGACTATTAACATTGACTGGAACTGATACGATTGCTGGAAGTGGCGCTACAATGATTGAATGTTTTAGAAACATTATGAAATTTAGCGATGCTTCAATTAATGATGCTGTTCGCATGAGTTCTTATAATGCAGCCGTACAATTAAAAATCGATAATAAAGTTGGAACGATAAAGTCAGGTTTAATAGCTGATATAATTATTGTTGATAAATATTATGAAATAGTTGAAGTATTCATTAAAGGAAAACCACTTTTTGGAAAATTAACAGAAAATATAATATTGGAAGAGGAATTTTAATGAAACTAATTATTTGTAAAAATAAAGAAGAAATTGCTTTAAAAGCTAGTAGTTTTTTAAATAAACAAATTATCAAAAAACCAAATTCAATTTTAGGGTTAGCTACAGGTTCAAGTCCAATTAGAACTTATGAATTACTGATTGAAGCTTATAAAAATAAATTAACTGATTGAAGCCAAATTACTACTTTTAATTTAGATGAATATGTTGGTTTAGAAAAGTCTCATCCTCAGTCATATGATTATTTTATGCATAATCTTTTATTTGAAAAATTAAATATCAAAGATGAAAACATTAATATCGTATCTGGAATCGGGAATTTAAAAAACAATATTAGTGATTTTCAAAATAAATTAAACGATTATAAAATTGATGTTCAATTATTAGGTTTAGGTCAAAATGGCCATATCGCTTTTAATGAACCAGGATCTAGTTTTGATAGTGAAGTTCATGTAGTTAAATTAACTCAAAATACGATTGATTCTAATGCTAGATTTTTCGATTCAGCAAATGAAGTTCCTAAAGAAGCAATTACTATGGGAATAAAATCAATTATGCAAGCAAAAACAATTTTATTATTAACTGACGGAGCTCATAAAGCAGAAGCAGTTAAAGAATTAGTGGAAGGTAAAATTGATACTAAATGACCTTGTACAATTTTACAAGACCATCCAAATGTAACTGTTATAGTTGATCAAGAAGCAGCTAGTTTACTAAATAAATAATTTCATTCATTATAAATAAGGAGTTAAAAGATGTCGATTAAAAAATCTTTAATAGGTAAAAAAAATCTATCAATAAATTTATTGTCAAGTGCTCATAGAGTTAAAGCTACTGGTCCAGGTTCTGCTTGAAGAGAGTTCTTAAAACATTTTGAAAAAGAACCTTTTGCTAGTGAATATCAAACTACAAATCATCGTAAATCTGATGCTGATTTTATTCATATGAACACACCAGATCCACGTTACAAATGACATATGCGTCGCGGTAAATATCATGGAGTAACAATTTTTAACGTACATTTTATTCCGCACACACATACAGATAATTCATACGATCCTCAAAATTGAATCCATCGTTTATTTTTAAAAAAAATTATTAGTTGATCTAATTATTTTTTAACTCACGTAGATGAACTAGTTGTAGTTAATCCTATGTTCATTAATGATTTAGTTGATATCGGTGTTGATCGTTCAAAAATAACTTATATTCCTAATGTAGTAGATAGCAGCGGATTCTCACCTGTTTCTAATGTAGAAAGATTAGAGCTACGTAAAAAATATAATTTATTTAAAGATGAATTTATTGTAGTTTCTGTGGGTCAATTACAAACTAGAAAAGGTGTTAAAGATTTTATTGAAGTAGCTAAAAAGTTACCAAAATATAAATTTATTTGACTTGGTTCGTTCGCCTTTAAAAAAATGAGTCATGGACATAAAGAAATCGAACAATTTGTTTCTAATCCTCCTGACAATGTCTTTTTTAAAGGGCGCGTAAGTCCAGAAGAAGTTAATGATTATTTAAACGTTTCTGACCTTTTCTTTATGCCGGCTTTAAACGAGTTGTTTCCAATGTCAATTTTAGAAGCAGCTAATGTAAATGTGCCAATGTTATTAAGAGATTTACCTGAATATGCTGAAATATTTAATTTTACAAAATATTTAAAAGCTAATAACAATGCTGATTTTGCTAAAATAATCGATAAATTAGCGACTAATAAAGAAAGCTATGCTGCTGCTAAAGGATATAGCCAAGCGATAGCTAAAAAATATGATCATGACATTATTTGTCAAGAATGAGATAGTTACTACAATCGTTTATCAACTAAATATAAAGATCGAATTAATAATCGTCACAATAAAGAAGCGCGTAAAGAGGCGCGTAAACGCTATAAATAGTTTTTTATATGAAAAAAAATAAAGAACTAACTATAAACGAAATAGAATACAAACGATGATTAAATAATAAATCTTTAGATGCTAAAAATCATAATGCACTAACTAAAATTAAGCACAATAAAATTAATGCTTATTTTGGTGAAGAATTAATGTTTGGAACAGCAGGTATACGTGGACTAATGGGTCCTGGTAACAAACGTCTTAATAGTTATACTATTAGAAAAGCAGCATGAAGTTTAGGTCAATTTTTAAAAAAACAAAATGCCAATAACTTAACTAAAGGAATCGTTATCGCTCATGACAATCGTCATATGTCGAATGAATTTAGTGAGATTAGTGCCAAAGTTTTAATTGATCTCGGTTTTAAAGTTTTTCTTTTTGAAAACAACGAATTACAACCAACACCGCTTTTATCTTATGTAATTAGAAAAATGAATTTAGCGTCGGGAATTGTGATCACTGCATCACATAATCCAAAAGAGTATAATGGTTTTAAAGTCTACGATCATAATGGTTGTCAATTATTGCCAAAAGATACTGACGAAATAAGTTTAATTTCTAAAAAAATTGATTTTTTTGATATTGCTTTAAGTGATCAAGAAAAATGATCAACAATACCGCAAAAAATAATCGATAATTATATTACCGATCTTAATAAAATTCAATTTAACAATCAACTTAGTCAAAAAGCATCGATCGTATTTTCCCCGCAACAAGGAACATCTTTAAAAATAATGGAACGTTTATTCGAAGAGAATAATTATCAATATTTTACTGTTCCCGAGCAAAGAGATCCAAACCCTGATTTTAACGGAACTAAATCTCCTAATCCGGAAAACAATACTGCTTATGATAAAATTATAAAATTTTTAAAGAAAAAAAACTTTGATATTGGAATTACAACTGACCCTGACGCTGATCGTGTCGGTGTTGTTTTAAAAGTTGATAAACAATATAAAATTTTAAATGGTAATCAAACAGCTGCTATTTTATTAGAATATATTTTATCTAATACAGCTAAAGCTGATTTAAAAAATAAATATATTGCTAAATCAATCGTCTCAACAACTTTAGTTGATGCTATTGCTAAAGAATATAATGTTAAAGTAAAAGATACTTTAACAGGATTTAAATGAATCGGTCATCTAATTGAAAATACTAAAAACGAAGACTTTCTTTATGGTTTTGAAGAATCTTATGGTTCGTTAATAAATTCCGATTTATGTCGTGATAAAGATGGTTTTCAAACAGCTCTATTAATTGCTGATGCTGCTAGTTATTATAAATCACAAAACAAAACGTTAAACGATGTTTTGTTAGAAATTTATAATAAGTATGGTTATTATTATGAACAAACTACATCTATAATGATTAATAATAAAGCTGAAGTTGAAGACTTCATGCATACTTTAAGACAAGATATTTCTTCTATTGGAGGAATTAAAGTTCTTAAAACAGAAGATTTTAGAAAAGGTGTTTCTGGATTTCCAAAAACTAACATGATTAAATTCCATTTAGAAGATGGTTCTTGAATCGCTGTTAGACCTTCAGGTACAGAACCTAAATTAAAAATTTATTATTGTACAATTGCTAACAATAAAATTAATGCAATAATTAAATTTAGGAAATTTGAAAAAGAAATTAAAATATTAACAAACGTTTCTAAAAAAACCCAAATTTCTAAAAAAGAAATTGGGATATGACTTTTCTGAAGCGTTATGTTAATGGCTGTTTTATTAATATTAGTTTATAGATTTTATAGTAATGACAGTCGTAAATCATGAGATATTTTTACCGCTATTTGACATCATAGTTCGAGAGATTTAAGTAGTCAAAATGCTGTTTATTTTGTGGTATTTCTATTCACTATCTTTTTAACTTGAGCACCTTTTAGTGCTTTAGGGGTCTGGATTGTTGGAAAGAAATTTAAGACTGGTTTGAAATACCGTCATGCCTTTATTGCTCAAATTTTAGATAAAATAGTTTCTGGAATAACTCCTTTTTCAACAGGAGGACAAATTTTACAAATTTGATATTTACGAAGAAAAAAAGTTCAAACTAATAAATTAATATCAGCTCTATTAGTTGAAACGATCGTAAATCAAGTAGTTAAAATTATTATTGCCATTATTTTAATACCTGCTGGGTTAGTTATTTTAAAACAAACTTTTTTCCATAATGGAGCGGCAGGATATTGAGCTTTATCTTGTGTTATTATTGGATTTTTTATGGATATTTTAGTTTCAGCAGTATTTTTTATTGCTGGATTATCAACAAAAATTCATCGACTTTTAATTAGCTTCTTCTTAAAACTAGGAGTTAAAGTTAGATATATTAAAGATTATGATCGTGAATATGCTCGTTTAGAACACGAGGCTAGCGAACTTCGAAGAAGTATTAAAATAATCTGAACAGATAAAAAAACGATGATTCTTTTATGTATAGTTAATGCGGCCCCATCTTTTTTAGCAGTTTATTACTTCGCTCAAAAATCAATGGGTACTTTAGATAGTGATATTAGTTACTTTGCTTTCTTATCATCTCAAAAAGTAGTTAACGTAGCTAATACATTTATGCCTACTCCAGGTGGAGCAGGTACAATAGATGCTCTATTTTACGCAATTAACTTCAGTTCGTTTAAGAATGCCACTGAAGACAATATCAAAACGTTTACAGGGTTCTATCGCTTCTGAACATACATTGTTCCGCTAGTGGTATCTATGTCTACTCTGATATTGATCTCTATCAATGAAAAAATCTATGATAAATTAAATTATGCAAATATTAAAGATCGTATTTATAATAAAAAAATTATTAAACGAGTTAATTATTTTAAATTTTATGCTTTAACAGCTTGTATAATTCTATTTATAATATTCGTATTCTTTATGTTTAAGATATATGGATAAATAGACAATAAAAAAAAACAGACTTGAATGTCTGTTTTTTTTTATTGTCTATTTTTTAATCATAGTTGCATGAATTAACTTTAAATCATCTTTATCTATTTGTTTGTTTTTATCATCGTAGAAAGGAATGATATGAACGTGAGTATGAAAGACCATTTGACCAGCTTCTTTACCGCTAGCGACTCTTAATTTAAAGCTATTAGCGTTTAGAGGTTTGATCATTGCTTTAGCTAATGCTATAGCAGTGCTAAATAAAGGGCCTATTTGAGCTTCTTTTATGTCGATAAGGTTAGTACTGTGTTTTTTAGGAATTACTAAGAAATGACCGCTATTTTCGGGATTTATATCAAGAAAGGCGAAATGATCGCTATCTTCAAAAATTTTGTAAGAAGGGATTTCGCCTTTAATGATTTTAGAAAAAATTGTTTCCATCGAAGAAACTATTTTCCTGTTCCAGAAGGTTGTACTTTTTTAACGTCATCATTAGTAACGTCAATGTAGTAACGATCTTGGTAGAAAGATAAAGCAGATGTTTCCATTTTGCTTATCAATTGCAATTCGATGTAATTTCTTAGAATACTAGTTTTGTCAGAAGTAATATTTGTAGGTAAACTATATTGACCAAAAGGCAATCCCTCACTAGGAGCTGCGTAATTGTTTACGAAGTTTTTGGCGTAATAAATGTTTAAACCTTTAATTTTACCGTGAACATAAACAGAATTTTTATTTGAATCTTTAGTAACAACAATACCGTCTTGATAAATGTCGGGATTTTTCTTTTCTTGTTGTTGTCTATTGTATCCAAAAACAGATAAAGTAGAAGCATCATCTGCTAATGTATCAGAAGTAAATTTCATACCTTGAAAATTATACATATTACTATATTCAGGATTATTGCTACCTAACATTGGTAGAACACCTAAACTAGATCTTTGATATTTATAATTAACAGTTTCTGTGTTAATGAATGAATTTGTATTATTAGTTTTGTCGCCTTCGCGAATTCCGAATTGACCATTTCAAGTTTTTAGAAAATCATTTGGAGTTGTCGTTTTAACAGTGTTAAGATTATCACCTATTTTAGATAATGGATCAATAACGTTATCTTTAGTATTAGTGATTGCTCAAAGCATTGATGGGCGATATTCTTGAATATATTGAACTAAGTAATCATTACTATACAATGAATTGTATGAATGTTCTGAATTCAAGAAATACATATCGATCATTTCTTTATTGATTTTAATTCTTTCATCTTGAGAAAGATTATAATAAATGTTCATTATTTCAATTGTTTGTTTTTTTGTAATAGTTACGCCACTTGAATTAGTAGCTTTACCATTTAAAATATCGTGTAAATCATTTCTAATTAAAAAGTTTAAAGCAGTTTTAAACTCAGTTTTGTAATCAGAATAATCTCTAGTTGTAATAATTAATTCAGATAAATCAGAACCAGAATAATTTTTATTTTTAGAACTATTAGCAGTTGCTCATAGATCGTTTAATAATAAATATTCTTTCATGTTTAAATAATCGTTAGAAGTAACGCTGTCTGCTACATCTATTTTACGATCATCAGCACCACTAAATTTATATAAGTTTTTAGCTACACCAGTATAGTAAAGTTCTTTTAATTCTTTAGAACCGTATTGAGCAACGTAGAAACCGTCCTCAGTACTTAATCCAGAAGAAGAACCACAACTTATAGTAGATAAAGCCAATGAAGTCATAGATGCTAAACTAGCTGTAACAATAAATAACTTTTTAATTCTATTTTTTCTTTTCATCATTTTAAATTCTATCTCCTTAAGCATTATTTAATTCTGGAATCAATTTTAATAATTGATTTACAGCATCATCAGTTCATTTTGTATCGTTTCATTTAATTGTAGAATTATTGTTATCAGCTACAAATGTTGAAGTTCCTTCAAGGAAAGTATCTCTATTTTTTAATAATGGTAATAAAATATTTTTACTTGTTAATACGTTTTGAAATTTGTTGTATTCTTTATCAGGTAAAATATCAGTATTATTACTATCTTTTGAATCTGCATCATGAACTATATTTAAAGCGTTCATTTCGTATCAAAAATTAGCTCCACTAACTCAACTACTAAATTTATCTAAAATTCCATAATCAACAATTTCAGAAGGATTATTTATTTTATCTATTTCTTGATCAAAATCTTTTCTAATCATTGTTGTAGGATTAGTTGTTGAAGAAAAGAAATGGAATCCATCTTTACTTACCATAGCGTGTATATTTTTAAGTGATTCTCCATTTGCACCTACAATATTGTAATAAGAATAAAAACCGTTAGTTTGAAATCCTTTAGCAACATCATTTGCGATTCCGAATCTTAAATCATTACCGTTATGAGGGTTATCTAATTTATTTCATACGCTATCTGGAATTTGTGTATCACTTCAAATTGAATCTGGAAAAACATCAGGGGCATTCTTATGTAATAACTCTCGGAAAGTATGTAATGTAAATGGGAAATTTGCAGTATTAGTTCCAGGATTAACAACGCTGTTATACATTCCGTTGATAAATCCAGGGACATAAGAACTACTTAACATATTAACAATACCTAAGTAACCGTTTTTAGCTTGAGAACCAGTATCTTCACTTCTATTTTTAGCAATAGTTTCAAGATCCGGACTAGCTCCGCCTAATGAATTTAAAGTATAATATAAAGATTTAATATCAGCTGTTGCCATTGAATTTTGTTGACCAAAATCGTTTGGAGCTGCTTTAGCATCAAATCAACTAAATTTTGATAGTGAATGTTGCATTGAAATCGGTAAGTTAATAATATTGTATAAATAAAATGCTTTAATACTATTTTTATTCATAACACGGTAGTTACCGTTATTATCACTCTTAGAACTTGCAAAATTATCAACTATTTGTTGTTCAGTTAAAGAAATTGAACTTGTATCTGTAGCTTGATCATAACTAATTCCAGGTAAATTATTTGTAGCTGAATTACCTCAATTATTTCTTAAGTCAACACCTTTAAATTTAAATTGTAAACCGCCTGTATATTCTGTTTTTATTTCATCTTGAGTTTTAGTTTCTTCTTGATAACCAAATTTTGATTTAACTTGACTAGATATTGAAGCAGTTATTAAACTATCGATATAATCACTATTGCTAGTGTAACCTTTAGTTTTTAAAGATTTAACTCATTTCGCTTTTCAACCATGTCCGTTAGCTTTTTTAAAATTTTTAAGTTCATCATTGAATTTATCGTGCGCTTCTTTAACAACGCCATCTCAGTCACTTTTACTATTTGTTTTTTTGTATAGTAAGTTAATTGAATCATTATAAACAACTGTGTCAGTTTTACTAAATTGACCACTGTCTCTTTTAATGTCATTTATAAAATCATCGATACTTACTTTTGCGCCTGTGTTTCAATTGAAAGCTCATTTATCGCTACTATGAGAACAACTCATAGTAGTTAGAGAACCAGCCATAATCGAAAACAAACCAATAGATTTAATTATTTTTTTCTTCATATTTTTATTGACAAAACTCCTTATTCTTTTCCTTATTCTTTTAAGTATGACTATTATTAATTATATATAATTTTCTTAAAAAATAAAGCAATTGTTTAAATGTTTAATTATAATAGCGACAAACAACAAATAAACTTTAAAAGAAAAAGTATTATTTTTAAAATTTTATTTAAAAATAATACTTTTTTTTAATTTCTTTTTAGCTCTTTGTAAAGCGTTATCAACAGATTTATAATTTCTTTTTAGAATTTTTGAAATGCTATTTAAAGTTTCGCCTTCAAAGTGCATTTTAAAGACTTGTTTTTCGATTTCTGATAAAGAAACATCATTAATATATTCTTCCATATTAAATTCCCTAAAAGTATATTGCTTTTTATCTTCTTGATAATGAGTTTTTTCAATATTACAATAATTTCTCATAGCATCTTTTTTAGGAGGTAGCATCATTTTAATTTCATCGTTTAAGCGGTATTTTAAATAATTACCAACATATGTTTTAAAAGTAGCGCCTTTATTAAAGTCATAATCATTAATTAATTTATAAAAACACATTTCAGTTAATAACAATATTTCATTATAATTTATAAATTTATAATATTTTTGATAAGCCATTTTAGTATGAATTTCTAAAGACCTATCAAAAATACTTTTTAATTTATTGAATATTTGAGATTTTTTAGTTGATCGGTACTCTAATATTAATTCATCAATAATATTTTTATTTTTCATTTTTTAAATTAAATTTTTAATCTTGTAAGATAATATTCCGGCTGCAACAGATGCATTTAAAGATTGGACTTTACCTTGCATTGGCAGTTTAATTTTTATGTCTACTTTACTTAATAAATTTTTAGAAATACCTTTTCCTTCGCTACCGATAATTAAACACATAGGTGATTGATGATTAAAATCTTTAACATTAATAGAATCTGCATCAAGGGCAGAACCAATAATTCAATAACCTCATTTTTTTAATGTTTCACAAGTGCGAGTTAGATTAGTAACTTCAATCAATTTAACACTATACATTGCACCAGTAGAAACTTTAGCTACTGTGGCATTTGGTTTAACTTGTCGATTTTTAGAATAAATTAAAGCTTCAACACCAACGGCATCGGCAACTCTAAGAATTGCTCCGAAATTATGAGGATCAGTGATAGAGTCAATCATAATTACAAAAGGATTTTTTTCTTGAGGAATTTTTTTCAACATTTCTAATTGATATTGTCGCGGGTCTTTTACTTCGGCTACAAAATTTTGATGATTAGCAAAATCAGTTATTTCGTTTAAAAAATTACTATCTTTAAATTCGAAATCAACTTTAGCTGCTTTTAACGTATCGACGATCGGATCTTTTGAGTATTGCCAATTAAGATAAATTTTATTAATTATTCTCGGATCGATTTTAACAATTAATAAAATTGGGTTCTTTCCATATATTAAATTATAATTCATTTTATAATATCCCCTTTTCAGCTAATAAACTTCTTAGTGCATCAGCTTCTTTGTAATTTTTGTTATCTTTTAATTCGTTTCATTCGTTTAATAAAACAATATCATTATTAGTTAAAATTTGAATATCTAATAATAGTCCTAAAGTTTCTAACATTTTATTAATAATTAAAAATTTAGTATTAATAATTGAATTATCTTTTATATTTTGAATTTTTTTAATAATATCGTCGATTACCATAATAGCGTTAGCGGTGTTTAAGTCATCGTTTAGATATTTTAAAAAAGTCACTCAAGAAATATCTGTACAACTTATTCAATCAATAGAATTTGTGTCGTATAAATTTTTCGTTTGTAGATAATTTTGAATTTTTTGTAAATTATTTTTTCATTTATTAATTATTATTTTAGCGTTAGTAAAAGTTTCTTCAGTAACGTTAATAGGTCCGCGATAATGACTATTTAAAATAATATATTTTAAAGCCATAACGCCGTGTTGTTCACGCACGTCTTTTAATAATAAAGTATTACCTAATGATTTTGACATTTTAGTATTTTTCAACATGACTTGACCATTATGAATTCAGAATTTTGCTAGCGGTTTTTTATTAGCGGCAATTCATTGAATTCTTTCGTTTTCGTGATGAGGAAATTTTAAATCAACACCACCACCATGAATATCAATCGTTTCACTATTAAATATTTCATCGTTAAAAACAACGCATTCTGTATGTCATCCAGGACGACCATCACTTCAAGGTGATTTTCAATTCATACCAAAATCGGTTTTCTTTCACAAAGAAAAATCTCTTGGGTTTTCTTTTTCAGAATTATTGAGATCATCATTAGATAAATCATCAATTTTTAAATTACTAATTTTTCCGTATTGATCAAGATGTTTTGTTGTTCTAAAATAAACATTTCCATTAACAACATAAGCGTCTTTCTGTATGACAAGTTTTTCAATAAATTTAATAATTTGTGGAATTGAATCACTAACTTTTGGCTGCATAGTTGGTTTTAAAATACGTAAATTTTTAATATCATTATTATAAGCTTGCATATGATAAGTCGCCAATTCAATTTCGTTAATTTTCTTTTCGTGCGCTTTGGCAATTATCTTATCATCGATATCAGTAAAATTATGAATGTAATTCACTTTGTAATTATATAATTTCAAAACTCGATGTAAAACATCAAAGTTTATTAGCGGCCTAGCATTACCAATATGGATGTAATTATAAACTGTTGGTCCGCAAATATATAAATTAACTTTTTGTGATTTAATTAATAACTCTTCTTTTTTATTAGTTAAAGAATTGTATAAAAGCATTTTTTCCTCCATAATGGATAATTTTATTACTTTTCATTACAATAAAAATTATACATAGATTTTTAGTTTTCACAATTAAAATATATTTATTAAATTTAATTGTGAAAATATTTCAAAAAATTATCTTTTTATTTAATAGTTATCGCTATAAAAGTTTAATCTTGTTTTTTATCGATATTTCCTTTTAATAACTTTTTAAATATTTATTTTTATACCTATTATTTTTATAATCATTTATAATAATTATTGAAGGTGAAAATTTAATAAAAACCTTTTTATAATAAGATATAACAAGGGAAAAGAATATCAAATAAACTTTAAATATTTAGGTGGAGGCAAAATGAAATTAATCAATATAAATAAAATTATTTTAAATGCTAATTTTAAGAACACAGAAAAAGTGTTTGAAGGCATCGCCCAACTAGCGTTTAAAAATAAAGATATTAATGATTTAAACGTTGTGAAGAAAGCACTTCATGTACGAGAAAAAGAGATTTCGACAGGTTTGGAAAATGGATTTGCGATTCCGCATGCGATTAGTGGTTCTGTTTTAAAACCAAGTCTTTATATCGTTGTAAATAAAACAGACATTAAATGAAAAACATTAGACGGTAAAAATACAGTGAAATACATTATGTGTATTTTAGTGCCGGAAAACGCTAAAGATGAACATTTAAAAATATTATCTCAAGCAGCAGTTTTAATGAACAATGAAAAATTTCGTCAGATCATCAAAACTGGTGATAAAGAAGATATTATTAAATATATTAGCGCCAATATAAATAAAAACGCTAACGCTACAAGAACACCTTCAAAAGAATCAAAATTAAGCAATAAAACAATATCGGTCGTTGCAGTAACTTCGTGTGCTGCAGGAATTGCCCATACTTATATGGCTAAAGATCGAATTGAATCAGCTTGTATCAAAAATAATTGAAAATATAAAGTTGAAACTCAAGGAGCTTCTGGAGCTAAAAACGTTTTAACTAGAGAAGATATTGAAAAAGCTGATGTTATTTTTATAGCTTCAGATTTAAAAATCGATCTTAGTCGTTTTAAGAATCGTTTCATTATTGAAACTGATACAAATGAAGCGATTAAAAATGCTGAAAAAATTATTAATCGTGCAATTAAAATTAAAGATAAGAAAAACAAAGCAATTAGTGAAGGGAGAGACAATGACGGTGATGAATCAGCAATCTTTAATTTAGGCGCTAAAAACAAAAACGCTTTCATGAAAGCGTTGATGACGGCGATTGGATATATGATTCCAATTACAATCACCGGAGGAATCTTGATGGCAATCCCGAATGTTATTGCATCTCATTATATATCTAATGGTGGTAAATGGCATTATCCTAATAGTTTTGTAGCTGGTTGAAGTCAAATTGGTGGGATTGGATTGAAACTAATGTTGCCAATATTTGGAATGTATCTTGCTTATGCAATTGGTGGTCGGTCAGCAATGCCTGCTGGATTGATCGGTAGTTATGCAATTAATGATAGTGGAACTTTAACTACTTCATTACCTAATAGTTTGTTAGAATGAGTTGAAAAAATCACTCATCAACCAACGGGAGATCTGACGGTTAATGCAGGATTTTTAGGAGCGATTGCCGTCGGGGCAGCCGCTGGATATTTAGTTAAAGGATTGAAGTGAATTAATTTTCCTAAAGTTGTAAAGCCGGTAGCACCAATTATGGTATTACCAATTATATCAACTTTTATGATTTATGTTTTTGTACTGATAATCGCAATACCATTAATTTTAATTATGGGAACTTTTTTCTCTTTATTAGATCAATCAAACGGGGCAAGTCCTCTAATTTTACCTTTGATCGGAATGTTATTTGCCGGAATGATAGCGATTGATTTAGGAGGTCCGTTCAACAAAACAGCATTAGTAGTTGCGACAGCGATATTTACGTCAGCTATTAATGGTGCGCAAGCACATGGAACGAATCCTTTAGATTTACCTTATAGTGATTTTGTACCACAAACTGCCACTCAAGCAGCTATATCGGTACCACCATTAGGAGCTTGATTAGCGACAACGTTATTTAAACATAAATTCTCTAGTGCTGAAAAACAAACTGGACAAGCAGCATTTGGGATGGGACTTGTTGGTATTAGTGAAGGAGCAATTCCTTTTGCTATCACAAATCCGTTAAGAGCTGTTATTTCAAACATAGCTGGAGCTATGGTAGCTGGAGGATTAGTAGTTCTCTTTGGATGTAGATTTTTTGGAGGTCTAGGATCACCATTAGGAACGTTTTTAGGATATATTCCAGGAGAAGTTCCTTACATCGGTTGAATTGTTTCAGTTTGTGCTGGAGCGCTAACAACAGCTTTAATATTTGGTTTTACGAGACCACGAGTTTTAGAGTATGAAGAAAGTTATGCTCTAGAAAAAGAAATTAAAAATGATAAATATCAAGGAATGGGACTTTTAACTAGATCTGATGTATTTTGATTTAATGTTCGAAAAATATTTGTAGCTATTTTCCATTCAATCATGGCATTATTAAATCCTAAATTATGATTTAAAGATCCAAATTTAGTTGGAGATCCAAAAATTTATAAAATCACTAAAATACATAGACATGAAGAAATGATTCGTTTAAAATACGAAGACAAGATTGAAATAATCGAAAATTTAAAAACTGGTTTTCAAATTTTAATCGATAAAGATGATAGCGAAAAAGGTAGTCAAAGATTATTTTTTGGTTATTTTAAAAATGATATTAAATCAGAATTAATAAAAAACAAACGTGATCAAGTGATTGAAATAACTAATCTTAAATCAACTGCTATGATTCGTAAAATTAAATCTAAAAAACACAAAATAGACAAACGAGCTTTAAAAGATAATATTAATAAAGTTATTGCTAAATATAGAATTAAAAAAATTAAAATTTTAATTGTTAAAAATAATGAATATTTATTATCTAGTCATATTAAAAAGTCTGAGAAAAAGACTCATAAAGCTTCTCAAAAAATTCATAAATTAAAAAACTTATTAAGTAAACATGAAAAATAAAAAAATAAAAATAAGGGTTACCTTATTTTTATTTTTTTTGTAAAAAGTGAAATAAACTACCGAGTAAGTTAGCTCTATTACCTAATTTAGAAGCAACTATTAAAGGCGGTTCATTATATTCGGAAATATTTTTAAAACGCTTCTTAACGTTATTAATTAATAATTCAATAAATATTTTATTTTTTGAAATTCCGCCACCAATAATAATGGCATCAGGATTTAAAAAATATTTAATATTAGAAAGTAATTTTATTAATGGTTCGATAATATTATCGATAAATCAATTTTGCTCTTCGTTATTACGTTGTAAATAATCATTAAAAAGATCATCACCAACAATAAAGTTAGTTTCAAATTTTTGGTTGTAGCGTTCAAGAATTGCTTTAGTTGAAGAACTACGTGATAAGATCGTCTTTTTATCACTTAATAAAGCATATCCAAACTCACCATTAATATTATTATACGTTTTATATATTTCTCGATTAATCATAATCGCGCCACCGATACCAGTACCAATTACTACAGAAACTAAGTTTTTATATTTTTGAAAACCACCTTGTCAAAATTCACCAAGCAAAGCAGCGTTAGCATCATTTTCCATACTAATAGCAATTCCGGGAAAAGCTGTTTCTAAATTTTTCTTAAAAGGTGAATTAATAATAAAGTTAACAGCGCTAGCATCGCCAATAGTACCTGTTTCTTCATCAACTGTTCCAGGTAGAGCGAAAGTAATAGCTACTATAATTTCTTGGTCGATAAATTTTTTTAAACTTGCAATTAAAGCATCATAAGTTTTAATTGTGGGAATTTTAGTTTCTTTATGAAAGTTACCTTTCTCATCAAGAATTGCTAACTTTATAAAAGTGCCCCCGATATCAACTGCTAAATATTTTTTTTTCATAATCAACCTTTCTAAATTTTAATAATAATTGTTAAAAATTGTTGAGGTTTAATTTCAACTTCTTCATTAATAAATGAATAACTTTTTTGTTGAAAATGTTTTTCAATAGCAAATTCTAAAATGTGATTATCTTTTTTAATTGTGAAAGTTTTTGATTTTGCATTTAAATTAGAAATTCTTAATTTGTAATATCGATTTTTAAAAATACGAAATGAGCTAACGAAAAAATCGCTATCGATTTCTAAATTATTAAGACTCGCTTTAACCGGTTCTAGTTGATGTTCATAATTGACCACGAAACGATCAGCATAAAAATCTAAATCATTTGGATTGTTAGCGTAATACAAATCAGCTTTGAAAAATCAATCGTTTAATATACGAGCAATGTTTGTCTTTTTAAAAGTAAATTGAAAATCAAATTGCAATTCTTTTTGTAGTTGGGCATCTGGAGTTTCTAAACTTATTCCAGAAGGACGACCTGGTCGTCAAATTAAATCAGGACGGCCAATCTTTCCATAACTACGAAATAAAGTAACTTGCAACGATTGTTCTAAAGTTCTAAATTCATTATTTCCTAAAGTTAATAAAGAGAAGTTATCAACTTTAGGAATATGAATTAAACCATCGTTAGTTGCGATTGGACAAGGAAATTCCGGATAACCTTTAGCGCGTCAATCTAGTTCGGTAAAATCTGTGCGAATATCGATCGCTAATGATTGACTAGCGTAAACATCAGCTAACTCAATTTCTTCGTCTAAACCGATATTTAAAACTCATTTAGTATCGATTGATTTATTATCAGTTGTGATCGTTAAGTCATAAGGCTTATCGAATCACTTTTTAATCGTAATCATAAATTTTTGTTCTAAATCATTACTATATTTAACGTTATGAACAAAACTAACCATTTGAAAGAAACGGTGAGAAATATTATGAGTTACTTTATTAGTGGCAGAAATTTTAGTAGTTTTATCATTTTGAGGATTAGGAGAAAAATCATAACTATCACCATAATCATCAAACGGTAAGATATTGATAAAATCTTTTAAATGTTCATCTTTTTCACTATAGTAAACTGAATCTTTATAAACTCAAATTTGTTGTTCGGGATTACCGATCATATTAGTCTTGTTAAAATGTTCAGCTTTACTATCATCGCTATGAACGATTTTCATAATTTGAAAACTAAGACCTTTCATTTTAGGAGTTTTAATAGAAACTTGATGTTCATAATAAAGATCGTGTTCTAATAAAGTAAATTTTTTAGTCGTTTCGCGAGTTTCTAAAACGAATTTAGCTTCTTTACTTTTGATGAATTTATTCGTAGAAGAAATAACACTATCAAAAGTAACCGCTCTTGCGTAAGGTGCTAAATTAAAACAAAGAACATCAGTTGCTTTATTTAAATTTAGTTTATGGAAAAGTTTCTTTTTAATGATTGCAATTTCCATTTTAATAATTTCTAGAGCTTGGGTTAAGCGATTAGTAATATCACGATTAGTAATATCACTATTACAACATCCTAAACTATCGTGCGCTTGTGATACTAAAATTTTCTTCATCGCTTCATCGATAATTTCTTGATTATGATATTTGGAATCGATTTGTCGATAAATTATTTGTAACGGTTCTAGTTCGTAATATAGTTTTGTTTCACAATGACGAAATAATTTTTTAATGTCATATCTTGAAGATGCTATCGTACGATGAATTCTCGCTAAGTATGGTCAATGAAGACTATCTTTAATTTCATAAGTAGGATCAGGAACATCGTTGAAAAAAGTTTTGAAATTACTAATCTCTCAACTATGTTCGTCATCGATTTTATTTAATTCTTCAATCACTAATGTAAGTTCATTAGTGATTGGACCTTCATCGCCTCCGAAAGGTAAGATGATTGATTTATTAGTATCGTTTGAACGAGCTTTAATTTTCTCTAAATGAGGTTTTAAGTCTGCTAATATTTTTTGAGTTTTAGTTTGATAATTTTTTTGAGTGATTTGGCAATATGGAAAAACACCACCAAAAACTCAATAACCAGAATTATAACAATAAGCAGGAATTGAACTACCATCAACTCCTGTTCAATTAAAGTAAATCGTTTTGTCGTTATCTTCTTTTTTCATGCCACGTCAAAAGATCATGTTTTTAAGTTCAAAATAATTAAATATTTGTGGTAAGTTATGATTGAAACCAAAAGAATCTGGTAAATAAGCACTATCTAAAGTATTACCGTATTGCTGACTTTGTGAAATTCCATATTCTAAATTTCTAATAATTGATTCACCTAATGAATTAAAACTATCAGGTTGTGAATATCACGGTCCTAAAAGTAATTTATTACTTTTAGCAAGTGCTTTAATTTGTGGTAATAAATTTTTATGATTAGCTTCTAAATCATTAATAACTGACATTTGTCCATCTAAAACAAAATTATGATATTTAGAATTAGTTTCAAGAACTTTAATAATTTCTTTCATATTATTAACTAGTAATGTATTGGCGCGACTTTGTGAAAAATATCATTCGCGATCTCAATGAGTATGGGGGACTACATAAATCTTTCATTTTGTCATTTTCTATAACTCCTTATTAGCGATAAAATCTCGTAATCAATAATATGATTTTTTTAATGTTCTTTGGCCGGTATTGATATTTAAAGAAACGATCCCGTAGCGATTTTTATAAGAATTTAATCATGATCAATTATCGATATAAGTTCACATATGAAATCCAAAACAATTACTACCATCTTTAATGGCACGTTCAACTGCAGCGATATGGTCGCCTAAAAATTCAATGCGATAATCATCTTCGATCATCTTCGTTTTTTGATTAACGAATTTTTCTTCGCCTTCGATTCCGGTACCGTTCTCAGCGATATATACAGGAATGTTATTATAGTTATTTTTAATGTGCATTAACGCTTCGTAAATACCTTCAGGATATATTTCTCAACCACGCGATTTATTAATCTTAATGCCTGGTTTTTGATAATCATTATAAAACAATTGATCAGGCAAGTCTTTAGTTATTAGTTTAGTTGGCGCTTGAACTCTTAACGGTTGATAATAATTAAGCCCTAGTAAATCGATCGGGTAATTTTTTAATAAAGTTCATTCTGCGGGAGTTGTTTTTCAAGTTCAATTACGTTTTTTAGATTCGCTAATTAACTCTTCTGGAAATTGACCTTTTAAACAAGCATCTAAGAAACAGCGACTTTGTCAAATATCAGCTCAATTAGCAGCTTGGAGATCTTCAACTGATTGACTACGTGGTTTTGGTAATTTTAAATTTAAAATTATGCCAATTTCACCACCTAAATTTAATTCGTGATATTTTTTAACAACTACTTTATGAGCGATGATAGTATTTCACATCGCTTGCAGAGCTTGGGGAATACTTTCAATACAAGGATAATGATATTGATAGAGATATTGACATTCAACGTGAACGATCGGTTCGTTGAATGTCATTCAAGTTTTTACGCGATCACCAAATAATTGAAAACAAGTCGTTGCGTAATGTAAGAAAGCGTCAATGCTTGCTTTAGTCGTTCAACCACCTTGGTCCATTAATCACATCGGCATATCAAAATGAAATAAATTAATAATTGGCACAATTCCTTGTTGCAACATTTCATCGATCATATTATTGTAAAACGTAACAGCAGCGGGATTGACGTCTTTTCCATTAGGCATTAAAAAAGTTCATTGAATCGAAGTTCTTAAAGAATTAAAATTAACTTCTTTAGCTAGTTTAATATCTGTTTTATATTGATTGATAAAATCATTGCTAGTTTCTAATTGATGATAAAATTTTTGTGGTTCTTTTTGGAATCAATAATCTCAAGTCGAAAGTGATTTTCCTTGTCCTTTACCTTCAGTTTGAGGTCCTGAAAAAGCGCTTCCTCATAAAAATTTTCTTTTCATGCACATACCTCTATTTCTTTAAATGTTTAAAATTAAACGATCTCTTTATCGCAATCATAAACGTTTCTGGATTATTTATATTAATAATGCTTTTATCTTTAAAATTTATTGAATTTTTAATAATAATTTTATGACGTTCGATTTTAATTTGGGAATCTTTATCGATTAAAATTGTTTTTTCAAATTCATCATTTACAAAAATAATTCTTTTATTAGAAATATAACAATCGCCTAAATTATTATTATAATAATTGATTGTTGAATTAAAAGTCAATTTAATGTTTAAAAATTGAAAATAAATTTTTTCATTTTTCCATTCTTGAACACTCGTTGCTTGTGTTTTCAAAGGTCTGATTTTAGTAAATTGGCTTTCGTGTAAATTTAGAATTTCTCGATGAGCATAAAAATCTAGTTTTATTTTTAAATTTTTAATAATTTTTTCGATCATTTTTAAATTATAAATATTACTATGAATATTTTTGTTGAAATATTTAACGAAACAATTTCACACAAAATCATCAACGATATCTTGAGAATAATCTCTATAAAGAATTTTGATATCTTTACTAGTGATTGTTTCTAAATTATGATAATTAATTTTATGATGATTCTTTAAATGTATTAATACGTATTTTGGATTTAGATTTAAGCGATATTTAAGCATAAGTACCTCCGAACAACATTTATCTTTATTATAATATATATGTAAGAAAAAAAGCACTAAAAAAGCACCTTTTTAAAAAAAGGTGCTTTTGGCCAATATATCATTATTGATAATTGATATAAATGGTGGTTCAGGACGGAATTGAACCGCCGACACAGGGATTTTCAGTCCCTTGCTCTACCGACTGAGCTACTGAACCATGGCGGTTCTGACGGGGTTCGAACCCGCGTTCTCCTCTGTGACAGAGAGGCGTGATAACCACTTCACTACAGAACCTAATGGTTGCAGGGGCAGGATTTGAACCTACGGCCTTCGGGTTATGAGCCCGACGAGCTACCAAACTGCTCCACCCTGCGATATAATGGCGGAGGAAGAGGGATTCGAACCCCCGCGCCGCTTTCGCGACCTGCCGGTTTTCAAGACCGATCCCTTCAGCCAGACTTGGGTATTCCTCCGTGGTGGACCCTACAGGACTCGAACCTGTGACCAACCGGTTATGAGCCGGTGGCTCTAACCAACTGAGCTAAGAGTCCATGTATTTCTGGCTATGGCATTAATTAACGCCATTTCATTATATAATATTTTTGCTAAAAAGTATAGAACTTTTTGAAAAAAATTTAATTTTTATTCGATTGTATTAATAAAACAATTTTTATATGCTATAAAATTGTTAAAATAAAAAAGAATGAACTAACATTCTTTTTAAAGATGAACTTTTCAGGAGTTGAACCTGCTTTCAAATAATTGATTTAATTATTTGAAATACCTCATTAAGATTTGTTCATATTGGTGGCGGGAGTGAGATTCGAACTCGCGACCTTTCGGGTATGAACCGAGTGCTCTAGCCAACTGAGCTATCCAGCCTGATAAAAAAAATGGTGGAGTGGACCAGAATCGAACTGGCGACCTCCTGTGTGCAAGACAGGTGCTCTACCGATTGAGCTACCACCCCATGGTCGGGAAGACAGGATTCGAACCTGCGACCCCTCGGTCCCAAACCGAGTGCTCTACCAAGCTGAGCCACTTCCCGATAATTTAATTTTTTATCGCCTTATAATTATATATTTATTTCGCGATAAACACAAGACTTTTTTAAAAAAATTTTATTTAAAAAAATAAATAACTAATTTGTATTGAAATAGTTATTTATTTTTTTGCCAATTAATTAATTTTATTATAAATTTTATTTATTTTTTTTGGGATGATATGACCTTGTCAAGATTTTTTATCACGAACACTAGTTCCGACGTGGAAATGTTTAATTCCTCGTTTAGATAATAATTTAGCATTAGAATGATTAACTCCTCCACCAGCTAAAAGTTCGATCTCTTCATTTATCTTTGTCAAAATAGATCAATTATCAGTAATATTTTGATTAGGATCACCAATTGTCATAACTCGATCAATACCAATTTTTTTCAATTTCTTAGCAGCTTCAACTTTTTCTTCTTCTTTGATTCAATCAAAGGCACGATGAAAAGTAATTTCTAAATTCTTAGCAGCTGTTTTAACTTTTTTCATTTGGGCATAATTAATTTTATTCGTTTTAGTTAAACAACCAATTACGATTCCGTGGACTCCCATGCTAGTAAGTTTATCGATTTGTCTTAACATATGAGCAAAGTCTTTATCGTCATAAACAAAGTTAGCATGATGGTTTCTAACCATAACCATAATCGGAATATCAGTTAAAGAAACTGCATTTTCAATTAATTGTAATGGTGGTGTTAAACCATCATTCATCATATTAGTACATAGTTCAATTCTCGTTGCTTTCGATTGGTCAATATTTTTAACATCATCGATAGTGTGGGCAATTACTTCTAAAGTATTCATTTTTTCCTCTATTCGTAATTTTAATTATTATTAATATTATAGATATTTCTATAATTCTATTCTATCACTTATTTATAAGCGTTTAAAGGTGTTTTTTTTAACTTTTTAAATATCTAAAAACAATATAATGATTAAAATAATTATTAATCATTATATTGTTATTCAAATTGTTAATTTATATTATAATTATAATATATAAATATAATCAATAATACGTAATTTTTTAATAATATATTTAAAAATAATATACTTGAAAAAGGTGAGTTATGTTAAATAAAAAAAGTGTTAAAATATTTAAAATTTTTATTTCGAGTTCTAGTGTAGCGTTATTCACTACTTTAGGATTAACTACAATTAGCTGTGGACATAAAAGTCCGGCTGCAAAGAAGCATACTTGAAACGAGTTTAAAAAAGATGCAAATGCAGAAACTGCTATGAAAATCGTCCAAGCAACTAAACCAGTAGGATGAGAAGACGCTTCGGAAGCAAAATTAAATATTATTAATCGCGTTTCTGATGATGTTAATCACGACATCGCTTTAGATATTACTTACGATACCAAATCGGAAAAAGCATCTTTTAAAATTGAATATAAAGATGACGAAGTTTACGATTCTAAAAATTGAACTTGTGTAAGTCAACCTGTAGGTTGGGATGATTTTAAAGCTTTAGCTTTAAAAATAACACCAGAACAATTAATTGCTCAAGCACGTAATAGTCAAGTTACTGATAAGCTTTCTTGAATTTATGGAACAGATGAGCAAAGAAAATGACAAACTAGCGATAAAGCCGAATTCGATACAACACGCGGAACGATTAAAGGCAGTTCTAATCCTTTCAAAGGAATGAAAGGACAAGCAACTGTTGATGAACAAAAACATACGATTACAGCAATCATTTCTAAAAGTGGAGAAAATATCCCTGATTATGCCGCTGATCCGATTAAAGCTATGATAACTTATGGCACAATAGGGCAAACATATAATATTAAAGATTGAACCTTTAGCGCTATTAAACAATTGCAATCTGAAGATGCTGCTAAAAATAGTGGTATTTTAGCAGCACTTGATTTAGCTAAAAAAATAAATGTAAAAGATAACTTTGAAAATTTTGACAGTAATAATTGAATCGTTATAAATAACATTAATGGTAATCAGAAAGAAAATGAGCTTTCAAAACATCACGAACCATCATCAGGTGGGATAGCAAATGTTTTGAAAGATAGCAATTATAATATTGGTAACATTACTGCTTGAGAATATGTTCGTGGAAATACTTTCAACGGAGCTATTAAAAATGGAGGCCAGCAAATCGGTGTCTTAGCTGAAATGGTTCTTTCTTGTCATTCTGATAAAGGAGCTAATCAAATTATATTAGATTTTAAATATATGTATGCTAATGGCATTAACAATAGTGGTGGCGGAAACGCTTTTGCGAATGTATGAGAAGTTAAGAACGTTCTTTAAAGAAAAATAAAAAAATTCTTATTTTAATTAATGAGAATTTTTTTATTTTTTTTATTTATATTATAATTGTAATATATAGATATTATTAATAATAAGTAATTTTTTAAGAATAACATTTTAAAAACAATATCTTTAAAAAAGAGGTAAATGATGTTAAATATAAAAAGTATTAAAATTTTTAAAATTATTGCATCAAGCGTTAGCATAGCATCGATCACTACTTTAGGTTTAGCGACGATTAGTTGTGGTAATCATCAAAATCCTGCCAAAAAACATACTTGGGATGATTTTAAAAAATCTGCTAATGCAGAAACTGCTATGAAAATCGTCCAAGCAACTAAACCAGTAGGTTGAGAAGATGCTTCAGAAGCAAAACTCAGTATTAGCAATCGTAATTCTGATGATACTAATCATGATGTTACTTTAGACATTACATATGCTGTCAAATCAGAAAAAGCATCTTTTAAAATTGAATATAAAGATAACGAAGTTTACGATTATAAAAATTGAACTTGCTCGCATCAACCAGTCAATGGTTGAAATGTTTTTAAAGCTTTGGCTTTAAAAGTAACACCGGAACAATTAATTGCTCAAGCACGTAATACGAAAGTTATCGATAAATTTAGTTGAACTTATGGAACAGATGAGCAAAGAAAATGACAAGCTAGCGATAAAGCTGAATTCGATACAACACGCGGAACGATTAAAAGCAGTCCTAATCCTTTTAAAGGAATGAAAGGACAAGCGACTGTCGATGAACAAAAACATACGATTACAGCAATCATTTCTAAAAGCGGAACCAACATCCCTGATTACGCCGCTGATCCGATCAAATCTGTGATAACTTATACAAAAACAGGACAAACATATAATATGAAAGATTGAGTCTTTACTATTGCACATCAATTACAAGCTAAAGATAAAGCTTATAATAGCGGAATTGTATATGCTATTGATAAAGCTCCAAAAATAAATACAACAGCTGGTTTAGAAGCTTTTGAAAAAAGTAATTGAATTACTAAACCTAATGGCAACAAGGCAGCAAACACAGCTTCAAACCATCACGATCCAACGAATAATATGAAAAGCGTTTTAGAAGCTAATGGTTATAAAAATGTTCATAATTGAGTATGTGTTAGTTGAAATTATTTTAACGGTAATATTAAAAATGGTGCTAAGCAAGTCGGTATCTTTGCAGAATTAGTTTTAAGTTTTCAAGCAAGTAACGGTTCTTTTGAAATGTTTCTAAAATTTAATTATATGTATGCTAATGGTAATAATAATAGTGGTGGCGGGAATCCTTTTGCAAACGTATGATACATAAATAATATATTTAAACATTAATAATTTTATAAAATTGTTTTATCGATTCAATTGTGAAGAAAGTTAGGTGGAATATGTTTAAAATAAAAAAATTAAATTGATTTAAGATATTTTCTAGTTCTCTTAGTATAGTTACTATTAGTGCTACAGGAATGTCGATGATAAGTTGTGGCCATAAATCAACTGGACCTACTAAAGATCCTAATTGAGCTCCGTTTAAAGCAGCTGCTCAAGCAGAAACACCAATAAATATTATTGCCCAAACAAAACCGAATGGTTGAAGCGATGCTACACCAAGTCAGTTAAACATCATTAATTTTAAAGCCGATGAAACTACTAAAAAAATTAGTGAATTTATCGTTAGAACAGTTGGTAGTAATTCGACCAAAGCTAGTTTTGAAATTGATTATGTTAAAGGTCAAGATTATCAAGTTGGCTATTGAGTATGCACTAGTGGGCCAACTCCAGTCCCACCACCACCAATAAAAGGTTGAGCTAAGTTCAAAATTAGTGCCGAAGCAGAAACAGCATTAAATATCGTTCAAGATACTGCTCCTGAAAAATGAAACAATCCTTTACCTAACGAAAGTGATCTATCAATTATTAATGAAAAAGTTAATGATAATATTCAAATCATAACGTTAGATATTAGTAATAAAGCAGATTCAAATGTAGCTTCTTTTAGAATCGACTATAAAGATAATGATTATAGTTTAAAAGATTGAAATTGTGTAGTTCAACCTTATAATGGTTGAAGCGCTTTTAAATCATCGGCTATGAATGCAACGCCGGCAGCTTTATTCAATGAATTCAAAGCTACTAATGATATTCATAAACTAAATTGAACTTTTGGAACTATAGCAGAAAGATTTTGAAGTGAAAACGATAGTGCTATGTTTGACGAGACTATCGGAAGTAATTCAACTAGTGATGAAAAATTTAAAGGTATGTTAGGTAACCCAACTGCTGATGATAAAAACCATACTATTAGTGCAATAATCTGTAAAGCAGGAAATATCGCTGATTATGCTAGAGATCCATTTAAAGCGATTATTAGCTATACTAAAATAGGTCAAAAATATCAAATATCAGATTGAAAATTTAGCATGATGACACAACAACAATCAATTAAACGTGGTTACGATCAGTTTGCTAAAGCGCGAGATTTAGCAAAAACTAATTGATCGAAATTTGAATCACAAAACTGAATTACAATTCCTAAAGGTAATGAATCATCTAATACACAATCTATTCGCCATGCAGCATCAAATACTATTAGTTATGTTCTAAGTGTAAATAGTTATAGAAATCATACTCAACCTGTATATATATCAGATAATGATTTTAAAGGAGCGACACCAACTGCTCGCATAGCAGAAATTAACTTCTCTTTTTCAGTTAATGGAAAAGGTTATAAAATGGTTTTAAGATTTGTTGCTACTTTTGGAAAACTTCCAGTAATAGTTAATGGGACTAAATGTTTTAATAATATTTGAGAGGCAGATATTACACCGGCTTAAAAACTTAAAAAAATGTGAAAAAATGGAGATATAGAAAAAATGGAATTACAAAATTTAAACATTAATGATATTTTTAGATTAAGAAAAGAAAATAAAATGGAAGAATTAAAACAGATAATGAATGGGACCAATAAATTATATATCAATAAATTAAAAGAAGTTTTTCCAGAAGTGCCAAGAATAGAAGGTTCTACTGGTGCTGGAAACCATGCTAATGTTCCTTGAATATGTTTCTTTGCTAATCCTGAAGATAAAGCATCAAAAGGACTGTTCACAGCTCTGCTATTTTTTGGCACAAAAGAAAAATCAGGTTATTATTCAGAAAAGTTAGCGTTAGTGATTATGGAAGGTAGCAAGTATTACAAAAGCTCAGTTCCTAAATTAACTAAGCAAAATTATTTATCAAAAAGAACAAACTGGTTTAACAACTTAAAAGATAAATTTTCATTCGTAAAAGATGAAAGTGATTTAGTTTTAGGTACCACAGGAACTGCTAAAGGATATACTCCTAACGTTATAACTTATAAAATTTTTTCTGGGCCAATTGATGAAAAAAATTTATTTAATTATATTACTATATTTTTAAGAAACACATTAATATTGAAAAATAAATTTGGAATAGAATTAATTAAAACTAAATTATCTAATAATAATTATATATATTCAAATGAAGATAAACAAGAACTTAATAGCCAAGAAGTTCCAAAACAAATTAATAAAAATGTAAATAGTTATAAACGCAGTAATAAAGTTAAAGAATATGTTATTAAAAGAGAAAAAGGTATTTGTGGATTATGTAAAAACTGTGGTCCTTTTCAAAATAAAGTAGGGTTTAAAAACTTCTCATTTTTAGAGGTAGCTCACATCATAGCTCTTAAAGAAGGCGGTAAAGATAATATTACTAATACAGTAGGATTGTGTCCTAATTGCCATCGTAAAATAGATCATTGAGATAACGTTAACGAAGTAAATAAACTTAAAAATAAATTGAAAAATTATATAACTGAAGTTGAAAAACTTAAATCTTAACAATTCAATTTTGATATAATATTAATATAGATATACTAAAATTCTGTATTAATATTATTTTTTTATTTTTTGAAATAAAGGAAGTGTTTAATAATGAATAAAATTTGAAAAACTTGTTTTAAAAGTTTGGTAGTTTCTTCAGCGGTAGTAGCTGCTTCATCTCAAGCAGTTAGTTGTTCTTTTTTTGGAATTTTCGATGAACCAACATTTGTTGATTTTAAAAGACATGCTAAAGATGAAGCTGTTAAAAAAATTGTTGATCAATTAGGAATCGATACTTGGTCAACAAAAGATGATTCAATGTATAGTAAAAGCGATATGGTGATTGGTGTTAATTACGTCAGATATGTAATTAAAAACATCACTAGAGAAGAAAAAGTAACTGCTACTGCGCAATATAGTACAGGAGTTGACTATAATATAAAAAATTGAAAAAAATTTAATGATGTTTCTGATTATGTCGATAAAAACTTTAATGAATTTAAAGACGAAACTGAAGCTAACGATCCTGTTGCAACTTGACAATTATTGAGTAGTGCAGCTGCGCATAATCATGTTTTAAAAAATATTAATATTGATTTTAGATATTATGATCAAAGTTCACTAGTAGCAAAACCTAGTTCTAATTTCACAGATGATAAAAAAAATGAAATTGATATGCATATCGTCTTGGGATTAAAAGATAATTCAAAAGATTTTAGTTACACAATCACTTTAAAAATATTATGAAATAAAGTTAAAAAATATGATATTTATTCACAATGAATTTATAATTATAGTTTTAATAATTGAAAATCAGAAGTAAATGAACTTTACAATAAAGAGTTTTTTAAAGAATGGTCTATTAGTCAGTCGAAATTTTCAAAGAGTTATTCTGAAGTGGGACCTATCAATTTTTCAAACGATAGCGCTAACTTTAGAATTAACAATTGAACCGCCAATTATTTTGTGCGTTTCGATACTAAATTGCGCATTTTTAAAAATAAATCAGGCAAATCTGTAGTCCGCTTATTCGCTTATGCCGGATTCGAAAACGAATGAACTAATGGCGGTCAAGTTGAATCAACTTGAAATCAATATTACAGAGATGCTCATAATCAAACTAGTACTAATAGTGGAGTTATCGATGTATTATTAAACATCCATAAATTAGGATATAAATTACCTGATAAATGATACGCTTATATTAATATAAGTGAAAAAGCTAGAGAACATTTCCATTTATCCGCTTTTAGCATTAACCGAACTGCACAAACTATTTATTGTGTATTTGATAATGATCTTTTAAAAACTGACTTTAAAGTAAAGTCGCCCCAAGTTAATAATAAACCATTCAACATTAATGATTTTGTTCCAGATACAGATTCTTAATAAAAAAGATGTATAAGTTAATATTATTTTTGAAATATATCATTAGTTAAAAAGGAGATAAAATGAAAAAATTTAGAAAAATATTATTAGTTAGTGGAGCGATCTTTACGCCAGCTTCTTTAGCCGTTACAACAGTTAGTTGCGGTCATAAAGGTGGAAGTCAAAAAACTGATTGAAAAACTTTTGAAGCTAAAGCACATAAAGAAAGTGCTTGAGAAATAGCTAAAGCAACTACTCAAACTGCTTGAAAAGACAAAACCAATTTAAGTATTACTAAATATAAAGCATATGATGATGATCATAAAATATTTGTACATATTACTAATTCAATGGACCATAAAGTGGGTACTTTTGAAATTGACTATATCGGTAAAGTTTATAGTGTCCATCAATGACGTAACACAACACCTCCAACAGATCCACACATTGAAGCTTGAGTCAATTATTCAAAAGCAGCTGAAGATATAATGTCAACATCAGAAGGTGTTAAAACTATTTTAGAGTTAAATCAAAGTGTATATGGTCATTTTATTGTTGTCGACTCATGAATAACAGCTTTAGCAATAAAAGATAACAAAGTATTTTCTGCTAAAGAACTTTCTAAAGATGAAGTTGAATATATTATTTCATTCAAAATATCAATGAAAGGTGACGCAGCCAATACTGTTACTGTTAAAGCAACGATGACTTTAAAAAATCTAACATTTAAAAATTCAGATTTAAAAATTCAAGGTGTAGCAGATGAAAGTTCCAATTTTAATGCATGAGTAACGAGCGCCACAAACTTAATCTCAACACAAAACGGAGTTGCTATAATAGCTTTACAAAATTTAGTAGATGTTATGGGACGTTTAGATAATAAAACAAAAAGTCCAAATCTAACTACTATAGATAAAGTATTAACTCTTTCGGGGAGTAAATTTGGAGATATAAAAGTTAAATTAAAATCAGATCCTAAACTTTTTAAAGCAGATTTAGCTAAAGGAACAATTACATTTAGTGGAGTTGATATTGTTTCTAACGACGGATTAAAAACATACGCAACAGACGGAATTTTTCTATTTCGTTGAACTTATACACTGCCTACAGAATTTAACCCGACAGTAGCAAGAACATCAACAGACCCAAACCCTGATAAATACGAAATACAATCTATGAAAGAAATGATAGCAAAAACACCTACCCTAACGAAACTAAACTTTAACAAAAACTTAAATAATGAATAATATTAATATTTAAAGTACCAAGGAGTTCAAGTCGATAATAAACCATTCAACATTAATGACTTTGTTATAGATATAGATTATCAATAAAAAAAAGATATATGATTTAATATTATTTTGGTAATATATAAATGTATATAAATAAATTAAGAAGAGGAGATATAATGAAAAAATTTACAAAAATATTACTAGTTAGTGGAGCAATCCTTGCGCCAGCTTCTTTAGCTGTTACAACTGTTAGTTGTGGGAGCAAAGGTGGCGGAGGTGGATCACCAACTCAAAATTCATTTGATGACTTTGTTAAAAAAGCAAAAGCAGAATCAGCATCATCAATCGTAGCCCAAACTAAACCAACGGGATGAGACGTTGCCACAACTACTGATTTTAGTTTTACTACAAGCGGACATCCAGGAGTTAAAACACCTAACTCTACCGTTCAAGCAACGATTAAGTCAGCGTCTAAAAAAGAAGAAGCAGTATTTACAGCTACTTATGTAGCTAATACGGCATATTCTATTAGTAATTGACAATGTACAACACAACCAGTAGATCCAAGCGTTAAAGCTTGAGCTAATTTTAAAACCGCCGCCCATAATCAAGTTTCTAATACTGGAGGAATTTATAAGATTTTAACTCAAAATCAAAGTTTTTACGGCCACTTTGTAGTTCCTAAAGCTTGAATAACTAATGGTGAAGTTAAAGGACCTTTTGTAGCCACTCAAACTAAAAAACCAGATGATGAAACTCATACAGTTTTCTATACAATCAAGCTAAATCCAGCAAAGAAAACAACATCAGATAGCACAGATACTTTAGATATCTCTGCGACAATGACAGAGAACATGCCTTTCAACTACAATAGCTCTTTCAAAATTGTTAATGTTGAAAATGAAGAACCTGCTTTTCAAAATTGAGTAGACAGTGCAAAAAATTTATTTGATACTACAAAAGATGCTATAACAGCATTACACCATTTAGTAGACATTGAAACTACTGCTAAAAATCTATCGCATTATCATTTAAAAAAAATAGCGGCAATTCTTAATAAAGCTGGTAGTTCATCAAGTAATATAACAGTTCATTTTAAAAAAGACATAACAATTTCTTCAGATCTAGCAAAAGGAACAATTACATTTACAGATGTTAGTCTTTTTCAAGGAAAAACCCCGGTAGGTCGCGGTGGAGAGTTTCAATTTCGTTGACAGAATGCTGAACAAAAAGTATTTGCGCCAAAAATACCTACTACTTCAGCGCCTGATGCATATTTTGAAATGATAGTAACACGCGACATGGTATAATCGGTTAATTAAAATAAAAAATAATAATAAAAAAACAACTTATATTAAGTTGTTTTTTTATATCATCGAATCTATCTTGTGTTATTTTGAAATAAGTGTTATCTTTTTCTATACCTATAAATTTTCTTTTGTGTTTAATTGCTACAGCCTCAATTGTTCCACTACCCATAAAAGGATCTAATTAATATCTCTAGAATTTGTATGTATTTTAATTATACTTTCCATTAATTTTAAACTTTTTTGAGTAGGATGTTTATTCTTTATTTATAAAAAATAAAAAAACTAATTTCTTAGTTTTTAGTAGTCATTAATAAAATGATATGGCTGGGGTAGCTGGATTTGAACCAACGCATACACGGATCAAAACCGTGTGCCTTACCGCTTGGCTATACCCCAAACAAATGGTGGAGGGGAAGGGATTCGAACCCCTGAACCCGAAGGAATTGAGTTACAGTCAACCGCGTTTAGCCACTTCGCTACCCCTCCGTTAATTTGCTCTAATATTTTATAATATTTTGATATCAAAGTCAATAACTTTTTGATATTAATTTTTATATTTGTTAAGCTATTTATTTAAAAAAAACTAGTTCTAATGAATAGAGCTAGTTTTTTAATAAATTATTATTATAAATTTCTAATTTGACCTTTAGCCGCCGCTTTTAATATTTTGTTTTCAATTTTACGTTCTTTTTTAAAGTTTTTAACTTTATTATTAATATTAGTAGCAACTAATAATAAAATAATCTTATTTTCTTTAATTAAGCTCGTTCAAATATCTTTGCTTTCAAGACTAGATTTATTAGTCATAATTTTTTGTCTATAAATCTTTTTCATATTTTCAAAATCACTATTAATTTTAGTATTTTTGTAATTTAGACGAATAATATTTAAAAAGTTTATTGAAAATTCTAAATTTATTAATTCTAAATTTTTATCAATATCGATAAAACTACTATAAGTTAATTTTGGTAAATAATATTTTTTAACTTTAACAATTTTTTTAACATGATAATTTTTTTTAACTTGCTTACGTCAGATCTTTAAATATTTTTTTAAATATTTAGCGATCATTTCGATGTTAGTGAAATCATTATTATTGATTTCTAAAAACTCTAAAGCAATTAATTTATTAATAGTGCTTTCTAGATTATTATATTTCATAATAATCTATTTAGATAAGAAATGTGATAACGTTTTAATCATTACCCCAGTCCCACGGTTTTTATTAGTAGCCGTTCCAGCAACATCTAAATGGATGATTTTTTTATCTTCACAGAATTCGCGCAAGAACGTTGCAGCACAACTAGCGCCACCTTCACGTTTATAACTAGCATTAATTAAATCAGCGATTGGTGAGCTTTGCATTTCTTTAGTAAATGATCGGTGAAATGGTAAACGTCAAACTTCTTCAAAAACAGCATCTGCTGATTCGGCGAATTTTTTAAATAAACAATTACAACTTGAAAATACACCCGTTAATTTAGAACCGGCAGCAACTAAAACTGCACCAGTTAAAGTAGCGGCATCGATAATTTTATCAGCTTTTTTATGTTTGATTAAGTAAGTGATCGCATCTGCCATAACTAAACGACCTTCAGCATCAGTGTTTGTAATTTCAACAGTTTTTCCACTCATTGAAGTTACTACTGAATCAGGAATAGTTCCGCGAGAACCAATCATATTATCAGTTATTGCTAAAGCAGCAACGACGTTACGTTTCGCTTTAAATTGCGCTAATACAGCCATCGTATTAGCCATGATAGCAGCACCTGACATATCAAACTTCATATTTAACATATATTGGGCTGGTTTAACGTTATATCCTCCACTATCAAAAGTAATTCCTTTACCGACTAAACCAATAGTTTCAGCTTCTGGATTATTATCACCTTGATATTCAACGATTACTAATTGTGGTTCATAAGCACTAGCGGCATTAACAGCTAATAATAGACCAGCACCTAAATGTTCTAATTCTTGACGATTTAAAACAGTTACTTTTAAATTATTATAAGGTTTTAAAAGTTCCACTACTTTAGTAGCCATTACTTCAGAATTTAATTTATTAGGGGCCATGTCTTGTAAAGTACGCGTATCATTAACTGCTTTAGCAATAATGAACGCTTTTTCAACACTAATTTTTACTTCGTTCGTTTCATCTAAATTTAAATTGTATTTAAAAGTTTTTGGTTTATCTTCAGCTTTTATAGTAGTTTTATAACTGAAGTTATAATTAGCATTATTCATCGTTTCGATAAATAATGTAACTAATTCACTATCAGTTAATAAATTACTTTTAAAATTAGTTAAATCAACGTTTAAGTTATATTTATATTTTTTAAATAAAACGTTTAAAGTTTCTTGTAATTTGAAATAAAGAGCAACTTTTTTACGTTTATTTAAACATCCTTTATAAGTTTTTAATCATGTTGATTTTTTACCTAAGTAAAGATATACGGCATTATCACGATCACTAATAATCGTGCTGAATGGTTTTTTAGTAATTAAAGTATTTTTATTATCTTCTTCATAAATAGCGATTAATTTTAAATAATCATTATTTTGATTAATAGTTATATTATTCATATTAAGGAACCTTCTTTAATTATTTTAGATTTTTTCAACATCATTGATGCGAATTTCTGATGGTGTTAAGCGACCAAATATTTCAATATCAACGATACAGTGATTTTTCGAAATATCTTTTACGATACCAGTATTACCAGCTAAAGGACCAGCGATAATCTTGATTGCATCATCGATTTTGAAATTAATTTTCACTTCTTGTGTTTGTGTGTTATCTGCTTGTTTAAAGATTCGAGCAATTTCTTCTTTACTTACTGGTGTTGGTTGGGTACGTTGCCCACTTGAACCAACTAAACCGGTAACATATTGTGTATTACGGACGATAAATCATGCGCGATCACTCATATGCATTTCCATAAAAATATATCCAGGATAAATATTTTTAACTTTAACTTTACCAGCGCTATTAACGCTTTCGTTAGTGGCGATAAATATTTTTCCGATATTTTCTTCTAGCGATTCTGAAACGATACGATTTTCTAATGACTCTTGAACTTTTCATTCTTTACCACTAATTGTAGTAACCATATATCATTTCATATCGTCTTGTTTAGCTTTAACTGTTTCTGTAGTTTCTGATTTTTTGATGTCTGTCATAATTAATGCTCCTGTTTTTAATATTATCTAAATATTATTTTAGACTTTTAATAATATTTAGTTTTTTATTCCTCATGCTTTTCATAATTGGCCAATACCGTATCCGAATCCAAAAAATATTGCCGAACAAATAACCATCATCACAACTGAGGCGATAAAGATATTTCTTAGTGGTTTACCTTCAGGTCAGCGAACTCTTAGATATTCTCGTTTAATAATTCAATATAATTTCTTCATAAATTTTTCATATCGCTTTCTAAAATTTAACGGGTTTCGTAATGTTTCGTATGTCTTTGACAATGAGGACAATGTTTATTGATAATTAATTTCGACTTTTGGTTAAGAACGCCTTTATTTAGTCGGTAATTACGGTTCAAACAATGCTCACAAACTAAAATAGTTTTCAATTTTTTATTAGTCTGCATCAGTACCTCATTTCTTATAATAAAAATTCAACTTATATAATAAATTAGTATTTATATTGTATTTTTAATAATAACATATTTATAAATATTAATAAATGAATTTTAAGTCATAAATAAATTAATAATTACTATTTTCGATTTATATTAAAAGAAATTTGATTAACGTTAAATTCAGAAAATGCATAATGCTCACTTCAATATAAATTTTTTAATTTACCATCGACTTTTATATTCTTTAACATATAAACAACTGTATGGTGTGAAGTTTCTTTAATAAAATTTAAATTATCATTAACTTTAATGTTTTTCGCTTTATTTAATAAAACTTGATCACGGTTATCAACTATAGATTGAAACGAATCTTTAAAATTCATTCATTTTAATTGATATGCAACTAATACTTCAGCTGCAGTTCAAAAAAATAAAAAAGCGTATAAAATTTTAATTATTTTTTTAGTAGCTTTACCCATATCGATCTCCCTTTAATATATGTATATTAATAACAAATAGAGATAGCATATATTAAAATTATAATCTAAATAATTAAAAATTATCATTTTACTTTTTAATTATTGTTCTTTAAGATATAATATTAATTAATTCAAAAATTAATAAAATTTATATACGAAAGGGAAGATTTAATTAATATGAAAGTAATTTTAGAAGTTAAAAATTTACACGTAGCTGTTGATAATAAAGAGATCCTAAAAGGAATGGATTTAACTTTTTATAGCGGTAAAATTCATGCTATTATGGGGCCTAACGGTAATGGTAAATCAACTTTACTATCAGCGATCATGGGACATCCTCGTTATCAAATAACTAAAGGTGATATTTTATATAAAGGTCAATCAATTTTAGAAATGCCCGTTGACGAACGTAGTCGTGCTGGAATATTTTTAGCAATGCAATATCCACAAGAAATCGCTGGAGTGACGAATAGTGACTTCTTAAAAGCGGCTTTAAATGCTAGATTAGAAAAAACAATTAGTTTTTATGATTTCTTTAATCGTTTAAAGAAAGAAGTTACTAATTTAAAAATGGATCCTCAACTATCACATCGTTTCTTAAATGAAGGTTTTTCTGGTGGAGAGAAAAAACGTAATGAAATTTTACAAATGAAATTATTAAAACCAGAACTAGCATTATTCGATGAAATCGATTCTGGTCTAGATGTAGATGCACTACGTTTAGTAGGAAAACAAATTAACGAATCACGCAATGATGATTTTTGTGGAATTATCGTTTCACATTACCAACGTATTTTCGATATCGTTAAACCAGATTTCGTACATATTTTATTAGATGGAAAAATTGTTAAATCTGGTGATAGTTCATTAATTAATAAAATTGATAGTGAAGGTTACGACTTCTTAAAATTAGATTTTAAAGCGACGAACAAAAAACGTCAAAGTGTTACTAGTTTAGGATTATGTGGTGCCAACCTAAAATCAGAAACTGAAAGCAATAAGAAATAATGAAAAATATTATTGTTTACGATGATTATTTAATCATCGAAAATCAACAAATAAAAACTAATTTAATTAAAGAAAGTCAATATTTAGTCATTTCCGAAACTAATTCTAAAAATTTAGAAATCACATTATTGTGCGAAAATAAAATCCATATTATTATTAATGATAGTAAAGTAACTTTAAATGTTCCGCCAAAAAAGAAAATTAAAATATTTAAAGAATTTTATAATTGTGAAGTTACTTTTAAAATTGATGGAACTTTAAAGATTAATTCATTAATTATTCCAACTTTTAAATCTAAAAATATTATTAATTTTAATTTATGTAGTTATCAAGCTACTTTAGATGTATATGATTCAGCTTTAGTTAATAATCAGAATCATTATGATGAAATTGTTAATATCAATCATTTTCATAAATCGAGTTTTTCAGATTATGCTTTTTATGGGATTGCTAAAAACAAAGCCTTTTTAGGACTGAACGCAACTTCAACAATTGCTCCTCATATGAACAAAAGTGAAGCTCATCAAAAAATTGCTGTCATCGTTATGGATCAAGCGAAAACAGAAGCGCATCCTAGTTTAGTAATCGATAATTACGATGTTAAAGCATCACATGCTAATTCAATTGGCCAAATTTCACCTGACCACATTTATTATTTAAATGCTCGTGGAATTAATAAAGAAGACGCTACTAAATTAATTGTTATGGGATATTTTTCACCAGTCTTAGAAACTTTTTCAGAAGACATTAAAGAAAAAATCACTAACCTTATCGCTGAAGCGTAAATAAAAAAAAGCAACTTAGATTGCTTTTTTTATTTATTTACTAAATCTTTGTAAGCCTTTAATATTATTTATTAAATTATTTCATAAATGGACATCGCTACATAAAGTACGTTTATTAATCGTTAATTTAAATAATTTATTTACTTTATTTAGAATGATCTTATTAGTTGGTGTTTTATCTTGTGTTAAGTTTTTATAAAGCAACTCTACTAATTTTAGAAATTTAATATTGGGACATTTAACAATTCACTTTTTACTATCTTGGAATTCTTTGACGATCGCTTTTACTAAAGGAGCTTGTCAATCGTGTGATAAAGGATAACCTTTGTCATCGTTTAAATAAGATAATAAATATCAAAATACTTCAACAGTTACTTCTTTACAATTAACGAAAAGATCACGACTTAAAAAGCGGTTTTCACTAATAGATGATATCGTTCATTCGTTATTTTCGCTACTGATAAATTCTTTTTCATCAGTTTTTAAAAATACGCCGATATCAAAATTAATTCAAGTATCGAAATCAAAAATTTCTTTTTTAATTTTTATTTTGATCATGCCTTTATGACTATCTTTAATTCTTTCAGCACGAACTATTTCAGCAATAACAGGACTGTTTTTTGGCGGATAATTAATTTCGCTAATTAAGAAATCAATAATTCTTTTCGGCATGACATCGCGTTCGTATTTATCGATTTTAAAGTAATTTAAAGGACTTTGTTTGTCGAGACGAATTTTGAAAGAACCATCACGCGTTTTTAAAGTCTTAAATCCAGCGATTGCAATATTTAAATTAGCACTAATACGTTTAATAGTTTGTTTATTATTTTCGTTTAAATAAATAGCACTATCTAAAGCACCGATATTAATTTTTGATAATTTAATATTAGGACTAATTGCTTTTTGAAAATAGTCTTCTATTTTCAAAACAAGAGCATTTAATTGCTTAATTTCTCGCGGTTTTAATTTAATATCATCACGAACTTTTTCTAGAATTACATTTTTACAAAATCTACTATTACATTTAGCCATATTATCAGACCTGCTTTCATTTACTATAGTTTATTATATTAGCATATTTATTACATAATTATATAATTAATGATAATATATACAATATGATTTAAATAATTATATAATAAAATAAAGGTGATAAAATGATAAAAAAGAATATTAAAAATGATTTTCCAATATTTCTTAACTACGTTAAAAAATATCCTGGTAAAGAATTATTATATTTAGATAATAGTGCAACAACTTTAAAACCACAAGTAGTTATCGATGCTATTACTAAATATTATAATAGCTATAGCGCTAATGTTCATCGTGGTGATTATAAAATTGCCTATAAAACTGATTTATTATTTAAAGCAGCGCGAATCACGATAGCCGAATTTATTAATGCTGATTTTGAAGAATTATTTTTCACTAGCGGAGCAACTGCTAGCGTTAATCAGATCGTTAATATGTTAGAAGAACAATTTCATGAAGGTGATGAAATTATTACCACTTACAGCGAACATTCTTCGCTAGTAGCACCTCTAATCGCTTTAAGTAATCGTCGTAATTTAAAAATGCGTTATCTTAAACTCGACGACAACTTTCGTGTTAATCTAAAAACTGTACAAGCAGCAACTAATGAAAAAACTAAATTAATTGCTATAGCTCAGATGACTAATACGATTGGCGATATTCGTCCAATTAAAGAAATTTGTGATTTTGCTCGCAAAAACAAGATTATGACTTTAATTGATGGAACTCAATCAGCGCCTCATATGAAAGTTGATGTTAAAGATTTAATGGTTGATTTTTTTGTCTTTAGTGCCCATAAAATGCTTGGTCCTACTGGGATCGGAGCAACTTACTATAATCAAAAACTATTTCCAAAATTAAAAATTAGTAATCTTGGTGGCGGAGCTGTTTATCAAATTAAAGGTGATTTAATAACTTTTAAAGATAGTCCTTATTGTTTTGAAGCAGGAACACCAAACATTGCTGGTATTATTGGTTTTGCAACGGCCGTAAAATATTTAACTGAAATTGGGATGAGTTCAATTTGAGAACATGACCAAGAATTGAAACGTTATACTATCGAACAATTAACAAAGTTAAAAAAAGTAAAAATTTACAATCCTGATAACTTATCAGGAATTATTTTATTTAATGTTGAAAAAGTTTTTCCGCAAGACGTCGCTAGTCAATTATCGAATGAAGGTATTTGTATTCGTTCTGGTGATCATTGCGCTAAAACATTACCATTAATAATTAAAGAAAAAGCTTATTTACGTTTATCAACTTATGTTTATAATACAAAATCAGATATTGATAAAGTAGTTAAAGCAATTGCTAATGGAGGCGATTTTTTAGATGGATTCTTCACAGTTTAATGACCCAATGATAATGCGTCAAATTATCGTTGAGCATTATCAAAATCCGGAAAATAAAGGAATAGTTGAAGATAGTCAAGATTATATTAATATTAATCAAAAATCATCAACTTGTATCGACAACTTAACAGTTGGTTTAAAAATTATTGAACAACGAATTATAGATGCTAATTTTGATGGTATCGGTTGTGCGATATCAACTGCGTCAACTGATATAATCGCCTCTTTAATTAAAGGTCAAGATATCGGAGAAGCAAAAGCAATCATTAATAATTATTTATTAATGATTAAACAACAAAATTACGATGAAGAATTAATTACGATCGCTAATGTTTTTAAAAATACTTATAAACAAATGGCGAGAATCAAATGTGCTATAATTGGTGTTAATGGATTTTTAAAAATTATCAATTCTCTTGAAAGGAGTTAAGCAAATGAGTAACAAAAATACTGCCCCAGTAAAAGATTACAAATTTGGATTTAATGATGGAAAACATTCTTTGCATTCAACTAAGCAAGGAATTAACGAAAATGTTATTCGAGAAATTTCAAAAATTAAAAACGAACCTCAATGGATGTTAGATATTCGTTTAAAAGCATTTCATTTTTTTATGAGTAAAGAAAACCCGGTATGAGGACCAGATTTAAGTGCTATTAATTTTGATAAAATTATTTATTATATTAAAACAGCTGATAAAGAAGTAACTTCTTGAGATGAAGTACCTCCAAAAATTAAAAATACTTTCTCGCGTCTAGGGATTCCCGAAGCAGAAGCAAAATGATTAAGTGGTGCCGCTGCACAATATGATAGTGAAATGGTTTATCATAATATGTTAGATGAATTTACTAAAAAAGGTGTCATCTTCACTTCAACTGATCAAGCAGTTCAACATTATCCCGAAATAGTAAAACGTTATTTTGGAAAAATTGTGCCTTATAGCGATAATAAATACGCTGCTTTAAATACAGCTGTTTGATCTGGAGGTTCATTTATTTATGTTCCTAAGGGAGTAAAATTAGATAAACCGTTACAATCTTATTTTCGTATTAATGCTGAGAACGCTGGTCAATTCGAAAGAACTTTAATTATCGTTGAAGAAGGTTCTGATCTTCATTATGTTGAAGGTTGTACAGCTCCAATATATGCTAAAGATTCTTTACACGCTGCCGTTGTTGAAGTCTTTGTTAAAGATGATGCAAAAATGCGTTATACAACAATTCAAAACTGATCAGATAACGTTTATAATTTAGTGACGAAACGAGCTAAAATTTTACGTAATTCTAATATGGAATGAATTGATGGTAATATTGGTTCAAAAATTAATATGAAATACCCAGCTGTTTTATTAGCTGGTGAAGGTGCGCGTGCATCTTGTATTTCAATAGCAGTTGCTAATGGTCAAAACATTAAGCAAGATGCTGGTGCTAAAATGATTCATTTAGCTGATAATACTCAATCACAAATAGTTTCTAAATCAATCGCCTCTAATGGTGGTGAAGTTAATTATCGTGGTTTAGTTCAACATATGCCTAATGCTTTTAATTCACGTTCTAAAATAGAATGTGACACGATGCTACTTGATGATATTTCAAAATCAGATACAATTCCAACAAACGTTGTTAAAAATAATAATTCAACGATTGAACATGAAGCAACTGTTTCTAAAATATCTGATGAAGAATTATTTTATTTAATGAGTCGTGGTTTAAGTGAAGGCGATGCTCGTGAAATGATTATTATGGGATTCATCGAACCTTTCGCTAGAGAATTACCGATGGAATATGCGGTCGAATTAAATCATTTAATTGCTTTAGAGATCGAGGGAGATCTTGGTTAAAACGGTTAAATATAGAGAACCTAAACGTCACATTTCGAAAGTAGTTAGTAATAAATCGCAATTACGTCAAGAATATTTAACTGTTCGTAATAATTTAACAACTGTTAAAAAAATTGTTAAGAGCAGAACTATCAGTAAAGAGTTATTCAATATTACGGAAATTAAAAATAGTCAAATAATAGCAGTTTATTTACCTCTAGAAAAAGAAGTAGATATTAAGTTGTTTATTAAAAAAGCTTTAAAAAATAAGCAAACTATTCTTCTTCCGCGTATTGAAGGTAAAAAAATGATTTTTCATGAAATCAAATCTTTAAAATTTGAATTTGAATTATGAAAAGGATTAAAGATGCCTCTTAAAAATACTGCTAAATATGAATTAAAAGATATCGATATTATTTTAGTTCCTGGGATCGTTTTTGACAATCACGGTTGTCGAATAGGATTTGGTGCTGGATATTACGATCGCTATTTAAAAAATAATAAAAAAACCCATATTTACGGAATTGCTTTCGAAGAACAAATTTTTAATTACGGACTTCCAACTGAAGCCCACGATATTTTAATGGATTACGTAATTACTGATAAGCAAATTATCAAAGGAGTCTAAAATGGAAGAAAACGTATCAGAAATCAAGAAACGTATTAAAGTAGTGCTCGACACAATCAGACCTTATTTACAAGCTGATGGTGGCGATATTGAATTTGTCAGTTATGAAGATGGCATTTTATTTGTTAAAATGATCGGTGCTTGCGTTGGTTGTGGTTTAATAGATTACACTATGAACGATGGTATTAAAATGATTATGTTAGATGAAGTTCCTGAAGTTTTAGATATCCAAATCATAAAATAATTTGTAAAAAAAGTAGCTACTCGCTACTTTTTTTTACGAATTCGTTAACTTGCTTATTTATTCTTAGATAACATTTAGTACGGATTCTTTTTAAACTAACTTGCGAAATTTTACTATTTTTAAAATTATTTAGAATTTTTTTATAATCGTCGTTGAAAAATTCTAAATCAAAAATATGATTACGATATAAGAAAATGATTTCTTTATGAACATAGTTTTTAGTAGTTGAGACAAAATATTGTTGGTTTAATCTATTAACATATTTTTTCTTTAAACAAATAATATGTTTAACGTTAAAAGATAAATGATGATGATGCATCGATATGTGGGCAATATTTTTTTTAATTTTAAAAGTAAAATGTTTTTTATCAAAAACTAGTTTTTTAGGAAAAATTATAACTTTTTTAAAATTATAATAACAACTACGATGGTTTGATATTTGATAAACACGAACTCTTTTCATAGAACAGTTCAAGATATCGATAGAATTATTTGCATGAATATCGTATTTTATTTTAGTAACGTGTAATCATCTTCATAATATATATACTGAAACACCAAGAATTATTATTGCAATACCTAAAAATAAAGCAAAATTTCAAACAGGTAATTTTGCATCAGCGTTTAAAATAAATTTTATTGACATATTTTTCCCCTTTTCGAACTGATAATTAGTTAAAAAAATTAAAAATTTATCTTTATTATTAAAGTTGTCTATATATTAATTATAATATAAAAATAAATGTTATAATTTTTATAAATAAAATATATTTTTAAATTAAGTCTAAGGGGATAAATAGTAATGAATAAATTTAAATTAGATATATCGAAAGCAATTAATGAAAAAGTGTTAGTTGGATATCAAAATAAAGTTAGTAAAATTCATCAAGATATTATAAAAGGTCAAGGTCAAGGTAGTGATTTTTTAGGTTGATTAAATTGACCTAATGATTATGATAAAGCTGAAGTTAATAAAATGGTTGAAGTAGCTAATAAACTTTTAAATAAAGGTGTAACTATTATGGTTGTTATTGGGATTGGGGGATCTTATTTAGGAGCCCGCGCCGGTAACGAAATGATTAATGGTATTTTTGATCGCGCGGAAAACGGAATGGAAATTTTATATGCTGGTAATTCAATCTCACCAACTTATCTAAATCAATTAGAAAAATATTTAAAAGGAAAATCTTGAGCGATTAATGTAGTTTCTAAATCAGGGACAACAACAGAACCAGCAATTGCTTTTACAGTTTTAAAAGCTGCTTTAGAAACTAGTTTTAAAGATGCTAATGAAAGAATTGTAGTAACAACTGATGCTTCTAAAGGAACTTTAATCGAAGTTGCTCATCAAGAAAAATATCCAGCATTCGTAATTCCTGATAATATTGGAGGACGTTTTTCAGTATTAACACCAGTAGGAATGTTTCCATTAATTTGTAGTGGAGCAGACTATAAAGCAATTTTTAGTGGGGCTCAAGATGCGCTTACTAAAAATTTAGCAAATGACGATTTAACAACGAATGAAGCATATCGTTATGCAACTACTCGTTTCCACTTATTTAAAAATAATGATAAATACAGTAATGAATTTTTAGTTACTTATGAACCACAAATGGCAATGTTTGGTGAATGATGAAAACAATTATTTGCTGAATCAGAAGGTAAAGAACATACTGGTCTATTAACTAGTTCAGCGACATTTTCAACTGATCTTCATTCTTTAGGACAATTTATTCAAGAAGGAAGTCGTTGTTTTTTTGAAACAGTAATCACAGTAGCAACTCCTGAAAAAGATATTATTATTCCTAAAACAGAAGGTGACATTAATAAGATTAATTACTTAACTAAGTTCTCAATGCAAGAAATTAATCAAAAAGCTTTTAACGGTGTTATCGATGCTCACGTTAGTGGTGGCGTTAAAAACATTCATATCGAAATTGGTAAAATGGATAGTTACCATTTTGGATATTTAGTTTATTTCTTTGAATTAGCATGTGCTATGAGTGCTTATTTATTAGAAGTAAATCCATTTAACCAACCAGGAGTCGAAGTTTACAAGACAAATATGTTCAAATTGTTAGGTAAAAAAGGTTATTAAAAATAGCGCTTTATTTAATATTGATAATATGATAAAATTTATTTTGTAAGTTTTATAAAAATTAATGATAATTTCTTTTAAAATAAAGAGAGGGGAACCTCTCTTTATTTTAAAACTTGTAATCTAAATAAACTAACTAAATATGAGGTGTAAAATTATGAAAAAATCATTAAACGAAAGCCAAAAACAAGAAATTTCAGCAATTTTAAAAAACTATTTAGAGGAAGAAAGCTTGCTTTTGAAAGAAATAGTATTTAATACTAATGAATTTGTTCCAGAATCAACAGATCAAATATTACAAATTTCAATAAGTAGTACTAAAGATGAAAACATTTCCCTAGATAAAATCGTAGCAATTTCAAAATTATTAAATACAAAATTAGAAAATAGCAATAATTTTGACATGACTAAATTAGGATTAGATATCAGCAGTAGCGGAATCGAAAAAACAATTAATAATTTAACAGAACTAAACGATAATTTAGATAAATATGTTTTTGTTGAATTAAAAGATAACAATAGCTACCAAGGTAAACTAATTAATATTAATGATAATGAAATAACATTAAGTGTTAATTTTAAAGGTCAATTTCGTAAAGTAAAATTCGATTACAATGAAGCTAAATTTATGAGAAAAGCAATATCGGTAAAAAAGGAGATTGATAGTAAATGATAAATACACAAGAATTTATTAAAGCATTAGCGGCATTAGCCAAAGAACGCGGAACTAGTGAAAAAATAATAATAGATATTTTAAAAGAAGCGTTCGAAAAATCTTTTCATAGAAATTTCGATCCTGAAGCAGAATTAGATATTCGTATTGACATGCACGAAGCGATTGTTGAAATTATTAACCATACAAAAACAGTTGTTGAAACAGTAGGTCGCGACTCTACTACAGCAATAGAAATATCTTTAGAAGATGCTTTAAAATTAGATAAAAATGCTAAAGTAGGAGATATCATCGCTGATTTAGTAGATATTAATACTTTTACTATGACAGCAGCAAACCATATTAAACAAATGGTAATACAAAAAACACGTGAATTAGAACGTGCTAATGTATTTGAAAGATGAATTGATAAAAAAGGAACAATTATTCGTGCAACGCTTGAGCGTCGTGGATATAATAATAGTGTTTTCTTCGCTTTAAGTGATAACAAAACAACTGCTGTAATGTCAGAAGAACATAGTAATCCTTTAGAGAAATTCCGTAACGGAACTAAATTGAATGTATTTGTTGAAGATGTATTACATGAAGCTAAAGGACCTCAAGTTCTTGTTTCTAGAAGTTCTGGAGAATTAATTAAAGAAGCGATTCACGATCAAGTACCTGAAGTTTATGATGGAACTGTTGAAGTTGTCGATATTTCTCGTAAAGCTGGAATCCGTACTAAAGTATCTGTAAAAACTAATAACATGAGCGTTGATCCAGTTGGTTCAATTATCGGTGAACGTGGTAATCGTATTATCGCTATTAGTAAATTATTTTCAGGAGAACCAATTGATATAGTTCGTTATTCTGATGATATTAAAGAATATATTGCATCAGCATTATCACCTGCTAAAGTATATGGGATTAGTATTGATGAAAGAGATAGCAAACGTGTAACTGCTATCGTTGAAGAAAACAACTACTTAGTTGCAATCGGAAAACGTGGTTCAAATGCTGCTATTGCTGCAAAATTAACAAAACACAGTATTAATATTATGCGTAAAGGAGAAGCGTTTACGGCAAATATTAAATTCGATAAAATCAATATTAAAGAATATAATAAAGCTAAACCTATTAAGTTGGCACCGTTCGAACCTGGAACAGATTTTAAAGCCCAAATAGCTAATGCTGTCGATCCAGAACCAACAATTAATCTTGATGAACTAAATGACTTTATTAAAAATGACAATAGTCACGAAGAAGTTGCAGTTGTACAAGAAATTAATAATGTAAAAGCGGTAACTGAATTTTGTGAAGATGAAGGTGTTCAAGAAAAAGTAATCGTTAAAGCAGGTACAGCAAAAGAAATCGATAAAACTAATAACGATGCAATCGCTATTTTGAAAGAAATTATCGATCCTGCTACTGGAGCCGATTTCAGAAAATCTAGAACTCCAAAACCAAAATTTAATAGTAAAATTAAAGTTTTAGAAAACGCTAAAGAAGTTCATAAAGATATGAGAGATCATTTAACTAAAGCTGAACAAACAGCTAAAATAATTGATGAAATAGATATTAATGAAAATTCTAAAGCTATTAAAGAAATAGAAAAACAACTTAAATCAAATAGTTCAGATGACGATTTCGACAATTATTACGAAGATGATGATTATTAAAAATCAATCAAAATCACAAAATAATTTTCGAGTTTGCATAGCTACTCAAAAAAGTTATCCTAAAAATGAAATGCTACGCATTGCAAGATTAAAAAATTATAGAATCGTTATCGACGAAAATCAAAAATTACTAGGCAAAGGAGCATATTTTAAAGCTAATTTAAAAAACGCTGAATTAATTAAAAAAAATAAATTGTTAAATCGAACTTTTAAAACTAGAGTAGATTTATCTGTTTATGAAGAATTAATAAAATATGTAGTTGATCATAATGAAAAATAATAATATTTTAATCATGAATATGTTTGGTATCGCTAAACGAGCAGGAAAATTAAATTATGGAAATATTGTTATAGAAAAAATCGTCAATCATGACGCTAAAGTTGTTTTTATTACAGTTGATGCTAGTGATAATACAAAAAAACGCTATAACAATAAATGCATTCATTATAAAGTTAAATATTTTAATAAATTTACTAGTGCTGAAATTGCTCAAGCAATCGGTCAAGCTAATGTTAAAGTAGTTGCGATAAATGATTGAGGAATATCTAAAAAAATTATTAGTTTATTAGTTGAAGATAATTAATAATTAAGAAAAATTAAATCAACAGGAGGTTTATATGGCAAAAACTAAAAAACAAAAAATGATAGACCAACAAGCTGTTTTGAAGTCACAAATAAAAACTGTTAAATCAGAATTAAAAGATGATGTTTTAACTTATAGTAACGCAATGACAGTTTCTGAATTAGCAGAAGTTTTAGGATGTCGAATTGCCGATATCGTAAAAATATTCTTTTTAAGAGGTCAAATTATCAATGTGGGGACTTTATTAGATAAAACACAAATAGAAATTGTTTGTGATTCTTTTGAATATATCGCCAATAAAGTAGAAGAAATTTCAAAAGCAAACTTTATTGATAATGTTCAAATCGTTGAAGATGAGTCAAAATTACATAATCGACCACCAGTAATTACTATTATGGGACACGTTGATCACGGTAAAACAACTTTATTAGATACGATTCGTAAAAGTAATGTTGCTGCTGGAGAAAGCGGCGGGATTACTCAACATATCGGTGCTTATCAAATCGAATATAAAAATAATTTAATTACTTTTATTGACACTCCAGGACATGCTGCCTTTACGGAAATGCGTGCTCGCGGAGCTAGTATTACTGATATCGTTATTATTGTTATCGCTGCTGATGATGGTTTAAAACAACAAACTAAAGAAGCTATCGATCATGCTAAAGCAGCCGAAGTACCAATCATTGTTTTTATTAATAAAACTGATAAACCTAATGCTGATATTGAAAAAGCTAAAGCAGCCGCAGCGGATTATGATTTAATGCCTGAAGAATGAGGTGGCGAAACTATCTTTGTTAGTGGGAGCGCTTTAAACAATACTGGAATCGATAATTTACTAGATAATATTTTAGTATTATCAGAGATATGTGAACTACGTGCAAATAAGCATACTTTCGCAACGGGAGTAGTTTTAGAATCGCATTTAGATAAAGGAATCGGCCCAGTAGCGACTTTAATTGTTAAGAACGGAACTTTACGCCAAAAAGATTTTATCGTTATCGGTAGCACTTATGGTCGTGTCCGTAATTTATATAATGCTGAAGGTAAAACTTTCAAAGAAGCATTACCTTCAATGCCAGTTAAAATTACTGGTTTAAATGAAGTTCCGCGTGTCGGAAGTAAGTTTATGGTTTTTGAAGATAGTAAATTTGCTAAAACAATTGCTACTGAACGTAAAAATGAAGAGCGTTTTATCGATCAACGTAAAGATAACAATGCGATTTCATTAACAGATATTAATAATGATCACACTAAAGAAACTAACCAGATTAAAACTCTAAATTTAATTATTAAGAGTGATACTAGTGGTGTTGGTGAAGCGTTAGTTAAATCAATTGATAAAATTAAAGTATCTAATTTTAAAATTAAAATTTTACGTCATAGTGCTGGAACAATTACTGATTCTGATGTTATTTTAGCAAAAGCGTCAAAAGCAATTATTTATGGATTCAACGTTAGACCAACAGCAAAAGTTAAAAAAATTGCAATTGATGAAAAAGTTGAAATTCGTCTACATAGCATTATCTATAAAGTTACTGAAGAAATTGAGCAAGCTTTAAAAGGAATGTTAGAACCTGTTTTTGAAGAGAAAATTCTTGGACAAGCTGAAGTTAGAGCAATTTTTAAATTTTCTAAAATTGGAACAATCGCTGGTTGTCGAGTAAGTAATGGTCTTATTCGTCGTGATGCTAACGTTCGTGTTTTACGAGATGGAGTAGTTGTATATGACGGTGTTATCGGTTCACTTAAGTTTGAAAAAAATGATATTAAAGAAGCTAAAAATGGTAAAGAATGTGGAATAACTATTAAACGTTTCAATGATATTAAAGAAGGAGACGTTTTAGAAGCTTACATTAAAGAGGAAGTGATTAATCATGAATCAAATTAAGCAAAAACGACTAGAAAAAGATATTAGTCAAACGTTATCATCTGCGATTACAACTGAATTGACTAATACTAATTTAGGATTTCCAACTATTACTGAAGTTCAATTAACTAATGATGGTTCTTGAGTTAAAGTATATGTGATGTTTTTAAGAGATCGCGTTAAAGGTTTAGAAGCTTTACAAAATAGCGCAGGTTTTCTAAGATCTATTTTAGCTAAAAAAATGAAAACGAGAATTGTTCCTAGAATTGTTTTTAAATTAGATAATTCAACCGAAGAAGGAATGAATATCGAAAATATATTAAACGATATAAAAAAAGGTTAAACTTCAAGTTTAACCTTTTTTATTTATTGTGAACTAATGACTTTAATAGTTTAAGTTCACTTTTATTCTCTCTGATATGATGGATAATGACTTGTAGAAAAATATAATTAATAGTGGCAATAATCATATTTATTAAAAAAACAAAAGCTATTAATATAATCAATGTGTTATATGTGAAATTATGTATAGATTTAGCATACGTATTTGAATTTCAATAAGATAAACTAATTACTAATTCAGTGATAAAAGTAAAGAAGCAAATTCAAGTTGTAAACTTAAATATTTTATTATATCTATGAGCATCTGTTTCGCGTTTTTTTAATAATTCATCTTTTAATTCTATTTTTAATAAATCAATATCAATTTTCGTGTAGTCCGTCATATTTTAAACCCCTTTTTAAACATTATTTTAAGATAATTATAACATTATATTTAATCTTTCAATCATTAAATATAGATATTTACTTTTATAAGAAATAGTATACAATTAAAATAGTATAGTTATATATAAAAATAATGTTATATGAAATGATAAATCGGGGGTATTTTTGTGAAAGAAAAAATAGAAAATAAAGTTGAAGAAAAAAGTTCAAGTAAGAATTTTAAAATAGCTATTGTCGGTACTGGAGCAGTAGGTTCTGCTTGTACTTATGCTTTGATAAATCAAAGATTAGCTAGCGACTACGTTTTAATTGATATTAATAAAACTCGCACTCGAGGAATTGCCCATGACTTCCAAGACACTTGTATGTTAATGGGAGATACTTTCAACCAAGTAAAAAATGGTGATTATAGTGATCTTAAAGATACTGATGTAGTTATTATTACTGCTGGAAAAGCGCCGATTCCAGGACAAAATCGTTTAGAAATGGTTTCTGATAGTGTTGCTATCATTAAAAGCATTGCTACTCAAATTAAAAGCTCAGGATTTAAAGGGATTTCTATTATAGTCTCTAATCCAGTTGATGTTATCACTAGTGTTTATCAAAAATTAACTGGATTTCCAGTAAATAGAGTTTTTGGTTCAGGAACTACGTTAGATACATCTCGACTAGTTAATGAAATCGCTGCAGGTTTAAAAGTTAAAACTAGCGAAGTTAAAAGTTATATTATTGGAGAACATGGAGATTCTTCAATTCCTTTATGAACACAAACAAAAGTTAAAGGTAAACCAATCTTTGACTATCTATTAGCTAATAGTATTAGCGCTATTTGTTTAGATAATTTTCATAGTGATTCAGTTAATAAAGCTTACGATATCGTTAAAGATAAAGGAAATACTTGTTACGGAATCGGAGCATCTATTGCATTTTTAGTTAAACAAATTGTTCACGATACTAATAAAGAAGTAATTATCAGTAGTCAAATTAATGGTGAATACGATCATAGATTTTCAGGATTTTATATTAGTGTGCCAACTATTTTAAATCGTGAAGGTTGAGTTAAAGCTGATAAATTAAACATTGATGCTGAAGAATTATTGAAATTTAATGATTCATCTCAAATTGTTTTAGATGTTTTAAAAAGTACGTATTAGTTAACTTTTTACATAATTAATAGTTTTTATAATAAACAAAAATTCAATCTAATAAATGTTTATTAGATTGAATTTTTTTAAAAAATATTGTAATAAAGTTATAAGTTTGATATTATTTATTTTTATTATTAAGTTTATTTATACAAAAATAAACTGACTCAGAAAAGAGATGGAAAGAAATATGAATTTAAAAAAACGTTTATTAAAAATGCCTTATGGTCTTAGTTCAATTGCACTAGGGTTAGGTACTTTAGGTAACGCTTGAACTAGTTTTGCTCATAACGATGCAGACTATAATAGTAAATTAACTTTCAATGGTACTTGAGTACCGTTCTTAACGTTATTTATTGCTCTAGTATTTATTTTATTAGTATTATCAAGAGCATTATCAACTCCAAGTGATTACGTTAAACATTCTAATACGATTAAAACTTCTTCACATATTCCAGTAGTTGGATTAGTGATTATTATGTTTTCAGGAGTATTAGATAATTTATCAATTGGTGAGTTTTCAACATTAACATTTGGAGCAACTCATTGATTAGGTTATTTTGCATTTGCATTATGATTAATCGGAATGGCTTCACAATTAATCCATATGATTTGATGAATAATTATCATGATAAAACGTGGTAAGTTATCAGATATAGATTCTTCAATGTATGTTATTGTTGTAGGTCCATCAGTAGGAACAGTGCTGGCACAAAATGGTTTCATTTATCAATTATTCCCAGCTTTTATTCACTTTTTATGATATTTAGCATTAGTTGGAGCAATCATTGCTTTCTGTTTAATGACTTATCGTTATTTATTCGTAACTCCACAAGCTGATTTTTCTTCTTTTGGAATTTATTGTTCAGCTTTACCGTTATTATTCGTAACTCGTTTAGTAGCTTTCCCAGCTTCAACGATCACCGATGCACATCGATTCTGAATATATAGCTTATATGCTGTTGGTTCAGTAACGACTTTAATAACTTACATATCATTCTTTAAAGTTTGAAGAGGAAATTTTAAAACGCATTATGCATCATATGCATTCTCGTTAATAACACAAGCTTTTGCTTCAATATTATTAGCAGGATTTTTCAAAAACGAATTTACTGGTTATGTATTTATTTGATTAGGATTCGTACAATTATTAATTTCTTCAATCGTATTCGTAATGTTAATTACCGGATTTAGTATGATTGTTTATTATTGATTATTTAGTTCGCGTCCACAAAAAATTAAAAACCCAGTTATCAATTATTTTATTTCAGATGAAATAAAAAATAATAATCCAATCGTTAAAACAGTTAAAGCGGTTAAGTAAATAAAAAATCAGTAATATCGCATTACTGATTTTTTATTGTTTTAAATAACTTCTCAAGTGTTTGGATCGGCTGGATCGAAACCATCTCCTATTGGAGTCCCACCTTTTGTAGGATAATTAAAGTTGTGAAAAATTGCTTGTAAAGTCATTGTTCTATTTTCGCTTTTTGGACCTTTATTAAAAGTCAAAAGTCAACCGTAAAAAGGAGATACGCCCGGTCTACCTGGTTGTGGTCCGAACTCGCCAGTCCCTTGATTGTCAGAAACATCAATTAAATTAAGATCTGTTCAATTGTGTTTTGCCTTTAATTTATCAATAAGACCTTTTATAATAGTATTTCCATTAATTACATTAGCTGAATCACTAATATAATTATTAGCATTATTTGTAAATAATTTTCAAGAAACTCGTTGTTTTTTAGAACTATCAAAAAGTCAATTACTTATATTATATGGGATTTGGTCTTCGAATCTATAAGTTACGTAAAGAGGATTTACGTCACCGTAAGAATTACGAGCCGCACTACCTTTATTAATCGAAATTATCCCTGTTAAAGTGAAGTTAGTATCGTCAATTTTAATTTCGGGATCACCCATAATACCATCACTAAATGTATCAAAAACAGCTTTATCACCTGTTTTTCAACCTGCTGTTTTAGCTTTAATAGCTTGGTTTCCTAAAGTTTCAGCAGTAATATTTTTAGTATGACGCTTAATATTTGCTCATTGAATTGCTTTAGAATTTTCAGGTAATGTTATAATAGATCAATTTTTAATATTATAAGTTGGGTGATTTGCCGAAAAATTAATTGATATAACAGCATTGTTTTTTAAAACATTATTAGTTATCGTATCAACAATCTGTTTCGAATTATCATTCGCTTCAAAATCAACAGTATAATCACTATCGCTATATATATTATTTACTCAAGATATTATTTTCATACTATTAACGATGTCAGTAGTACTTTGGTTTTTAGCTGCTGATTTAAAATTTTTCCATAACGTTGAAGGAGAAGGAGGACTACTTTTATGACCACAACTAACAACTGTCGAACTGGCCGATCCCACTATCGCAACTAATGCAGTAGATGAAAATAATAGTTTTAAATTTTTTTTAGTATTTTTCATATTAACTCCAAACTAAATTTGTTAATTATATTCCTATATTGTTACAGTTCAAATATCATCACTATAACCGTCGACTGATTGCTCTTTTTCGTTAAAATTTTTACCTTCAGCGGTTAAGACGGCTTCTTTACTAGTTCCGTTAACATTTGTTATTATTGTTCATTGATCTATATTTCGTAAGACATCAGCATGTTTTACAGTAATATTTTTGTCTCAAGTCCCAGAACCTCAATGTCCATCTATAGCTGCTTTAATTCCTGGATCAATTGTAAAATCTTTAGCATCTACTGATGCGTGGATTACATCTGAAATTCTATCGTAAAAATATGATAGACTAGTTCTTTGATTAATAGATTTAAAATTTCATTCTTTAAGATTGTAATTAAAACCTACATCCATCGTGTAAGTAGCTTGAATTGGATGAACGTTTAAATAAGCATTTTTATCTGGACTACCATTACCTTTATCGATTGAAATAATAGCAGTTACGGTGTAATCTTTGTTAGTGTTATCAGTATCCATAGCACCGTTAAAGACGCCACCATAAATATCAAAATGAGGATTATCACTAGCGGCTCAACGAGTTGCAACGCCTTGACTTTTAGCATAACCTAATAAATCTTTAGCGCTCAAGTCTTTAACGTGACGTTTAATATTTAATCATTGAACTGCTTCTCCAGCTTTTGGTTCTTTAGTAATATTTCAATAATTAATATCGTATTTTTGCTTATTATATTTAATATTTAAAATACCATTATTTTTTAAATAATCATTCGTTACTGTTAGCGATAACGTTTGATTAGCATCGTCAACTGTAAGAGTTGTTGAAAAATCACTATCAGAATATCCGTTTTCTGCTCAACTTTGTATTGAAAAATTTGATGATTTTTTATTTAATGCATTTATAATATTCATAATGTGGTTAGTGCTATCTTTTTTAGCAGATTGTTTAAATGAGTTTCAATCGTTTGTAGTTGCACTATTGTGGCCACAACTAACTATACTTAGCGCTACAGAAGTTATTGGTGTGACTATAGCTGTACTAACTATAATACTTTTTAAAATTTTTTTCATTCTTCCGCCTTAAATATAATTGATTTTCATTCTTTTACATTAATAAATTTTGAATTATTGTATTTAATAAATTGCTTTATATTATATATAATAATTTTATTATATATAGTATTTTTTATCAATCTTTTAATAATAATATATAATATAAAACTAAAGACGAAAAACTAAAGAGGTGTATTTTAATGAATAAAAATGGATTATTAATAATCAACAAACCATCTGGAATGAGCAGTTTTGGAGTGGTTGCTCGTGTTCGAAAATTATTGAATATTAAAAAAGTAGGTCATTGCGGTACGTTAGATCCAGAAGCTACTGGCGTTTTAGTAGTGGCAGTTAACAAAGCAACTAAAATAATTGAATATTTAGTAAATGATGCCAAAACTTATAAATTAGAAATGAAGCTTGGTTTCACTAGCGATACTTATGATATTTGAGGCGACGTTAAAACAAATAGTCTTATTGATTTAACGAAGTTGAACGATCAAAAAATTATCGATACAATAAAGGCATTTGTTGGTGATTATCAACAAATGCCCCCAATATATAGTGCTATTAAAGTTAATGGAAAACGTTTATACAAATACGCTAGAGAAGGTCTTGAAGTTGAAATTAAAGCTCGTCCAGTAACTATCAAAAAAATTATTAATATTAATAAAGTAGATGATAATACATGAGAATTTACTTGTGCTGTTAGTAAAGGAACTTATATTAGATCTTTAATTCATGATATCGGCTCTCAATTAAAATGTGGAGCAGTTATGAGTAAATTAACGAGAATTGAATCTGGAGCGTTTGAAATTAATGACACTACTGAATTAGAAGCAATTAATTGAGAATCGTTAATTTCAATTGAAAAAGCTTGAACTAAAGAAATTATTAATATCGACGATTTAGAAAAAATTAAAAAACTAAAAAACGGTTTAACGATTAAACTTAAATTGAAAGATGAAATTGCTCTCGCTTTAGTTGATCGAAAACCGTTCGCCATTTTAAAAAAAATTAACAATGAAGTTAAAGTTCATAAAGGAATGTGGGCATAGAATTTTAATTAATATATTTATTAATATAGTCGCTATTTAAATCTTTTTGATTATCTTTGTTTTCTAATTTAGCTTCAACGATTTCTTGAGCATCGTTAGAAAGATCTTTTTTAATAATAACAATGTTTATTAAACCACTGCGTTTATTAATAAATAAAACAGCTAAACCATCAATTTTAATACCGTTAAGTTCTGATAATTTTTGATAATATTTCAGTTGGAGAGCATATAATGCTTTCTTTTTGACAATGCTATCTGCAGAAACATTACTAGTTTTGAAATCGCATAAATATGTTTTATTATTACGATTAAAAATTAAATCGATCGTCCCTGCTAATTTATGAACGCGATCAACTAAAATTAATTCACTAACTAATGGTTCTATTTGATTATTTTCTAATCATCTTTTAAAGTTATTTAATGCAACTGAGCCAACGTGCTCAGTTTTTTTATTAACGCTTGGTAATTCAAAGGTTTCATTTTTAAGATATTTTTCAAAAACTTTATGAATATAATTTCCAATTTTGGCAGCTTTTCTCATAATGATTTCTTTTTCAGCATCGCTAACATCAAAACCACTATATACTGCTTCGCTAAATTCTTTAATTTGGCTAGAAACACTTTGATAGTGAAATTTATCTGCTTTATCTATATATAGATGAGTTTCTTCGATGAAATCAACAACTTTTAAAGTGTCATTTCTAATTTTTAATAATTCTGCTTTAGTCATTAATGAATCTCCTAAATATTAATTTTATTATATTTTAACATTAGATATTATAGAATTCTTCGCTAAATTTGTAAATAATATCTTTTAATAATTTTAGATTGCTTAAGTAATTTATTCTTGCTTTAATATCATTGTGATATAATTGTTTAATATTTAATAAATTTAAAATTGGAAAGAACGTGATTAATTAATGAAAGTATTTAAATTTGAAAATACTAAACCAAACGAATTAAAACAAGATACTGTTTTTGTACTTGGTTATTTTGATGGATATCATTTAGGGCATCGTGAGTTAGTTAAAAAAGCTAAAAAACTAGCGATTGAACATAAATGAAAAGTAGGAATTATTACTTTTGATCGTAGTCCATATTGTTATATTAACAATATTGATTCAAGTTTTATCACTCCACTAGAACGTCGTATTGATATTTTTGCTTGAGATGAAATTGATTTCTGTACTGTAATTAAATTTGATGATAAATTAATGAATACTCCTGGAGTAGACTTTATTAAAGAATTGATTGAAAAATATAATATTAAACATTTAATAGTTGGAAAAGATTTCCGTTGCGGAAAACAAAATAAACTTTCTGCAAATGACTTAAACGCTATTGTGCCAACTGATGTAGTTGATTTTTTAACGGTTTCTAATGGTCGTAAATTATCTTCTTCACTATTACGTGAACTATTGGCAGATGGCTTTGTAAACATTGCTAATAGCTATATGAGAGAACCTTTTACGATAACTGGTAAAGTTGTTTATGGTAAACAACAAGGCCGCGTCCTTGGTTATAAGACAGCTAATTTAAAACCAGACCATAACTATCAAGAATTTTCACAAGGAATTTATATTGGTTATACAATTATTGATAATTTAAAATACCCTTCATTAATTATTAATTCTAATAAACCAACTTTAGAAAATTTAACTGAAAATGCTTTAGAAAGTCATATTTTAGATTTTGATAAAGATATCTATAATTATAAAATAGAACTTGAATTAATCGTTATGTTAAGACTACCTAAAAAATTTAATTCTATCGATGAACTAAAAGATGCGATAAAATTAGATGTTGAACAAGCTCGTGCGTGATTTCTAAAAAATAGAATATAATAAATTATGAGGTGAAATTATGATCATGTCTGTAAATAATGCTCAAGTTAAATATTTAACTAAATTAAAACAACGTAAATATCAAGATCTTCATAATCAATTAGTTGTTGAAGGTGAACATTTAGTATTTAAAGCAAAAGAGTTAAACTTAGTAGTTAAATCTTATACTACTGATATTGCTAAATTTCCCGAATCAGAACTAATTAGTGAAGCTGTATTACAAAAAATAAGCACTACTAAATCACCGCAAAAAATTATTGCTTTAATTAATAAACCAATAATTTCTGATCGTGAAAAAGCATTAACAATATTAAATGATCATAATAGTAAAGTTTTGATTTTAGATCGAGTTCAAGATCCTGGTAATTTAGGAACTATTTTACGAACTGCCAAAGCTTTTGGAATTGATTTAATTATTCTATCAGCTGGTTGTTGTAGCGTCTTTAATAGTAAAGTCGTTCTTTCTAGCCAAGGCGCCTTTATCGATTTATTAATTTATGATAATGCTGATTTAGAAACTTTAATCATTGAAACTAAACGTAATTACGTAGCTACTAGTTTACGTAGTAATGCGCAATCTTTACAAAAAAATACAATTACAAATCCAACTTTAATATTTGGAAATGAAGGTAGCGGTATTAGTAAATCAATTTTAGATATTGTCGAAACTCATTTAAAAATTACGATTAATGATGCTGTGGAATCTCTAAACGTAGCGATCGCTTGCGCTATTGGGATGTATCATTTTTTCGGAAATAAAAATAATTAAATAAAGGAATTTTAAATTATGATGAATAACAACCTAAATATAAATAACGATAAAAAACCAGTAATATTCTTTCTTCATGGTTTGAAGTCAATTACTTGAAATAATTACGAAGATTTCAGTGATTGATTAGCAGAAGAAAAAAACCCAAAACCAGACTTAATTACTTTTGATTATTTTGATAATGCAGATAAAAAAACTTTAAATACAAAAAAAATGACAGCAATAATTGAACAAAAATTCTTAGAAACGATTGCTCTAAATCGTCCAATTATTATTGTCGGCTATTCTTTAGGGGCAGTTATGGCTAGTCGTTTATCAGCATTGCATCCTGAAGCTAATATTAAAAAAGTTATTTTTATAGCACCAGCATTTTCGGTTGGGGCTTTTAGTGTTTTATTTAAATATTTAAAACTTATGTCTAAAAAAATAAAATTGTTCTTTCGTATGAACAAACAACAACGTAAACGCTATGCTCGTATGCGTAAGTCAACTAGCGATAATAAAAACTCTAATATTAAAGAGCGATATTTAGGAAAAATAGTTTTTAAAATATTTTTACTAAAACATTTTAATAAAAAATATTTACAAAAAAGTAATTTTAAAAAAATAGAAATTTTTTATGGTGAAGATGATATTTCGATCTCAAGTAAAAAAAATGTTAAATTTATCATGAAAAAAACAAAAAAACAAAATACTGAAATTGTAGTAGTACCAATGAAAAAACGAAATCATGTTACTATAGTAACTTCTAGTAATACAGAATTATTTAAACGAATTATTTCATAATATATAATAAAAAGGTGTGATTTTAAATATGCGTATGCGTCATAAAAAATGGTCTAATAAATTTTTAGAACAAAATCAAGAAATTCATTATCAATTAGAAAATCCTTATAAAGAAAAAGATGAATCAGTTGCTGAAGTAATCGATAAATTATTAGTTAAAGCTAATCAATTTAAAGAGATAGTTTTAGAAATCGGAACTGGTAAGGGAGGCTTTTGTACTCAATTTGCTCAAAAACACAGTGATAAATTATTTATTGGTTTTGAAAAAAATTTAGCAGTAGCGTCACTTTGTTTAAAAGGAATCGTTGAGAATAATCTAACAAATTGCTTTTTATTTATTGGCGATTTTTCTTGAGTAGCAGAACTTTTAATTAAAAAAAATTTAAAAGCTACTAACATTTTTTTAAATTTTTCTGATCCTTGACCGAAATCACGTTATCATAAACGTCGTTTAGTTGACCAATGATACGTCGACACATATCGAAATTTATTAATAGAAAACGGTAAAGTTAATTTTAAAACTGATAATGTAAGTTTGTTTGCCCACGGTTTAGAAACTTTCAATAATAATAAATGACATTTTGAAAAAGTTACTCTAGATTTAGAGAATAGTGCTTTTGCAAAAGAAAATATTATTACTGAATATGAAGCTAAATTTATGGAACAAAATATCAAAATCAACTTATTAGTTGCCACTACCTAATTGCGAAATCACCCTAATTTAGTTTATAATTAAGTTAAATAGGGGTGATTTTATTTATGGATAATAAAGATAATAAAAAAAATGATGTAAATGATTTAGAAGAAAAAGATATAAATTTAAACGACGATATCGATGATAAAATCGAAAGCTTAAATAATGATACTCATAACTTTCGAAAAAGAAGACGTCATTATTTATTTTATAATGGCATAATTTTAGGACTTTCTGTAGCGATTGTTTTTGCTGTTTTATTATCTTTCTATTTCTTTTTTAATAATGGAAATCCAAATAGATATACTAATAGTTATGCGAAAGCAGACGAACCAACGATTACAGAAAATAGTAAAACGATCGAATTAACTATTCCAGGAAATAATTATTTTGCAATTATAGAATATAAAAAACATATCGATAGTGATGGGATAAAGTATGATGGTTTTTATTTAAATAAAGATAGTTTAAAAGATTTTTATTTAAATTATTTTCTAAAAGAAATGTTTCATGGTCCAGAAATAGTGACTTTAAAAACTATCTATATCGATCCTCCCAATATGGGTCCAGATAGTTTAGGAACGTATACTCCTTATGAAGATGTTATTAGATTAAATCCAACAAATGTATTCGCAACTTCAATCGATACTGTAACTCAACAAGAACGTGAACAAGATATCGAATACGTGATGCAACATGAATATATGCATCATCTATTTAATACTTATTATAAAAATTATAATAATAAGTCTGACAATAGAATAAACAGTAAAAATTATTATTATGATGGTAAAAAAGTTAAAAACCTTTTCGATGAAGGTTGAAATAAAGAATCTATAAATGAATATTTAAATGATCGTAAATTTAATAGTTCTAATAATATAGTTTCTAATTTTCAAAATGCAAATAAAGATAAATATAGTAATTGATACGATGCTTTTAATGGTTATTTAGAAAATAAAAATAATGATATTCCTGACGTTAATGATTTAAATCCAAAAATGACCCTTGCAAATCAGCCGACATCATTGATGGGTTCATCGTTAATGAGTATGGTTAATTCTTCCGATTCAACTTTTTCTGATGTTGATAAAATGGCTAATTTATTTAATAATAATAGTTCAGCAGAATTAGAAATAAGTAGTGATTTTGATAACTCAGCAATCGCTAGTTATCCATGAAATAATATGTTATATGCTCTTGATTATGATGAAGCGCTCGTTCGCGATTATACACAAATGGCATTATGCGATCCTTTAGCAGTATCGAACAACGGAATATCTCCTGATTCATATGCTGGAGTTCCGAGTAGAGTTAATGGATTTTACGAAGATTATGCAATAAGGTATAATTATCTTGGGTCGATCTATAATTATTTTGATTATAAACAAAATTCTGAAACTTTACAGTTATATAGAGATTTGCTAAAACAAATGAATTATGGAGCACCAATATCGTTTTTAAATCGTAATAACAACAATTACTTTTTTGGCGGTTACACTAACGTTAAATATGATTGAGTCGTTTTTGACAAAGGTGGCAAAGACCACTTAACGTCTTATAAAGATTATACTAAATTAAATTATAGCGATATTTTTAATAACTTAAATATTAAAAATAATTTAAAAGCTACTACTAAAACAACAACTCCTAAAAATGCTGATATTAATAAAGTTCACCGAACTGATGATTTATTTGCATATCAAAGTCAACCTTTTTTATCTGGTGATCAAAGTGGCTACATGTATTTTGTTAAAAATACTACTAATTCTAGTGAACCAAACAGTCACGATTTAATTAAAAAAGTAGCACTAGGTAATAATAATTGAAACGGGAATAACTATTTAAATTTTAATGGTGATGGTCGTTGATTTTTTCAAAATCGTATTTATAAAACTTCAGTTGGAAATATTATACATTTTGAAAATGAAGATCACGGAAATATCGTTGAATTAGTAGTCTAATTAAATAATATAAAATAAATATTGACTTAATAAAATTAATCTTTTATAATATTGGCGGTAAAATTGTATAAAATGGCGAGCATGGTGAAGTCGGTTAACACACTGGATTGTGGTTCCAGCATGCGCGGGTTCGAGTCCCGTTGTTCGCCCCATTTGAATTTTTAATTCGCCAATAAAAGAAAAAGGAAACTTGATAATTGATGAAACAAACTCTATTTTTTATAAAAAACCAAACACGAATAGTTGAAATATTACTAATCATTGGTATTATATTATTAGTTATTTTATTAACTGTAGGTTTTATAGAAGGTATAATAGATTCAATCAATAAACATTCTCAAGTTGTTCAACGTTACCACGACTATGTTGCAGGAAAAAAAAGTAAATAATCATTTCGATTATTTACTTTTTATTTTTAAGGACTGAAGTATAGAAAATTGGGCTTAGTTTAGGGTTTAAATCTTTGGCGATTGAAGTAATAGCATTAACAGCATCACCTAAATCAGAACTGATTACATGAGTTTTACCAACGAAAGTAGAACAAGACCCGGCTGCATAAATATCAGCTATGTTCGTAGCTTGTCTTGAATCTACTTTAAACTTATTTAAATGACCTTTAATAATATTGTCAAAAATAGGATTCTTAAGAGGATTACAAATTTGTCCATATTGGACAATGAAATGATCTGCCGTTAATGTTAAAGTTTGATCTTCGTTTTTGATAGTAACACTTTTAACACTTTTTTTATCAGTTACGAAATCTACTACTTGATATCCGTTATAAAATTTAATGTTATTTTTCTTAGCTTTATTAATGTTAGCTGTTTTAGCACGAAATTCTACGCGACGATGGATAACATAAATATTAATATTTGGATGTTTTTCTTGGAAATGATTAGCTCAATCAATTGCGCTATCACCACCACCAAAAATAATTAAATTATTTTTACAATCAATTTTGTCAGAAATTTTATAATGCAGATTATCGAATGTTTGTTTTGCTAATTTTGGCATTTTACGAGGCGAGAATTTACCGTTACCACTAGTTACTAAGATCTTTTTAAAAATATGAGTTTCTTGATTTGTAAAAGATACTATAAAATGATTAGTAATTTTATCTCTTTCGATATTAGCGATATCTTGATTTAAGATTAATTTAAAATCAGGAGCGTTATAAAGATATTGTTGATAAAGATTTTCAGCAATTTCTAATCCTGTAATTTTTACAAAACCAGGAAAGTCATAAACGTATTTATCGCCAAAAAGATATTTCGGTTGTCCTCCATAACTATCATTAGCTTCAACGATCATACCGCTTAAATTTCTTAATCCGGCATAAGTCCCACTATATAGTCCTGTAGGTCCTGCTCCAATAATGAGTAGATCGTTAATCGTTGCTTCGATAATCTACACCTCCTAAATACTACGTTTAAATAATTACATAATTTTATCATATTATCTTTATTTACTCAATGAATATGAATAAATAAAAAAGTTAAATAAAATTCGGTTTTAGATAATTTTAATTATGACGACTTATTAAATAATGATATAATAATATAGGTGAAATATAATAATGATGAAAATAATTACAAATGAAAAGGAAACTTATCAATTAGCAAAAGAACTCTTACCGGCCTTTAAAAAAAGAAAGATAATTTTGCTATATGGTGATCTTGGAAGCGGAAAAACAACATTTACACAATGTTTAGGTAAATTATTAAATATAAAAAAATATATCAAAAGTCCAACTTATAATATTATGAAACGTTATCTTATAAATGAAGATGAATTAACAAATTCTCAACTTAAATATTTAATTCATATCGACGCTTACCGTTTAAACGGTGGTGGCGAAGAATTTTTAGAATATATGTTTGATAATTTAACAGTAATTGAATGAGCTGGTAATTTAGAAGTTAAATTTCCAAATGCAATCCGCATAGATATTGAAGTTAATGATAAAAATCAACGTATTTTCAATATTTGTTCTTGTGCGCATTAATTTGATAGGAGAAAGATTATGAATCTTTTTATCGATACAACTAATAGTAATTTTTGTTTATACTTGTTTGATAACGATTATAAACTTTTATTTAAAAAAAATACTAACGGAGAACGCCGATATAGCGAAATGCTCCCTAAAGTTTATTATGAATGTTTAAAAAGCAGTAATTTAAAAGTTAGTGAAATTAAGAAATTATATTTAGCGATTGGTCCTGGTAGTTATACAGGAATGCGAATTAGCTTAGCGTTTGCTAAATCATTAAAATTATTAAATGATAAAATAACTATTTTAACAATTAAAAGTCCTCAAGTTTATATAGATTATCAATTTGATGGTGTCCATCAAATTGATGCTCGTGGTGGATTCTACTATACTTCAAAATTTATTAATGGAGAATTCAAAGGGATTCGTTTAAGTGAGTTATTAGAAAATAGTAATAGTAATTTATTAATTAATTTTCCAAACTTAGTTAATCATATTAAAGAAAATCATTTTGAAATTCAAGAAGATTTTTTTAAATTTAAATTAGATTATCATAAAAAATTAAATTATAGGAAGTTGAAATAATGGAAACTTCAAAAATAATTTTAGCGATCGAAACTAGTTGTGATGAAACTGGGATTGCCATTATCAAAGATGGTAAGTTAATCGCTAATAAATTAATATCACAAATTGATTTATTCGTTCATTATGGTGGCGTGATTCCAGAATTAGCTGCTCGATTACATGAATATAATTTTCCTTATGTTTTACAAGAAAGTTTAAACGAAGCAAAAATTACTTTAAACGAAGTTGATATGATCGCTTATACTTTCGCGCCAGGATTAATCGGAGCACTACAAATAGGTGCCATTTTTGCGAAAACATTAGCAATATCATTAGATATTCCTTTAATGCCAATTCATCATTTAGAAGGGCATATTCATGCTGCTAATATCGATGATAAAATTATTTATCCAGCAATGGCTTTAATCGTTTCTGGTGGTCATACTGAATTAGTTTATATGAAAGAAGCTTTTTCTTATGATATCGTAGGAACTACTCGTGATGACGCTGTTGGTGAATGTTATGATAAAGTTGCTCGTATTTTAAAACTTGGCTACCCTGGTGGTCCTAAAATTGATGCTCTAAGTAGAGAAGGTCATCCAGCATATAAACTACCAATGCCTTTAGATGACGATAGTTTAGATTTTTCTTTTTCTGGTTTAAAATCTTCATTCATTAATTTATATAATAAATTAATGCGTTCGCATGAATTAATTAATGATGCTGATTTGGCAGCTTCGTTGCAATATAGTGCTATTACAATATTGCAAAAAAAGACTAAAAGAGCTCTCCAAAAATACCCTTCTAAAAGTTTAGTAATTGCTGGTGGGGTTAGTGCAAATAGTTATTTACGTAAAGTTTTTAACGATTTACACGATACTAAAGTAATCATTCCTAAAATACAATATTGCACTGATAACGGTGCTATGATTGCTCAAGCTGCTTGAGATCGATTTAGCGCTAATAATTTTGAAAATAATTATTTTAAAGAAAGTATTTCAAGTGAAGAATTGAAGTAAAAATTAGTTATTTTTAAAAAATGTTGGTATAATATTGATTAACTTATTCGAAATAAAATATCGAAAAGCTTAAAATAAGGAGATTATTAATGGAAAAAAAACATATTAAAGAAGAAGTTTATATCGGTAAAAAAGCACCTAGTTTTGAAATGGATGCGTTCTTACCAGATGGAACGTTTGGTAAAGTTAGTTTAGCTGAAAACATGAAAAATAAAAAATGAACAATTTTATATTTTTATCCAGCAAACTTTACTTTCGTTTGTCCGACTGAAATTCGTGAACTATCAAATTTAACATCAGAATTTAACAATGAAGGTGCAGAAATAATTGCTGTTTCAGTAGATTCAACACATTCTCATCGTAATTGATTTAATGGTGATTTAGGAAAAATAAATCATCCAATGGCATCTGATAAAACTCATAAATACGCTAAATTATATCGTGTCTATGATGAAGTTAACGGAATTTCTTGAAGAGGTTTATTTATTATCGATCCTGACGGAATTTTATGAACTCAATACGTTACTAATGGTGAAGTTGGTCGTAGTGCTGAAGAAGCGTTACGTTTAATTAAAGCTTCTAAAGCTGCTAAATCAGGTGAATTAGTACCTTGTAATTGAAAACCTAGTGGAAAATTTTTAGATAAAAAATAAAAATATCACTAAATTTATTTGAAAACACACAAATTGATTAAGTTTGTGTGTTTTAAAATAAATTTACTAAGGAGTTGTTTATGAATAAAACTGCAATTATTGTCGCAACCAACTTAAAAAAACGTTTAAATATAGCTGGTGATTATATTGGCGTCGAAAAAGGAATCGTTTATTTATTAAATAATAATATAGCGATGATTTCAGCGATGTGCGATCTTGATAGTGTAAAAGATGAGAAAAAACGTCAAGAAATAAAAAATATGAATAATTTTATTCATAAACAAGACCAAGTTATTAGTGATGGCGAATACGCTATTAAATGAGCTATTAAAAATAAATATCAAAATATTTTATTTTATTGTGGCGGAACACGTATCGATATGGACGCTCACGTTATGAACTTAGTTCTTAAATATAACGTTAAAGCAATTATCAACGAAAATCATTTAGTCGTAAAACTACATCAAGGTAAAAATATCGTTAGTCCATTAATAGATAATAGTACTTTTACGATTTTTGCTTTTAAGGCAGCTGTTATAAATATTGAAAAGGCTCTTTATAATATAACTAATTATCAAGTAGCGAAATACGATACTCGTTTAGTCAGTAACGCTTTTGTAAAAAACCAAAGTATAATAGTTGAAATTTTTGATAAAAACCCAGAAATGATTTTAATTTCTAGTAAAGAATAATAGTTAAAAGGAGTTTAATTATGACAATAATTATGGAAGGTAAAACTTTAGCTAAGCGCATTATAGAAAGTGTCAAGCGAGAAATTACCGACAAAAAATTAACTTTAAAATTAGCAATCGTAATCATTGGTAACGATCCCGCTAGTAAGATATATGTTTCGCATAAATTAAAAGTCTGTAAAGAAATAGGGATTAAAGGTCAATTAATTTCACTTACAGAAAAAACTTCTTTAGCAGAATTAAAAAAACTTATTTTAGATTTAAATAATGATAAAACGCTTACGGGATTTATTTTACAATTACCTTTCCCGCAACATTTAGTGAAACATCAAGAAGAAATTTTAAATTTAATCGATCCTAAAAAAGATGTTGATGGTTTGAGTGGAGCTAATAATTCATTAAGAATTAACCGAACTGGTGGAATCGTTCCAGCAACTCCGTTTGGAATTTTTGAATTATTTAAATATTATAATTTTGATTGAACGAATAAATATGTTGCTTTATTAGGTCAAGGTGTCGTTGTTGGTAAACCGATGGCAGTTGAATTAGATTTGTTAGGAATTAAACATATTTGTTTAGATAAAGAAACTGATCTTGAAATAACTAAAAAAGCTTTAAAAGAAGCAGATATTATCGTTAGTTCGACTGGTGTAAAACATATATTAAATAATAAAAATCAAGTAAAAGAGAAAGTTATTTTGATTGATGTCGGAATCTCTAAAAGAGAAAGTAAAAAAATTTATGGCGATGTTAATTTAGAATCGTTTTTAGGACACGCTAGTGCTATAACGCCAGTTCCTGGAGGGATAGGGCCGATGACAGTTGCTAGTTTAATTCAAAATTTATTGTTATTAAACAATCTAAAAAAATAAGATAAAAACTATTTTTTAGATTAAATAACTTGAAAATTTAAATATAATGATATAATTGTGTTAAAAATAAAGCGAAAACAGAGATAATTTAATAAAAATAGATTATTTCAAGAAATGGAAGGTATTTAGAAGATGGATTTATGTGAATTATTAAAGCAAGCTAAAGATAAAATAAATAAAGAAGTGAAAATAAAAGCTTGAGTTGGGTTTAATCGTAATTCTAAAAAAATTGGCTTCTTAACGATTAACGATGGAACTAAATTTGAAAGTTTACAAGTTGTTTATAAATTAGACAGTATCAGTAATTTTGCTGAAATAAGCAAATTAACAACTGCTAGTTCAATCGAAGTTAAAGGAATGTTTATCGAATCAAAAGCTAAAGGGCAAAGTTATGAATTATTAGCAAATGAAATCAATATTATTAAAATTTCAGATTCAGACTACCCTTTACAATCAAAAGAACATAGTTTTGAATTTTTAAGAGAGATTGCTCATTTACGTCCAAAAACACAATTGTTCCGTGCTGTCTTTAAAATCAGATCAGTATTAGGTCAATTAATTCATAAATATTTTATAGAAAATGATTATTTATGAGTTCATGCTCCAATTATTACTGAAAATGATGCTGAAGGTGCCGGAGAAAGTTTTACTGTAACAACTCGAACAGATGATAAATATAGCAAAGATTTCTTTTCTAAAAAAGCTTCGCTAACAGTTTCAGGACAATTAACAGCTGAGGCATATGCCCAAGCATTTCGTAAAGTATATAGTTTCGGTCCCACTTTTCGTGCCGAAAACTCTAATACATTACGCCACGCTGCTGAGTTTTGAATGTTAGAACCAGAATTAGCATTCGGAGATTTAAATGATGATTTAAATCTAACTAAAGATTTAATTAAATATTTAATTAAAAACACTTTAAAAGAATGTCGTGATGAACTAGTTTTCTTAAACGATAAAATTAATAATGAATTAATTTTTACTTTAGAAAAAGTTGCTTCGAGCGAATTTCCAAGATTAGAATATCGTAAAGCGATTGAAATTTTACAAGAAGCTCAAAAAAATGGTGTAAATTTTGAATTTAAAGATATTCATTTTGGAATTGATTTGGCAACAGAACATGAAAAATATTTATCTGAAAAACATTTTGAAGGACCCGTTTTTGTAATTAATTATCCAAAAGAAATAAAAGCTTTTTATATGAGAATGAATGAAGATAATGAAACTGTAGCTGCTTTCGATTTATTAGTTCCTGGAATTGGTGAATTAGTCGGTGGATCACAAAGAGAAGAACGCTACGACGAACTTAAAAAACGTATGCAAGAATTAAATTTAGATAACAAAGAACTAGAATGATATTTAAATATGCGTCGTTTCGGTAGTTCTAAGAGTTGTGGTTTTGGATTAGGTTTCGAAAGATTAGTGATGTATTTTACAGGTATGGCAAATATTAGAGATGTTATTCCATTTCCAAGAACACCAAGAAATTTAAAATTTTAATATTATAATATAATAAAGGAGTTAAGTTATGGAAAAAATATTAGTAGCTGGTGGAGCCGGTTATATTGGTTCTCATACTGTAAAAGAATTATTAAGAGATAATTATCAAGTAGTTGTAATCGATGATTTATCAACTGGTTTTAAAAATTCGTTAGATAAAGAAGTAATTTTTTATGAAGGTAATATTAATGATAGAAAGTTATTATCAAAAATATTTACTGATCATAAAATAAACGTGGTTATGAATTTTGCTGCCGATATTTCGGTAGCTGAATCAGTAAGTAAACCATTAAAATATTTTTCAAATAATTCAGTTAACTTTTCAATATTACTTGAAGTTATGAATCAATTTAATATTAAAAAAATAATTTTTTCTTCAACTGCTGCAGTTTATGGCGAAATAAAAAACGTCCCTGTCGTAGAAGATGAACCGAAAAATCCGATCAACCCTTACGGTTTTTCTAAAAGAGTAAGTGAACAATTAATTCAATATTGTGCCGATGCATTTGATTTTAAATACGTTATTTTTAGATATTTTAACGTTTCTGGAGCTGACCGTTCTGGTAATATTGGTTTATTTTCAAATAAAAACCCTTTAACTCATTTAATTCCTGTCGTTGTAGAAACTGCTTTAGGAATTCGTCCGAAAATGGTTGTTTATGGTGATGATTGAGATACGAGAGATGGTAGTTGTATTCGTGATTATATTCACGTAAGCGATTTAGCGCAAGCTCACGTTTTAGCGATCAAACAATTATCGAAAAAATCTAGCATTTATAACTTAGGTTCTAATTCAGGATATAGCGTTTTAGAAGTTATTAAAGCAACTGAAAAAATTATTGATAAAAAAATTAATTATAGCATCGTAAAAAGACGTGCTGGAGATCCTCCAATATTAGTTGCTGATGCTAACAAAGCTATTAATGAATTGAAATGACAACCAAAATACAACTTAGAAGAAATTATTAAATCTGATGTAAAATGACGTAAAAAATTATTAGCAGGTTTTTCTTATAATGAAAAGTAGAAAAGAAACGGTATATGTTGCCGCCGGATTTTGAATAAGATTATTAGCTAGAATAATCGATAATGCTGCTTTCGTTATATTCTTAGTTATTTTTATCAGTAGTGCTTTGTTAGATTTTAAATATCGTTCTGAATGATTACGCGTTGTTGGAGCACTTGGAACGATCGTAACGATATATCTTTTCAACATCATGCCACTATATTTAAAATCAGGACAAACTTTAGGTAAAAAAATATTAGGAATTAAAGTTATTGCTATTCAAAAGCATAATAACAATAAATATATATGACAACGCGAAATATTCTATTCATTTTTATTAATGGTTTTATTTGTTTTATTTTTTACATTAGTTGGCAGCAACGTTTTATATCAATTAAATAAAACAAATAATACATTATCAGCTGGTGAACAAATTATGTTAAATTTAGTTTTAAGCTGTAGTAGCTTTTGGTGAATTTTTATCATTGCTTGTGCTTTGATTATGGTTGTTCGTAAAGATAAAAAAACTTTAGCTGATTTATATTCTCATACTATGGTTATTGTAATTAAAAAAACTCATGAAGTTAGAATCGCCTTACAAGAAAGTCTTAAACCAATACCCGCAAAAGAAAAGAAAAAAGTAGAGGTTGTTAATTAATGATAAATAAAAAATTAAATCAAGATCAATTAAATGCTGTTGTAACAAACGATAAACCTTTGCGTATTGTTGCTGGTGCCGGAACTGGTAAAACTACTGTTATAACTGAAAAAATCAGTTATTTAATTAATGATATGCATTTAGATGCTAAACGTATATTGGCAATTACTTTTACAAATAAAGCTGCCACAGAAATGCGAAATCGTGTCGGTAAAGTAATCTCTCACGATACTAGCTTACCAATTATTAGAACTTACCATAGTTTTTGTTCTTGATTTTTACGTAGAGAAATCGAAGTATTAAAACTAGGATTTAAAAAAGATTTTATTATTTTAGATACTGATGATCAAAAAAAATTAATCAAAAAATTTGTTAAAGAATCTAATTTTTTAGGAAATGAATATAGTGGTGTTAAGTTAATCAAAATGTTTTCAAATTGACAAATGCAAAAAATGACAATTGAAGAATTAAAAAATAGTATCGTTGACGATGACACTTTCACAGCTAATACTATTGGAATTTATCAAAAATATTTAATTTATAAAAACGATAATAACGTCCTTGATTTTAATGATTTAATTTTAAAGACAGAAAAGATTTTATCAACATATGATGAAGTGGCTCAGCGATGAGTAAGTTACTTTGATTATATTTTAGTAGATGAATTTCAAGATACGAGTTATTATCAATATAATATAATAAAAATTCTTTCTCAGAAAAAACAAAACTTATGTGTCGTTGGTGACCCAGACCAAACTATTTATTCTTGAAGAGGGGCAAACGTCGACATCATTCTTAATTTAGCGAAAGACTATCCTAGTTTAGAAACGATAACATTAAAAGAAAATTATCGTTCACCACAAAAGATTTTAGAAGTAGCTAATAAACTAATTAAAAACAATAAAATTCGTTTAGACAAAGAATTATTTAGTAGTAAAAATAATGATTTACCAATTTTATATTATCAAGCTTTTTCTGCTGAAGACGAAGCGCGATGAACGATTAATGAAATTAATAAACTACAACAAAAAGGAGTTCCTTTAGCAGACATTGTAATTCTTTACCGTGTTAATAGTTTAAGTTTATATTTAGAACAAGCTTTAATTAAGTCGAATATGAAATATCGAGTTATTGGAAATATTAACTTTTTTGCTCGTCAAGAGATTAAAGATTTAATTAGTTATTTATGAGTAGTTGTTAGTGGACATGATTTTTATTTAGAAAGAATAATCAATGTTCCTCGTCGTTCAATTGGACCGAAAAGTTGAAAGAAAATTACTGACTTTGCTAACCAAAAAAACATTAGTTATTTTGAAGCGATCATGAAGAATTTAACTGATATCGGTTTATCTAATAATTGTGTTAACCAAATTACAAAATTGATTGACGTAGTTAGCGCTGCTAAGAAAAGTTTAGAAACTAAAGATGTTAAAAAGTTTATGACGATCGTTGAAAAATTATATCTTGATTCAGGATACCAAAACTATTTAACAATTTTAGATGAAAAACAATTAGTTACTGGTTCTAGAAAAGATAATGTTAAAGAATTATTCCAATTCTTTCAAAATAATTTTAATGTTATTGCCGAACATAACAGCAATTCATTATTAGAAAACTTAAAAGATGTTTTATCTGACATCAGTTTATTAAGTAATACTAACGAAGATAGTGATAATGAAGATAGTATTAGATTAATGACAGTTCATAACGCCAAAGGATTAGAATTTCCATATGTCTTTTTAATCGGCCTAAATGAAGAAATAATGCCCCATGCATTATCATTACCATTGAACTTAGAAGAAGAAAGACGAATTGCTTATGTTGCTATTACGAGAGCACAAAAACAAATATTTATCGCTAGTGCAACTCGATTTGCTTTCGATAAAGTTAATACACCATTACCAGTTTCACGTTTTATCAATGAAATTAAACCTTTATTAACGATTGCAGTTGCTGAGCCAGTTACTAAATTTAGTATCAATGACAGCAAAGAATTCGTTGATAAAAGAGTTGAAAATTATCATTCTAATAATCGAGATTTTGTAATTGATGATATCGTTGAACATAAAGTTTTTGGAATCGGAACGATAGTTAAAATAGATGATGATATTATTACTATTTCTTTTAAATACAATCATGGGATTAAAAGTTTTTTAAAAAATCATAAAAGTATTAAAAAAATTATAAAATAAGTTTACTTAATATTAAAAAGGGGTTTTAATATGATTTTCTTAATAATTGGATTTATTATAATTGCTATTTTATTAACTAGTTCATTATTGATTTGAAAATATTGTTTATATATTCAAAAAGTCGGAGTCCTTCTTTTTGAAGTAGACATCGATGATAATAAAATGATTATTAGAACTTTATTAGATAAAGAACCAGATGATAAATTAAAATCATTAGCAATGATGTTTGATAAAAAAATCAATAGTAACGGATCGATCTCTTTACCTTTAATTAAATTTTTAGAACATAACGAAACTAATTCTAAATCAATTATCAATAGCTTATTAATTACTTTGAAAAAGTTTCATAACAATGCTCCAAAAATCGATTGAAGAAAAAAGTTTAATATTATTTTAAATAATGAAAAACATAAGCCGAAAAACGAACCTTTTGATTTAAAATTTAAAATGTCATTATTAAGTTATTCTGATAATAAAAGAATCTTATATGGTCAACTATCTTCTAATTTATCTTTTTTTAAAAAAGATTTTTCTAAGATTTATAAAAATAAAGTTTTAAATTATGATATCGATAATAAAATTATGAAAATGTCCCATTTACAAAAATATAAAACGGGAGTCGTAATTTATATTAATTTAAATGATTTTTTAAGTAATTTAATCGGTAAAAAAAGTGGTATGATCGGAATAATAAAAAACATTTTATTTGAATATTTATGTAAAAACGGTTATATAATAACTAGTGAAAAACATTTAGAGTTCTACATTTTTAAATTCAGTAAATTAAAAAATGTTAATAGTAGAAAAATTATTAATAATATTTTTAAAATAATTTTTAAACGTATCTCGAAAACGTTATCGATTAATATGCCTTTTAAAGCAGGGATTTCTTACATTCATGATTTAAAAAATGTAAATACTATTAATAGCTTACGTCAAAAAGCTAAGTTTGCTTATAGTATGTTAGAAGAAAAAAGATTTAAAGACTTAATGAAGTCTGGAAATTATTTTAACTATATTATTTTTAATGTTATGGATAACGAAGAAACTTATAAACAATTTATGAATTGCTATTTAATTTTTAAAACAGCAATTTCGAAAGCAAATTTTGTTTTTAATTCAAACCCGATTATTGATTATGAAAAAAATCATTTAATTGGAAATTTAATCGATATTTTACCAGTTGAAAACATTTCTGTATTTAAAGAAAAAAATGTCCGTAGGCAAATCAAAGCAGTTGGCTTAGAAGAAGAATATGATATTTTTGCTTTTAAATTACTGAAAAAAAGAATTATAAATTTCAAAAATAAAGAAACTTATATTATTAGAATTTCGAGTATGACACTTTTAAATCAAATTAATGCTTTTGCAATTAATCAAGATCATAATATTAATAATCGAATTATTATTTTGATTAATGATTTTGAAAAATTATCATTAAACCATATGATCGACATCGTACGTCGATTACGTAATTGTAATTATAAAATTGCTTTATATAATGTTGATAATTATTTAGTATCAGAACAATATTTTAGAGTTTTAATTCCGGAATTAATCTTTGTAAGTCGTAAATTAACGAATAATATTCATAATAATGTTGAGAATCAAATTAAAATTTTAACGATTCAAAAATCATTATCTAATAATCGAAATTGTTTAGTAATCGAAAAACCAAAAACACCTGAAGATAATATATTTTTAAGTGAACATAGTTTCAAAAATTTAGTATCATAATTAAAATTATAAAAACGGAGAGTTAACAAATGAAACAACATGAACGAATTACCCCTTTAGAAAAAGATTTTGCTAAATGATATACTGATGTAGTTAAACAAAGTGAGCTAATGACTTATGGGCCTGTTAAAGGAACGATAATTTTTGAACCTTTAGGGTTTTCATTGTGAGATAATATAAAAACTATATTAGATAGTCAATTTAAAAAACAAGGTGTTAATAATGTTTATTTTCCATTATTCATGCCTAAAAGATTTTTAGAAAAAGAAAAAGATCATATCGAAGGATTTGCTCCTGAAGTAGCAACAGTAACTCGAGTTGGAGATACTGAACTAGATGAAGCAATTGTCGTACGTCCAACTTCGGAAGTTTTATTTTGTAATTATTTTTCTGATAAAATAAATTCATATAAAGATTTACCAATTTTATATAATCAATGAGCTAATGTAGTTAGATGAGAAAAAACTACACGACCTTTTTTAAGAACTTCAGAATTTCTATGACAAGAAGGTCATACAGTTCATGAAAGCGCTTTACAAGCTCGTCAATTTGCTCGTAAAATGATTAAAATGTATCGTAAATTTTTACAAGATTATTTAGCAATCCCAACATTATTCGGTAAGAAAACACCGATGGAAAGATTTGCTGGAGCGAAAACAACTTACACAGTTGAAGCTTTAATGAAAGATGGAAAAGCATTACAGTCAGGAACTTCTCATTATCTTGGACAAAACTTTGCGCACGCTTTCAATATTAAATTCCAAAATTCTAAAAATAAATTAGAATTTGTTTATCAAACTTCTTGAGGAGTATCAACTAGATTAATTGGTGCTTTAATTATGTGTCATAGTGATAACTATGGTTTAGTATTACCGCCAAAAGTTGCCCCTGTTGAAGTAGTTATTATGCCTATTTTTGCAGATAAGCATCCTCTTGTAATGGAAAAATCACAAGAATTATTTAAATCTTTAAAACGTCGTTTCCGTACGAAAATAGATTTAACGAATAAAGGTCCTGGATATAAAGCTGCTGCTAACGAGATTAAAGGAACACCAATTAGAATTGAAATTGGACCACGAGATATCGCAAATGATGAAGTTACGATCGTACGAAGAGATACTTTAAAAAAAGAAAAAGTAAATATTTCTGAAGTTCGCGATCGCATTAAACCATTATTAACAGATATTCATAATCAAATGTTAGCTAAAGCAACTAAGCATTTAGAAGATAATATCGTTGAAGTAACTAATTACGATCAATTTAAAGCAGCTATTAAAGATAATAAGATTGTTTTAGCTCCTTTTGGATGTAATTCTACTCACGAAGAGAAAATTAAAATCGAAACGCAAGCAACTACTAGATGTATTCCAATCGGAAATGCTTCTAAACCACCAGTTGATGCCAAATGTTTTTATAGTAATAAAAAAGCTAAAAAAATGATTTATTTTGCAAAAGCCTATTAATATATAGGCTTTTTCTTTACTCGTTTCATTGTCAAGCACTTTTACTTGACAGAGATACCTAAAATCATGTATAATTAAATTCGTAAAAAACTTTAATATTTTTAATAAAAGGAGGAATTTTAATGGTAAAACTACGTTTAAAAAGAGTTGGTAAAAAGCATTATCCTGTTTACAGAATTGTTGCAGCTGATGCTCGTGCGCCTCGTGATGGTCGTTTCATCGAAGAATTTGGAACATATAACCCTCATATAAAAGAAGTTAAAATTAACCAAGAAAAAGCACTTAAATGATTAAATGATGGAGCTATTGCTACAGATACAGTTAAAAATTTAATGTCACAAGAAGGAATTTTAAAAATCTTTCACGATTCAAAAAACAAAACAACTAAAAAAGCAGCTAAGAAATAATTTTGGAATATCAACAAATAGGTAAGATTGTTAACACTCACGGTATTCGTGGAGAGTTAAAAATAATTGCCTCAACTGATTTTGTTCAAGAAAGATTTGCTGTTAATAAATTAATTTTTACAAAAGAAAATGATACTTTGATCGAACATAAAATAAGAACGTTTAGATTACATAAACATTTTGTATTACTAACAATTGATAATTTCAATAATATCAATGATGTTCTTTATTTAAAAGGTCAAGATATATTTTCTGAAGGCAGAGCAACTTTAGCGCCTAATCAATATTATTACGATGATTTAATTAATTGTGAAGTTTTCGATCTTAACGATAATTATTTAGGTATTTTAACTGATTTTAGTGAAACCTCAGTTTATGATATTTGATTCATAAGCGGTCCTAACGGAAAATTTAATTTTCCTAATCGACCAGAGTTTGTTAAAAAAGTTGATATCAAAAATAAAAAAATTATTATTGATGATTGAAACAGTGGTAGTGATCAGTAATGATTTCAAAAGTAAAAAAAATTACTATTTTAAGTTTATTTCCTAAAATGGTTGAAGATGCTTTAAGTCATTCGATTATAAAACGCGCAACTGATGCAAATCTAGTTAATATAGAAGTTGTTAATTTTAGAGATTTTAGTAATAACAAACATCATAATGTTGACGATGTCGCTTACGGTGGTGGACCTGGAATGGTTCTAACGTGCCAACCGATAGTGGACGCTATTAGAAAATTTAAAACCGAAAATAGTCTTGTAATAATTTTAAATCCTTCGGGAGAACCTTATATACAAGCTAAAGCGATTGAATTAGCTAATAATGAAAAAGATTTAATTCTTATATGTGGTCATTATGAAGGTTTTGATGAAAGAATTTTTGAATATGTTGATTTAGAAATTTCTTTAGGAGATTTTGTATTAACTGGTGGAGAAATTGCTGCTTTAGCAATCACAGATAGTTTAGTAAGATTAATTCCAGGAGTAATTAAAAAAGCTTCTTTTGAAGAAGAATCTTTCATGAACGGTTTGTTAGATCATCCTAGTTATACGAAACCGAGAGATTTTGAAGGTCATTTAGTACCGGAAACGTTATTTAGTGGTAATCATAAAAAAATTGCTGAATGAAGACATGAAGCAGCTTATGAAAAAACATTAAAAAAACGCCCAGATTTAATTTTAAAAAAAACAAAAGGAGGTAACTAATATGGATATGAATTTAGTTAACAAAGTTACTCAACATCAAATGAAACAAGACTTACCAGAAGTAAATACTGGCGATACAGTTAAAGTTTATGTTAGAGTTCGTGAAGGTCAAAAAGAAAGAATTCAATTATTTGAAGGTTTAGTTATTAAAACTCAAGGTAGAAGTTCTCGTTTAGCTATTACTGTAAGAAAAATTTCTTATGGTATCGGAGTAGAACGTTCTTTCCCAGTTCACTCACCAGTGATTAGTAAAATTGAAATCGTTAAACATGCTAAAGTTCGTCAATCAAGAATTTATTACATGCGTGAATTACGTGGTAAATCAGCTCGTTTAAAAGAAATTAGAGTTACTAAAAAAGACAAATAATATAATAAAAAATAAAAATTGAAGCGATTCAATTTTTATTTTTTATTTAAATTTTGATATTTATGGAGAGCGATTTGATAATAATTTTTATCGTTAGTTTGATCGAACATATAATTGGCTCAAGCACATCATAATAAATTTTGATAATTAATTAAGTCATTAATTCTTTTAATTTCAGAATCTGTTTTTATATTTAAAAAGTTATAAAAAAAATCAACATTAATTTTAGATAAATTACATTCGCTAATAAAAGAGGCAACATCGAATAGAGGATCGTTTTGCATTGCAAAATCAAAATCAATTAAATAATAGCGATTATATTCTTTAATAATATTACCAACATTAAGATCGTTGTGAGACATAACTCACTCTGTAGGTAATGATAAATCTACGATATAGTTTTCGTATTTTTCTAAATCTCATAAAGGTTTTTTTATTTTTGATTTAAAGAAATAATAAAGTTTTTTGTAAGGTCATTTTTTAATATTAGTTTTAGAATTTTTTTGAAATTCAATAATTAATTTAGCGACAGCTGCAATGTCGTCATTATTTATTGCGTTCAAAGTTAATGGTTGGGCATTTTTTAAAAATTTCAGATCAACAGAAATATTTTTTTGAGCATTAATTAATTCAAACTCAATAATTAGTGGATGTTTGATTTTGATGTTTGTTAAAACTTGAAATTTATTTTTAACATCGATAAATTCTAAAACATTATTTTTAAGTTTTTTGTTAACTATCGCTTTTTTGAAATCTATCGTTATATCGTTAGTTAAGGAAATAATTGTTGTATTCATCTGGGATAACTCTTTTCTATCTAAATATCGTTTATTTTATAGTATAATGTTATTAGTTAATTATACTATATCAAAGGAGTAGAACATTGTTAAATATTGTTTTATATGAACCAGAAATACCGCAAAATACCGGAAATATTATGAGAACTTGTGTAGCATTAGGAATTAAATTACATTTAATTGAGCCTTTAGGTTTCTCGTTAGAAGCTAAATACGTTAAAAGAGCTAGTGCTAATTATATGAAAGATTTAAATTATACAGTTTATCCTAATTGAGATGCTTTCATGAAAGAAAACGCTAATAAAGGGAAATTCTTTTACTCTACTAGATATGGTAAAAAACCGCATAGCGACTTCGACTACAAAGCTATTAAAGAAGAAATTTTTTTAGTTTTCGGAAAAGAGTCTGCCGGAATCCCGAAAATGATTTTAAAAAATAATTTAGAAACTTGTTTTCGTATTCCGATGGTTGCAAGTGCACGATCATTAAATTTATCTAATTGCGTAATGACAGTTGCTTATGAAGTTATGCGTCAGTTAGGATATCCCGGATTAAGTTTTTCTGAAACTCAAAAAGGTGCTGATTTTCTAGAAAACTTTGTCGAGGATGCAACAGATGTTTAATTTATTTTTATCAAAAGATTTAGTTAAAGATACGAATAAAATTCTTTTCGAAAAATCTAAAGATGTTAAATTTCCGTTAAGTAAATTAAATATTGAGATTATTAATAAAATGATTTCCCATGTTAGAATATCGCAAAGCGAAATGGAAAATTGTGAATATAAATTACGTCCTGCAGTCGGCATTGCTGCTATTCAAGTAGGTTTTTTATTAAATATGTTTTTTATAAAAGTACCTAGTAAAGAAAATCCTAAAGTTGATGTTGAATATGCTTTGATTAATCCAAAAATGCTGTTTAAATCAAAAGATAAATCAGCTATCAAATATGGCGAAGGTTGTTTATCAGTTGATAATGATCACGAAGGATTAGTTAAACGTTCTTCTAAAGTGACGATAAAAGCTTATGATTATTTGCAGAAAAAAACGATAACTATTAAAGCAGATCATTATTTAGCAATTGTGCTACAACACGAAATGGATCACTTGCAAGGCAAGTTATATTATCATCATATTGATAAAAAATTTCCATGAGATGAAGAAAAAGAATTATCAATTATTGAGTAGTTTTAAAATAAAAAACAACATTACGTTGTTTTTTATTTTTTTTATTATTATTTTTCATTTTAAATAAGGTAATTTAGAGTTTGTGTGGTATAATAATTTTTATATAATGTTAATATCAAAAATATTAATTAATTTTCTGAAGAACAATATTTATTAAATAATAAAATTCATTCCAACACAACGTTCGCTATAAACGAATTATTTTTTAATGTTTTTTATTATCAAATAATAAATTAATTTATAATATGAATAAGAGAGGTTTTTATGGAAAAACAAAAAAATAATACAGGAACTAAAAACAATGTTATTAAAACAAACGATAATAAACAAAAAAGAAAACCGTTAAAAAATAAAATTCCAACAGCTATATTTTCACTAGGTGGAATTCAAGAAATTGGTAAAAATACTTATATCGTTGAACACGATGATGAAATTTGAATCATTGATTCAGGAGTTAAGTTTCCTGATGATTGAGGAACAGGTATTGAAGGAATTATTCCTAATTACGATTGATTAGTAGAAAATAAAAATCGTATTCAAGGATTAATAATAACTCATGGTCATGAAGATCATATTGGTGGAATTCCTTACTTATTAAAAAGAATCGATTTAAAATGTATTTATGCTCCAAAATTCGCTCAAGAATTAATTAAAGCTAAATTACGTGATAAAAAAGTTACTTTTAAAGGTGATTTGAATTTAATCGATAGTAACACAGTTATTAAAACTAAACATTTCTTAATTGATTTTTTCAGTATTAATCATTCAATTCCAGATGCTTATGGTTCTAGATATCAAACTATCAACGGAACTTTAGTAACTACTGGTGATTTTAAATTTGATTATACGCCAATTGCTCAAAAAACAGATTTTTGAAAATTATCTCGTATGGGACAAGCTGGTGTTGATTTATTAATTTCTGATTCAACTAATTCATTGATCCCAGGGATAACTCCTTCGGAACAAGATGTTATTGCAAGAATTGAAGAAATTTTTCGTAAATCAATAGATCATAGAATTATATTAGCTAGTTTTGCTTCTAATGTATATCGTTTAAAAACAATCGTTGATTGTGCCATTAAATTTAATCGTAAGATTTTAATTTTCGGTCGTTCAATGAAAAAAGGGATCGACATCGCTCGTAAAATAAAATATATTAAAGCGCCTGTGTCAGTCTTTATTGAAAATCGTAATTTACATAAATATAAAGCAAGTGAAGTTTTAATTTTATCAACTGGTTCTCAAGGGGAACCTTTAGCAGCTCTTTCTAGAATTGCTCAAGGAATTCATCCATACGTATCTGTTACTAAGGGAGATACTATCGTATTTTCATCTTCACCAATTCCAGGATCATATGCTCGAGTTGAAAAACTAACTAATAAATTAATTAAATTAGGAGCTAATGTATTGGAAAACAGTGCTATGAATACTGTTCATACTTCAGGACATGCTTCTCAAGGTGATCAAAAATTACTATTTAATTTAATTAAGCCTAAATATTTTGCTCCTATGCATGGTGAATATCGTATGTTATCAAAACATATAAAAACTGCTATCGCAACTGGAGTTAAACCAGAAAATAATTTCTTAATTTATAATGGTGATCGTTTAGAGTTACTTAACGGACACGTAACTCAAGCCGAATCAGTGCCAGCTGAACCGATCTATATCGACGGAAACGATACAACTAGTCATACTAAACGTGTTATTTCTGATCGTGATAAATTAGGTAAAGACGGTTTAATAGCTGTTATTATTACGATAGATTCTCGTAAAAATACTATTGTTGGAAAACCAAAAATTATTAGTCGTGGAACTTTTTATGTTAAAGATTCACTGCAAACTATAATTGCGGCCCAAAAAATATCTTTAGCTGCTGTTAATGATTATTTCTCAACTGCTAAAAAAGTTACTTTCAGTGGTATTAAACAATCGATTCAAAAAAGATTGTTACCATACATCCATCGTACTAAAAGACGTGACCCAATTTTAATACCTGTTATTTTAAATAAAACTACAATAAACCAACCTACAATTAAACGTAGTGTGAATAATGTAAAAAATAGTAGTTCAAATAATGTAAAAAACAGTAATGTAAATAACGTCAAAAATAAATAAAAAAAAATAGCATTGTTTAAATGCTATTTTTTTTATCGCCATGAATGATTCTATTACATGCTTTATGAATTGAACCAGCACCGCTAAAAACATAACTTCCAGCGACAACGACATCAACCCCAGCATCAACAACACGATCAACAGTTCTATCATTGATCCCGCCATCAACTTCAACAAAACAATCTAAAAAGTTTTTATTAATATAATCGCGTATTTTTTTAATTTTTAATTCACTATTATCAATATAACTTTGACCGCCTAATCCAGGTTCAACAGACATTACTAAAACAACATCTATATCTTGTAAAAATTCATAAATTTGTTCAACATTAGTTTTTGGTTTTATCGCTACACCAATATGTAGTTTAGGATAATTAAGTTTTAAAGATTTAATTAATTTTTTAGCAGCTTTATATCTTAAAGCTTCGTGATGGAAAGTTACTAAGTTTGCTCCTAATTGAGCAAATTTATTAGTTCACTTATCGGGAGCACCAACCATTAGATGAACATCGATAAATATTTCTGGAAATCGAGCTCTTACTTTTTTAAACAAACCAACTCCCAGAGCTAAATTGTCGACGAATTGACCGTCCATAACATCGAAATGTAATCATTTAGCACCATGCTTGATCGCTTCTTTAATATCGTGTTCCATGTTTAAATAATCGGCACCTAGTAATGAAGGAGCCAAAATGACTCTAGGATTTTTTTTAAGCATATTTACCCACCTTATTAGTTGTTTAATTCCGCAATTAATTTACAATAATCTTCGTAAATAAACTCTGGAATTAAATTATTTGATAATGCATCTTTTATTCGGCATTTCGGTTCTTTAATATGAACACAATTTAAATATTTACAATTACCTTCAATTTTAACGAAAGCAAAAAAATTCATTGCGATTCAAAATTTATCTATTTTTGTTAAATCGAAAGAACTGAATCCAGGACTATCGATTAATTGACCGTCATTAAATTTATATATTTTAGCATCTCTAGTAGTATGTTTCCCGCGACCTAATTTTTTTGAAATGGCCGCTGTTTTAATTTTAAATTTATTATCTAAATTATTAATTGTAGAAGATTTTCCGACTCCAGTTTGTCCCATAAAAACGCTAGTCTTCTTTTTAAAGATTTTTTTAATTCCGTAAAAACCTAAATGATCAACATTAGAAATTTTAAATGATCTAAAATGTTTTTTATATCATTTATAAATGTTTATTAATTTAGTAAAATCTTTTTCTTTTACTAAATCTAGTTTAGTAAATATGATGATTGGTTCAATTTTATTATACATTAGAGTAATGATAAATTTATTAATTAAATACGTTGAAAGAAAAGGTTCTTCTAATGAAGCAATGATAATTCCTTGATCAACATTGGCAACTTTAGGACGTAATAAAAAGTTAGTTCTTGGTAAAACTTTAATAATATAACCAACTTTATGTTTCGGCGTATTTTCGATAATTTGAACATCAACTCAATCACCAACGATTGGTTTTTTCAAATCTTCTTTTAATCTTAGAAGGCCTCTGGCGTGTGTTTCAAAAATAGTATTTTTTATTTTTACGTAATAAAATCCAGCAATCAAATTAATTATTTGACCGCGCTTTAATTCTAGTTGTTTCATATTAATAAAAGGCCTCCTTTTTATAATTTAAGTATGAAAGATAATTAATATAAAAATTACAATTACAATCAATGTTATAAATGAAGCTGATATAAAAGGTAAAAACCATCGACTATCAGTTCATTTTTTTTGATATCCAAAATAATTAAATTCTTTAACTTTGTTTAATGTGATTTTCTTCTCATTAATTCTTTCTGGAGAAAGTAAAGAGTTTAAATTTTCTTCAAATGCTAAAGCATTTCCAAAACGGTTTATTGGATTTTTAGCAGTTGCAATTCTAATAAAGTTATCGATCGATTGAGGAATATTTTTGATGATAGTTTTAACTGATGGAGTCTCTTCGTTAATCTGCATATGAGCGATTTTTATAGGATTCTTATCATTGAACGGTAAATTTCCAGTTACCATTTCGAAAAAAATGATTCCTAAAGCATAAATATCAGATCGTTCATTAGCTTTTTCACCATTAATTATTTCAGGAGCTAAATATTGAATTGATCCAATAATATTATTAGTAGCAGTTAAATAATGAGAGTTAGGATTTATAGCGATTCCAAAATCAATAATTTTAACGATCCCATCTTGAGTTATTAAAATATTTTGCGGTTTTAAATCACGATGAATAATTTTAAATTTATGAGTTTCTTTAATAGCATTTATTATTTGTTTCATAATAAAAATTGCTTCTTGATATGAAAGCGTTCCACGAGCTTCGATAAATTTTTTTAAATTTTTACCGCCGACATATTCCATAACAATAATAAAAGCATTTTTTTCTTCGAAAATATCATAAATAGAAATAATATTTTTATTAATTATTCTAGTAACGGTTCTAATTTCGTTTTCAAAACGAATAATTTTGTTGGCACCTTCATCTCAATCATAAGACATTATCTTTAAAGCGACATGATTGTCATTAATAACATCTTTAGCTAAATAAACTTTACCAGTTGAACCATCACCAATTGATTTAATTATTTCATAGCGATTTTTTATTAAACCAATCATTTCACACCTCTTTTATTGAATAACTTTCACTATAATAGAAGTTAAATTATCAGTTGATTCTTCAATTAAAGCTCTTTGAATTAATTTATTAGTTTTCGTTTCTAAAGTTTTTTGATTATTTAAAATATTTTCCATTTCACGATTACTTAAATAATCGTGAATTCCATCAGAAGTTAAAATTAAATATTTAAAAGTATTATTTTTTAAGAAGTAGATATCCACGTTAGTGATTTTATCAACTCCAACAACACTAGTTAGTAAAGTAGCTTCTGGAAAATTAATAGCTTCTTCATAAGAAATATCTCATTTTTTTTGAATATCAGAAGCTAAGTTTTGATCTTTAGTAATTTGTGTTAGCTTGTTATCTTGACTTACTGTATAAGCACGACTATCACCAACATTAATAATAGCGATATAATTTTTTAAAAATAAAGCTAAAACTAAAGTAGTTCCCATTTGATTTAAAATTTTATTTTGCTCAGCAATTAATGATAGTTCATCTTTAACATTTTTAATATTTTTTTTAATTCATTTAGATAAATTATCATAACTCATATTAGAAAAATTTTGTTTTTGGAAACTATTAATCATTTTATTCATAGTGACGTTTGAAGCTGTGTATCCACCAGCATACCCACCCATGCCATCGCATATTAAAGCCATTAATTCATTATTTTTGTTTTTGAATACAGCGGCATTGTCTTGGTTTTCTTGCCGTTTAACACCGATATCAGTTTTTAAAAAATATTTGATTTTCATAATAAATACCACCCATAATATTATCTGATAGTGTTTTTAAAATAGATTTTTTAAAGTGTATATATAATAATTATATTGAATATTTAGTTTATTTTTTAACTAATGTTATCTTTTATTATTTTTATTATTTTATTAGCTGCTTCTGAAACAACATTGTTGACAACAGTATATTGATATTTATCAGCTATTTTCATTTCAACTTTAGCTTTCGCAATTCGTTTTTTAATTTTTTCACTATTTTCGGTACCACGATTAACAATTCGTTCTTCAAGAATTTCAATATTAGGTGGCACTAAAAATATTGAGATAATATCTTTTGAACCAACGTAATGTTTTAAAACTTGTTCGGCACCGATAACTTCAATTTCTAATAAAACATTTTTATTTTCATTTAATAATTTTTCTACATAAGATATTGGCGTACCGTAATAATTATTAAAAAATTCCGCTCACTCTAAAAATTCATGATTTTTAATTGCTTTTTCAAATATTTCTTTAGAAACGAAAAAATAATCTTGTCCTTCGATTTCGTTAATACGTTTTTCGCGTGTTGTCATCGAAACAGAAAATACCAAGTTTAAATCTTTATTATGTAAAAATTTTTGTTTGATCGTTCCTTTGCCGACACCACTAGGTCCGGAATATAAAATTAATTTTCCGCGCTTATTACTCATAGATTCTCCTTGGTAATTAATTGTTTATAGTAAAAATCGTAATAATACTTTTACCATAATTACGATGCTTTCAAATAACTAGTTGATCATTATATTCGGTTATATTTTGATTTGATTCACAAACTATATAAGCATTTTTATTAAGCATTTTATTTTCTAATAAAAAATCAATAACTTTGCTATAGTAAGTTTTTTGATGATAAGGAGGGTCTAAAAAGATTAAATCGTATTTAGTTCCTCTCAATCTATTTAAACAATCGATATATTCTAAATTATAAATATCGAAATTTTTAATTTTTAATTTTGATAAATTATCTTTTAAAATTTTGTTAGACGTATAATTGTTGTCATTAAATATGACTTTCATAGCTCCGCGAGAAAGAGCTTCAATTCCTAAAGCTCCGCTTCCAGCAAATAAATCTAGAATTATTTTTTTATTTATTTGATTTTGTAATAAGTTAAAAAGGCCTTCTTTAGTACGATCTGTAGTTGGTCGAGTAGTCTTTGAATCAACAGTATCTAATTTTAAACCTCGATATTTACCAGAAATTACTCTCATGAAAACCTCAAATCTCTATTAGTTAAGTAATATTTATTTAGTATTATATAATTTTATAATATTTCTATTGAATAAAGCAAGGTTATTTTGTTAAATTTTATTTTTATCTTATAATAACTATTATAAAAGGTTTGTGCTATAATTAAAAATCAAAATATACTATTAGTTATAATTATACAATATTTAGGAGCTTATAAATGCTTACAATAATTATTTTTGGATTATGCTTCTTAGTTTTAATAGCGGCAATAACTGCTGCTGCTGAAACAGCATATACGTCAATTAATTTTATAAAACTAAAAAGCATCAGCAAAACAACAGGACACCGCGCTAGACAGGCGCGTACTGTTATTAAATTATATAAAAATTTTAATGTTACTTTATCAACGATTTTAATCGTTAGTAATACTGTTAATATTGCCGCCAGTGCATTAGCAACATTTTTATTAACGAAATTAATTAACGATTCTGGTCTTGCTGCTGGAATCGCCACTTTAATAATGGCGCCAATTATAATTATTTTAGGAGAAATTATTCCTAAAACAATTGCTAAAAAACACGCCATTAATTATTCGCTATTTTTATCGAGAACTTTAAGAGTTTTAAATGCTATATTTTATCCAATAACTTATTTTGTTAAAAATAACAATTATCAAAATAGACCAACGATAACTGAAAATGAAATTATTGATTTAATTGATACTGCTGAAAAAGAAGGTATTTTAGAGCGTGAAGAATCAATCTTAGCTTCCAATGCTTTAAAATTTGATTCAGTCAATTTAAAGCCGGTAATGAGTGATTTAAAACATTTAATCTTTATGAATCAAACGACAACTTTTAAAGAAGCGATTGCTATTTTTAAAGAATTTGGTTATACAAGAATGCCAGTTTTGAAAGAGAAAAATAATTTTAATAGTGCTCGAATAATAAATTACAAATTAATATTATCTAATTACAAAGATGACGATACGTTAATATTGCCACAAACTTATGGTCTTATTAGATTAAGCGTTAAATTAACGCTTAATAAAGCTTTACAAGAATTACAAAGTCAAAAACAACATTTCGCTTTAGTAACTAAAGGAAAAACCGTTATTGGGTTTATCACTTTAGAAGATATTGTAGAATTTTTAGTTGGAAAAATTTATGACGAATCTGATGAAACTGGTTTAATTCGTGAATTAGGTAATCATAAATGAATAGTATCGGGAACCGCTAATATAAAAACTTTATTTCATATTTACTTTCAATTTTCACCATTACCAACTGGACTAACTTCTTCAATTACAGTGTCAAGTTGATTTAAAGAAGCTTTCCAAATTAAAAAGATCAAAAAAGGTCTTGAAAGAGAATGGCAAAATTATCGATTTAAAGTTAAAAAAATTAAAAATAAAAAAATTACTTTTTTAGTTGAAGAGCTAACTAAAAAAATTAAAAAAGGAAAATAATGGAAAAAATACGTAACAAAAAAATATGTTTATTATTTATTGTTTATTTTTTAGGAATGTATGGTTTTAACATGGCCCACGTAGTTACTCCTAAATTTATAAGTGATTATTATCCAAAAAATTCAATTAATACCGGAGCATTATATGCGGTTATGTCACTTGGTTCTACTTTAAGTATGCCAATATGAGGAAACTTAACTGACCGTATAGGAAGAAAAAAAGTTTTATTCATAACTATCTTTATATATGCTTTTTTTCAAATGGGATTTGGACTATCAAAAGGTAATATGACTTCTTTGATAATCTGTCGTTTACTAGCTGGTTTAATTGGAGGACAAGCTTTTAGAGTAGCTGCTCGAAGTTATATCACTGATATTACAACGATTAAAGCTCGTACTGGTGCGATGGCAACTTTAATTTTATTCGATAGTTTATCTATGGAATCTGCTTATTTAAGTATGGGTGGAGTTAACCATTGAATTAATACAATGATTCCTAACCAAAAACATGCATGAATGATTATGCTTGTTCAAGGAGTATTTTGTATTATAGTATCTATAATTATTTTATTAACTATTAAAGAAAACGTTTGAAAAACAGATGGCAATCAAGTCCGTTCTTTTAATGTTTTTAAAAACATCGCTAGTGATTTTAAAAAAGTTCGCGGGACTGGATTAATAGTTTTATTATTAATGACAATTCCAGCTACTTTGACGAGAACGAGCAGTAAGATGGTTGATGTTTATTTAACTAATCCAAACTTCTTAGGACACACGCCTTTATTTTTAGGGATGATTTATGCCGGTATTGGGACGAGTTCCGCCATATTTGTATTTTTAATTTTTCCAAAGATTAAAAAATACTTGGAAGATATGCGGTGAATGTTAGTATTTGGCTTGTTTTCAGCCTTTGCTTTAGCATTAGGTTGAACGTTGCCTCATTTTATTAAAAATTTACATTTCTTCCCCTACGTCTATATTATGCAATCTTTATTCGATATGACGAACCAAATATTTATTGCATTAATTATTTCCTACATCTCAAAAATGTTTGATAAAAACCATGGAGCGGTGATGGGACTTACAAATATTGCCTTTACTTTTGGATCGATTATCGGACCACTTAGTCTGAATTTCTTATTACTAGATCCATCAGTTGGAACATATATATTTGACATTGTTGCTGGATGTAGTATTATTACTGCTGTATCAATTTATTTCTATACTAAAAAATTAAGTCTTAGACAACAAATTAATAATTTAGATAATATTGATAGTTTAGAAATTGAAACAGATAAAATATAAAGTATAAAAATTGATTATGGAGGAAATTATGGAACAGTCAAAAATAAACAAAAGAAGAAAAAGAAGAATGAGTTTAAAAAATTATTCTGGTTTCGCTTTTTTTAAAGAGCATATGACTAAGAAAACTTGGTTAGGAAGAGTAACTTACGTTTTTATTGGAGCGCTATTATTAACTTTTAGCTTTGATTATTTCATTCATCCAACAGGAGCTATCAACGGAGGTCTTTCGGGGTTTTGCCAAGTCTTAGCTAACTTAATATCGAGTGATCCTGTTAATCAACTGAATTTTTATTGAATTTTATATTTTTCACTTAATGTCCCATTAATTATTTTTGGGTTTATTAAAATCGGAAAACAATTTACGATTTTATCGATTATCTTGATCGTTTCTCAAAATATTTTTCATTTCATTATAATTAACATTCCTCATATGAGTAGTTTTATAGTTATGAAAGATGTTTATAATTCAAATTTATATTTATGAGAATTTTTAGTTACAATATTTGGTGGAATTATTTACGGTGCCGGAATTGCCTTTGCCTTTTTAGGTGGTGGTTCTAGTGGTGGAACTGATTACATTACTACATTCGTATCAGTTAAAAAAGGAAAACCAATTGGTCATGTAATGAAATATATTAATTTAGGAATTTTATTATTTGCTGTAATGATTAATAAAGTTATTATTGGCCACGATAATTTATTCGATGCTATTTTTAAAGAAACTTTAGTATTTTTATCAATTATTTTAGTTATCGTTGTGACGATGAGTGTTGATCGATGATATCCGAGATATCGTAAAGTTACTTTGAAAATAACGACTAAAAAATCTGATTTATTAATCAGATCATTAATTTTAAAAGGGTATCCTCACGGATTTACTAATATTGATATTACTGGAGGATACTCACGTAAGTCTGCTAAATTAGTAGTTACAACTTTAACTTTGATGGAATATAAATCAATTCTTGGACATATTCGTCGCGTTGATCCCGATAGTTTTATAACTGTTGAAAACGCTCGCGAAACGATTGGTCGCTATAGAATGCCTAAAGTTTAAACAAACAAAAAAACGCTTAATTAAGCGTTTTTTTGTTTATATGTAAGACCAACTGCTTCTTTAACAATCGCCATTTGTTTATCAGCAACAATGCGAGCCTCATTAGCACCTTGTTCTAATATTTTATCTAATTTTTGACTATTAATAATTTGATTATATTGTGTTTGAATTTTAGTAAGTAGTTTGGCAATGATGTCACCTAAATCATTTTTAAACTCACGATAACCTAAATCTTTATATTTATCAGTGATTTCTTGCAATGAGATATCATCGACACTGGCCATAATGTTCATCAAGTTTGAAACACCAGGTTTGTTTTCTAAATCGTAATACACTTTGTTTTCGTTGTCGGTCAATGATTGTAAAATTTTCTTCTTAGCTGCTGCTGGGTCTTCTAATAGAAAAATCGTATTCTTAGTATTTTTATCAGATTTTGACATTTTTTTAGCAGGATCTTTCAAAGCCATAATTTTAGTTCCAATTTTTGGTGTTATAAATTCAGGGATAGTAAAAATTTTACCATAACGATTATTAAATCTTTCAGCAACGTTACGTGCTAATTCAACGTGTTGCTTTTGATCTTGACCAACAGGAATTAAATCTGGATTATATAATAAAATATCTGCAACCATTAAAGTTGGATAAGTTAAAATTCCAGTGGGAATAAAACTAGTATTATTATTTTTCTTCTGTTTGCTAGATTTATCTTTATATTGTGTCATACGAGAAAGTTCACCAATCGTAGTGGCACATAAAATTATATGAGCTAAATTAGCATGAGCAGCTACATCTGATTGAACGAAGATAGTAGTTTTTTGCGGATTTAAACCACAAGCTAAATAAAGAGCAGCAATATTTCTGATATTATTGCTTAAAGTTTCTGCTTCTATCGGAACAGTTATACCGTGTAAATCAGCTATAAAAACATACATTTTATTATTTTTTTGATATTCAATAAACTGTTTAATAGCTCCTAAATAATTACCGATTGTTAAATTTCCGGTAGCGGTGATTCCTGATAACATTTTTTTCATATTATATTCTCTCTTTTCTAATTAAATTTCTTTAATCTTTTATACTTGTTATTTTTTATAATATTTATTATAATATTTTTTACTGTTAAAAAACAACTAAAAAGTATTTTTTAATTAAATTAACTTTATAGGAGGAAAAGAAATGATTATTATTTATACGACTCCTTCGTGCAGTTCTTGCCGTAAAGCAAAAGCTTGACTAGAACATTATAATATTCCTTATGTAGAAAAGAATATTTTTATAAGTACGATGGACGAAAGAGAATTGAAGAAAATTTTAATGTTAACTGAAAATGGTTTTAATGATATTATTTCAGTGCGTTCAAATGTTTTTAAAAATAGTGGAGTATCAATTGAAGACTTAACAACTTCACAAGTTATTAAATTTATTAAAGAGTATCCTAGTATTTTAAAAAGACCGATTATAGTTGATAGTGATAAAAATCGTATGCAAATTGGTTATAATAGAGATGATATTAGAATATTTTTACCACAAGCATTACGCAAATTTAGTTTTAGTTGCGACGACTGTCCTTTAAAAAATGATGAATGTCGTTTATGTGAAAGTGATTTCAAAATTTCGAAAATGGCTTTAGAGATAGATCGTAAACTAAACTAAACATTATTAAATAATTTGCTAATTGGAGATTAAATTATGAAATATATTATTTATTATAATAAATATTTAAATTCAAAAATCATCGCTAAAAAAATCATCGAATTATTAAATAGTAAAAATTGACATCTAGTTACTGAAGATGCCGACTTAATTATTTCAATCGGTGGGGATGGAACTTTTTTAAGAACGTTTCAAACTTATTTCAAAAATAATTCTAAGGCCGTATTTTTACCAATTAATAGTGGAAAAATTGGATTTTTCTCATATTGTTCAGAAAAAACAGCTTTAGAGGAAGTTGAAAAGATTACTAATAGCAATGAGATATTTTTTAACGAACAAATTTTATTACAAGTAAAATATAATAGTTTCATTAATTATTCTTTAAACGAAGTTAGAATTATCGATAATGGAGCTACTATTAACGGCGATATTATGATTAACAAAAATCTTTTAGAACATTTCCGTGGTAGTGGTTTAGCTTTCTCAACACCGATTGGATCTACTGGTTATAGTAAAAGTATTAACGGAGCCATTATTTTAAATGGTCTGCCAGTTTATCAAATGGTTGAAGTTGCCCCAGTCTCTAATAACGAGCATCGAACTTTAAATTCACCTTTAATATTATCTGATAATTCTGTAACAACTTTTAAACCAGATTTTATCAGTAATATTAATGTTGTTGTTGATGGTGTCTTGATGCCTTGAGAATTGAATCACAAATTTGATAATAAAGGAATATTTGAAATAAAAATTACTGATAAAAAATTAAAAATTATTAGTAATTTAAATGAAAAACAAAATTTATATCTAAAAAATAAATTAATATTAAATAAAATAAAGGGAGAACAAAATGATTAATTTATTAATCAATGGTGCAGGAACTTGGATTGGTGGAACACTAGTTTTAGTTGCAGCTACATTATCAATATTTGGTTTATGATTTTACGGAATGTATCACGCTTTAAGAGTTCGTAATAAAAATGCTGTTGAAAAATTAAGACCGTTATCTTTTAAAATAAATTCTTTTTATAAAATCGTTGGTGGTCGTAAAAACATCGCTACTGCTGAAGAAAACGGTAGCAAGATAAAACTTGTCTTTACTGATAAATCTTTAGTAGATATAGAAATGCTAAAATCACTTAAATCAGTTAGTGGTATTTTAGAAATGACTAATTCAATTACAGTTATATTAGGACCAAGTGCCAAAACATTAGCTTTCGAAATAAATGAGTGCTAAATAAAAAAATAAAAAGTATCAAATACTTTTTATTTTTTTATTCTATTTCTTGTAAGTTGATGTTTTCTATTTCAATCGTGTGGTTTTCAATAAATTTGATTGCATAGCGACCAACACCAGAATTATTATTATCGTATTTAGTTATATATTTAGCTACTGCTTTAATTTCATCGACCGCATTTGCCATTGCAACACCGTGTTCGGCAATAGTTATTAATTCGACATCATTAAAGTCGTTACCGAAGCTTAAAGTATGTGTTAAAGGAATATTGTAATAAACTGCAATTTCTTTTAAAGCAGTCCCTTTATCTGCGCCAATACAAGACATATCGATAAAGTAAGTTCCGTCCGCTACTGGTCAAATTCTAATATATAACGCATTACTGTATTTATAAGCTAACTCACGTCTTAATCTTAAAGCTGCTTTATAATCAGAAGCTTGAAAAATTAAAATAGTAGGATCGATTATTAAATATCTTAAAGGATCGCCTTCATAAATAGTTGCTAAGTTAGTAAAGAAGAAAAACTTTTCAACTGATATATCACGCTTTTGCATAACGATAGCACGATTATCTTCCATGACGATATTGACGATTTCTTTATCTTTTTTATAAGTTGTTAAAATTTCACGAACAATTTCTTTTGAAATAACGCGACTTAAAGGATCGAAAGAAAGGTCGCTGGGATTGTGAATATAACCACCATTATAATTAGCAACCATAACATCTCTAATTCCTAATTGATTATAAATTGGTAAAGTCCCTCTTCAAGGTCGACCAGTTACAATAGCAACTCTATGACCAATACTGATTAAATGATTTAAAGCATCGACGTTATATTTAGAAATGATTCCTTTATCGTTTAATAAAGTTCCATCTAAATCAATACCAATTAATCAAGGAGTACTAGTTTTTTGAATTATGTATTTATCACTTTTAGAATCTTTTACGATTTTTTTATCTTTGATTAAAATATTTATTTTTTCTTTTTTCTTCATAATATTCAAATTCCCTTCAATAAAGTTAACTATTAATATAGTCTTTTCATTAAAATTATACAAAAAAAACTACTTATATAGTAGTTTTAGTTAATTATTATTTTTAATTAAACAATTTTACCTTGTTTTTTTAAAGTTTTCATTGTTCTTGCGCTAACTTTTAACGTTTGTGGATTGCCTTTTTCGTCAAGAACTTTAACTTTTTGCAAATTTAAGTTTCATTTACGACGTGTTGAGTTAAGAGCATGAGAACGTCTATTACCACTTAGAGCTGCTTTTCCAGTTAGATCATCTTTTCTAGCCATAATTAATAAAACCTCCCTTTCTCTTTTTATGATTTGATTTACGTAAGAATAATAATACCATATTTTTAACTAAATTTGAATATAAATTATTACTTTTTTAATTATTTTTTAAATATGATTAAATATAAATTAATAAGTGTATAATATAACTAATGAAATATTAACGAATTTTATACTGATAGAAAAATGGTGATTCGATTGAGTTTATCTGATAAACAAAAATATATATTTAGTGAAGTATCTATTTGAAAGACGATGTTTTATATATGTTTACCAGCAGTTTTTGGAATGGTAATTTTAGGATTTTATAATTTTGCCGATAGATTATTGGCGACTAGTTTAGTATCTGATCCTACCTCGACTTTGAAAGCGATGTCGCTATCTAGTCCGGTTTTTTTATTTATGAATGCTATGGGAGCTTTATTTTCTTTAGGAGGCGCAACGAGATTTGGAGTTGCCATCGGAGCTAAGAAATATACATTAGCTAGAAAGATAGTCGGTAACACGATCACAGCAAGTTTATTAATTGGGATCACGATGACAATTTTTATGTGATTTTTTCAAGGTGAATTTGTAAAATGACAAAGTGCCGGAACTTTAAATGCAATTACATCTCAAAAAGCAACAGATTATAATAGATATATTATTTTAGGATTTGTACCTTTAATATTTTCTTGAATTTTTTCTAACTTTTTAAGACAAGAAGGGCGTCCGATAACGGCGATGGTAATTACTTTTTTACCTGCTTTTCTAAATGTATTATTAGATTATGTTTTTATGGGACCAATGCATATGGGAATTAAAGGGGCAGCGATCGCTACTTCAGTAGATCAAACTTTTCAAGCTTTGCTTGGATTATCTTTAGTAGTTTTTGTATTTAAAGAATCGCAGCTACGTATCCAATTAAGTGATTTATATATTGATCCAGTAATTTCAAAAATGATTATAATAATTGGGCTAACACCTTTTAGTAGATATTTTAGTTTAACATTAACTAGAATGACATCTAATATATTTGTAACTCATCTTCATTTTGCTAATGGAGTTAATGCCGGACAATATTGAATTTATATTTTAGGCGGCATCATGCCGATTATATTTCTACTCTTTCCCCCGGCGTTTGGATTCGTTCAAGGTGGTAGAGCAATCATTTCCTTTAATTATGGTGCTCGTAATTATCAAAGAGTAAAACAAACTTTTTATTTAACAGTTTTCTTAATGTTTATTTATTTATTATTAGTTACAATTATTTTAGTTTCTATTCCTGATAAGTTATTGATGATTTGGAAGTTCAAAGAAAATGGAATTCAAATTTATGATAAAGCTCAATTTTTAGATGCTTTAAAACATTTAGGTAATATTGACTTATATAATAAATATAAAAACGCTACCGATAATCAAATTATTTCTTGAAACGGTAGCAGCCCTCTAGCGCATCTAGCGGGAACAGTTTACGTACATCCGATAAAAGATGGTGTTAAAGGAACGATATCATCTTATGCTAGTTTATCTTTAATGGGTCTATTTTTCGGAACTTTAACGTTATATCAAGGTTGCGGTATCGGTAAATGATCTTTCTCTTTATCAGTATTTAGATCAGCAGCCGGAATTTTAATGTCATTTTTTGGTATTCTAATAGCTAACGCTAAAAACAATATTGTTTATTATTGAATATTCCAAGGTCCGGTGACGACTATTTTAGTCGCCATCATAGCATTCATATTCGCCACCTATTTACTTAAACGTTTGAATAAAGACTCAAAAATTATTATAAAGACTAATATAGAAGATAAAATTTAATTTAAATAAGTTATTTATTGTCGACTTAAATTAAGCGATTTTGACTTTATATTTAAGTAATGGTATAATTAACAAACTTATTTTTAAGTTCGTAGTTTATCTTATAATAGAATTATTTTATTAAGTAAATTATTGATTTATTGAAAATTTTGATGTTATAAAATAATATTTGGGGAGAATTCATGAAATTAAAAACAATTAATGTTGAACTGATGAAATCAATGCTAGAATCTGGTTCTAATAATTTAAGTAACCACAAAGAAGAAGTTAATTCTTTAAATGTATTCCCAGTACCAGATGGAGATACTGGTTCTAACATGGCAATGACTGCTATTTCAGGAACAACTGAAGCGATAGAAAATAACACGAAAGATGTTCCAAGTGTTATGAAATCATTTTCACGTGGTTTATTATTAGGTGCTCGTGGTAATTCTGGAGTAATATTTTCACAAATATTTAAAGGAATATCATCAGCTTTAACTGATAAAACAGAAGAGTTAACAGTAAATAGTTTTAATACTGGAATTTTAAATGCTAGAGTAACTGCTTATGAAGCGGTTATGAAACCAGTAGAAGGAACTATCTTAACTGTTATTCGTCAAATCGGTGAAGCTCTAATAGATAAAGTAACTTCTGAGATGACTTTTGAAGATTATTTTAAATTATTAATTAAATTTGGTGATATATCAGTTAAACAAACACCTAATTTATTACCTGTCTTAAAAGATGTCGGTGTAGTAGATTCTGGAGGTTATGGTTTAATGCTATTTTTTAAAGGTATGCAACAAGCATTGCTTGGTAAACCGATAAAAAATAACGGTTCTTGAATATCTAAACATCAACAAAAATCAAAAGCTGAAAAAGCTGCTGAGTTAAAAACTAAAACTTTAAGTGGTAATTTTGGATATTGTACTGAATTTATAATTATCGTAGATGATCTTAAAAAATTATCTAATTTTAATAAAGCTAGATTTGTTAAAGAATTAGAAAAATATGGTTCTTCAATAGTAGTTGTTAACGATGAAAATATTATTAAAGTTCATATTCATGCTAAAAAACCTGGATCAGTTCTGAATTTTGCACAAAAAATTGGTTATTTCCAAAAAATTAAAATTGATAACATGACTTTACAAGTTTCAGAAAACCATAAAGAAGTCACTGCTGATCAAAAAAATACTACAAATTTAAATAAACATTTTGAATTAGACGCAGCTTTAATAGCAGTAGCTAATGGTCAAGGTTTAATTGAAGAGTTTCGTAGTATTAACGTTAATCACGTTGTTGGCGGAGGACAAACTATGAACCCTTCTGCTAAAGATTTTATCGATGCAATTGAAAAAGTTAATGCTAAAACGGTTTATATTTTACCAAATAATAGTAATATTATTTTAGCAGCTGAGCAAGCTGCTGCGGTAGAAACTCGTTCAAAAGTAATTGTTTTACCAACTAAAACTATTATGCAAGGTATGTTAGCGGCAATGTATTTTAATGCTAATGAAAAAATCAAAACTAATCGCAAAAATATGCGTCAAGCGATAAAAACTGTAAAAAGTGCAGCGATTACAATAGCTAACCGAGATGTTACTATTAAACGCGTAAAAATTAAAAAAGGACAATTCTTAGGTATTTTTGAAAAAGATATCGTAGTATCATGTAATAATATTATCGATACTATTAAACGTCTTTTAAAGAAAATGATTACTGAAGAATCAGAGATTATAACTTTATTTTATGGAGTAAATTCTAATCTTGAAACAGCAAATAAAATTAAAGAATTTGTTGAAAGTAATTATGAAGTTGAAGTTGAAATCAAACAAGGTGATCAAGAAGTTTATCACTTCATCATTGGGGTTGAATAATAATTTTTATTTTAATAAAATTATTTTAAAAATAAAAATAAATTCTTTTTATTAAATGAATTTATTTTTATTTTTTTTAGATATTTTAAATTAATTAATGTAAAATAAATTAAAGAGGTGTTTTAAAAAATGAAATATAGAATTTCTTTAGATGTAATGGGCGGAGACAACGCTCCAGGTAGCGCTTTAGATGCAGCGTTAAAATTTGTGCAAAATAACGAAGATGTTATTATAACTCTAGTTGGTTTAGAAGAAGTCGTGACTAAATTTTTAAAAGAGAATCCGCATCCTAATTTAACTTCATGTTATGCGAAAACTTTTTTAAATATGGAATCTAATCTTTTGGCAGCTTGTCGAGATCGTGAATCATCGATGCATAAAACAATTAAATTAGTATTAGATAAAAAAGTAGACGCTGCCCTTAGCGCAGGTCCTACAGGTCCATTAGTAACGGTTGGTTATCATTTATTAAAAATGATTGAAGAAATTAAAAAACCAGCTTTATTAGCGACTTTACCACAATATGATAATTCTGCAAAACCATTGATATTATTAGACGTTGGAGCAAGTATTAAATATGATGCCCACGATCTTCATAATTTAGGAATTTGTGGTAGCGTTTATTTTAAGGCGATGTATGGAGAAAAAAATCCTAGAATCGGACTTTTAAATAACGGTTCTGAAAATCATAAAGGAACCGATTTATATTTAAATGCTCATAAATTATTAGTTAAAGATAAAAAAGTTAACTTTATAGGTAACGTTGAACCAGGAATATTATTTAATAATGAAATGGATGTTTGTATCGGTGATGGGTTTACTACAAATATAGCTCTAAAAGCTATTGAAGCAGCTGCTTCGATGACTTTTAAAGCGCTTAAAAGAGAATTAACACGTAAATGAAGTACTAAAATGAAAGCTCTTTTATTACGTAAAAGTTTCCGTAAAGTACGTGATGATTTCGATCCAAGACAATTTAATGGAGCTTTAATTATGGGATTAAATGGAATTGTATTAAAAGCACATGGTTCTAGTGATGAAATCAGTTTTTTAACAGCATTACGAAATACTAAAATAGCTGTTAAAAATAATTTATTATTAGAATTAAAGAAGGGTTTTAAATAAATATGCAAATTGAGGCTAAAAAAGATAAGATAAGAGAACTTTTAAAAGGTTTAAAAATTAATTATCGAAATTTTGATGTATATGTAGAAGCGTTCATGCATTCTTCATACGCTAATGAATATAAAAAAGATTGCGATTACCAAAGATTAGAATTTTTAGGAGATTCAATAATAGAAATGTGTTCATCGTTATTTATTTATAAATATTTTAAAAATTTTAACGAAGGTCAAATGAGTTTAATAAGAACTAAAAATGTAAACAAACACGCTTTATCACAACTAAGTCAAAACTTAGGTTTAGGTGATTATATTTTACTTGGACACGGAGCTTTAAATGAAGATAAAATTAATCAATCTTCTTCACTACTAGAAGATATTTATGAGTCTTTAGTAGCGGCAATATTTTTAGATTTAGGGATGAAGCACGTTAATAAATTTTTAGATTATACTCTATATCAAGCAATTAGAGATACGCAATTAGATAATTTAAAACATAGTAAAACACAATTGCAAGAATTTGTACAATCTCAAAAAAATTCAGAAATTTATTATCAAAATACTAATACTCAATCAGGAAACTTTAGTTCTAAAGTTTTTATTAATGGGATCGAGTATGGTCAAGGTTATGGTAAATCAAAGAAAATGGCAGAAGAAGCTGCGGCAACAGCTGCGATTGATAAACTAGCACCATCGATAAGTATAAAAATAAATAAATAAAAAACTTCAAGAGGAAGTAATCATATGATTTTTTTAAAAACAATTAAAGCACATGGTTTTAAATCTTTTGCTAATCCGATAACAATTAATTTTAACAATAATTTAATTGGTATTGTTGGTCCTAACGGTAGTGGTAAATCTAACATAAATGATGCAATTCGTTGAGTAATGGGAGAACAATCAGCCAAACAATTACGTGGCGATAGCATGGAAGATGTTATTTTTAATGGTAGTGATTTGAAAAAACCAATGAATATGGCAGAAGTTACTTTGATATTTTTAAATCATGATCGTCGATTTTCTCTAAATTTTGCAGAGATATCGATTACAAGAAGAATATATCGTAGTGATCGTTCAGGAGAATATTTAATAAATGGAGAACGTTCGAGATTAAAAGATGTTCAAAAATTAGCTATGGAAGCTGGAATTTCTAAATCATCTTTAAGTATTATTTCGCAAGGTACTGTAACAAAACTAGCAGAAGCTAAACCAGAAGAATTACGTGATTTTTTAGATGAAGCTGCTGGAGTTAGTAAATACAAAAAACATAAACAAGAATCTTTGAGAAAATTAATGCGTACTAATGAAAATTTAGAAAAAATTTCTTTATTAGTAAATGAATTAGAAATTCAAGTTAAACCATTAGAAAAACAAGCTAATAAAGCTAGTGAATTTTTAAAGTATAAAAAAGATCTTGAAAAAATAGAAGTTGCTCTATTAGCTCAAGAAATTAAAAAGTCTAATGGATTAATTAAAGTTGATCAAGAAAAATTAACTACATTAAATAATGATAAGACTTTTTTAGAATCTGAAGTTACAAAGCTTGAAACTAAATTAAATGCTCTTAATCAAATAAAATTTAATAGTGAAAAAGAAATAAACAATTTTCAAAAAGAGCTTAATCATGTATCTGAATCGATTCAAAATTTAGAAATAGAATTAGTTAGACGTGAAGAATCAGCTAAAAATAAAATTAGTAATAGTAGTTTAACTAATAATGAAAAAGAAATAAAAACTTTAGAGAGAGAAATAAAAAGTAGTAAAAATAAAATTGATTCTTTAGAAGAAAGAATTAAAGTTATCGAAATCAATTTATCTAAATTAAATGATAAAATCATTAATTTAAATAAATTAGAAGAAGATAATCAAGAAGAATTAAATAATGTTAATCGTGAAAAAAATATTATCGAAACTAAAATAGAATTATTAAATGAAAATTTAAAAGAAAAAAGTTTTCTTCATCCAGGTGTAAAAATAATTTTGAAACATAAAGAATCTTTCAAAGGTATTTATGATATATTGATGAATTTAATTGATTTTAAAGATGATTATAAAATCGCTATCGAAAACTGTTTATCACATAATTTTCAATATATTGTTTGTCAAAGTGCTGATAGTGCTCAAAAAGCAGTTGCCTTTTTAAAGCGTAATCGTGCTGGAAAAGCAACATTTTTACCAATTAATAATTTAATCGTTCGTCATATAAAAGAAGACGACAATATTATTATTGAAAATAGCCCAGGCTTTATTAATTTTATTAATAATTTAATTGAAATTAATTCTAAATATAAAAAAGCAATTGATTTCTTAACTAATCGAATTATTTTAGTAGATAATTTAAAAAACGCTATTGAACTAAGTAAGCGTTTAAAATCACGATATCGAATAGTGACTTTGGAAGGTGATTTAATCTTTCCTGGAGGAACTATTAATGGTGGATTTAGTAAGTCTAAAATTAATAGTAATAAACATATTAAGAATGAAATTGAAAAACATAATGTTAAATTAAAGGAAATTGTCGAAAAATTTAAGATATTAAATAGTGAAAAGACAACTTTAAATAACGATAATTTAAGTGTTAAAGAAAAATACCAAGAAACGTATGCTTTATTTGCTCAAGTTCGTGAAAATCACAAACTATCATTATTAAGTTTTGAAAGACTAGCTAATAAATATGAAATGATTAGTGAAAACAAAATTAATGATATTGTTAATATCAATGATGGTGAACGTCAAAAAGTAAGTATTTTGTATAAACGAAAAGATACTTTAGTTACAAATATTCAAAGTCAGAGAAACAATTTATTAACTAATGCTCAAGAAGTTCAAAAACTTGAATTAAAATTAACTAGTGGAAATAGTAAAATTCGTCAATTAGTAAGTCAAACATCAGAACTAAAAGTTTTAATAAATAAACTAGATGCGACTATTAATAGTAATTTATTACGTTTAAACAACGTTTATAAATTAACTTTCGAACACGCTATTGAGAATTATCAATTAGATATTGAAATTATTATTGCTAGAAAACAAGTAAATGAATTGATTTTAAAAATAGAAAAAATTGGTAATGTAAATATTGATGCAATTTCTAGATATGCTGAAGTTAAAGAGAGATACGATCATTTATTAAAAAATTCAAATGAAATAAAAGCAGCTAAATTAGAAATTGAAAAAGCTATTAAATCAATGGATGAATTAATGCTTCAACAATTTAGTCAAATGATTATTGATGTAAGGTTATATTTTGCTAAAACTTTCAAAGTTATGTTTTCGGGTGGTAAAGCAGATCTTAAATATAGCGATCCTGAAAATATTTTAGATAGCGGAATCGAAATCATTGCCCAACCGCCAGGGAAAACAGTTAAAAGTTTAACTTTATTTTCTGGTGGAGAAAAATCATTAATTGTTATTTCGTTATTATTTGCCATTTTAGAATCAAGACATTTACCTTTAGTGATTTTAGATGAAGCAGAAGCGCCATTAGATGAAGCTAATGTTGCTCGTTATGGTAGTTATTTAAAGAATTTCGCTAAACATACTCAATTTATAGTAGTGACTCATCGTCCAGGAACTATGGAATGTATGGAAGTTTTATACGGAGCTACTATGCAATCAGCTGGAATTACAAAAATGGTAAGTGTTAAATTAAAAGACGCTATTGAATTATCAGAAAAAAAAGATTAATAAATAAAAAGTTAGGTAATTAATATGGGAATTTTTAAAAAAAATAAAAATAAAATAGTTGATGGACAAAATCTAGAAAATAAAAAGAGTAAAAAATTAATTAAAATTGAAAAAAAAATTCGTAAAAAAAATCAAAAAAGAAATAAATATATTGTGGGAATGTCAAAATCAAGACATAATTTCTTACATAGTTTAAAATCTCTTTATAACAAACATCAAATTAATGAAGAATTTTTTGAAGAATTAGAAGAAATTTTAATTATGAATGATATTTCAATGAACATTGTTATGGAAATTACAGATGCAGTTCGCGATGAAGTTACAATAAATAAAGTTAGCGATCCGGAAAAAATAAACGAAATAATAGTTGATAAAATGTTTTTGAGTTATGCTAATAAAACTCATTCTAAAACAACTTTAAATTTAAATGATAATGGATTATCAATTATTTTAGTAGTCGGAATTAACGGTGTTGGTAAAACTACTAGTATCGCTAAGTTAACAAATTTATTTAAAGAACAAAATAAAAAAGTAACTTTAGCAGCTGGAGATACTTTCAGAGCAGGGGCGGTAGAACAGCTATCTATTTGAGCTGATCGTTTAGAAGTTGAATGTGTAAAACCTTCAAAAAATCAACAAGACCCATCATCAGTAATTTTTGATAGTATTAAAAAAGCTCAAGAAAACAATAGTGATATTTTAATTTGCGATACTTCTGGTAGAATGCACAATAAAGTAAACTTAATGAATGAACTAAATAAAATTAGCCGCACAATTACTAAAAATGCGCCTAACGCAACTTTAGAAACTTTATTAGTACTTGATGCTACTACTGGTCAAAACGGAATTGCACAAGCTAAAATATTTAAAAAAGATGCTAAAGTAGACGGAATTATTTTAACTAAAATGGATGGTAGTTCTAAAGGTGGAATCGTATTAACGATCAAAGACACTTTAAATATCGATGTTAAATTTATTGGTTTAGGTGAAAAAGTTGATGATTTAGCAGAATTTGATTTAGAAGAATTTGTTAATGGTTTAACTAAGGAGTTATAAAGTTTTTTATATTTTTGATATAATTTTTATATATATGTCATGACTGATAAAATTAAAATATTTTAATTAAAATTAAATGAAAAATAATTTTTGAAAGAGGAAAATCTATGAAACTAGATAAAATTAAAAAATTAAATTTTTTAGATGGTAATTTTGGATTAGAAAAAGAAGTATTTAGAATTAATTCAAGCGGTGTTTTAAGTTCTCAAAAACATCCTTTCAAATTTAAATGAAATAATCCTTATTTTCAAATTGATTTTTTAGAATCTCAATTAGAAATAGTTACTCCAAAAGCTAATAGTTTGGAAAAAGCTTTTAACTTTATGAAGCTACAAACTGAAATAACATACGAACAATTAGCTAAAGATGAATTGTTGTTAAACTACTCTCTACCGTTAGAGTCAGATGACGAGAATTTAATTTTAGGTATTCCCGGAATCAGTAAAAAAGGTCGCGAGTCTAATAATTATCGTAAATATTTATCTGATAAATATGGTAGAGATAAAATTTCTATTTCTGGAATTCATTTTAATTTTTCTTTCTCTGATGAATTTTTTGAGGAACTTGCTAAAATAAATGAAAGTGATCCAATTAGTTTAAAAACTGAACTTTATTTCAAAGGTTATCAGAAATATATGATGCACTTTCCAGTTATTACATATTTATTTGGTTCAACACCATTTATTCCTGAAAAATTTAAAAAATCTTTCGAAGAAGTTAAAAAAAGCAAAAAGTTAATTAAACATATTCGTTCTTATAGAACTTCAGATTACGGATTTCCAACTAATGGAATTAGTTTACTAGATTGTAAAGATTATGAACAATGAACAAAATCAGTAGATCTTTTAATTAAAAATTCAAATATTATTGGCAGACAAGAAATATACCAACCAATTCGTATGAAAACTGCTAATAAGAATAGAGTCGATTATTTAGAAATTAGAAATATTGATTTGAATCCTAGTGAAGATTATGGAATAAACATTAAAACTTTAAAATTTATTCATTTATTTTTAGTGTTTTTAATCTTAGAACCGACAGATGAAAAAAACAAAGAATTAACGATCACATCAGATATTTATAAAGATGTTTTAAAAACATCAGATGCTATATCTCTTGGAACAGAAAATCATAAAATGATTAGCGAAATCAAAAGCGTTTTACAGAGAATGAAAAACTTTTATAAAAAATTAAACATGGAAGAAAAATTTATAAAAGAAATGGTTGATAAAGAAACTCATTCAGCAGTAGAAGTTCATAAGCACTTCAATTCTAAAGAATTAATTGTCGAAAAAATGTTAAACGTTAAAAATTCTATTTTAGAAAACGGAGAAAAAGAAGTTTTTGGAAAATTAGAACTTTCTACAAAAATTCTGATGAAAGAAGCTTTAAAAAACGGAGTCCTAGTAGAAGTTTGAAGTGAAGAAGGAAATCTATTAAAATTTTCAAACGAAAAAGTAAAATGATCGAAAGAATATGTTGTACAAGCGACTAGAACGCGTTTCGATAGTGAATTATCTGCGATTTTAGTAAATGATAAAACTACAGCTAAAAAAATTATAAAAGAATCAGGGGTTCAAGTTCCTAGTGGTGAAACTTTTACAAATAAGTTAGAAGCTCTAAAAGCTTGAGATAAATTTAAGGAAATTGGCATAGTTATTAAACCAAATGACGCTAATTTTTCAAAAGGGTTAACTATTTTACACGAAAATAAATCGCGTAATAAATATAGAAATGCTGTTAACGAAGCATTTAGTTATTCTAAAAAAATAATTATAGAAAATATCGTAAAAGGTCAAGAATATCGTTTCTTAGTTATTAATGGTAAAGTTAGTGGAGTATTAGAGCGAAGACCTGCAAATGTTATCGGTGACGGTAAAAGTTCAATTGCAAAATTAATTAAAATTAAAAACCAAAGTCCTTTACGTGGAACTGGTTATAAAAAACCGTTAGAAAAAATAGTGGTAAATAAATTAGTGCGAAACAATTTAGCTAGACAAAAATTAAGATTATCAAGTAAACCAAGTAAAAATTTAGTTGTTTGATTACGATATAATTCTAATGTCAGTTCTGGTGGAGACACTATTGATGTAACTGAAAAAACTCATATTAATTATAAAAAATTAGCAATTCAAATTAGTAAACTTTTTAATCTTAAAATTGCTGGTATAGATATGATTACGCTAAATCATAAAATTCCAGGTCCAATTACTGTATTAGAAGTTAATAATAATCCGGCAATTCATATCCATCATCATCCTTTAGAAGGTAAACCGAGAAACGTAGCTTTAGATATTTTAAAACTATTAGAATTGTTGTAGAAAATGATTCTTTTAAAAGAACGAATACATTATTTAAAATTATTTGATTTTTATAGTGATTTGTTAACACAAACTCAAAAACAAGCTATTTGACTCCATTTAAATGAAGATCTTTCGTTTAAAGAAGTTGCCGAAATTCTGGCTGTATCAAGAAGCGCTGTTTTTGATTCGGTAAAAAAAAGTATTAAATTATTGGAAAAATATGAAACTATTTTAAAATTAAATCATAAAAATAATTTTTTACAAAAATTATGTAATGATTTAAGTGAAATAAAAGATCAAAAAATAGATGAAATAGTAGATAAGATAAGAAGCATATAAAAAAGCCAAAAGGCTTTTTTTTATATTTGTTTTTTGTTTTTATTATTAATGTATATTTGATTTTTATATTTTTAAATGTCATAATTTAATTATATTACGACAATGAAATTTATTATTTAGATATTGACGTTTCCGAATATAATTGGAGGATATTAATATGAAAAAAAAAATAAAAAAAATATTAATTAGTTTAGGTGCTATTATTCCGATAAGCACATCCGCTGTTACAGTTGTTAGTTGTGGAAAAAAAGAATCTGCACTTACGAAAAATTGAAATACTTTTATTCAAAAAGTAGAAAATGAAAATGTCGTAAATATTGTTGATAGTTTATCTATAAAACCTTGATCAGGATTAGGATATCAAAAAAGTGATTATCATGTTCAATATTTAGTTGATGCTAAAGAAGAACATTCTGTTACAGCATTAGTTAAAAATTTAGTTTGAAGTAACAACGCTACCGTTTCAATTAAATTTGTTAACGGAACTCCTTACGATATTAAAAATTGACAATTATCTACTAAACCAATGGGTGGGGATAAATGAAATAATTTTGTTACGTCATCAACATCTGTAAGTCCAGAAGAAATTTTAAGTCTAGCTAAAACGCAAAAAATGGATAGTGGTTGAACTTCATCAGATCAACCTACGTGAGATATTTATGGCGGAGCTGTCAATAGTGCGAATCCTTCAGCTTTTAAAGGAATGAATGGTAAACCTAAAGTTGATTATGAAAATTATACTATTACCGTAATTATTTCAATAAATAAGAATTCGCAACTTTATAATAACTTTACAAACACTCATCCAATAGAAGCAATAATTTCTGTAAACAAAGATGTTAGTTATAATTTAAATAACTGAAAATTACACGGAGTTAAACAACTAACGGATAGCAAGTTATATATGGATAATGTTAAAAATAATTTTAATATCACTTATATTGGTAATCAAAGTAATCCGTTAAATTTATTCGTAGTTGCATTGAGAAATAAATGAAAAAATTTTGATAGAATAGCATCAAATATAGATTGAAAATACGATTACACAAAAATAACAGCTCGAATTGGAATAATTATTTATTTTGATAGTGATAAAAAAAATTATAAAACAACGAGTAAAAATATTACAATAATAGTTACTCAACAAAACCAAAACCAAGATAAAAACTATGGGGATGCTTTCGGAATAGCAGATATAAATGCATATGAATAAATTGATTCAATAATTAAGACACATTAATTATGACATATTTAAAAATTTAAAATTATGTTTGAAAGAGGTAATTAGATGAAAAAGAAACTAAATATTTTTTTAACGGGTCTCTTAACTACTTCTATAGTTGCAACTACAGTTTCATTAACAGCAATTAGTTGTGGATCAAAAAAACCATCACCTAAACAAGTATGGGGAGACTTTAAAAAAGAAGCTCTAAAAGCTAAAGCTATCGATATCGTAACAGCTAATCCAGTAGAAGAATGAGGAGTAGTGACAAATAACGATTTAAGCAAAGGAGATATTACGTTTGATGATCAGGCGAAAAACATTAGCGTTGTAATAACGAGAATAAAAAAAAACTATAATATGAGTCTTGATTTTACGATACAATATTTAAATAATAATAGATATGATATAAATGATTGAACGCATAGCTCTGCTCCTACTTATGATCCTGGAACTTGAGGATTGTATCGAGAAACAGCTAAGACTACTTCAGCGGAACAATTATTTGAAATAGCGATAACTAAAAATAAAGTTCAAGGTTTTAAGTGAAAATACGGAACCGACGATCAAATAACTTGAAAAATAGATGGTAGTCAAAAACCTGAATTTGATACTTTTGGTTCTCTAACCGACCATGATGCTTCTGGTTTTAAAGGAATGGGCGGGAAACCAACTGCAAATGATGCAACATTTACAGTCACAGCAATTATTTCGAAAAAAGGTTACGAAGGCGCGTATGACGCTGATCCAATCAAAGCAACAGCACAATATAAGGCTGGAGACAGTTATAAATTAACTGATTGAAACTTTACTCAAGTAGAACAACTTCAATCTATCGAAAAAGCGGAATCAATATATGATAATCAAATAAATATAGCTAGGCTAAACAATGGATACAATTTTGATGCTTTTCAAAATCAAAATTGAATGATTTATGACGGAGATAAAATTGCTAATAAACATCCCGATCCTAGTGGTCCAAATGGGATGAATGGAATTTTAAATAAAAGTGGATATCCAAGTCATGGAAATATTCATCCTTTCACTATCAACTGACGGATAGGAGTTCAAATCTCTGGAGGATTATCAGGTAAATTGATATTTTTCTTTGAAACCGGTCAAAGTTATCATTTAAACCTTATATTTAATTTTATGTTTGCAGATGGAAAAAATGTAAGTAGTGGAGGAACTGCTTTTAATTATATTTGAAATGGAACAGTCACTCATGCTTAATAATATTTAAATTTTATTTATTTTATTAATGAACGTTGTTGAACGTTAAAAATATTGTTCCTATTAATGATATTTAAAATCCGATTTATATTGTAATGATGGGCATTTAATAATCTAATTTAATATAAATGTTTGCGATAATAAAATTGCAAACATTTTTTTATATTTTACATCATTAAAATTTGGTATTTTGTTAAAAAAATGTTATACTTAATAAGTATTTTATGTATTATTTATATCGGAAGTATTAAACACCTTTATTTAAATTGCTTATTCTAGTGCAGATAAACTAATAATAAATATAGTTATTTGTGAATAATGTTTATAAGTAAGGGAAAGAATAACAAAAACCAAGGAGAAATTATAATGACAGCTATAGTATCAAAAGTTAAATTATTAGAATCGGGAGCTCATTTTGGGCATGAAACAAAACGTTGAAATCCAAAAATGAAGCCATATATTCACGGAACAAAAGGTAAAACTCATGTTATTGATTTAGTTAAAACTATCAAAGGACTTGAAGTTGCTTATAAAGTAATTAAATATTATGCAAGCAAACGTGGAAACATTTTATTTGTATGTACACGTCGTAATGCAAGAGACATTATTAAAGAACAAGCTGACCGTGCCGGAAGCTTCTACGTAAATCAAAGATGATTAGGTGGAACTTTAACTAACTTTAAAACAATTCAATCAAGAGTTCGTCATCTTTTAATTTTAGAAAACCAAGCAAAAAATAATTTTGAAGGTTATACTAAAAAAGAAGGTATTAAATTTAGTAAAGAAATGGTTAAATTACAAAAATTCTTAGAAGGAATTAAAGGAATGCACAACATTCCATCTCTATTAGTAGTTCTTGATCCAAATGAAGAAAAGAATGCTATTAAAGAAGCACGTAAATTAGGAATTCCAATTGTTGGTATCGTTGATACTAATGCTGATCCTGATAGTGTTGATTACATTATTCCAGCTAATGATGATGCTTTAAAAACTTTAAAATTAATTATGACTCTTTTAGCAGACGCAGTTGTTGACGCTAAAGGTGGAAATCCATTAGTAGCTTACCAAAACTTACCAAGTGAAAATCCAAGATTTAATAAACTAGGTAGCGATAAAGCAAATATCAATGGTGTTAAAGTTGTTAAACGTAGTGCTGTTAAAGTATTACAATCAGCAGCAGAAGCAGCTGTTTTAGCAGAACAAAACAAAAAAACAGTTAAAGTAATTTCTACTTCAGCTGAAGTTGAAAGTAAAAAAGCAGCAGAAGCAGCAGCGAAAAAAACTACTGTCGAAACTAAAGAAGTTAAAGAAGTTAAAACTCCTGTTGAAACTAAAGAAGTTAAAACTCCTGTTGCAGATAAAGAAGCAACAAATTCTACTTCAGTAGATTTTTCAAATAAAAAATTAGTAGAATTAAAAGAAATGGCTAAAAACAACGGATTAAAAGGATATTCAACTCTTAAAAAGAATGAATTAATCGAACTTTTAATCAAAGAAGGAGCTAAATAATAATGGCAGTTACAGCGCTACAAGTAAAAGAATTACGTAGTTTAACTGGAGCAGGTATGTTAGATTGTAAAAAAGCTCTTGTTGATAGTGATGGAGACATCGAATTAGCAATTGATTGACTAAGAAAAAAAGGTATTGCCAAAGCTGCTAAAAAATCAGGGCGTATAGCTGCTGAAGGATTAACTTCAATTACTATTAAAGATAATAAAGCAATTATTATTGAAGTAAATTCAGAAACTGATTTTGTAGCTCAAAACGATCGTTTTAAAAATCTTGTAAGTCAATTATCTAATTTAATTTTAGATAACAACTGTTCAACAGTTAAAGAAGCGTTAACGATAAAATCAGGTTCACAAACTGTTGGAGATTTAATTACTGAATCAACAGCTAAAATAGGTGAAAAAATTGATCTTCGTCGTTTTCAAGTAGTTAACAAAGAAGCAACAGATGCTTTTGGTTCTTATATGCATATGGGTGGAAAAATTTCTGCTTTAATAGTATTAAAAGATTCTAATAATTCAGATGCAGCTCGTGACATTGCAATGCATGTAACAGCAATGCGTCCTATTTTCATAGATCGTAATGAAATTAGTAAAGAATATATAACTAAAGAAACTGATATCTTGAAAGAACAAGCGATTCAAGAAGGTAAAAAACCAGAAATCGTTGAAAAAATGGTAATCGGTAGATTAAATAAACAGCTAGCTTCTGTTTGTTTAGTAGACCAACCTTTTGTTAAAAATCAAGATCAAAAAGTTGGACAATTCGCTTTACAAAATAGTAAAGGTATAAAAACTATGATTCGTTTCGAAGTTGGAGAAGGTATTGAAAAAAATACAACTAATTTTGCTGATGAAGTAAACGAATTATCTAATTAACATTAAAAAAATAATTAAATTTTAATTATTTTTTTTATTATAAAATAGTTTTATTATAAAATATTATTAAGAACTCAATCTAAAACTAAGGAGTGTTTTTATGTATAAAAGAATTTTACTAAAACTAAGTGGAGCCGCTTTACATAGTAAACAAAAAAATGGTTTGATTATCGATAATCAAAAAGTTTCTGATTTAGCTGCTCAAGTAGCTGAATTAGTTAACCGAAAAATTCAAGTTGGAATAGTTATCGGTGGAGGAAACATTTTACGTGGTGCTAGTGCTGCTAAATTAGGGATCGAAAGAGCCCAAGCTGATTATATGGGAATGCTTGCCACTGTTATTAACGGAATAGCTTTACAAACTGCGTTCGTAAAGCATAATATTACAACGAGATTAATGTCTGCTATTCCAATGGATAAAGTAGCTGAACCTTATATTAGACAAAGAGCATTACGCCATTTAGAAAAAGGTTATGTTGTTATTTTTAGTGGTGGGACAGGACATCCATTCTTTACAACAGATTCAGCAGCAGCGTTAAGAGCTGCTGAAGTTAATGCTGATGTTATTTTAATGGGTAAAAATAATGTTAATGGTGTTTATGATGCTGATCCAATCAAATATCCAAACGCTAAGCATTTACCTTTCTTAACTTTTAGAGAAGCTTTTGAAAAAAATATTAAAATTATGGATTTAACAGCAACTACTATTTGTATGGAAAATAATATTGATATATTAGTTTTTAATATTAACAAACAAAATAATATAATTAACACTTTAACAAAACCAAACGATAAAGAGAGAACTATTATTTCTAACAAGAAATAATATGGGGGTATTTTCATGAATAATAATTTAGATACTAATTTACAACAAGATATAGAAATAGTTATTGAAAAAATGACAAATCGTTTTAACACTATTTCAACAGGAAGAGCCAATCCAAACATGCTGAGTCAAGTTAAAATTGATTATTATGGAACTTTAACACCACTTTCTCAAGTAGCTAGTATTTCTGTTCCTGATGCTAACCAATTATTAGTAAAACCTTTTAATCAAAATGATGCTAAAGCAATTGTTGCGGCTATTTCAAAGTCAAAATTAAATATGAATCCTCAAAATGAAGGAAACCAAATTCGTATTAAAATTCCAGCTTTGACAGAAGAAATCAGAGTTTCTAAAGTAAAAGAAATTAAAAAAATTAATGAAGAAACTAAAATTCAATTCCGTAATTTAAGACGTGATTATAATAATAAAATCAAAGCAGATAAAGATTTAACTAAAGATGAAATCAGAGATGATCAAGATTCTGTACAAAAAATAATTGATACAGGAGTAAAGAAAATTACTCAATTAGCTGCTGATAAAGAAAAATCATTAATGAAAATATAATCAAATGTTTGAAGATATAAATAAACCTAATCATATAGCGTTGATTATGGATGGTAATGGTCGTTATGCTACTAAATTTAAAAAACCTAGAAGTTATGGTCATAAAATAGGAATGCGAAATTTACGAGATATCGTTAGATTTTCAAATAAAATAAATTTAAAATATTTAACTATTTTTGCTTTTTCTACTGAAAATTGAAATCGTCCAAAAGGTGAAGTTAATTATTTATTAAGAATATTAAATATTGCGATTAATAAAATTAATCAAAATAAAATAATTGAAGAAAACATTAGAATTCGTTGAATCGGTTTTGAAGATAAATTACCTTTAAAACTACTAAAAAATATAAAAGATTTAGAAGAAAAAACGAAATTATGTTCAGGGTTAACTTTAACTATAGCTTTTAATTATGGTGGTCAACAAGATTTGTTGGCCGCTATTAATAAAATTAAACAAGAAAATTTTGATATAATTATTAATAAAGAAAACATTAATAATTATTTAATTAGTGGATTTCTACCACCTGTAGATTTATTAGTTCGAACTTCTGGTGAACAACGCATTTCAAATTTTTTACTTTGACAATTAGATTATGCCGAAATAATTTTTAATGATTGTTTATTTCCGGAATACAACATTGAAAAATTTAGCAACGATATTAAAATATTTTCTAATAGGAATAGACGTTTTGGAAAAATATAGAAGAGGATTTTAAAATATGACTGATAAAAAAAATAAAAACTACAATTCTAATTTAAATAGATACATTACTGCTACAATATTAATTTTAGTTTTTTCTCCGATTATTTATTTCGCTTCTAGCGGAATTACTTATGTTAAAGTTATCGACATAACTATTTTTATAACAATAATTATGTTAGGTACTTGAGAATTAATAAAACATTTAAATTTTAATAAAATAACTCTTTTTGCAATAGTTATTTATACAGGTCTTCTCATATTTTTGCCTAATGTGTCTTTTATAAATATGATTTCTGACAAAAAACTTAATTTTGATGATATCATTTTAAATTTCTATAGTTTAAGTGCATATTTAATGCTTACGCCAATATTTTTATTTATTTTGGCTCTTTTCGATGATAACTTTAAGATTGATCATTTTTTATATCCATTAGGAATCATTTTCCTAATGGCTATATTTGGTAAGATAGCAATCCTATTAGGAATATGTGATTATAAATATATTATTTATATCGTTGGAATAGCTTCTTTAAGTGATACTGGTGGATTTATCGGTGGTCGTTTATTTGGTAAAAATAAACTAGCTCCAAAAATTAGTCCTAAAAAAACAGTTGAAGGAGCGATAAGCGGTTTCATATTCGCTTTCATATTCGCTTTTACTTTCGGTTATTGTTCAAAAATAACATGTGATTGAAACTCAGTTGGATTCTTGAATGATGATACTAATAATATTATTAATACAATGATTATTGGTGGAGTTCTATCGTTTATGTCTCCGCTTGGTGATTTATTATTTAGTTCAATAAAAAGAAGGTTAAAAATTAAAGATTTTTCTAAACTTCTACCAGGACATGGTGGAATTATGGATCGTCTTGATTCGGTAAGTATTGTATTTATAACTTTTGGACTTTTGTCTTTAGTTTTATTTCGAACATAGTAAGGAAGAATATTAATTATGATTAAAAATAGAAATATATTATTGTTAGGAGCCTCTGGGTCAGTTGGAAGCCAAGCATTAGAAATTATTAAAAAAAATAAATCTTTTTTTAAAATCACAGGAGCTAGTGTAGGAAATAATACAAAAATAGTTGAAAGTTTAATTCAAGATTTTGAAGTTTCAAATATTTTTGTTTTAAAAAAAGAAGATAAATTGATTTTAAAAAATAAATTTCCAAAAATCAATTTTTATTGTTCTGAAGATAATATTAATAAATTTATAAAAAAATGTAACTATGATTTTGCAATTAATGCTATTTCTGGAATCGCTGGATTAGAACCAACATTAACAATTATTGGTCAAGGTAAAACTTTAGCGTTGGCTAATAAAGAATCTTTAGTTGTTGGTGGACATTTAATTATGAAAAAACTTCGCAGTTCTAAAAGTCATTTAATGACTGTTGACAGTGAGCATAGTGCTATTTGACAAATATTACAGAAGTCAACTTTAGACGATATCAATTTCGTTATTTTAACAGCTAGTGGAGGACCTTTTCTAAATACTCCAAGATCTGAATTAGAAAATATAGATGTCGATCAAGCATTAAACCATCCAACTTGAAAAATGGGTAAAAAAATATCAGTTGATAGTGCAACAATGATGAATAAAGTTTTCGAAGTTTACGAAGCTAAATGATTGTTTAATTTAAAAAAAGATCAAATAAAAGCTGTTATCGAACCTAATTCTTTCGTTCATGGTGGAGTTCAATTTAAAGATGGTTCAATGCAATGACAATTATCTAAACCAACAATGATTTTACCGATAAAATATGCTATGTTTTATCCTGAAAGAACTAAAGACCAAGAATTAAAACCTTTATCAATAGATGATTTTAATAAATTAAAATTTATAAAATTAACTCAAGAAAAATTTCCTTTGTTCTTTTTGGGAACTAGTTATTTAGATAAACCTTTATCTTGACCAGTAGTAATTAATGCTGCTAATGAAGTCGCTGTTGATTTATTTTTAAATAAAAAAATTAAATTTTTAGATATTGAAAAAGTAATTCAATTTAGTTTAGACAACCACGAAGCATTAGATAAGCCTAATTTGAAAGATATTATAAGAATAGATAATAAAGTTAGAAAAGAAATAATGAATAAATACGGAGGTTAAAAAGTATGAATGCACTATTAATTCTAAATACTATATTAATATTGTTAGTATTGATAACTTTGCATGAATTTGGACATTTTATCGTAGCTAAGATGAGTAAAATGTATGTTCATGAATTTGCAATCGGGTTTGGTCCCAAATTATTTTCTTGAGGTAAAAACGAAACGTCTTATAGTTTAAGATTGTTACCAATTGGGGGATATGTGTTAGTTGCTCAACACGCTGCAAAACATTTTTTTCCTGATCTTTATGGTTATACTGAAGAAAATGATGAGCTTATTAAAACTCATGATATGAAAATACCGATTAAACGTCTTTATGAAAATGTTTCTTTTCCGAAAAAGATATTGTTTATTTTGGCAGGAATTATTTTAAATTTACTTTTTGGAATGTTATGTTTTTACATTTCGATAACTATTATGAATCATAATGGTAGTGGTAAAATATATCCTTATTGATTAAATTTAGGTAATAATCTAAACGCTATTTTTACAGCTTTAGGTCATATTTTTATTTTTAATTTTTCTCACATGGGTAGTGTTATTCAAATTGGTAAAGAAACTAAAGGAATCTGAAACGATGGTTCTTATTTTTTCTTATTAATTGGTTCGGTTTCTCTTAGTTTAGCAGTCTTTAATTTATTGCCGATTGCGCCGATGGATGGATATAAATTTGTTGGTCTGTTTTATCATTGAGTTACAGGCAAACCGATGTCGGAAAAATTAAATAATATTTTAAATATTATCGGACTTAGTTTGATAATGCTTTTATTCGTTGGTTTATTATTAAAAGATCTTATAAGTTAGTTGTCTACTGAGTTAAATGTCAAATTTATCAATAGAGAAATTATTTAAAAAAATCAAAATTAAACCAACTACAGAATTATTGAATAGTGAAATTACTTATTTTGGACATAACCCAAAAACTAATTGTTTAAAAATCGTTATTAAAGTTCCACAAATAATAGAAGTAAATAGTTTGATAGAGTTTAAAACAGCTTTAAAAACTTTATTATATAGTCCTGAGATTAATTTTGAGTTCATTGATTATAAATGAACTTTTAATCTTTTTAAAATGTATTGAACTAAGCTAGTTGAATTAGAATATAAATTCATCGGTAAAGATCTTTATGATTTAATTAAAACCGAAGATTTGATGATCGATAATAATGATATCGTTATTAATGTAACGTCTCAATCATTAAAAGAGCGAGTAGATAAAGAACTCGTTAATTGAATAGAAATCTTTGTAAAATATGGTTTTCAAAATTTAAATATCAAAACTAAATTAGTAAAATCAAATTTACAAGCTTTAATTGCACAGCATATCGATAGTAATAGTTATTTAACTGAACTACCAAAATCGACTACAATTAACAAGCAACCAATATCAAGACCGCAACCAAAATCAGCTACTTCAAAATTTAAAAGAAATAATTTTAATAGTAAAACTTATACAACGATTGCTATTGATCAAATTGAAGTAGAGACTAAAAAAGTTAAAGTTCAAGGAACGATCTTTAAGATCGATCAATTCGAAACTAAAACTGGAAGATTTATTTATAGTTTTTGAATAACAAATCATGTTAATTCGATTATTGTAAAAGCGATCGATAGTCCAAAAAGATTATCTAAAGAGCAGTTAGATATTATTAAAGTAGATAATAACATCGTTGTTTATGGTGATATTACTTTTGATAGTTTCTCAAAAGAATTAATTATTTGAATGAATAATTTTGATATTAAATCAAAAAATAATGACAAATTTGCTCGTCAAGATAACGCTAAAATTAAAAGAGTAGAATTACATACGCACACTAAAATGAGTGCTATGGACGGAATTATTGAACCCAATAAATTAATTAAAACTTTAATGGCTTGAAATCATAAAGCAATTGCTATAACTGACCATTTAAATATTCAATCATTTCCCGAAATTTATAACGCAGTTTCCAAAATGCGAACTAAAGAGAACCCTTTAAAAGTAATTTATGGTTGTGAATTTAACGTTATTCCTGAAAAAGGAAACATTGTTTTTAATAAACAAGATTATTTTATTGAAAAAAATGAATACATTATTTTCGATTTAGAAACTACCGGTCTTTGAGCTAATTTTGATGACATTATTGAATTTGGAGGAGTTAGAGTTAACAATGGCCAAGTAGTTGAAACTTTACAATTTTTTGTTAAACCAACTAAATCAATTCCAAAATTCATAACAGAACTAACTAATATTGATGATGAAATGGTTAAAGATGCTATTTCTCAAGAAGAAGCGATTAAAAAAATATTATCTTGAATTGGTAAAAGTGCTCTCGTGGCGCATAATGCTAAATTCGATTATCAATTTTTAGAAAATTCTTCTTTAAAATTTGGATTCGGTAAAATAAGTAACTTAGTAATCGATACTTTAGCATTGTCGCATAACTTAAATCCTAACGTTAAAAGACATCGTTTAGGTAGTTTGGCGAAGCGTTTTAAAATTAATTACGATAACAGCGTTGCCCATCGTGCTGACTACGATGCTGAAGTTCTGCAAATGTTATTTAATCATATGTTAGGTCAAATTAAAGATGCTAAAATTTCTAACTGAAATGATATTGACCAATTGCAAAATGAAAATATTTATTATCATTTAAGACCTAGTCATACAACTGCGTTAGTGAAAAATCAAGCTGGATTAAAAGATCTTTTCAAACTAGTGTCTTTATCACATACTAAATTTTTTGCCCGTGAACCTAAAATTATAAAATCAGAATTTATAAAATTAAGAAAAAATTTATTGATCGGTTCTAGTTGTTCTAATAATGAAATTTTTGACATAGCTTGTAACAGAAGTATCGATGATTTAGAAAAAGCAATTTTATTTTATGATTATATTGAAGTGCAACCATTGACTGTATATAGTCATTTAGTAGCGCAAAATAAAATGTCAAAAGCGGATTTAGAAAAAACAATTCTAAAAATTATTACTACTGCTGAAAAATTAAATAAAATTGTAGTAGCAACTAGTGATGCTCATTATATAAATCCAGAAGAATCTAATTTTAGAAACGTATATATAAATAGTAAAGGTATCGGCGGTAAAATACATCCTTTATTTTATCGAGCTAACCCTAATTATGAAAAGCCAAAACAACATTTAAGAACAACTTCTGAAATGGTTCAAGAATTTCAATTTTTAAATAACAAAGCATTAATTGAAAAAATTGTTATTACAAACACTAATAAAATTAGTGATATTTGTGATGAAGTCGTTCCGATAAAAACAGATCTTTATACTCCGAAAATTGATGGGGTAGAAGAGAAATTGAAAGAATTAGTTTATGATAATGCTTATAAAAAATATGGCCAAAATTTATCAAAAATAATAACCGATAGAATTGAATATGAATTAAAATCAATTATCGGAAATGGTTTTGCAGTAATTTATTGAATTTCTCATAAACTAGTTGCTAAATCAATCGAAGCAGGTTATTTAGTTGGATCTCGTGGATCAGTTGGATCATCTTTAGTGGCGACGTTATCAGATATAACTCAAGTTAATCCATTAGCGCCACATTACTTATGTAATAAATGTAAATTTTTAAAATTTGTTGATACAAAAAAAGTAAGAAGTGGTTATGATTTAATTACTGAAGATTGTCCTCAATGTGACGGACAATTAGTTGGTGAAGGACATAATATTCCATTTGAAACTTTTCTAGGATTCAATGGTGATAAAGTGCCTGATATCGATTTAAATTTTTCTGGTGATTATCAAGCAACGGCTCACAACTGAACTAAAAAAATGTTTGGTGAAAAAAACGTTTATCGTGCCGGAACAATTTCAACAGTAGCAGATAAAACAGCTTATGGTTATATTAAAGCTTATGAAGAATTAGTTAATAAACCATCAAGTAAAAAAGCTCAGATTGATTTTCTAGTCAATGGTTGTGTTGGAGTCAAACGAACAACTGGTCAACATCCAGGAGGAATAATAATTGTTCCTGAAGAATTTGAAGTAGAAGATTTCACGCCTATTAATTATCCCGCTAACGATCTTAAATCAGAATGATTAACAACACATTTTGATTTCCATGCTATTCATGATAATTTATTAAAATTAGATTTATTAGGTCATGATGATCCTACGGCTTTAAAATTATTAGAAAAATTAACAGGTATTGATCCTAATTCGATTCCTAATAACGATCCTCAAGTAATGAACTTATTTTCTTCTGTTGAAGCATTAGGAATTAAACCATCAGATATTTTAGGAGAACCTACAGGAGCGATGGGGATACCGGAATTCGGAACTCAATTTGTTCGTAAAATGTTATTAGCAACGCAACCGAAAACTTTTTCTGATTTAATTCAAATATCTGGATTAAGTCATGGTACTAATGTATGAACTAATAATGCTCAAATTTTAATTTCTAAAAATATTTGTAGCGTTAAAGAAGTTATTGGTTGTCGAGATGATATTATGACTTACTTAATTTCTAAAGGAATTAATTCGTTAGAGTCGTTTAAAATCATGGAAGCTGTTCGTAAAGGTAAAGGGCTAACTCCTGATTGAAAAGACTTGATGAAAAAACATAATGTTGAAAACTGATATATTGAATCTTGTGAAAAAATTAAATATATGTTTCCGAAAGCACATGCCACTGCATACGTAATGATGGCTTGAAGAATTGCATGATTTAAAAAATATTATCCTTTAGAATACTATGCCACTTTTTTTTCAATTAGATGTGATAATTTTGATATTGAATTAACAATTCAAGGTAAAGAAGCAGTTAAACAAAAATTAATTAATCTAAAAGAGTTAATTAATGGTAAAATTAAAATTACTTCAAAAGAAAAAAATTTAATACCTGTTTATGAAGTTACTTTAGAAATGTATGCTCGAGGTTATAAAGTAGAAAATATTGACATTAATAAGTCTTTAGTAGATACTTGAATAGTTAACGAAAAAGATAAGTCATTAACACCGCCATTTACATCGATAGATGGATTAGGTATTAATGTCGCAAAGTTAATTGTCGAATCTAGACAATTAGGCGAATTCTTTTCGATCGAAAATATTATTAAAAGAACTTCGATAAATAAAACAGTTATTCAAAAAATGAAAGATATGAATGTATTTAAAAATCTTCAAGAAAAAGATCAATTATCATTTTTTTAAGATTAAAAAAAAGGAATGGCTATCAATATGAAAAAAATAAATAGTATTTTAGTCTTGGTTAGAGCAGAAATATGGAAAAAAGTTAAAAATATTTTTGTTGGAATCATAACTGGTTTAAGTGATATAGTTCCTGGTTTTTCAGGTGGTACACTAATAAATGTTACTGGTTATATGTCGAAGATAATTGAATCTTGACATATATTTATAAAATTTAAAATCCATTCATGAAGATGATGAGTAAACTTTTTATTTGGATTCTTTTTTGTGATTGGTTGGGCAATTGGGTTTTTCGAACTATCTTCTTATATTGCTTATTTTTTAGATGGGGATTACAAAAATAATGCATTTTGATCTAAATTTAACGGTATTCCAATAGTTATTACTTGATTTTTTGCATTCTTTGTATTAACTTCAGTTTATTCTTTTTCTAAAATTGAAAATATTAAAATCTTGAATTATGATGGCGAAAAACGTAATTTTAAAAGTGCTTTTAATAAAAAAACTTTCAAAAATTTCACGCCAATTCTTGTAGGATTTTCTGTTTTATTATCAATTGGAATTTATTTAGTAGTAGTAAAGCATGGTCTTCCAGAACCGACCAAACATAAAGGTACAGCTTCAGGTGATTATGTAGTTTCTAATCTAGACTATATGAAACTTTGCTTTGCTGGGTTTTTAAGTTCATTTTCATTAATGCTTCCAGGGCTATCTGGTTCGATGATATTATTATTATTTGGAATGTATAATAATTTTTTCGGACACATGATAGCACATAAATGACATTATTTAGGACCTTTATCTTTATATATGGTGTCTGCAGTTATTGGTGTTATTTTGATTTTGACGCTTTTTGATAAATCTAATAATAAGTATTCCAATATTATGAGGTTATTTTCTTTAGGTATGTTGTTAGCTAGTTGAATTGTAATTTTAATGGTTACACCTTTCGATCTTAATCCTACTGGTGCCGGAACTTGAGCACTTACTTTCTTGTTTATTTTTATTGCTGGATCATTTAATTATTATATTTATTATTACTATAAACGAACGTCTAACAAGAATAAACAAAAAACATTGCTTATGAATGATGTAGAAGGCATAGAGAATGATAAATAATTTAAAGAGAATGATTAATAATTTGAATAGAAATCAAAAAACTATGATAGTTAGAATTATTCTATTATTGACACCCCCGCTATTGATAATCGCTATTTTAACGGGGCCATATCTTATTGGAGATAATCATTTCTATTTTCCAGCTTTATTTTATAACGGTAAGCAAGTTTCTAATTCAATAGGACAGTCACATTTTTTCCAAATTACAAATACATTATTTTTGTTATTTGCAATCACAACTTGAATAGCTAGTTTCTATATAATAGTTAAATTTCCAGAAGTCTTAGCTTTTTTAATTAAATTAGGAATTTTTGAAAGTATCATTTTTATTATTATTACAGCAGTATTATTAATTAATTATGGATTTTTTAGCTATAGTGATTTTAGCGAGAATGATCCAGAAAATATTAATATAATAAATGTTAATATATTAGCTTTATTTATTTTTATACAATCTATTATTACGATAATTTATTTTTCAAAATTATTAAAAAAAGAAAAAGAATTATCAAAATAAATTAACAAGGAGAATTTTATGAATAAAAAAACATTAGATAATTTAAAAGACATTGAAGGAAAAAAAGTTATTGTCCGTGTTGATTTTAACGTACCTTTAGATAAAAATGGAAATATTAATGATGATAATCGTATTTTAATGGCATTACCAACTATTAAAGAATTATTGAAAAAAGGCGCTAAATTAATTTTATTATCACATTTAGGACGTATTAAAAAAGAAAGTGATAAAGCTACAAAATCTTTAAAAGTAGTTGCTGAAGCATTAAATCAAAAATTAGATGCAACAGTTAAATTTGTTGATTCAACTAGAGGGGTAGCAGTCGATGAAGCTGTTAAAGATTTAAATGAGGGTCAAATATTAATGCTTGAAAATACTCGTTTTGAAGATGTTCAAAATGGTGAAGTTGTTAATTATGAATCAAAAAACAATCCTAACTTAGCAAAATATTGAGCTAATTTAGGTGACATTTTCGTAAACGATGCTTTCGGAACAGCGCATAGAAGTCATGCTTCTAACGTAGGAATTGCTAATAATATGAAAATTGCCGTAGTTGGAAGATTAATAGAATTAGAATTACGTATGCTAAACAAAGTTGTTAATGAACCTAAACGTCCATTAGTAGCAATCATTGGTGGAGCTAAAGTTTCTGATAAAATTAATGTTATTGCAAACTTATTAAAAATCGCTGATAAAGTATTGATCGGTGGAGGAATGTCTTATACTTTCTTTAAATCTTTAGGGAAAGAAGTTGGAGATTCTTTAGTAGAAAACGATAAATTATCATTAGCTAAATCGTATTTAGATAATGATCATGCTGGCAAAATCGAATTACCAGTAGATATCGCTTGTGTAAAAGAATTTGCTGATACTAAACCAACGTATCGTGCAATAGATAATATAAGCAGTAGCGAAATGGGACTAGATATCGGTCCTAAGACAGTAGCTAAATATAAGAAAATTATTGAAAGTGCTCAAACAGTTGTTTGAAATGGTCCGATGGGAGTTTTTGAATTTAAGAACTTTGCTTTTGGAACTGAATCAATTTGTAAAACGATTGCTAATGTCGGTACTGATAAATTATTCTCAATCATTGGTGGAGGAGATAGTGCATCAGCTGCGATAAAAATGGGATTTCATGATAAATTCAGTTATATTTCAACTGGTGGAGGAGCTTCGTTAGCTCTTCTAGAAGGTAAGAAATTACCAGCTATAGAAGCAATTCATAATAATTAAAATAATTTATTGAAGTAAAAAGCCAACTATTTACAGTTGGCTTTTTTTATTTAAATAATTTGTTCATTCGCTTGAGTTCTAAACTTTGATGGTCTATTTTGATTATTTTTATAGTCAATATATTTTAAGGTAGATATGATTGCTAAAAAACCAACTCCAGCAGTTAAGTATACTAAATAAATCATTGCTAAAGTTACAAAAACTCTGATGGCAAAGGTTTTTTTATTATTATTTCAATTGAAATAACAATTTAATAAAAAACCTAAATAAATTCAAGATATTACATTTATGATAGATACGATGGCGATGGATGATAAAAATATAAAAATTTGTTCAATGTCTATGTGTTTACCAATTGCACTAATATTATTTAAGATATGAATCATTAAAAAGTAACTTGATAAGTCAACAGTAATTAAAATTAAACTTCATAAGACTATTCAAATAAAATGTTTAGAAATAGTATTTAATTTTAAGCGACTTTTATTATTTAATAAAGATTTTGTTTCTCCACTTTGATTGTAATTATTTTCGGACATAAAAATCCTCCCTTATGTATGTGATTATGTTTTAATATACGTTTTCACTCGAAAGGGTTTTATTACACTATTTTTTCACTATAGTTAAAGTTTACTATAAAAATTAAAAAATTAAATAAAATTATTTGTTTTATTTAATTTTGTAATGTTCAATCATTGCTATTGTTATCGCTACCACTTCAAATATTTTCTATATCTATAGAATTATAAGGAGCCGCTATATTTTTGTTATAAAGTGTCATTCTTATTTTTGGGTAAGGTTTCAATATTATTTTAAAATTTTGAATTTCAGTTGATGTTGAATAAGAACTATCTCACCCTTTCATTGCATTTATATATTTCGTTTTTAAAATAATGATTATATTTTTTAATCAAGCATCACTATGCTCACTAACTTCTCTTTTGATTTCGAATGAAAAACTATCTCAAGTATCGCAAGTTCACATATTTCCATAATTATAATCTTGATCACTATTTAAAATATAAGGTAGTGGATTATCTTGATCAAAAGCAAAAGTAGAATAAAATAACGGTAGAGAATTCTCGAGATTAGATTCGTTTTTTATCGTGATCGTAATTGAATCGTTAAGATTGATTTTTGATTGAATTTTAACAATTTTATCTTTATCTTTTCTTCAATATTGGGGCTGACAAACACGTAATAGTTGTTGCGGGGTAACTTGGTTAACATCTTGCTTAAAATTCAACAAGCTGTAAGTTTCTCAATTTTTTAAAAAATAACGGCCTTTATTATAATTTATATAATCTGTTAAATGTCTACTATTTGTATCTTGAGATTTATAAATCACAATGATAATTCGATTTTCATTTTCTTCTAAAATTAATTTATTAATGATTGCTGATTTTCAATCATCAATTTTATTAATGTTTTTTAAAATATTTTGAACATTTTCATTTCTAACAGATTCAGAAAATAAATTTCAACTATAAATGTTCGTGTGAAGGTTTAAGTTTAGTCATGAATTTACATCGTATTTGTTATAAAGTCAAAAACCAATATAGAATTCTGCTTCTTCATGAATGGTGTCATCGATTATTGAAATTTTTAAAGAATGATCATCATCATCAACTTTGAAATCACCATCTTGCACAAAGACATCTTTTTCATTTCAATTATAAGCATGATTTTTATTAACTGCAATATCGCGAATATTAGTTTTTAAAGCATCTGTTTTAAAATCTATTCATGTATATGAATTAGCTTCATGACTACAAGAAATTAAAGATGCAGGCATCAAAATCGCAATTAATAAAAAAATCTTTTTCTTAAATCTTTTAATAACTTAATCACCCTTTCTATATATTTAATAATAACAAATTACGTAAATATATGTTTTTTTAAAAATAAATATTTATTTAATTATGAAAATATATGAAAATGGTTTATAATATTTAAGAATTATATTTTAATAAAAAAGTGAGGTAGCTATAAAATGTCAAGAATTATTGATGTATATGCTCGTGAAATTTTAGATTCTCGTGGGAATCCTACTGTAGAAGTAGAAGTAACAACTGAAGCTGGAGGATTTGGACGCGGAATGGTCCCTTCTGGTGCTTCAACAGGTGTCAGAGAAGCTGTTGAGTTAAGAGATAATGTAAAAACTCGTTACGGTGGTAAAGGTGTCGAAAAAGCAGTTAATAATGTTAACAAAATTATTGGACCTAAATTAATTTCTGAAGGTTTCGATGTGATTGAACAAGCTTTAATCGATCGTTTCATGATTAAATTAGATGGTACTAAAAATAAATCTAAATTAGGAGCTAATGCTATTTTAGGTGTATCTATTGCAGTTGCAAAAGCAGCAGCAAACGAATTAGGTCTTCCTATTTATCGTTATTTAGGTGGGGCAGCAGCAAACGAAATGCCAGTTCCATTATTTAATATCTTAAACGGAGGATGTCATTCACCAAATAAAGTTGACTTCCAAGAATATAAAATTGCTCCAATTGGCGCAAAAACTTTTAAAGAAGCTTTACGTATTGGTTCAGAAATCTACCATACTCTAGCTAAAATATTAAAAGATGATGGATTTTCAACAGCTTTAGGTGATGAAGGTGGATTCGCACCAGACCTTAGAGATAATGAAGAACCTTTAGAATATATAGTTAAAGCGATTAAAAAAGCTGGTTATGTTCCAGCGATTCATGGAGATAAAGCAGTTGCGATTTATTTAGATCCAGCAATCTCAGAATTAGATGACGGACCAACTGAAGATAATAAATTCCGTAAATACCGTTTCCGTTTCTCTAATAACGAAGTGAAAACTAGTCGTGAAATTATTGATATGTATACAGAATGATTAAAGAAATATCCAATTATTTCAATCGAAGATCCTTTAGGAGAACTTGATTGAGAAGGATTTAAATTAATGAATTCAGAATTAGGAGATCGCCTACAAATTATGGGAGATGATCTTTTTGTAACTAACCCAGCAATCGTTGCTCGTGGTATTAAAGAACATGCAGCTAATTCAGTTTTAATTAAAATAAATCAAATCGGAACTTTAACAGAGACTATTGAAACTGTTCAAATGGCTCAAAAAGCTGGATGAACAACAATATTCTCACATCGTTCAGGTGAAACTGAAGATTCATTTATCGCAGATTTTGCAGTAGCATTAAATGCCGGACAAATGAAAACAGGAGCGCCTGCTCGTTCTGAGAGATTATCTAAATATAATCAATTATTAAGAATTGAAGAATCACTGGGAGAAGCAGCTAATTATCCTGGAATCAATTGTTTATATAATTTGAAAAAATTAGATAACTTAAAATAAATTTTAAAATAAAAAATACTGATTAAAATTAGTATTTTTTATTTTAAAATTCAAAACTAGATAACTGGAATAACACAAAAATATATATTTTGATATATAGGTTATAATTAAAATATAAAGGTGGTGTTATTTTATGAAGGGTCACAAGAAAACGAAAGATTTAAAAAATAATGTCGTAAATAGAACTGATAAAAAAACATTTTATGTCAAAACTATTAAAGATAAGTTTGGTAAAAAGAGAAACTTAGTAATCGGTAGAACGAATAGCAATCAATTAAAAAATCATAAATTATCGAAAAAAATACATAAAAAAAATAAAAAAAATTTTATTGGCGGAATGATTATACTATTGATTTTTATAGCTATTATAGGATTCTTTTTGTTTTGATTTGTCATGAAAGATGATTAAAGAATCTTTAATTAAACTTGCTTTTTGTCTTAAATTATAATAAAATTATTTATTAGTTGAAAGAAAATTATTTTTCAAATATTACTAATGTAGAATAGGTGAATTAATATGATTAAAAAAATTGCTATTTTAACTTCCGGAGGAGATGCTCCAGGGATGAATGCAGCTATCAGAGCTATAGTTAAAAGTGCTCATTGTAACAATATTGAAACTTATGTAGTTAAACAAGGATATCTTGGTCTTTATAAAGGTGATATCGTAAAAGTAAATAATGATGATATTGAACATATTTTAAATTTAGGGGGAACTTTTATTTTCTCTGCTAGATTTCCTGAATTTAAAGATATTGCTAACCGTAAAATAGCTAAAAAAAACTTAGATAAATTAGGGATCGACGCTTTAGTAGTTATTGGTGGCGATGGATCTTATAAAGGTGCTCAAAAATTATCTGAATTAGGAATTAATAGTATCGCTTTACCAGGAACTATTGATAACGATATAGCTTCGACAGACTTTACAATTGGATTTTTTACAGCTTGAAATACGATTGTAAATTCTATTGCTCAAATTAGAGACACGATGAATTCTCATCATAGAATTGGGATCGTTGAAGTTATGGGTAATAAATGTCAAGATTTATCATTCTTTTCTGGAATATCTAGTGATGTAGATTATACAGCTATGCCAGATGAGGTTTTAACAGCTAAAGATGTTGCTCGTATTTATGAAATAAGTAAAAAAAATAAAAAGAATTCTTGCTTAATTTTAGTAACTGAAAAAACTTATAAAAACATTCATGAATTTGCAAGTAAAATTGAAAAGGAAACTAAAGTCGTTACTAGAGCTACTTCTTTAGGTCATATTCAAAGAGGTGGAATGCCAGTTCCAATGGATAAATATATTGCAACTATGATGGGAAATAAAGCAGTTGAATTATTAATTGCTGGAAAAAGTTCTCGTTGTATTGGGATTGTAAATAATAAATTTGTAGATTATGATATCGAAAGAGCTTTAGATCAACCAAGAACTAACAGAACAGAAATGGTAAGGATAATTAATAAGATTAATCGATAGAAAATCGATTAAGGAGATGCATCAAATGCAAAAAAATCAATTAGAAATTTTAAAAAGAACTAAAATAATTACTACAATTGGTCCAGCCACAGATTCAAAAGAAAGCATGATCAAATTATTTGAATGTGGAATGAACACAGTTAGATTAAATTTTTCTCATGGTACTTATGACGAACACGTACAAAGAATTAAATGAGCAAAAGAAGCTTCTAAAGAATTAGATCGTCCAATTTCAACGATGTTAGATACTAAAGGTCCAGAAATTCGTGTTGGAAAAATGGAATCTGGTGGTCAAATGATCGCTAAAAATACTGAAGTTATCGTTAAAAGTAATTTAATTGATTATAAAAATCTTTTAGGTACTAGTAAAGAAATTACAGTTTCTTATGATATGAGTAATGATTTAAAAGCTGGACAAAAAATTCTTTTAGATGATGGTAAATTAATTTTAGATATAAAATCTGTTGAACCAGGTTTAATTCGTACTATTGCTGTAAATAATCATCTTTTAAAAACTAATAAACGTATTAATTTACCAGGCGTAGCGTTATCAATGCCTTTTCTATCTGACAAAGATAAACAAGATATTAAATTTGGAATTGAAAATGGAGTAGATTATATCGCTGCATCTTTCGTTAATTCAGTTCATGATATTTTACAAATTCGTAAAATATTAGAAATTTATAATAATACAACTATTCGTATTATCGCTAAAATTGAATCGCAATTAGGAGTAGATAATATTGATTCAATCATTAAAGCTGCTGACAGTATTATGATTGCTCGTGGTGATTTAGGATTAGAAGTTCCTTATTACGAAGTTCCTGGATTTGAAAAATTATGTATTCGTAAATGTTTAGAAGCTGGAAAACCAGTTATCGTAGCTACTCAAATGTTAGAATCAATGCTAGAAAATCCTTCACCAACTAGAGCTGAAGTTACTGATGTATTTTTTGCAACAGAATTAGGTGCTGATGCAACAATGCTTTCTGGTGAATCTGCAGTTGGGGAATTTCCTTTTGAAGCAGTAAAAATTATGTCTCGTATTAACGTTACTGCTGAAAGATATTTCTTTAGAAAAGGTTATTATGAAAAATTTCTAAAGAAAGCTTTAGAAACTACTAAAGATAAAGTGAGAGCAAATATTGCTTACAATTTAGCTTTAAAATGTCAAGAAGGAGCATATCGATTTACAATCGTTGTATCTCGTTCAGGAAACTTATTAGATGTTGTTTCTAAAATGCGTATTAATTCATTAACAATCGGAATCGTTGATGAGTCTAATTTAAAAACTTGTTACGGAATTTCAAATGGAATATTTTTGAATTTAATCGATAACATGGATGAAATTAATGATGTTCTTTTAAATAAGATTGCTAAAAAATGAGGTGCTCAAGTAGGAGAAAAAATCTTATTTGCACGTCGTGATACAGTTAGAGAATTAGTAATAATTTAATTTTATTAAAAAGGAAAACCTCCCAATTTTTACGATAGTATAATGGGGAGGTTTTTTTATGCTTAAAATAATTTTTATTTGATTCTTAAGTGGAATAGTGATTGCGTCTATAGAAATTGATAGTAATAAAAAAATATTTTTTAATGATACTAGTAATTTTTATAATTTTTATATTAGTGGTTCAGTCAATAATCCAGGTAAGTACACGAATTATAAATATGCCAAAGTGATAGATATTATTAATAGCGCAGGCGGATTAAGTTTATTTTCTGATATTAGTAAAATAAATATTTATCGTCACGTAGCTAAAGAAGAAAATGTATATATACCTTTTTTAAAAGGGCACGAAACAAAGAAATATTTATTATCAGCATCAATTAACGATTTTTTAATAGCAGGAATAAATATTAAAAATAGTAATTTAATATTTAAATATATTCATAGTCATATAATTAAAAACATAGATGATTTATCTTACATTAGTGGTATTGGTGTCACAACGGTTTCTAAAATTAAAAAATGATTTTTTTTATAATATATGTTTTTTAATTGAATTTTAATTATTTTAATTATAATCATGTTAGTTTTTAATTATTGGTGATTAATTTTTATTTTTTTCATTATTCTTATTTTTATATCTATTAAAAATGACGGCACTAAATTATGAATTACTTTATTATTTGTTCCAGCATTTTTGATTCATAATAGTACGATATTTAGCAACGACTATATTAATCATCACGCTTTAATATATAAAGTTAAAAAAAATTATTTAATAGTAAAAGAACATTATAAAAAATATAAAATAAACTATTACAATCATTATCAATATATTAGTGGCGAAACGATCAAATATAAAGGTAAATATGTTTTGATAACTAATAGTAAACATAAACACTCTGATAGTAACTTTAATGCCAAAACTTATTTCAGAAGTTTAAATATTAATTACGAATTAACGCCTCAAAAAATTACAATAACTAAAAATAGTAATAATGCATTTGAAAATAAAGTAAAAAATATTCCAAGTAATTTAAAAGCTTTAAAATGATTTGTAGAATCTTTAATTTTAATTAATAACGACACTAGTAGCGTCCTCTATAGTAATGCTTTAGTAGGAGGTTACGTTAACTTATTGACGGTATCAGGATTTCATATTGCTTTTTTATATTTTTTTATAAATAAAGTTATTCGTTATTTAACTTTTAAAAAAATTAAATTTAAATATATTAGCTTAATATCTTTAACAGTTATTTTTATGTACGTATGTTACGTTCGTTTTCCAATATCAGCTACAAGAGCAAGTTCTTTTTTGATTTTCAATTACATAAATAATTATTTTTTAAAAAAGAAATTTACTAATATAGATATATTGTCTATATCGGGAATAACTTTTCTCTTTAGTAATTATTATTTCGTTTTTTCTCTATCATATATTTTAAGTTTTTATTGCACTTTAATAGTTTTGTTTTTTAATAATTACATTAATAAATATTTTAGTAAAATTAATCTATTTAATAGAGGTCTTATTTTATCAACGGCAATTAATATATTGATAATACCTATCATTTTTTATATAGATGGTTACTTTAATGTTTGTTCTGTAATAAATAATTTAATTATGGATCCAATTATTTTAATTGTTTATATTTGCCAATGAATTTTTATTTTTATTCCAAATAGTAATATATTCATCAATGAAATAGATAGTATCGCTGTTAACGTTATGGATTTATTAAATAATTTTAACTTAATTATCGAACTAAAAAATATTCATATGAGTTTAAATATTACTTTTATAATAACTATAATACTGTGATTTATAATTTGGATTATTGAATATTTATATGTAAAAAAATGTTATAATTATTAGCGGTGATTTTAACAATGATTTTTTTATTGATTAGTAAAAATAAAGAATGGATTCAAAAAGAATTTAACGAAATAGTGACTACTTATAAATTAAATGATTATATAATAGAAAAATATGACATTTTAATTAATGATAAATTACAAATTTGAAATAGTCTTGTAAACAATGATTTATTTTCAAATAAAAAAATTATTAAAATAATAAATTATTCTAAAACGAAAGAGTTTGAAGAACTTATTAATAATTGAAATTTTGAAGATAAATCTAAAATTTTAATTATTAGTGCAGATTCTAAAAAAGAATTTTTAAAATTAAGCAATAAATGTTTAACGAAGATAGATAATAGTAAAAAAAATAAATATAATCAAAATTTAGATAAAAATGATTTGGAAATGTTCTTAACGAATAATAATATTAAAATAACAAAAGAAGCTTATTTTTATTTATTAAAAAATAATTTTGATTTAATGGACATTAAAAATGAATTTTTAAAATTGAAGGATTTAAATAATATTACAATTAAAGATATTGTAAATAATTGTGATTTGCAAAATAGAGATAATATTTTTGCATTAATAGAAGGTCTTTGAAAATTAAATTATAGTAAACTATTAAAAATATATGAAAATAATATTATTAATAATTATGAACCTCGACAAATATTTGGTTTGATTAGTAATCACTTTACGCTGATTTACAAAATTAAAACATTATTAGCTATGGATAAAAATGAAAATCAAATTAGCGATGTTTTAAAAATACACTCTTATAGACTGAGCAAACTCTTACAAAAATCTAATTTTATTAGTTGGCAAAAAATAAATAATATTTTTAAAATTTTATTAAAGTATCAAATAAAAATTAATAATTTTGAAAACGATAATATGATCGTAAAAATTTTAATTTTTGATATTTCTGCAGCAATAGTATAATTAAGTTATAAAGGTATAGAGTAAAATGTAAAGTAAGAGGTGTTTAAAAGAAGTATGTTAAATAGAGCGAAAGAAATTTCAAAGTTATATAGCATATTTATGATTTTTTACTTGATAGTTTATTTAGCTATTATATTAATCAATCCATTTTATATAATATATGTAGTTCTTTCAACAGTGGCTACAATATCTTTATTTTTTTTAATAATATTTAAATTCCGAAATAGCAAAACTTTATTAGAGTATAGTTATGATATATTTGTGCTTATGTTAGTTTTATTATTATTTACTTTTATAATAAAAACTTCAGAAGAACAATTTCAAATAATTTTTATGGCTACTTTTTTAACTTTAACTTTGATTAGTTTTTGTTTATCTAAATTATTTAAAAACTTATTAATTCATACTCAAATTTTAATAGATACAACTTGATTAACTTTGTTTACTTTATTTATTTTTGAAGTAATAAATTTAATTACTAATAAAAATGATTCTATATATTCCTATATTACTATGGCAAGCGTAACTACTTTTGCCATTACAGCATTTTCAATAACTAGTGTATTCGAAATGCATTACAACGATCATTATAAAATTTGTCCGATAATTAACAGAGATCTTAATGCTCAATTAAATTTAAAACTTAAAAATGAGGTGTAATTATGGCAACAACTAAAAAACCAACTAAAACAACGGTTAAAAAACCAATTGCAAAAAAACCAATTGCAAAAAAACCGGAAACTAAAAAACCAGTAAATCCACCGAAGTCTACTAAAGAGATTTTACACGAAGGTGTAGGACTTACTAAAGATGTTACTAAAAAAGTAGTAGTAGAATCAAAAGAATTTATTCAAAAACACGATTTAGTTAATAAAACTAAACATGCTGCCGGAAAAACTGTTGTAGTCAGTGAAGGAATAATTAAAAAAGGGTTCCGTAAAATCAAGAATGTATTTAAGAAAAAAAGACCTGTCGACCAAGATAAAGAAAAAAGTTAAATAAAATTCAATGTCTTATTATTCTAAAGAACCTTATATATTCTCTAACCACGCCCTACAACGAATTAAAGAACGTATAGAATTACCTAGCAACCAAAGATTATCTGTTAAAAAATATATTTCTAGTTTAATTATGAAAAGTACTTATCAATTTATTTATCAAAATTATTTATATGTCAGCATCAGTGATCATAATAAAAACTATGATATGTATGCAGTTATAGATGAGTCTAGTAAAGTTGTAGTGACTGTCAGTAGAATGTCTAGAGGTAAAATATTAAACTTATTATAAGTTTAATATTTTTTAAATAAAAAATGAGAATCACAAAACAACACTTTATTGCATTTTTAAAATGTAAAAGACTTTCTTGATTAACTGATAAAAATAATTTAAATTCAAACATTACTGATGTAAAAGAATATTTAAAAATTAACGAAGTAAAAGAATCTATCGTAGACGGAAATGAAACCGGAGAAATTGCGAGAGAATATTTTAAAACTAAATATAAAACTTATTTAAATATCGACATTTATGAAAATGAATCAAATAAAATAACAGCTACTAAAAAAGCCATCGAAAATAAAATAGAAGTTATCTTTGAAGGATTTTTTAGTGATAAAAAAGTCGCTGTTAAACCAGACGTATTAATTTTGAATAAAAAAGATAATAGTTACACTCTTATCGAAGTTAAAGGAACAACTAGCGTTAAGTCCGATCATGGTTTAGATGTTATGTTTCAATATTTTGCTTTAACAAAATTAGGTTTAAAAATTAATAATATTAAATTGATGTATTTAAATAAAAATTATACGAGAATAGGAGATTTAGATTTAAATAAATTATTTGTTATTAGTGATTTATTTTCTTATAGTAAAAAATCACAATTAACTTTTTTTCAATATATTGAAAAATGATCTGAAAATAATGATTTTAAAGAAATAGTAGATAAAATTATTACTAATAATTCTGAACAAGAATTACCAACTATCAATATTGGTTCTCAATGTAGTGGTTGTGAATTTTATGTTAATAAATTTTGTTTAAATTCAATTGAAAAATTTCCGATGAGAGATAGTTTATCAGAATTATCTGGAATCAGAGTTAAGAAATTAGGCGAATTACTTTATGATCATGGTTATAAAAGAATTCTAGAAATTAGTCCTAAAGATTTAACAACTCATAACGCTCGCAATAGATTAAGAGTTCAACAATATAGTATTGCTAATAAAAAAATATATTTAGAAACTGAGTTAATAAAAAAAGAATTATTAAATTATAAATATCCTTTGTATATGATTGATTTTGAAACTTGAAAATCAGCTATACCAAAATTTAATAATACTAAACCTTACGAACAGCAAGTGTTTCAATATTCGTTACATGTGATTTTGAATGATGATTTCGATTGAAAAACATTGAAAAACATTAAACATTATGAATATTTAAGTGATGGTAAAACAGACGATCGTCGTGCACTATGCGAACAAATGATTAAAGATTTAACAAAACACGGTCCAGGAACTAACGTTGCTTATAATAAAAGTTTTGAAATAAGCAGAATTATTCGTATGGCTAGTTTGTTTCCTGAATTTGACGAAGAGTTAAATTTAATTGCTGAAAATTTTGTAGATTTAATAGATTTCTTCAAAAAATTATGAATTTATCATTATGATTTTAGAGGTAAAAGTTCGATAAAAGCAACTTTACCAGCTTTTGAAAAAGATTTTTCTTATGATAATTTAGAAATCAAAAAAGGCGATCAAGCATCTTTTACATTTAGACAAAGAATATGTTCAGAAATAAGTTGAGATAGTTGAATAAATGATTATCGTGAAAATATGTTAAAATATTGTAATCAAGATACTTTAGCGATGGTTATTTTATTTGATAAAATTCAAGAATTAATTAAGTAGAAAAGAGAAAATAATTATGGTTAAAATTATTCTAGCAGGAACACCAGAATTTCCGGTACCTATTTTTGAAAAAATAATTAATAATAAAAACTTTGAAGTAGTTGCGATAATAACTCAACCAGACCGTCCTAGTAAAAGAAAGCATAAAATTATTTTTTCTGCTGTAAAACAATTAGCTTTAAAGTATAAAATAAAATTACTACAACCTGTAAATATAAATGAAAACAGTGATTTATTAGAAGTTTTAAATCATGATATTTTATTAACTTGTGCTTATGGTCAATTTATTTCTGATAAAATTTTAAAAATGGCTAAATTAACATCTCTAAATATTCATGGTTCTTTACTGCCATCTTTACGCGGTGGAGCTCCGATTCATCATGCGATTATAAATGGTTTACCTCAAACAGGTATTACTTTAATGCATATGGAGAAGAAAATGGATGCAGGAGATATTATTTTTCAATCAAAAATTACTATTGAAGATAATGATAATTTTGGTACAGTACATAATAAATTATCTGAATTAGCAACATTAAAAATAGAAGATTGATTACAAAAAATAATTACAAAAAATTTTAGTGTCATAAAGCAATCTGACATTGGAACTCCAACTTTTGGACTTAATATATCTAAGACTGATAGATTAGTTAAATGAAATGAAAACGCCGATATTATAAACAATCAAATTAGAGGATTGTTTCCTTGGCCAATAGCTATTTCTAAATATAACGAAACTACGTTTAAAATAACTAAATCATCAATGGTCGATATAATTAATCAAAATGATAAATTAATCCCAGGAACAGTCTTAAAAGTTGACGAGAATGGAATATTAGTTAAAACAGCAAGTCTAAAAGCTATTTTAATAGAAGAAATTACTTGACCTAATAAATCTAAAATGAAAATTAGAGATTTTATTAAAGGAAATAATATATTTAATGTTGGAGAAATTTTGAAATAATTAAAGTGTCAGGGGAAAAAATATAATGAACAAGAATCATAAGTTAATTACTAACATAAGCATAATATCAATTATGAGTGCTTTAGTTTTAGTAACTTCATTTTTTAGCATAAAATATAGTGCTCCTGTTCAAGGAGAAATTGAATTCGCCGATGTCATTTGTTTTTTATTAATCATTATGTATTGTAAATGACCTTTCATGATTGTTGCTATTGTTCCGTTAATGATTAGTGATTTAATTCAATTGCCAATTTATGCACCAGCTACCTTTGTTAGTAGAGTTGTTTCAACTTTAATAATAATTGTAATGACTAAAAAACTGACGTTCAATAATATGGAAAGTTATTTTATTTTATTTTTATCTTTATTATTAGCTAGTTCTTCAATTATTATAATTTATTATTTTTGAGATTTAATTATATATGGAGAATCTGTAGCGATAGCAGATATTATTGGAAATATAATTCAATATGTAGTAGTTATACCTATAGTTATGGTTTTATCGCTTAAAATAAAAACACTTAAAGAAATATCGAATAATTATTTTTCGAAAAATTAATTCTTTAAAACTATAATATGTTAAAATGTTTACAAGTAAAATACATTTTCGTTGAAGGAGTCATCAATAAGTATGTCAAAAATAATAGATAAAAAATTAATTAGAAATTTCTCTATCATTGCTCATATAGATCACGGTAAATCTACGCTAGCAGATCGTTTGTTAGAATTAACTAATACTGTTAAAAGTAGAGATATTAAAGAACAGATGTTAGATTCTATGGAATTAGAACAAGAACGAGGAATAACTATTAAATTGAATGCAGTTCAATTGAAATATTTAGATAAAAGAACTGATAAAGAATATATATTTAATTTAATCGATACTCCTGGCCACGTAGACTTTACGTACGAAGTATCTCGTTCTATGGCGGCGTGTGAAGGTGCTTTATTAGTTGTTGACGCTAGTCAAGGTATCGAAGCGCAAACTTTAGCGAATGTATATTTAGCATTAGATAATAATCTGGAAGTATTACCAGTTATAAATAAAATTGATTTGGCTAGTGCGAATCCAGAAAAAGTATCTGAAGAGATAGCTACAACTATAGGATTAGACGCTAGTGAAGCGCCAAGAATATCTGCTAAAAACGGTTTAAACGTTGAAAAAGTTTTAGAATATGTAGTAGATCATATTCCTTATCCAGCAGATGCTGATGATTCAAAACCTTTAAAATGTTTAATTTTTGATTCATACTTTGATTCTTATAGAGGGGCAGTTATTTTTCTAAGAGTTAAAGAAGGTGTTATTTCGTTAGGCGATAAAATAAAATTATTTTCTAATAATTTTATTTGTGAAGTTACCGATATAGGAATTAAAGTTCCTCAAGAAATAAGTCAAGATTCACTTAGAGCTGGAGAAGTTGGTTGAATTTCAGCTAACATTAAAGATATTAGTAAAATTCATATTGGAGACACTATAACTGGTGCGGAAAACGCTTGTTTAACAGCTCTTCCGGGGTATAAAAAATTAAACCCTATGGTGTTTTGTGGTTTCTATCCAATCGATAATGCTAAATATCAAGACTTAAAAGATGCTTTACATAAAATTTTATTATCTGATAGTTCGTTAGTTTTCGAACCCGAAAGCTCTAAAGCTTTAGGTTTTGGTTTTAGAATTGGGTTTTTAGGATTATTACATATGGAAATAATCCAAGAACGATTAGAACGAGAATATAACATTCCGTTAATTGCGACAGCTCCATCAGTTGAATATCATATTTATAAAACTAATGGTGATCTTTTAAAAATTGATAATCCTGCAAACTTTCCTAACAGACAAATGATTGATAGAGTTGAAGAACCTTATATTAAGGCAACGATAATGACGCCAGAAAAATATATTGGACCATTAATGGAATTATGTCAAAAAAAACGAGGTCAATATATTGATCTAAAATACGTTGATCAAGATAGAAGAATTTTGATTTATACAATTCCTTTAGGAGAAATAGTCTTTGACTTTTTCGATAACTTAAAATCGATTTCTCAAGGATACGCTTCTTTCGATTATGAATTAACAGGATATAAAAAATCGGATTTAGTAAAAATGAATATATTATTAAATGGTGAAGTTGTAGATGCTCTGTCTTTAATAGTGCATCGTAAAAAAGCGTTTTATCGTGGACGAGAATTAGTTAAAAGTTTAAAATTAATTATTCCAAAACAAAATTTTGAAATCCCGATTCAAGCTGCTATTGGTTCTCAAGTTATAGCTAGAGAAACAGTTAAAGCTACTCGAAAAAATGTTCTTTCTAAATGTTATGGTGGAGACATCACTAGAAAGAAAAAATTATTAGAGAAACAGAAAAAAGGTAAGAAGAAATTAAAATCTATTGGTAAAGTAGATTTACCACAAGAAGCTTTCGTTGCGGTTTTAAAAATTTCTGACTAAAAAATATAATTTGTCTTTACAAATTATATTTTTTTTGTTATAATGGTAAAGCGTTTTATTTTAAGTGGGTAAAATGCACAAAAGATTACTTTATTTATTTTTCATTTTAAGAACTTTTTAGTTCATTTATACTTTACTCTTATATATTCATTATTTTATTTATTTTTATTGTAACATCCTATATTCAAATAATTTTATTTTTCTATATTCGAATTTTGCAAAACATAATTTATAATAAGTATTTTGTAAAATTATATAATTTAATAATTTTAAAAAAGCCAACTGAAGAGTTGGTTTTTTTTATTATTATTTTTATATAAAAGGCATTATAAATAACTAATATATTACTAAAATTATTTAAATTTAAGATATAATAAAAATAGAGGGATGTATTAAAAATAAAAACAAAGGAACAATAAAATGAATAAATTTTACACCAAATTTACAGATGATAAGTATTTATCTAAAAAAAACATTATCAAAATTTTGGGAAAAAATTATAATGAAATAGTATGAAACAATGTAAAAGAGTATCGTTTCCACTACGCTCATAAAATACCAGTAAAAACTATTTCAGGAAATAAAATATATTTAGTCTTAACTCCAAAAATAATGTTAAAAGAGTCTAATATAATAAAAAAATTATCTAAACTTTCCACTTACGTACATAAATATATAGCTCTCTCAAATCAAAATAAAGAATTAATGAGCTATAAAGATTTCACTCAACAAGAACTCTTAAAAGAAGTTGTGTCTTTTAGTGAAACTAGTAAACAACCTGTAACTTTATCTTCAATGTCAGACATCATTAATAAAAAATCTTACCCCTCAAATGAAGATGAACTTGCTGCTGAAAAAATTTATAAAATACTACATAAATCTTTAACTAATAAAGATAATAAAATAACAGTTAATGAAATTGTCTCTGCTTATAAAGATCTAACAAATTTACATCAAGTACCTACTAATAATTTCAGAGCGAAAAAATTTGAAGTTACTGAAAATTTTAAAGGATTAATTTCATTTTTAAATTTAGAATGTGATTATTCTTTTTTAACAAAAGCGGCAATAGCGTTCTATGCGATTAAGAATAATAAGTTTTTTGAAAAGTACAATGACCTAATGGCTTTTGTAATATTTTATAGAACTATTTCAAAATATGGCTATCAAGAGTTTATAGAATTATTAAAAATTGCTAAAAATTGCTTTGATAATGGTAATATATCATTAGAAGCAGCATTTCAAGAGTCTAATAACTATCAAGGAGACGTCACTTATTTACTTAATGTTTTTATAGAAGCTGCTGATATGTCTATAAATAATTTTGAAAAAACCTTTGAAAAATTACTAAACAATTACTCTCTTGATGAAAATAAAATATCGATTTTAGAAATGGAATTAGCTACTAAAAATATTGTTAATAAAAATCCATTCATTTCTTATCGCCAAGCTAAATTTTTTATAAATCATAACGATGAAAATGTTCACTATGATTTAAATCACTTTAGAAATTTTGCTAAATGCAGTTATGAAACAGCTCGTTATTCTATGGATAATCTAGTTAATCATAAATTTTACAATAAGGAAAAAATCGGAAAAAAATTTATATATAAAATAAAAAATAATGATGAAGTTTAAAATCTTTTTTATATAAAGGAGTTCTATTATGTTGGATTTTAATAATTTTAAAAATTCTGATACAAAAATATTAATCATATCGTTAGGAGCTCTAATGATAATTATTTTTATTCTTTTAATTTTACAGATTTTTAGAATTTTAATTAATAGACATAATAATAAAAAATATGTTTGGAATTCTGTGGTAGCTAATATCGTAGATGCCAATCAAAATAATCCAGAAAACATTGATAAAATAATCAATCATAAAACAAATTGAGATTACGAATATACTTGCTTAAAAAAAATTCATAATTTAGAAATTAAATCAGGAATTCATATTGAAGGATCTGATAATGTAGATAGCGAAAAATTTCATAAAATTAATGAAGTTAAAATTTTAAAAAACAAGGCTTTTAAACTTTTTGAAAAAAATAAAAATAATAGTATATTCACTGAATCAGTAGAACAAAAAAATCAAATTAAAAAAATAGAAAAATCAATCTCTCATGAATCGGCAAAAGAAGCTAATTTTTCCAATGAGTTGATTATGCTTGAAAAAGAAATTAAAAATCTAAAAGATAATAATTTTTTAAAGCATCCTAAAAAACCTAAAAATGTTTTAAAAAAATAATCAATATTTGGATAGGAGGAAATAAATATGTCAACTATAGACGAGAATAATATTGTAAATAACCAATTAAATGATCAAAAACCTATATACGATAACGCTGATAACGCCGATTACGTTAATTATTATTTACATAAGAAAAGAAATGCAAAACAAAATTTAAAGTTTTCTACACCTGGTATATGAGAAGATGGATTATTTTTATTAATTAAAGAAGAATATCGCCGAGTTAAATTTATGATTATATTTTGTTTAATGTTATTAATTGCTAGTGTTGGTTGGGGAATAAGTAATAATTTTTTATTAAATTTACCTTTGGAGATAAATGTTTTCCCAGGCATTGTTGGTGTATTGTCGATTTTTAAATTATATCTACTTATATCTGAAAAAAGATTCTTAAAAAAAGATATTTTAATTCACAATAACAACATTAAAAATCAACAAACTCAACAAAGTGAAGAAGGATTGATTTCTAAAGTTTACTTAAATACTCAGTTAAATCAAATTAAACATAATTGATGATTGATTTTTAGCACTACATATCTATCGATAGCCACATTGTTATTATGAGGATTACGTGATAAACATTGATATTTTTTAAAGTTTGATGTTTGAATTAAAAATTGATTCGGAAACCCTAATTTAATATTAAACATTTTAATAGGGATTTTAATCGCTAATGTATTTTTATTCATAATATTTTTGGTGTTGAGAAAACATCGTTCACAACATATTGAAATGTATTTTGGAAAACAATATATTTTAGATCCAAATACATTAGATAAAATCAAAAATCGTCATCATAAATTTTACTCAAGAGGTTATTTCATTATTTTGTTTATATTATTGATTATCCCGATAATATTATCAATTTATATTTTGATTAACAATCACGGTAAAAAATTATTTTCAATAGGATCAAAATAGCATTTAATGCTATTTTTTTAATAAAAAGGAAATTCGGTCTCTAATTATATATATTATGAATGTTAATAATATTAGAGAAAGGAAGTGATTTTATTAAAAAATTAACTTCAAAAGAATTAACAACTATTCATGCAGGTTCTATATTAGATGATATTTTCAAAGGGATAGAATTTTTCTTTGATGGTGCAGCTCTTATAAAAAGTTTATGTTCTAATAGTGGAGAAATAAAAACAAAAAATGGAATCGATATTAAATTCGATAATAGTAAAAAAAATGGTTCTGGAAGCGGCTCTAAACCTAATATAATATTTCCAAATATTTATATTTCTTAATAAATTTTTATTAAGAAAATTTATAAAGATGAAAAACCACGTGAAAAAGCATTACTTTATGGCATTGATACTTTAAGTAATGTTGAATTATTCGCAATTATTATTAGACATGGTAATTCAGGCAGTAATGTATTAGATATCGCTAATCAATTAATCTTAAAAAGTTATGGGATTCATAATATTATCAATATGAGTTTTCTAGACTTAATAAAAATTAAAGGTATCGGTAAAGTTAAAGCTTTAGAAGTGATGGCAATTTGTGAAATTTCTAAAAGATTTAATAATTCTATAAAAACAACGTTTGTTAAAATATGAAATTATGAAGAAATCTTTAAATTTATCATAAATAATAATTATAATTTAGAAAAAGAGAATTTTTGAATCTTAATATTTGATCATAAAAATAAATTAATAAAAGAAATTCATTTTGAAGGTAAAAGAGATCACATATCGTTTTCAGAAACGGAAATATTAAAATTAATTATTGAATTTGAAAACAGTAAAGTTGTTATTGTTCATAATCATCCTAGTAACGTATTAAAATTTTCTTCAGATGATATTAAGAGTACGATAGTTATGAAAAAACAATTAGTTATTTTTAATATTAAACTTATTGAACACGTATTAATTTCTAAGGATGATTACATTCTTTTATGAAATAAGAATAAAAGATATTTTTAAATTTAATTTATGTTATTATTTATAAAGAATTATATAATTTTTTAAATATATTTTAAAAAGTGAAAGTGGTGTAATATACAGTATGAATTATTTGATTACTATTACTGGCGGAAGCGCTAGTGGAAAAACAACAGTTGCTCAAAAAATAAAATCTGAAGTTAAAAATAGTATAGTTTTAAGATTAGATGATTATTATAAAAAAAATGTTGAAAACCTTAGTTATGATCAACTTTCTAAAAAAAATTATGATCATCCATTCGCTTTCGATTTTGATCTATTAATTGAGAATTTAATTGACTTAATTAATGATAAACCAATTGAAAAACCAATTTATGATTTTTCAATTCATGATCGTTTAGACTTAACTGAGAAAATCATTCCTAAAAAAATAATAATTTTAGAAGGAATTTTAGTTTTAGATAACGCTAAAATTAGAGAGTTATCAAATATAAAACTATTTGTTGATACTGACCCCGACACTAGAGTTATCAGAAGAATTCAAAGAGATACTATAGAAAGAGGTCGTAGTTTACAAAGTGTAGTTTTAGCTTATGAAAGTAATGTAAAACCTATGCATGCCCAATTCATTGAACCGACAAAGAAGTTTGCCGATTTAATAATCCCTAATGGTGGTAAAAATAAAATTGTTATTGAATTTTTGAAAAATCATTTAAAAACTATGACCAACATAGAAAATTTATTTTAGTTGAATTTTTAGAAAAATAATGTATAATTTTTATTGTAGCTAAAAATCTACAACCGTTCTTAATAAGGTTATATATATATTTAAATACTTAAATTGCCTTATAGACGAGTCTTATTATTTTTGGAGGAAAATTATGTTTGCAATTATTCAAACAGGTGGAAAACAAATTAAAGTTGAAACAGGGGACACAATTTACGTTGAAAAACTTGAAGTAAAAGTTGGTCAAAATTATACTTTTGACAAAGTTTTAATGATAGATAATAAAATTGGTAACCCGTTTTTAGAAAACGCTTCTGTAACTGCAGAAGTTGAAAAACACGGTAAACAAAAGAAAATTATTGTGTTTAAATACAAAGCTAAATCTAATCGTACTAAAAAACAAGGACACCGCCAACCTTATACACGATTAGTTATTAAAGAAATTTCTGCTTCTCAAAAAAAAGCAGTTGTTAAAAAGCCAGTAGCTAAAAAACCTGCAAAAGCAGTAGCAAAAGAGGTGAAGTAAAATGGCATCAAAAAAAGGTGTTGGTTCTAGTAGAAACGGCCGCGATTCGCAGTCTAAACGTTTAGGCGCTAAACTTGGTGATGGTCAATTTTGCAACGCTGGATCTATAATCTATCGTCAAAGAGGGACTAAGATTCATCCTGGTACAAATGTTGGTAAAGGTAGCGATGATACTTTATTTGCTAAAATTACTGGATTTGTTAAATATGAAAGAATGGGTAAAAAAACTAAAGTTTCAGTTTACTCAGAAAGAAAACAATAAAACAAAACGTTTTAATTGTATAAATAAAATAAAAAAAACGTTAAATCGTTTTTTTTATTTTAGATATAATTAGTATATATACATAGATTATTATAAATTTATAAGTGAGGTAAATATGAAATTTATTGATTCTGCAAGTATCACTATAGAAGCAGGTAAAGGTGGTAACGGGATCGTTGCCTTTAGACGTGAAAAATATGAATCTCGTGGAGGCCCAGCCGGTGGAGACGGTGGTAAAGGTGGTAATATTTATTTTAAAGGTAATAGTGGATTAACAACTTTACTAGACTTTAAATTTAAAAATAAACTATCTGCTCAAAACGGATTTAATGGTCAAAATAAAAATATGCACGGCGCTGATGGTGAAGACATAATAATTCAAGTTCCACTTGGAACAGTTTTAATTAATATGCTAACTAATCGTATAATAGCCGATATATGTGATGAAGAAAAATATTTAATTGCCAAAGGTGGAAAAGGTGGTTTAGGTAACAGTCATTTCAAAAACTCAACTAACAGAGCTCCGAGAATTTCTAATAATGGTAAATTAGGCGAAAGATTTGAAGTTCAATTAGAGTTGAAGGTTTTAGCTGATGTTGGTTTTGTAGGAATGCCTAATGCCGGTAAATCTACTCTTTTAGCAGCTGTAACTAACGCTAAACCACAAATCGCTAATTATGCTTTCACAACGATAAATCCTCAATTAGGATTAGTAAGAACTAAGAATAATAGTTCTTTTGTAATTGCCGATCTTCCGGGATTAATCGAAGGAGCATCTTTAGGTAAAGGATTAGGAGACTTATTTCTAAAACATATTGAAAGATGTCGTGTTATCGTTCATGTAATTGATTTTTCTGTCGATAATCCAGAAGACACAATAACTAATTATGATGTAATTAATAAAGAGTTATCAGCATATAAAAAAGTTGATCTATCAACTAAACCAAAAATAATCGTTGCTAATAAATCTGATAGCGAATTTTTTGAAGAAAATATTAAATATTTCAAAAATCATTTTAAGAATATTGAAATTTTTGAAATATCTGGTTTATTAAGAGAAGGTTTAGATAAAGTATTATCAAAAATATCTGAAAAACTTAAAAAAACACCATTAACAATCAATCTTCACGATCAAGAGTCTTTCATTCATTTAACGTTAGAAAAAATTAAGGACCAATTTACTGTACAACGAATTTCTGGTAAATTTATTGTTTCCGGTACTGGTGTAGATAGAATTATGCAAAAAATTCCAACAACAACTTATGAAAATTTAGCGCGTATGAACTTAGCATTAAATAAAATTGGTGTTTGAGATGAGCTTCAAAAACAAGGTATTAAACGAAAAGATACCGTGGTAATTAACAATTATGAATTTCAATGAGGAGATTAGTCGTATGGAGTTAAAAAAATATCTTAATTATTTAGAAACTTGACTGCAAAAAACAGTTTCCGATAGCCAAACAAAAGGTTTGATTGTTGGTTTGTCTGGTGGAGTTGATTCAGCTCTAACTAGTGCACTTATCGCAAAAGCATTTCCGAACAACCATTTAGTTTTAATGATGCCTTGCCATTCTAATGAGTTAGATGTTAAATTAGCAAAATCACTAGTAAAAAAACTTAATTTAAATAGTAAGATCGTTAATTTAGATGCGGTCTATGATGCTTTTATGATTGATAATAAAATTTCAAATTTAGCTAGCGGTAATTTAAAAGCAAGATTGAGAATGGCAACATTATACGCTTATGCTCAAACTAATAACTATTTAGTAGTTGGGACCGACAATGCTTGTGAATGACATACAGGATATTTTACTAAATATGGTGATGGTGGAATTGATATAGCCCCTTTATTATTTTTAAATAAAAATCAAGTGCGTCAAGGAGCATCTCTGTATGGTGTTGATGATACAATAGTTAACAGAGTTCCTACAGCAGGACTTTGAAATGACCAAACAGATGAAAAAGAAATGGGTGTAACTTACGATCAAATAGATCGATATTTAGATGATCCTTTATCTGTAAGTGCAGAAATTGTTGCTAAGATAAAAAATCTACATAAAAAATCTAATCATAAAAGATCGCCTATAGTTAAGCCTAAAAATATTAAAAATATTTAATATTTAAAAGGAGTTTAAAATGGATTTTATAACAAAACAATTAAACAGAGTTTCAATGAGAAGTTATAGTAATAAAAAAATTTCTGAATTAGATATGAATAAAATTAAAAATGTAATTAACGAATCGGCAACATCATATAACGGACAACAATTTAGTGCTATTATTGTAAATGATAAAACTATGAAAGAAAAATTATCTATTATTTCTGGTAAACAAAAACATATTATTGAATGCGATACATTTATTTTATTTTTAGCAGATTTTAATCGTATTAGTTTAGCTAATGATATTTATGTTGAAAATAATAAAGAAGTTTCTGAAAAAGAACTAACTTTAAAATATGATAATTTAAATAGTTTATTATATGGTTTTGTAGATGCGACTATTTCTGCTCAAGCTACAGTCGATGCTGCAAGCTCTTTAGGTATTGATAGTTGCTATATTGGTGCTATCCGTAACGGAGCTTCTGAAGTTCAAAAATTATTTAATTTACCAAATTATGTAGTTCCTGTAGTTGGTATAACTTTAGGTTATGGTAATAAAACCGATGAAAGAAAACCGAAAATAAATAAAGTATATACTAATTGTTATCCTCAAAATCAAATCAAAGAAGAAATAAACAATTACGAAATAGAAACTAATAAATATTATACAAATCATCGTGATGCTAATAATACTTATGCCAACAATACTATAAAAGCTTATAGAATGTGAAATAGCGGAAAATTTATGGATAGTTTAACATTGCTTTGACCAAATAATTGATTAGATTCTAAAAAGAAATAAAATTAAAAGCCAATTTTAAAGCATATTGTCTATTTTTTTTTAACAAAGATGCTAATATATTTAAAGAGTTAAAAACTCTTTAAATATTAAGAAACATTTAATTTTGTTGAAAAGGATTTAAAATGAATTTTATTAATCAAAAATTAAACAGAGTATCTGTAAGAAGTTTTTCAGATAAAAAAATTTCACAAAAAGATATTGACCAATTAAAAAAAATTATAAATGCATCAGACACATGCTTTAATGGACAACAATTCAGTGCCATTTTTGTTAATGATAAAGAAACAAAACGTAAAATATATGAATCTGTAAAAGAAAGAAATTCAGCTAAACACGTTTTAGAATGCGATACTTTTGTTTTCTTTTTCGCTGATTTTAATCGTATTAATATAGCTAATGATATATATTTAAAAAATCATAAATCAATAGTTGATAAAAAATTATTAGCAAGAACTGAAATCATTGATAGTTTATTATATAGCGTTATGGATGCCACAATAGCGGCTCAAGTTACGGTTGATGCTGCAACATCTTTAGGTATTGATTCTTGTTTTACAGGAAGTACTTCTAGGAATGCTGTTGGAATTAAAAAGATTTTTAATTTACCAGATTATTTAATTCCTGTTGTTGGAGTAGCTCTTGGTTATGCAAGTCAAGAAGGCCGAGATAAAAGTGAATTCGAACCAAAAATAAATAAAATATATGATAATTGTTATCCTCAAGATCAAGTCAAAAAAGAAGTTGAAGATTTTGAAATATCAAGTAATAAATATTATTTAGAAAAACATAATTTAGATATTAGTTATTCTAAAAGAACTATTGAATATTACAGACATTTATCAGATGATATGTTTACAAAAAACATTAAAATAATTTGAGATAATAATTGAATGTCTTCAGATAAATCAAAATAAAAAAAAGATGCTTTCGCATCTTTTTTTTAATTGAAAATAGTTTCAATAATTTGATCTATAGAAATTTTACCAAAAAATAAATCAGTATCTTCATTATTTAATATTTTTGTAATAGAATCTTTATCAAAAGAAATATTTTTCATTTTGTTTTCAATTTCAGAAATATCATTTACACTAAGAAAATCACCATAAAATTTTATATTAATCATTTTGTTTTCTTGAGTATTGATTTTAACTTCTAAAGTTCCGTTTGGGAATCTTTTTTTATTATGAATATTGAATTTTGGATTATTACCATAATTTCATTCTTTAGTTAAATATTTTTTATTCATTATATTAGTTATATTTTTAATATCTTCTTCTGTAGGAGTATATATCGTAGATTGTTTAGAAAAATTATTTTCTAAAATATTTTTAAATTGATTAGCATCCATGTCTTCTTTTAAAACACTTCTAATATTGATAACTCTAGATCTAATAGATTTAATACCTTTAGATTTAATTTTTAGAAGGTCTGGTTTTAAAGCTTGTTTAAGAATATCTAAATTAACATCAAATAAAATAGTTCCATGATGAAGAATTTTATTATTTTTTAAAAGTTGGGCATTACCACTAATTTTTTTACCATTAATTTCGATATCATTTCTACCTGAAAATTCAGCTTTAACATCGATATCATCTAAAACTTCTATTATTGGTTTAGTAAATTTTAAATAATTATTAACATCACTTTTAGATTCTAATTTAGTAATAAAACTATAATTAACATTTCCTAAATCTTGATAAACGGCACCGCCACCAGTATTTCTTCTAACGACATTAATAGCTTGCGCTTTAACGAATTCATGATTTAATTCTTCTCAAGTGTTTTGATTCTTACCAATTACAATTGTATTTTTATTTTGTCATAATATAACACAGTCATCATTGAAGTTATAATTAAAAAAATATTCCTCAAATGATAAGTTAAAATAAGGATTTTTTGAATCGTTTTTTATATATATCATAATCTCTCTCTTTCTAAGTTCAATTTTATACCTATAATTTAAAATAAAATTTTTAATTTTATGAAAAAAATGGTAAAATAAGTAGTGTTGTAAAATATTTAAAAGTTGTAAAATATTTCTTAATAAAATATTAAATAATTACAATTTTATTTAATATAAAAATTGTATCATATTAATATAGCATTTGTACCATATTAATGTGTAATTTTACGATATATATAAAGAAATTTATTATGAAAGACCTATTTTATATATTTCATATACTTGATTAAACTAATATAAATTTGTTAAAATATTTTTAATATTCATAAAACAAACTAGGAGATGTAATAAATATGTTATTAAAAGAATATAATGTAAAAGAAGAGAAACTTGTTATTATGGACGCGGAAGGTAATATTGTTAATAAAAAAATAATGCCAAAATTGTCTCAAAAGCAAATCATGGATTCTTATAAAACAATGGTTTTATCTAGAGTTCAAGATGAAAGAATGCTTCAATGACAACGTCAAGGACGCATGCTAACATTTCCCCCTTCTTTAGGTCAAGAAGGTATTCAAATGGGAGTTGCATTAGCACTTCGTAAACAAGATTGATTAGCACCAGCTTTTCGTTCTAACGTTACTTGATTAGCTAAAGGATGACCAATGTCAGACATTATGCTATTTTGAAACGGTAATGAAATGGGATCACGTATGCCAGAAGGAGTAAGAATTCTTCCTGTAAACGTTCCTATTGCTACGCAATTTTCTCACGCTGTGGGACTTTCATATGCTGCTAAAGTTAAAAAATTAGATGAAGTTGCGATGACATTTATCGGTGATGGTGGAACTAGTGAAGGTGAATTTTATGAAGCAATGAACTTTGCTAAAAATTTAAATACACCAACAGTTTTCATTATTCAAAATAACCAATATGCAATTTCAACTCATCGTTCAAAACAATCAGCTGCTAAAACTTTATCTCAAAAAGGTATCGCTGCCGGACTACCTCATTTACAAGTAGATGGTAATGATATATTTGCAGTTTATGCTGCTGTATTAGAAGCTAGAAAACTTGCTAGTGCTGGTAAAGGTCCTTCATTAATAGAGTGTGTTGCTTATCGTTTCGGACCACATACAACTGCTGATAATCCAGATCTTTATCGTGAAAAATCTGAAGAATTAGAAGCTCGTAAAATAGGTCCTATCGTAAGACTTAAAAAATATTTAATTAAAAACAAACTTTGAACCGAAGAACAAGATGTAGAATTACATAAAGAATCTAAAGCAACAGTTAATGCTGCTTTTAAAGAAATGCAAACAAAATTAGATGTTAAATTAGATGACGTATTTAATTATACATTTGAAAAATTAACACCAAACTTAAAATCACAATTGGCAGAAGCTAAGAAACTTTTTAATAAATAAGGGAGTGTATGAAAATGGCTTTAAAAAATAATATTGAGGCGCTTACAGAAGCGATGGCTCAATCTATGAGAAAAGATCCGACAGTTTTAGTATACGGTGAAGATGCCGGATACGAAGGTGGAGTTTTCCGTGCTACATCAGGAATTCAAAAAGAATTCGGTACACTTAGATGTTTTGATGCTCCAATTGCAGAAGCTGCAATTGTAGGAACAGCAATCGGAATGGCAATAAACGGTCTTAAACCAATTGTAGAAATGCAATTTCAAGGGTTTATGTTTCCTGGTTACCACCAATTAGTAGTTCATGCTGCTAGAATGAGAAATCGTTCAAGAGGACGCTATACAGTACCGATGGTTATGCGTATGCCAATGGGTGGAGGAATTCGTGCTTTAGAACATCATTCAGAAGCAGTTGAAGTTTTATTTGCTCACATCCCGGGACTAAAAGTAGTTATGCCTTCTAATCCACATGATACAAAAGGTTTAATGATTGCTGCTATTAACGATCCAGACCCAGTTGTATTCTTAGAACCAAAAAGTATTTATCGTGCTTTCAAACAAGAAATTCCAAACGAAATGTATGAAATCGAAATCGGTAAAGCTAGAATTTTACAAGAAGGTACCGACATTACAGTTGTAACTTATGGAGCTCAAGCAATTACTTGTTTAAAAGCTTTACCTGAATTAGCTGGAAAAGTTAGCGTTGAATTAATTGACTTAAGAACTATTTCTCCTTGAGATAAAGAAGCAGTTCTAAAATCAGTACGTAAAACAGGTAGATTAATAGTAGTTCATGAAGCTGTTAGATCATTTAGTACAGCGTCAGAAGTTATTTCTACAGTAACTGAAGAAGCATTCTTAAGTTTACAAGTGCCTCCAATTCGTTTAACTGGTTGAGACATAACAGTTCCATTAGATAAAGGTGAAAAATACCACATCATTACTAAAGAACGTATCGTTAATAAAATTTTAGAATCTGTAAATTACAAAATATAATAATTAAAATAATTTTTGACTAAAATATGTAGTTAAAAATTATTTAATATTTTAAAAACTAATATAATTAATAAAAAAAGGCGGTAAAAGTATGTATAAATTTAAATTTGCCGATATTGGAGAAGGAATTCACGAAGGGAAACTTCTTAAATGAGAAGTTAAAGTTGGTGATAAAGTTGAGGATGGCGATACATTATTTTCAGTAGAAACTGATAAAATTAACGCTGAAATCCCTTGTCCAGTAGACGGAACAATTGCAAAACTTAACTATAAAGAAGGCGACGTTATTCACGTTGGTGATGTTGTTGTTGTTATCGATGATGGTACTGGAGATAGTGCTCCTGCACCAGCTCCTGCCAAAGTAGAAGCTCCTAAAGAAACTGTTGAAGCAATTGAAGAACCTGATGCAGGAGGAGTAGTTGGAGAAATTAAAGTTTCTAACGAAACTTTAGTATTACCAAAAACTGCTGCACCAGAAAATACTACTAAAAATGGAAAAGTATTAGCAACTCCAGCTGTTCGTAAACTTGCGGCATCTAGAGGAATAGATCTTAATAATATTAATGGTAGCGGATACCGTGGACGTATTATGAAAAAAGATGTTGCTAACGCTAATGTTTCAACTCAATCAAATACAACATTTGTACCTACAAATAGAAGTAATGGTTTAGAAGATAAAGTCGTTCCTTTAACATCTATGCGTAAAGCTATTGCTAAAGCAATGACAAGATCAAAAACTATTATTCCTGAAATTACACTATTAAAAGAAGTTAATATGACTAATTTAGTAGAACTACGTAATAAAATTAAAAATGAGAAAAAAATTAAAATTTCATTCATGCCTTTTATAATTAGAGCATGTACTTTAGCTATTGAAGAATTCCCAGTATTTAATACTAAATTAGATGAAAATAAACAAGCAATTGTTTACTCAAAAAATATTAATATCGGAATGGCTGCAGACACACCTAAAGGTTTAGTTGTTCCAGTAATTAAAAATGCTGACCAATTAAGTATTTTAGGAATTAATAGTAAAGTTTATGAGATGGCTGGAAAAGCTCGTTCTGGTAAATTAACTATGGCAGACATGAGTGGTGGAACTTTCACTATTACTAACTATGGTTCTGTTGGTGCTGATTACGGTACTCAAGTAATTAATTACCCAGAAACAGCAATTATTGGTATTGGGGCATTTAATAATAAACCAATCTATAATACAAACGGAGAATTAGAAAAAGCTACAGTAATGATGATTTCTGTTTCAGCAGATCATCGTGTTATTGATGGTGCCGATGTAGGTAGATTCTTACTAACAGTTAAAAACTATTTAGAAAATCCATCAATGATGTTGATGAAATGATAAGGCGGTAAAACTATGTATAAATTTAAATTTGCCGATATTGGAGAAGGAATTCACGAAGGGAAACTTCTTAAATGAGAAGTTAAAGTTGGTGATAAAGTTGAGGATGGCGATACATTATTTTCAGTAGAAACTGATAAAATTACCGCTGAAATCCCTTGTCCAGTAGACGGAACAATTGCAAAACTTAACTATAAAGAAGGCGACGTTATTCACGTTGGTGATATTGTTGTTGTTATCGATGATGGTACTGGAGATAGTGCTGCTGCACCAGCTCCTGCCAAAGTAGAAGCTCCTAAAGAAACTGTTGAAGCAATTGAAGAACCTGATGCCGGAGGAGTAGTTGGAGAAATTAAAGTCTCTAATGAACTATTCCCTTCATTTGGTGGAGCCGCTCCAAAGGCGCCCGCTACATCAAATACAATCGTCAAAGAAGACGATGTTTCTAATGCTAACGATAAAAGAACTCAAGACGGACCAAAAGTTGATTGTGAAAAAACTTACGATTTAATTATTGTTGGTGCCGGTCCTGGTGGATACGTTGCTGCTGAACACGCTGCTAAAAATGGTCTTAAAACAGCTATTATTGAACGTGAATTTTTCGGTGGAGTTTGTTTAAATGTTGGTTGTATACCAACCAAAGCTTTATTAAAGTCAGCTAAAGTATACAAACAAATTAAACATATGCAAGATTACGGTTTCGGTATGGAATTAGCTGAAGAACAAATCAATGCTATTAAACCAAACTGAAAAACAGTTATGAATCGTAAAAACGAAGTAGTAGGACAACTTACAAAAGGAGTAGCATTCTTAATGCGCTCTAACAAAGTTGATACTTATACTGGTGAAGCTAAATATATTGGTGATCATGCAATTGAAGTTAATGGTAAAAAATTAGCTTATAAAAAATTAATTATTGCAACTGGTTCAAGAGCTAGAAGAATTCCTATTAATGGATTAGAAGAAGGATATAAAGCTGGTTTTGTAGCAACTTCAAAAGAAGCTTTATCTTGAACAGAAATTCCTAAAAATCTAATCGTAATTGGTGCCGGAGTAATTGGTGTTGAATTTGCTTGTCTATTTGATGCACTTGGTTCTAAAGTAACAATGTTACAAAACATCGATAAAATATTAGAAATATTAGATAAAGATATTCAAAAAACTCTGTTTGATTCATTTGTTAAACGTGGAATAGATATTAAATTAAGTGCTAATATTAGCAAAATTAATAAAGACTCTGTTGAATTATCAATCGGAGATAAAATTATTAAGATCAAAGCTGATAAAGTTTTAATTTCTGTAGGTAGAGTACCAAATATTGAAGCGTTTAAAGATATGCCTAATTTAGAAATTGGAAAACGTGGAGAAATTGTTGTTGATGATTATTGTCAAACTTCAGTTCAAGATGTTTATGCTATCGGTGATGTTAACGGTAGATTAATGTTAGCTCACGTTGCTAGTGCTGAAGGAGTAAGTGTCGTTGATACTATTGTTGGTCATAAAACAAGAACTAACTACGAAACTAACCCTAGTTGTATCTATACTTTCCCAGAATCTTCAAGTGTGGGAATTACTGAACAATTTGCAAAAGAAAATAAATTAGATGTTGTTGTTCAAAAAACTCCTTATAGAGTTTCTGGTAAAGCTTTAGCTGATGGGGAAACTGAAGGTTTCTGTAAAATTATCGCTGATAAAAAAACTGGAACACTTTTAGGAGCTCATTTCGTTGGTCAAAGTTCAACAGATATTATTTCTGAACTTTCTGCATTTATGGATCTAGAAGGAACAGTTTATGATTTATCAAGAACTATTCATCCACATCCAACGATAGCTGAATTAATTTCTGAAACTTGTCGTCACGCAATTTACAAATTAAATAAGGCGAATAAATAATTATGGTTAAAATATTAGTAATCAATGCTGGTTCTAGTTCAGTTAAATTTCAACTATATAACTATCCTTCTCAAGTAGTTTGTAAAGGATTGTGCGAAAGACTTTTTGTAGATGGTAAATTTACTTTAGAAATCAATGATAAAAAAATAAAATTAGATGTACCAATGAATTCTCATAAAGAAGCAATTCAAGTAATTTTAGATAACTTTAAAAAACATAATATTATTAAAGATTATAATGAAATTAAAATAATTGGTCATCGTGTTGTTCAAGGTGGTAGCGTTTACAAAGAGAGTACTCTTATTGATGAAAGCGTTATTTTAAAGTTAGAAGAATTATCAAAATTAGCCCCTTTACATAATCCAGGAGCAGTAAATGTTATGAAAATATTTGCTAAATTATGTCCTGAATCAAAAAGTGTTGCTGTTTTCGATACTTCATTCCATCAAACTATGCCTGAAAAAAACTTTATTTATCCAGTGCCTTATAGTTGATATGAAGATCACCAAGTACGCCGTTATGGAATGCATGGAACTTCAAGTCGCTATATCGTTAAAAAAATCCGCTCTGAGCTTAATTTAAAAGAAGGTAATATTATTAATTGTCATCTTGGTAACGGAGCTTCAATCACAGCGATTAAAAACTGAAAAGGTTATAATACTTCTATGGGACTAACTCCTTTAGCAGGTATTATGATGGGAACTCGTAGTGGTGACATCGATCCAGCTATTTTAGAATATGTGTCAAAAATAACTAAAAAAGATGTTTTTGAATTAACTAATATTTTAAATAAAGAATCTGGACTACTAGGTGTTAGTGGAATTTCAAGCGATATGAGAGATATTATTGCTGCTGTTGAAAAAGGTAATAAAAGAGCAATTGTTGCTTTAGATATTTACATTAGTAAAATCGTTAACTACATTTCAATGTATCAAAATGATTTAGAAAATAAAACAGAAGCAATTGTGTTTACTGCTGGAATCGGAGAAAACGCTAGTTTAATTCGTGAGATGGTAATTGAAAAATTACATATTATTGACGTAACTATCGATAAAGCGAAAAACAATCAAAGAATTAGTGAAATGACAAAAATATCGACTGACAATAGTCAAGTTGACGTTTATGTAATTCCAACTGATGAAGAAATTATGATCGCTCAAGACGCTTATAATATTATTAATAAATAATTAATTGGAGTTTTTAAATATGATTAAAATTATTAAATCTAATTTTTACAATCAAAATATTTATTTAATGACTAACGAAGAGAAAAATACGATTATCATTGATCCGGGAAATAATGCTCAAGAAGTGCTTGAATATATTGATAATAATAATTTAACGCCAACTTCTGTTTTTATAACTCATGGTCATTTTGATCATTTCTCAGGTTTAAAAAAAATATTAAAAAAATTTAAAAATTTAAAAATTTATATCGGAAATGATGATGTTAATAATTTATTTGATGAAGATTTAAATTTATCTTTTTTAGCTAACATAAAAGCTGCGATAAATTATGATGAATTTCATAACTCTGTTACTGGATTAATTGAAAAAGATTATTCTATTGACGGTTTTGAAATTAATATCACTGAAATACCAGGACATACTAACGGATCGATCGCTTTATTCTTTCCAAAATTAAATTATCTCTTTACAGGAGATACTTTATTAAAAGAAAGTATTGGTAGAGTAGATTTGAAACATAGTGTGCCTGAAAAATATAAAGATAGTTTACTGAAATTTAAAAAATTTAAAAATAATGTTATTATTTATCCAGGACACGGTCCTAAAACTAACATTAAACATGAAATGTTATTTAATGATTTTTTGTTAAATTGAATCAAATAATAATCAAATAATAATTAAATTTTAATAAAAAATTAGTAATAAAAAAGGAGAACGGATAATTATGAAAATTGTTGTTGTGGGAATTAATCATGCCGGTACGCATACAGTACTAGCTGCTAGAAAGTTATATCCAAATGCTGAAATTATTGGGATTGATCGTAATACTAATATCTCATTTTTAGCTTGTGGAATCGCTCTTTGAGTAGGAGACGTAGTTAAAGAATCTAAAGGATTATTTTATTCAAACGTTGACTTCTTACAAAAGAAAAATATCGACGTTAGAACTGAACAAGAAGTAATTAATGTTGATTTTAAAAACAAATCAATTACAGTTAAAAACTTAAAAGATGATAAAGAATATACAGAAACTTATGATAAATTAGTTTTAGGTACAGGTTCTTGACCGATCGTTCCGCCATTCGAAGGTGTTAACGCTGAAGGTGTAAAAATTTGTAAATTATATCAACATGCCCAAGAAATTAAAAAATTAGCATTATCAAAAGACGTTAAAAACGTAGTTGTTGTAGGTGCTGGTTATATTGGTATAGAATTAGTAGAAGCGTTCCATATTCAAGGTAAAACAGTTACTTTAGTCGATATGGCCAATCGTATAATGCCTCGTTATTTTGACGAAGAATTTACTTCTCCAATTCAAAACACAATGGTTAAAGAAGGAATTAATTTAGCTTTAGGTGAAAAATTAATTCGTTTCGTAACTAATGATGAAGGTCACGTTGTTTCAGTAGACACAGATAAAGGGAACTATCCTTGTGATATCGCTTTAATGGCAATCGGATTTAGACCTAATACAGGAATGTTTAAAGGTAAATTAGATTTAATTACTCCAAGTGGAGCGATCAAAACTAATGAATATATGGAAACTTCTGAAAAAGATGTTTTCGCAATCGGAGATAGTGTTGCTACATTTAACAATGCTACCGGTAAATTAGGAAGCATCGCCCTAGCTACAAACGCAGTTCGTACAGGAGTAGTTGCTGCTTTCAATTTAAACGGTCCTAAACTTAAACATCCAGGAGTTCAAGGAACGAATGGTATATCTGTATTTGGTTATAATTTAACTTCTGTTGGACTTTCTGAAGTTGCTGCCAAAATGGATAAAGATTTAGAATATAAAACTGTGCTTCATACTGACAATGCAATGCCAGAATTTATGCCTGAAAACCATAAAGTAACTGCTAAATTACTTTGAGATGCTAAAACTCAAAGAATTATTGGTGGTCAAATTGCTTCTAAAGGTCATCATGAAGATGCAATTATTGCAATTTCATTAGCAATTCAAACTAAAACAACAATTCAAGATTTAGCGTTGTTAGATATCTTCTTCTTGCCACACTTTGATAAACCAGTTCACTGATTATCAGAAACTGCTTTAAAAGGTATTGGATTTAGTTTAGAAGAACTAAAGAAAAACTAATTAAACAAAAAAAATAAAGCTTGAAGCTTTATTTTTTTTATTTAAATTTATATTGATTAGCAATCTTACCTTTTCTTAAAACGTCTCCAATTTTTATTTTTAATAAATCAATTATATTTTTTTTAAAAATAAAACAATAATTACTATCTTTAATATATGGAGTAACTTCATTAACGTTGAGTTTAAATATTTTAATCACTCGATAATGTCAATCAGTAAAAACAACATCATAACCATTATTGTAATTGATCGTGTTAAAGCCTTTGGCGTTATTGATTAAAAAAGCTTGATCATTATCAATGTCTATTATTTTGTTAAATATAAAATTTTTTTCTCAAAAAGAGCTTATTATATTGATTTTAACTTTAGTATTTTTTTTATTATGAACTAATCAATGTTGCTTTGCATCTACTTTAAACTTTAAAAATCAACTTTCCATTTAAACATCACCCATATTATTATATAATATTTAGTATATTTAATAAAATATTAATAGAGAAAGAGGCTATAATATGTCAGGACATTCAAAATGATCGAAAATTAAACATCAAAAAGCAGCTAAAGATGGAAAGCGATCAAAAGTATTTCAAAAAATTTCTAAAGAAATTTATATAAGCGCTAGAGAAAAAGGGTCGAACCCAGATTCTAATAGTAGTTTAAGATTAATTTTATTAAAAGCAAAAGCGGCAAACATGCCAAAAACAATTATTGATAAAGCTTTAAACAAATCTAAAGTTCGTAGTAATGTTAATTGAGAAGAATTCGAATATGAAGGATACGGTGTTGGTGGAAGTGGATTTATAGTTAAATGTATTAGTGATAATAGAAATAGAACTGCAAGTCACGTAAAATCTACTTTTAAAAAATATGGAGGAACTTTAGCTAGTGGAGGAGCAGTTAAATATTTATTTAACTTTTTAGGAAAAATTTATATTACAGCTTCTGGAAACGAAGAACAAGTTTTAGAAACGATGTTAATGATTGATATCGATAATTATAAATCTATTGGAGAAAATGAATATGAAATTTTCACAGACCCACAATTATTAAATAAAATCGTAACATCATTAAACGGATCTGAAAACATTAATGTTGAAAGTTTTGGTTTAGAATATGTGCCATTACAAGTTCTAAAATTAAATGATGCTCAAAAAGAATCTTGTTATAAACTAAAAGATGCTCTATTAGATAGCGAAGATATTCAAGAAGTTTTTGATAATATTGAATTAAATTAAAGGAAAATAACATTTTTTTATAATATATATTATTTAGGAGGAAACTCATGAATAATATTTTATTATATTTTAGTATTAAATACGCAGGAGAATGAGATAAAATTTCGCACGCAGTTACTAGCTACGAAAAAATAAAAAGGGAAGATTTCGAAAACTTTTTATTAGAAAATAAAGATATTAACTTTATCACTATATTAGATGATAATTATCCTAAGTCTCTATTAAGATTATTTAATCCACCATTCGTACTGTTTTTTAAAGGTGATATAAATATTTTAGCCGAAAATAATAAAACAGCTATTATTGGAAGTCGCAAGAATAGTTGAAGTGGTCGTAATATTACGATTAAACTTTCACAAATAGCTGCTAAAAGAAAAGAAGTTATTGTTAGTGGAATGGCGCTAGGAATTGATAGTATTGCTCATCAAGGAAGTATTGATAATGAAGGCAAAACGATCGCTGTTCTTGGTTCAGGAATTGATTATATATATCCACTCGCAAATAAAAAACTATATTATGATATTATTAATAAAGGTTTAGTAATATCTGAATATCCGAATTTAACTAGTCCAAAACCTATAAATTTTAAAAATCGTAATAGAATAATTGCCGCCTTATCAAATAAAGTTATCGTTACAGAAGCAAATTTAAGATCTGGAACGATGAATACTGTAAAATGAGCGTTAGATATTGGAATAGATATTTATTGCGTGCCATCGAGAAATAATCTAAACTCTGGTTGTAACAAACTTATTCAAGAAGGGGCAAAAGTAATCTATAATGAAAATTATGTTGTATAATAATATCGTAATTAAATATTTGTTTAAATATTAAACAGAAAGTGAAAATATATGAAAAAAATTGTAATTGTAGAATCGCCTAACAAAGTTAAAACGATTAAAAAAATACTAGGAGAAGGTTTTCTAGTATTTGCATCTAAAGGACATATTTTTGAAATCTCTAATGTTGGTGCTTGAAAATTAGGTATTAACTTTGAAAAGTGGATTCCTCTTTATCGTTTAATGAAAGATAAAAAAGATTTCATTGAAGAAATTAAAAAAAACTTAAACGATGAAGATATCGTTTATTTAGCAACCGATCCTGATAGAGAAGGTGAAGCAATTGCTAAACATATATCTGATACTTTAAAATTGACTCCGACTCAATCAAAAAGAATAATGTTTAATCAAATAACTAAAGACGCTATTTTAGAAAGTATTGAAAATCCAACTATAATTAATGAAAATTTAGTAGAAGCCCAACTTTCTAGAAGTATGATTGATCGTATTATAGGAATTCAATTATCTAATTTATTGAAAAGAAGAATTATGGGAGCTCCCGGACAAGCAACCGGAGGACGTGTTCAATCTGTAGCTTTAAAATTTGTAGTTGATCGCGAAGGTGAAATTAAAAAGTTTATTCCGCGAAAATATTATTCAATTACAGCAAAGATTAACGAAAAATATTCAATGATTTATCGTAATTATGATAAAAAAGATGATAAAGATCAAATTGATGAATTAGAAATTGCTAATACTATATTCAATAGTTTAACTAATGAATTTATTGTTGATAACGTTAAAACTAGAAAAGTTAGAGAAACTAAAATTTCTGGACTAAAAATGAGTGCTATTTATAAATTAGCAGAAAATCAATATGGAATGAAACCTAGTACAACTCAAAGTATATTACAAAAATTATACGAAGGTTCAACTGGTACTGATGGTGGGTTAATTACTTATCCTCGTTCAGACTCAACTAGATTAACAAAAGAATTTATCACTTCTGCACATAAGAAGATTTCTGATGATTACGGTTCAGAATTTATTGAAAATAAATTATCTAAATTTGATAAAAAAGATAATAAATCGCAAGATGCCCATCCTGCGATAACACCAACTAACGTAAATAACACGCCAGAATCATTACAAGAAATATTAGATGAAAAGCAATTGAAAATATATTCTTTAATATATTTTAGATCTTTAGCAGCTGTTACTAAAGTACCTATTAGAGAAACACAAAGTTATTTATTAATGAATAATAATTATAGTTTTGCAACTAGTGCTTCTAAAATTATTTTCTTAGGATATTATAAATTCTTAAAAACTAAATCAGATTTAGATAATAATATTGAATTATCTTTAAAAGTTGGCGATAAAATAATCTTGACCAAAAAAGATCTATCGTTAAATCATCATGAAACAAAACCACCAGCTAGATTTAGTGAAGGTTCTTTAATATCAAAAATGGAAAATTTAGGTATCGGTCGACCTTCGACATTTAGTCCTACAGTTTCTAAAATCAAGAATCGCCGTTTCGTTATTCGAGAAGGAAGATCTTTAGAACCGACTGAATTTGGAGAAATAATAAACAAAAAGTTAACTTTTAGTTTTCCAGAAATCATCAACAAGTCTTACACTTCAAATATTGAAAATCTACTAAATCAAATAAGTTTAGGAGAAATTAAGTATAAAGATGTTATGGCTAAATTTTTTAATGATTTTAAAGAAAAGTTAGATGTTGCTTATGAAAAAATGGAACAAGTTAAAATTGAACCTAAAAAAATAAATCGAGAATGTCCTGAATGTAAATCCGAATTAGTGGAAAGATTTTCTCGATATGGTAAATTTATTGGGTGTAGTAATTTTCCAACATGTAAATATGTAGAGTTTGCTAAAAAGAAATTCACACCTAGAGCTAAGAAAACAAGTTCAGACACAAAAGAAGAAACAAAAGCAAAAGATACGAAAGTAAAAGAAACAAAAACAAAAGAAACAAAAACAAAAAAAGAATCAAGCAAAAAAACCAAAGAAAAAAAATAAAATAGGAGAATATTATGAATATTTACAAGACGTATATAAACGGTGAATGAATAGGAAAAGAACATAATTACGACATTTTAAATCCTAATACGCTAACAGTTTTAGGTAAAGTTCCTTGTTTGGGAGTAGAAGAAATCGACAAAGCTTTTACTGCAGCTGATGAAGCTTTTAATTCGTGAAAGAAAACATCTTTATCATTTAGAATTTCACTTATGGAAAAATGAGTAGTTGAATTAAGTAAAGCAAAACTAGAAATCGCTACAATGATGAATAATGAAATTGCTAAATCTTTAAAAGATGCTCTTTCAGAAGTTAATCGTACGATAGATTATATTAAATATACTATTGAGGAAATGAAAAGAATCCAACCAAAAGTATATAACGGTAAAGCATGAGGGGTAGAAAATAAATATGCTATTTTCAACAGAGTGCCTTTAGGAGTAGTTTTAGCAATTTCTCCATTTAATTATCCGATAAATCTATCTGTAGCAAAAATAGCACCGGCTTTAATTGCTGGAAATACAGTAGTATTTAAATCTTCTACTCAAGGAACTATATCTGCAATTTTAATGTCTAAAACAATTGAAAAGGCAGGATTTCCAAAAGGAGTCTTTAATATGGTAACTGGTAGAGGTAGAGATATTGGTGATTCTCTAATTTCTAATCCACATATTAAAATGATTTCTTTTACTGGTAGTACTGAAATCGGTAAAACGATAGCTAGTAAAAATAGCATGAAACCATTAGTTTTAGAAATGGGAGGAAAAGATCCTGCTATAGTTCTAGAAGATGCCGATTTAAAATCAGCAGCTATAAAAATTGCTAAAGGAGCATTTTCATTTAATGGACAAAGATGTACAGCAGTTAAAAGAGTTCTTGTATCTGATAAAATCGCTGATGCATTAATAACTGAATTATTAGAGATAATTTCTAATTATAAAGTAGGATATGCTACTGATGAAAATAACTTCATAACACCTTTAATTAGTCAAGGGAGCGCCAACTTTGTATCTGATTTAATTAAAGATGCTAAAGAACAAGGAGCTAAAGTTCTAATTGGTAATAAATTTGTTAGAAATTTAGCATGACCAACTCTTATCGATAATGTAACGAAAAATATGAAAATTTATTATGAAGAACCTTTCGGACCAGTTTTACCAATAATTAGATTTTCAACAATAAAAGAAGCTATTTCAATTGCAAACGATAGTAGCTATGGATTACAAGCGTCAGTATTTACTACTAACATTAATAAAGCAATGGACATCGCTCATAAAATTGAATCTGGTAGCGTAAATATTAATTCAGCTCCTCAAAGAGGTCCAGATCATTTACCATTTTTAGGAATTAAAGATAGTGGATTTGGAGTTCAAGGAATTGCTGATTCAATCGATTCAATGACAACGCTAAAAGGTATAGTTATTAATTATGACGAAAATAATTAGTCATTTATATATTCATATCCCTTTCTGTAATAAAATTTGTACTTATTGTGATTTTACTAGATTTTTAAAACCAAAAGCAAGTGTAAGTGTTTTTGAAAGTTATCTTAACGATTTAAAAAAAGAGTTAAAAGAACAAGAAGCAAAATTTAATTTTAAAATTAAAACAATTTACATTGGCGGAGGAACACCAAATATTTTAGATAATGATAATTTAATTAAATTATTTGAAATGTTAAAACATTTTAATTCTGAGGAATTTACAATAGAATTGAATCCAGAATTAATAAATGAAGAACAATTATTAATTTTTAAAAAATATAAAATAAATAGATTGTCTATGGGTGTGCAAACTTTTAATGAAAAAATATTAAAAACTTTAGGTAGAGAACACGTTAATAGTGATGTGGAAAATGCTTTTAAATTAGCTAATAAAATTGGTTTTGATAATATTTCTATAGATATGATATATAATTTGCCTTTTCAAAATAAAGAAGATATCGATAAAGATATCTCTTTTATTTTGAAATTAAAACCTGATCATATATCTTGATATAGTTTGATTTTAAAAGAAGGTAGTATCTTAAATAAAAAAGGATATCAATTAAATAAATACAATGATGTTTATTTTGATAATTTAATTAATAATCATTTAAAAAAGATGAATTATGAAAGATATGAAGTGTCTAGTTATTGTGTTAACGGTAAAAAAGGTATTCATAATTTAGCTTATTGAAAATCTTGCAATTGAATCGGGATCGGAACAAGTTCAGTTAGTTGCGTCGGTAATACTATAATTGCTAATAGTAAAAAAATAGATTATTCAAATAGCCATTCTTATACATTTTTAAGTAAAGAAGATTATTATTTTCAAATTTTAATGATGGGATTAAGGTTAATTGATGGAATTAAGTTAGAAGGAAAAACATTAATTGCTTTTAATTATTTTAAAAATAAAATTGAACCTCTTATTAAATCAAAAAAAATGATCATAGAGAACAATTTTTTAAAAGTCATAGATATAAATATTTTAAATGATATTTTAATAGAGATTTTATAATTTATTAGCAGTTTAGTATTGACAGTGCTAATAAATTAAAGTATTATAAATCATACATATTAATTTAGATATGAAGGAGTAAATTATGCAATTTGAAAAATTACCTTTGCTTGTAACTAGAGAAGTTGTTCTTTTTCCGGAACAAGAGCTTATTTTAGAAGTAGGGAGAAAAAATTCTTTACAGAATATTAATGTAGCGAAAGAGAAATTTGATAATTATATAATTATAGTTAGTCAAAAGGACCACTTAAATGAGGATCCTAAATCAGAAGATATCTTTCGTTTTGCAACTATGGCTAAAATCGAAAATATTGTAGACGGAGAAGCTGGTACTGTAAAAATTAATATCAAAGGAATTGATAGAGTAAAAATCAGTATTAAAAAAGATACTCCTCTTACTGAATTAGTTTCATTCGAAATTATTAAATCAATAAGTACAAATCAAGAAGAAGAACAAGCATATATTAATCAAATCAATTCATTTATGGAAAAAAATTGAAAAATAAAAAACCCAAGTTCTTCTTTTGATAGTGTTTTAAGAACTTTAGAAGAAAATATGAAAGCAGGCCAAATAGCTGATGCTGTAGCATCTTTCATGCATGTTAGTCAAATAAAAAAACAAGCTGTTTTAGAAGAGATTGATGTTTTAAAAAGATTGCAATTAGTTTTTGAATATTTGAATAGTGAAAAAAGATCTTCTGAATTAGAAGAAGAAATTTCTAAAAAAGTTAAAACTAAATTAAATGATCAACAAAAAGATTTCTTTTTAAGAGAACGTTTAAAAGCAATTAAGGAAGAATTGGGAGAAGGGCATTCTAAAGATAGTGAAGCAGATAAATTTAGAGAAATGCTGAAAAATCATCCATACCCCGATTATATTAAAGAAAAATTAGAATCAGAAATCAAGAAATTTGAAATGATTCCGGCTATTTCAGGAGAATCATCAGTAGTTAGAGTTTATATAGAATGATTACTAAATTTACCTTGATGACAAGAATCTAAAGATAATGATAGTTTAAAAAACGCTAAAGAAGTTCTTGAGAGCAATCATTACGGTCTAATAAAAGTAAAAGAAAGAATTATTGAATATTTAGCTGTTAAAGCAAATACGAGTTCTTCTAAAGGACCAATTATATGTTTAGTAGGACCTCCAGGAACTGGTAAAACATCTTTAGCATTTTCAATCGCGAAATCTCTAGAAAGAAAATTAATTAAAATTTCTTTAGGTGGAGTTAAAGATGAAGCAGAAATAAGAGGCCATCGAAAAACTTATTTAGGAGCTATGCCTGGTAAAATAATTCAAGCTATGAAAAAAGCTAAAACTATAAATCCAGTAATTTTATTAGATGAAATAGATAAAATGAGTAGCGATTACAAAGGTGATCCAACTAGTGCAATGCTAGAAGTTTTAGACCCAGAACAAAATAAAAAATTCCAAGATCATTATATTGAAGAAAATTATGATTTATCAAAAGTTATGTTTATTGCAACAGCTAATTACTTACAACACATTCCAGCTCCTTTAAGAGATAGAATGGAAATAATTAATTTATCTTCTTATACTGAGATTGAAAAATTAAAAATTGTTGAAAAATATTTAATTAAAAAAACTTTAAAAGAATCTGGTTTAACACCGGCAATGTTTAAAATATCAAGTGAAAACATATTATATATTATTAGACATTATACAATGGAAGCTGGAGTCAGAATGATTCAGAAAACATTGGATAAAATTGCAAGAAAAATCGTTGTAATGAAATTAAATGGTAAAGTTAAAAAAACATTTTCAATAACTAAAAAGAATATAAAGAAATTTTTAGGTAATGAGATGTTTGACTTTAATAGAAAAAATGAAAAAAGTGAAATTGGAGTAGCTACTGGATTAGCTTGAACTGCTTATGGAGGAGATATTTTACCAATTGAAGTAACGTTCTTCCCTGGTAAAGGTAATTTAATATTAACAGGGCAACAAAGAGATATCATGAAAGAGTCCGCTAATATAGCACTTGGATTCGTTAAGAGTAATGCTGCTAAATTTAAAATTGATTTAAATACATTAGAAAAAAGTGATATTCATGTTCATGTCCCTGATGGAGCAACTCCTAAAGATGGACCTTCAGCAGGTATAACGTTCACAACAGCTTTAATATCTGCTTTAACTAAACGAGAAATTTCTAAAAAAATAGCTATGACAGGAGAAATATCTTTAACTGGTAAAGTATTGCCTATTGGTGGATTGAAAGAAAAATCTATTAGTGCAGTTCGTAGTGGTATTAAAGAAATATTGATCCCTAAAAAGAATGTTAAAGATTTAGATGAAATACCAAAAAGCACTAGAGACGCATTGAAAATAACACCTGTTGAAAAATATAATGAAGTTTATGAATATGTTTTTAAAGAGCAAATAAATGATGATGAAAGTATTAACAATGTCTAAAATAAAAAATATTAATTTTTTAACTAGTTGTGCCTCTAAAGCTCAATGGCCAATGGATGAAATTCCTGAAGTATGTTTTTTAGGTAGATCTAATGTTGGTAAATCGACTTTTATAAATACGATTACAAATTTTAGAAACATTGCTCGTGTATCTTCAACGCCAGGTAAAACAAGATTATTAAATCTTTTTGAAGTTAATAATAATGATTTAAGATTTGTCGATGTTCCTGGATATGGTTATGCTAAAGTAAGTCATACTATGAAAGAACAATTTGCGGCTATGATTGACGAATATTTATTAAGAAGAAAAAATCTATCTTTAGCAGTTTTATTAATAGATTATCGACATAAACCGAGTCAAAGCGATATAGATATGTATAATTATTTAAAACATTATAATATCCCTACAATGATAGTTGCCACTAAAACAGATAAAATTAAAAAAAATGATTTAGTAAAAAATAAAAAATTAATTATTAAAACATTAAATTTAATGAATAATCAATTCTTTCCGTTTTCAAAATTTAATACCGATCATAGCGATATTGTAAAAAATATTTTGAGAGTATGTGAAAATGATGAGCCATTATTATAATTTAATATTAAACATTAATAGCTTAATTAACGAAAACAAAAATGAAGAAGCTATGAAATTAATTAATAAAGAATTAGCAATGCCTTATACTCCAGAAAATATTGAAAAAGAATTAATTATTTTATTAAATAAAATAAATATTATTTTAATGAAAGAAAAAATTAATTCAGCCCCAGCTTTAAAAAGATTGTCTGAAATAGAAATTGAAGAAAATTTAAAGAGTGGTAATTACAATATTATTGGTTCGACTTTACAATATTTATCAATCATAAATATTAGAACGATATTCGAATCTATTAAAAAAATTTTTCAATCAGAAATTATCGATAGTGATATTAAGAAAAATATTATAAGAATATGTTTAGACCAAGATGTTAAAGAAAAAATCAAAATTTTATTTCACGGTCAAGAACACACTATAGATTTCTCTAACTTAAATTGAATCGAAAATCAAACTACATATAAAAAAATATTAAAAGAAATATATGATGAAATTTATTCTGACAGTCCTCAACTATATTTAATTGCTACAAATTGTTTAATTAAGCATTTTTTCAAATATTGACCTTTCGATATAAAAGAAGATTCGATTAATAGAAATAATTTAAAAATCAAAGTAATTAATGAAGCAAGAGAATATTTTAAGTAATTGATATATTATTTTGGTATAATTTAAATCATATAGTAAAAAACAAATGTTTATAGACAAGCAAACTAAGGAGTTTATGTAATGGATACAAATATTATTAAGAATAATAACTCTACTATTGATATAGTTGTTAAAGATACAAGCGAACAATGAACTAGTCTTTTTCCTAAAGCGAAAGAAAGTTTAAAAAGAAATATTGAATTACCTGGATTTAGAAAAGGTAAAGCACCTGCGGCATTAGTTGAAAAAAATATAACTGAGGAAAAAATTTTAGCAGAAGCTAAAAGAATGCATTTAAATACTCTTTACCAAAGAGCATTAAAAGATGCTGAAAAATTCCGCATTATTACTTCACCAATAGCTAAAGACAACAAAATTACTAAAGAAGAAATTAATATTACTTTCACAGTTGGAGTTATGCCTGAAATTAAATTAGGAAACTACAAAGGGTTAGAATATAAATTCAACGCTATTGAAATTTCTCAAGAAGAAATTGATAAAGAAGTTAAGCATTTACAAAATCGTTTTGCAACACAAGAAGTTAAAGAAGAAGGAACTCTTGCGATGAACGATATTGGAGTAATTGATTTTGAAGGATTTTTAGATGGAGTAGCCTTTGAAGGTGGACGTGGTCAAAACCATCCATTAGAAATAGGTTCTAAATCATTTATACCTGGTTTTGAAGAACAATTAGTTGGAATGAAACAAAACGATATCAAAGATATCAAAGTTGTATTTCCTGAAAATTACCCAGCTAAAAACCTTAAAGGTAAAGAAGTTACTTTTAAAGTTAAATTAAACCAAATTAAAACTAAAAAATTACCTGAGGCTGATGAATCATTAGTTAAAAGTATTAACATGCCAAATGTTAAGTCTTTCGAAGAGTTAATAACTCAAATCAGACAAGGGATAACTCAAGCTAAAGAAAATGCTGCTGAGCAACAATTTAGACAAGTTATTATGAACGAGATCGTTAAATCTTCAGAAATTCCAGTTCCAGATTCATTAAAAGATAATGAAGTTAAATATTTATTAGAAGACTTTAAAGCTCGTATTACGCAACAAGGTATGTCTTACGACAATTATTTAAAAATGTCTAATTCTACTGATGAAACAGTTAAATCTCAATTAGCGGTTGAAGCTCTACAAAGAATCAAAGTTTCATTTGCTCTTTCAGAAATAGCTAAAACAGAAAAATTAGAAATTACTGATAAAGAAGTTAATGCAGAACTTGAAGCTATTTCAAAAAACCATAAACAACCTATTGAAGAAGTTAAGGCAAATATAAACATGGAACAAATTAGAAATTCTTTAAAAAATAACTTAGTAGTTAAATTAATTAAAGAAAATTTAAAAAAATAATCATTTAAAAAAATAAGTTTTACTTATTTTTTTTAATATAAAAAAGGAAATTTGATAATTTATAGCTATATAACTATTGAGGTGATCAATAAAAATGTTAAGCTATATTATTGGAAAAGTAGTATATATAAATACAATAACAATAACTGTTGAAAATAATTTTAGAGGATTTCAAATATTTACGAACGCCCCTAAAAATTTTGAAATTGGTAAAGTTTATAAAATATATATTCATGAAATTAAAAATGATTTTGAAGAAACTAGTTTTGGATTTTTAACTTTAATGGAAAAAATAGTCTTTAAAGATCTTTTATCAATAAGTGGATTAGGTTCAAGAACAGCTATTAAGATATTGAGAAAAAATGTTTATGAATTAAGAGAATCTATTGTAGTAGGAGATTATCAATCTATTATAGATAACTATAACGTTAGTAATAAACTAGGGCAACAAATAGTTATTAATTTACAAGAAAAATATAGTAATATGCCTGTTAATAGCACGCATTACAAATTAAAAAAAGATTTACAATTATCGTTGATAAAATTAGGCTATAGTAAAGAAGAAATTACTTTAGTATTTAATAATTTATCATTTGAGTCTACTTCAGCAATTAATGAGTTAATAGAAGAAGCAATAAAAATCTTGAATAAATAATTTATGAAAATGCCACAATTAGAATTAAGACCTGAAAGATTTAGTCAATTTATAGGGCAAGATAAAGTTATAAAAAATTTAAAAATTTTTATAAAAGCAGCACAAAAATTAGAATTAAATTTAGATCATATATTATTATCTGGAGGTCCTGGTTTAGGAAAGACTACAATTGCCCTTTTGATAGCGAAAGAATACGAAAAAAAACTTATAACTATTCAAGGACCAGCTTTAAATTCTAGAAATAATCTTTTATCTATATTGAGTAGAATAAAATTAGGAGATATAGTTTTTGTAGATGAAATTCATTCTATTAGTAAAAACGTAGAAGAATTATTATATAGTGCAATTGAAGACTTTGTTATCGATATTACTATAGGTAAAGATAACGATAGCAAAACTATAAGAGTAAAAATTCCTAAATTTACACTTATTGGTGCTACTACAAAAATGGCTAGAATCAGCAAACCTTTAAAAGATAGATTTGGTATTACTATGAGGCTAAGCAGTTATTCTATTAATGATTTAATAAAAATAATCAATAATAATTTAAAAATTTTAAATTTTAAAATTACTAAAAAAGCAGCTAATGATATTGCTAAAATATCTAAAAATACACCTAGAAGAGCTAACCATATTTTGAAAAGATCTATTGATTTTGCTCTATTTTTTAAAAAAGATGTTATTGATAGTTTAGTTGTTAAAAAAATGTGTTTTAATCTCAATATATATGAACACGGTTTAAATGAAGATGATATTAATTATTTGATTATTTTATATAACTTTAAAGACAAACCGACAGGTATAAAAACTATTAGTGCATTATTAAATTTTAACAATTTGTATATAGAAGATATTATAGAACCTGAATTAATTAGACTTAATTTTATTAGGAAAACGAGTAGAGGTAGAATGATAACTATTGTAGGAATGGAATTTATTAATAAAATAAAAAACATAAAAATATAATTTATGTTTTTTATGTTTTCTATTTTACGAAAATAAGTTATAATTATATTAGTAAATTTTTATTTATTTTAAGAATTTATGTCTTATGAAAGTAGATAACAATTAATTACAAAATATATTTATAGGAAGGTTAAATAATAAATGAAAATATTTAAGAAAATGAATTTTAAATTCGTTAATAACAAGATTACAAAAATAGTGCTTTTTTGCATTTTTGTTATTACTATATTAGCAGGAACTATAACACTAGGAGTTAAAACTTCTTTTAATTTTGGTTCTTACAACAATCTATCATCTGATTATGGAAATTCTTTAAGTATCGATATGAAAGTTTCTGAAAAAACCGAACATACTCCAGGACATCTTTCTACCGATAAAATAATAGATGAACTTTATGGTCAAACAAAAGAATTAGGTTTAAAAAATATTAAAGTTAATAGATATGGAGATTCTGGAATTAACGTAAATATCCCAGGAACATATAATCAATTTGAAAAAAGAAGATTAGTAGATTATATAACATCTAAACCTTACTTAACTTTTAGAGATGAAAAAAACAAATCTTTATTTAGTAATGGTGAATATGATTCTAACAAACCGACTGACAACACTGACGTTAATCAAAAGTTACCTATTAATGCTCAAGATGTTAAAAAAGTAAGTAATAACGCTAATCAATATTCTATTTCAATAGGATTAGCAAGCGTAACATCAGAATCATACGATCAATTAAAAGCTCTTGTTGCAGGAGTTGCTAAAAGTCATTTAGTTATCTGATTAGGATATCAAGGACTTTATGATTCATTGAGAAATGATGCAGTATTTAATTCTTCAGCTTATAATGGAGATCTGTATAAATATGTTCAAAGTACTACTCCTGGTGGTCAATCTTTCGGAGTACCGCAATCAATATATAATAAAAATGAATTAGCAGATTATAATGGGGCTTCACTTAAAATAGAAAATATCGCTCCAGTTAATTTAAAAAATGGTGCTAATCAAGATAGACTAGTTATTAGTAATGCTAATTGAAAAAGTAGTAAATTAGTAGATAGTATTATTAGTAGAATTAAATATAGTTCTAATAGATTTACTTTTAAGACTGTTTCAGTATCGACTTTAGGTCCTAAATATTCTAAAAGTAGAATTACAGCTATAATAACTATATTATCTATAGTAACTTTCATATTGTTTTTATGATTAATATGAAATTATGGAATTTTAGGTTTTATAGGTGTTCTTTCTCTGTTTACTGCTATATGTGTAAATTTTGCAGTATTTAAATTTATAGGAGGGGAAATAACAACAGGAATTCTAATTTCAATAGCGCTATCAACTCTGTTGATAATTTCCACTATAGTCTGACAGTTAACCGTCTTTAAAAAAGAGGTAAAGTCAGGTTCTAAAGGTAATTATGCTTTAAATCGTTCTAGAAGAAATTCTTTATCGGGTATCTTAGATATCAAAGCAACTTTATTATTAACTACATTTACATTTTTTTATTTTAGTATTGGTGTTTTAGAAAACGTTGCCATATCTCCGTTATTCTTTATGATTGTAGCTTCGATTACAACAGTTTTCATCAATAGATTATTAATTAATTTATTAGTAAATAGTGAAGTATTAAATAATAAAATGAATTTATTATGTGGAATTAAAACTTCTAAAATTAGTTTAGCGATTGCAAATAAATTTGAAAAAATCTGTTTAACAATTTCTAATGTATTTTCTATTAAATCAATAAGAAGAGTTTTAAAATGAAGTTTTATAGCGTTCTCTGCCGGAGGAACTTTATTTATAATAATTTTTAGTTCTATAAAAGGTAGTTTCACTTCTTCGTTAGTATTAGGTGATGACTTTAAAACTAGATATGAATTTAATGTTTATTTAACTAACAATGGCGGCAGTGATCTTACTCTTAAAGGTCAAACTGAAATTAACAATAAAGACATAAGTAATATAAAATCGGCTTTAAAAAACAGTAATATAAATTACGATGGTGGACATCTTGCTGTAGAAACTATTTATTTCTATGACGGAAATTATAATCCACAAATTGATAAGTCTAAAACTAAGCATCTTTATGCATATACTGTTTATTCTAAAACATCAGTTAGTGTAAGTTCGTTAGATAATGCATTTAAAAAAGCAAATGATAACTATGAAATTAGAGATTTTGGTAACGGTAATACGATCAAAAAGATTTCTAATACATTATTTTCTTCTTATGTTAAAAAATTATCTATAGCAGTCTTATTATCGTTTATTCCAAGTATGGTTTACTTAATGTTTAGATTTAAGTGAACAGGTGCTCTATCAATATTAAAAACAGCTTTATTGAATTTAATAATTATGTTTTCATTTGTTGTTGTCTTTAGAATTCCAGTAAGTTTTAATTTTATTGAAATTTTATTACCAATTATGCTGTTTAATTTAACTTTTAGTTCTTATCTATTCAATAGCATAAAATCTAAGTTAAAACATACAGATAGAAACGAAAATACTAAAGAAGATTTAGAAAAAGCAGTTTCTGAAGTTAAGAAAAATATTAAACCATTTTTCATTACTATAACTACTATTTCAGTTATATCTATGCTAATAATTATGGCAACACTACCATTAGCTGTATTGCCAATTATAGCAGCAGTTATTTTCGGAATAATAATGAGTTCTACTCTTTCATATAATTTAACTTCTAAAATATGATTAATTCTTGAAAATCATAGACTGACAACTAATAGAAAAATTAAAAATTCTCATTTAACAGTCGATAATGAACAAATATTTAAAAATATAAATGATTAATTATTTTTTAAACTATAATAATAATTGAATACGAGGTGCTAAAAATCATGGATATAAAGTTAATAAATTACATAACTAACGTTCCTGGATTTCCTAAAAAAGGAATTAATTTTAAAGACATAACTACGTTGATGTCTGATGGGAAAGCTTTTAAATATGCAATTGATAAGTTGATCGCTTTTGCTAAAGAAATAAAAATTGATGTAGTAGCAGGACCTGAAGCAAGAGGGTTTATATTTGGTTGTCCTATATCGTACGCTTTAAGTATTGGTTTCATTCCTATTAGGAAACCTGGAAAACTTCCTAGAGAAGTTGTTTCTGTTGAATATGATTTGGAATATTCTACTAATACACTAACTATGCATACAGATTCTATAAAACCCGGTCAAAGAGTACTTTTGGTCGATGATATATTAGCAACAGGAGGAACTGTAAAAGCTAGTATAAAATTGATTGAAAAACTTGGAGGAATAGTTGCAGGAATTGCTTTTCTAGCCGATATAAAGGAATTAAAAGGTAAAGAAGTTTTAAGTGATTATCCTCATATATCACTTTTAGAACTTTAAAATTATTAATATTATTACTATAGACGCGGTTATTGAAAAAGCAAAGTCTTATATAAAAAATAAATCGGAAATAGAATTAATAAAAAAAGCTTATACTTTTGCAAAAAAAGCTCATGAAGGTCAAAAAAGATTATCGGGAGAAGATTACATCACCCATCCTGTAGCAACGGCTTATACGGTAGCTATGTTGAATACGGATGCAGATGCTATCTCTGCCGCATTATTACATGACGTTGTTGAAGATACGAATATAACTGTTGAAGTTATTAGAAATGAATTTAATGATGAAATAGCTTTTTTAGTTGAGTCTTTAACAAAAACTAGTGTATTCGAAAGTAATAAAACTACTAATTTAAAATACGAGTATATTAGAAAAATATTAATTTCATTAGCTAAGGATATTAGAGTTATTTTAATTAAAATAGCTGATAGACTTCATAATATGGAAACTTTAGAATTTAAGAGTATGCCTAGTCAGAAACGAATTTCTAAAGAGACGCTTGAAGTTTATGTTCCGATCGTACATCGATTAGGGATCCATTCTATAAAAGCTAAGTTAGAAGATTTATGTTTTAAATATCTTAATTATGATAAATATTTAGAAATTAAGAAAATTGTTAACAATAAAATAGATACTAGAGAAAAAACTTTAGTGTCGATTATTGCAAGTATTAAAAAATTATTATCTGATAATGGTATTAAAGAAATAAAAATTTATGGAAGAAACAAACATTTTTATTCGATTTATAGAAAAATGTATTTAAAAGGTAAAAAATTTAATGAAATTTTTGATTTAACAGCAATTAGTATCATCGTAAAAAATAAATTACAATGTTATGAAGTGCTTGGTTTGATCCACAATAATTTCCCGATAATTTCTAATCGTTTTAAAGACTATATTTCTACACCTAAATCAAATAATTATAAAGCTATCCATACTAATATTTTATTGAATAAAAATTTCTTTGAAATTCAAATTAGAGATTATATGATGGAACAAATTGCTTTATGAGGAAGCGCAAGTCATTGAGACTATAAAGTTTCTGATAAAAATAAAAATTCTATTGAGTCAAATGACAATATTAAAGGTAAAATACCATTTTTAAAATATATAAACGAAGAATTAAATAACGATAATTTTAATTTAAATATTCAAAAATGACATAAAGAAATCATGAATGAAGATATTTGTGTTTTAACTTTTGACGGTGATGTCATCATGCTTCCAGATGGAAGTACTGTTTTAGATTTTGCTTATAGAATTCATACTAATATTGGTAATCATGCAAAGTTTGCTTATGTTAATGGTAAAAAGTCACCTATTATGAAACCTTTAAAAACTGGTGATGTTGTAGAGATCGCCATTGATAATTCGATTTTTCCAAAATTAGAATGATTAGAATTCGTTAAAACTAATAGAGCTGTACAATCTATTAAAAGATATTTAACTAAATCAAAAGTTTTATCAAAAACTATATCTGAAAAAATTGGGATAGAAATAATAAATAATTATTTATCTAAAAACCCTAGCGATGTAGAGTTCTTTAATGATAAAAAATTATTTAATGCTATGATTAAAAATTTAAATTATCATGATGAAGAAGATTTCTATGTTAGTGTTTATCAAAATGATATTAATTTGAAAAAATTATTTAACGAATATAACGAAACTAATAGAAATGTAACTCATAATTCTTATTCTAACGATAAAATTAAGAATGATATTGAAGATTCTTTAGATAAAGAATACGTTCTATCTAAATGTTGTAATCCTATACCAGGTGATAAAGTTATTACCGAAGAAGAAGAATCTATTTTATACGTACACCGTGAGCGTTGTCACAAAAAAAATAGTTTTAACAATGTTAAGAAAATAAAATGAAATAAAAATACTTTATTTAATTATGAAGTTAAAATATCTGTAAAAGTTAAAAATAGACCTGATGGATTAAAAGATATAATGTTTGTTTTTTCTTCAATGAGCTTAAACGTTTTAATTTTATATGCTAATTCTGTCTTTAATAAAAAATTAGCAATTGTAGAAATTAATTTTACGATAAGTAATTTAGAAGAATTAAATAATTTATTCATTTTATTAAAAAATATTCAAGGTGTTCTAGAAGTTCAAAGAATTTCTGGGAATAAAGGATTTCAAATATGTTTAGAAAAATAAAAGGTACAACTGATATTTATGGAGATGAAATATTAATTTGAAATTATATAGAATCTCTAATTAAAGAAATTTGTAGAACTTTTAATTACAAAGAAATTAGAACTCCTATATTTGAAGAAACTAGTTTATTTAGTAGAAATATTGGAGAAACTGCCGATATAGTTTCTAAAGAAATGTATACGTTCTTAGATAAAGGTAATCGTTCTATCACGTTAAGACCTGAAGGCACAGCATCTGTAATTAGATCTGTAGTAGAAAATAAGACTATGATGGCTAATCCATTACCTTTAAAGTTATTCTACTATGGTCCTATGTTTAGGTATGAAAGACCTCAAAAAGGACGTCAGCGTCAATTTTATCAATTTGGTGTAGAAAATATTGGTATTAATAATTATCGTAGTGATTTTGAAGTAGTTTTATTAGGTTACACATTACTTAATAGATTAGGTATTAAAAAAATCAAAATTCTTTTAAATAATTTAGGAGATACTTCTGATCGCCAAAATTATGCAAAGTCATTAAAAGAATACTTTTTAAAACATGAAAATAATCTAAGTTCTGATTCTAAAAGTAGATTATATAAAAACCCTTTAAGAATATTAGATTCAAAAAGTATTCAAGATAAAGAAATTATTAAAGACGCCCCTTTAATAAAAGAATTTTTAAGCGAAGAAAGTAAAGCGCAATTTGAAAAAGTGTGCGATCTTTTAAAGCAACATAATATAGATTTTGAAATAAATAATCATTTAGTTAGAGGTTTAGATTATTATTCAAATATAGTATTTGAAATAATATCTACTAGTGAAGATGCCGGAGCTCAAAACACCTTAATTGGTGGTGGAAGATATAATTATTTAATCGATTCTAAAGATAGTTCAACTATATCAGGAACGGGATTTGCTTTAGGGATGGAAAGAATTATTTTATCTTTAAAAAATGAAAAATTATTATATGAGAAAATAATGTCAGAAACCGATCAAAAAATAGATGTTTTTGTAGTTAATGTTGATTGTGATTTTATGATCGTAAGTTTAATTGTTAATATGCTACGTAATTTAGGTTTAAAAGTTGAATATGATTATTCAGATAAAACAGCTGCTAAACAATTTAAAAAATTGTCTAAGTTAAATGTAGAATATTCTTTAATTATTGGTAATAATGATTTTTCTAAAAAACAAGTTTCTATAAAAAAACGTGGTTCAAAAGAAGAAACTAAAGTTAAAATTAACGAATTGTTAGATTTTTTTAACGATAAATGTCCGAGATAAGGAGTGCAAAAATGCAACAAAATTTAATAACAAAATGTAATCAAATATCTTTTGAAGATTTAGGAAAAACTATTTCAGTCAGAGGTTTTGTAACTAATGTAAGAAAATTAGGTTCATTAATTTTTGTAAATATTAGAGATTTAACAGGAACTCTACAAGTAATCTTTAAAGATGATGATAAGGAATTACATAGTAGAGCTAAGATGTTAAACAATCAAGATGTTGTTATGATTAGTGGTTTTTTGCAATCTAGAAGCTCAGCTAATAAAGATCAAATGAATGGCACTATGGAATTAGTTCCTAAATTATTAAACATTTTTTCAAGCGCTAAAACACCACCAATGACAATAGAAGACAACACAACCGCTTTAGAAAAATTACGCTTAAAATATAGATATTTAGATTTACGTCGCCCAACAATGCAAAAAAATCTAAAAATTAGACACAAAACAATAATGTGCATTAGAAACTATTTAAATGATTTGAATTTTTTAGAAATAGAAACTCCAATTTTAAATAGATCTACTCCTGAAGGTGCTAGAGATTTTATGGTACCATCACGTGTTTATGAAAATAAAAGTTTTGCTCTTCCACAATCACCTCAATTATTTAAACAATTGTTGATGATTTCAGGGATGGAACAATATTTTCAAATAGCACGTTGTTTTCGTGACGAAGATATGCGTAAAGATAGACAACCTGAGTTTACTCAACTAGATATCGAATTAGCGTTCGCTACTCCTGAAGAGATTATGACTTTGACTGAAAATTTATTACATAAAATATTTAAAGAAATTTTAAATGTTGAAATTAAGACAGATTTCTTAAAAATGAGTTACAACGAAGCTATCGATAATTATGGTAGTGATAAACCAGATTTAAGATATTCTTTATTAATTGAAGAATTTACGAATGAATTTAAAAATACAGATATTAATTTTATTAAAAAATCATTCGATAATAATGAAGTTATTAAAGGGATATTTGTTGAACAAGATTTAAGTAAAAAACAATTAAAACTTCTTGAAAACGAAGCTAAAAAAAATCGTTCTAAAGGACTTATTTGAATTCAAATTAATTCAAATAAAGTTATCGATAGTTCGATCATTAAAATTTTAAGCGATGAAGAAAAAGAGCGATTAATAAAAAGGTTTGCTGGTAAAACAGGATTCTTATTAATTACTATTCACGAAAGTTTCAAAGCTTGTGTTGCTATGGGAGCAGTACGAGTTAAAGTGGCTGAAATGTTTGAATTAGCACCTAAAAATGTATTTAAATTTTTATGAGTGGTAGACTTTCCTTTATTTGAAGAAAATAGTGAAAACCAACTAACTAGTGCCCATCATCCGTTTACAGCACCTAAAGAACAAGATATAGATTTATTGTCTGAAGAACCTTTAAAAGTTCGTTCTACTGGCTATGATGTTATTATAAACGGTTTTGAAATAGGTGGCGGGTCTATACGAATAACAGATAAAAAAATTCAACATAAAATATTTGAATTATTGAGATTTTCTGATGAAGAAATTAAAGAAAATTTCGGATTTTTTATCGAAGCGTTTAGTTATGGTGTTCCACCGCATGGCGGAATTGCTTGAGGGATAGATAGATTGATTATGATTATGACTAATTCTGAAAGTATAAGAGATGTCATTGCTTTTCCTAAAAATTCTCACGGAAGAGATTTAATGATGGAATCTCCAAATTAATTATGATTAATGATTTAAAAATAAAAAGAATTAACGAACTTTATAAAAAATATAAAAACAACTCTATCACTATCGATGAAGAAAAAGAACGCCAGCAATTAAGAAAAGAATATATTGAAGCTACTAAAAAAAATATAGAAAATAGATTAAATAGTATAAAAATTAAAGATTCGAAAACAGGAATTATTAAAAAATTAAAAAAGAGGGACTAATATGCGTTTAGAAAATATAATTTATCTAGATCAAATGGTTACTAAAATTTTTTATAAAATAATTAAAATAGAGTCTAAAGCGTTGAAAAATGAAATTGATGATAAAAAAATAAATTTAACTTTTAATGATGTCCATATTTTGCATGAAATTTCTAAATATAAAAATCCTAATTATGGTTTAATAGCTAAAGTTATGGAAGTTACTAAAGGGACTTTCACGACTTCTATAAAAAGACTATTAAAAAATGATTTTGTAGTTTCTAAAAATAATAAAGAAGATAAAAGAAAAAAAAATATTTATTTAACTCAAAAAGGTAAGTTAATAAATAAAATATATTTAAAATTTCATTTTAGAATGATTACTTATTTATCTCAAGGATTATCGAGTGAAGAGCAATCGTTGTTATATAAAGCTGTTGGAAACTTATTTAAAATTTTCGATAAAATAGAGCTTGAAACAAAAGAAAAAGAAAAATTAATATATTAATTTTTCTTTTTCTTTAACTATGATATCTATTTCTTGTTTTAAAGCTTCTAATAATTTTTCTTGAGGAAGTGTTTTAATAACTTTACCATTTTTAAACAACAATCCTCCTTTTCTTCCGCCAGCAATTCCGACATCAGCGTGGGCAGCCTCACCGATACCATTAACAGGACAGCCTAGAATAGCTACATTAATATTAACTCTAATGTTTTCTAAATATTTTTCAATCGCTTCCATTATTGGTAACATATCAAATTCTATTCTTCCACAAGTTGGACAAGCTATTAAATTAGGAATATTTTTTGCTAATTTAAAACTATTTAATAATGTTTTACATGCTCTTATTTCATGAATAGGATCACCAGATAAAGATATTCTTATTGTGTTACCGATTCCTTCATTTAATAACACGCCTAATCCAGCAGCAGACTTTATTGCTCCGTTAAAAACGCTTCCAGCTTCAGTTACTCCTAAATGTAATGGATATTTTCATTTTTTACTAGCTGTTCTATAACATTTTATAGCCATCATAGGATCACTAGATTTTAAAGATAAAACGATATCATGGAAATTAAATTTTTCTAAAATATCTATATGTCTTTGAGCTGCTTCGATCATAGATTTTTCAGAAACACCATATTTTTTAACTAGATCTCTTGGTAAAGAACCAGAATTAACACCTATTCTAATGGGTATTCTTGCTATTTTAGCAGCGATAACAATTTCTTTTAATTGTTTTGGATCTGAAATATTACCGGGATTTATTCTCAGTTTATGAACACCAGCTTTAATAGCGTCTAATGCAAAATGAAAATTATAATGAATATCGGCAACTACAGGAATGGGCGATAGCCTAACGATTTCTTTTAAGCTATTTGCATCTTCATATCCTAAAACAGCGACTCTAATAATTTGACAACCAGCATTTGCAAGTTTTGTAATTTGGTTTATAGTTTCTTTAATGTTATGCGTTTTTGTAGTGGTCATTGATTGAATAATGATTTCATCGTTTCCACCTATTTTTATATTTTTAACAGTTACTTGATTAGTTTTAGATCTTATGTTCATATTTTATTCCTTTGAGTTTAAAAATAATTCTAACAATACTTTAAATATTATGATATCATATAATAGAAAATATTTCATATTAAAATAATTCTTGAAGGGGAAAAATATGCGTGAAAATTTAACTTTAAAATGTGAAGAATGTAAAATGGAAAATTACATTTCTACTAAAAATAAAAAGAAACATCCTGGACGTATCGAAGCTAAAAAGTTTTGTTCAAAATGTAATGCTAAAACTTTACACAAAGAAAAAAAATAAGAGGTTTTTAAATGATAGATGTAAATAGTTTAAGACCCGGTAATACGTTTTTAATGGATAAAAATATTTTTATAGTAATTAATGTTTCTCACTCTCATCAAGGGCGTGGACAAGCAACGGTTAAGGCGAAAATAAAAAACCTAAAAACTGGATCAATAATAAATAAATCTTGATCAGGTGGGGGAAAATTAGAAAAAGCCCACATCGATAAGATCGAAATGGCATTTCTTTATCAAGACGGAAATAATTTTGTGTTTATGAATAATGAAAATTATGAACAAATTATGATTGCTAAAGAAAAATTATTATGAGAAGCAAAATTCTTAAAAGAAAATAGTAATATATTAGTTCGTATGTTCGATAATGAAGTTTTAGATATCGAGCTACCTGCTCATGTTAATTTGAGAATAGTTGACACTGAACCAGGAGTTAAAGGCGACACTAAAACTAACGCTACTAAACAAGCTGTTCTAGAAACAGGTTTAGAAGTTCAAGTGCCTTTATTTATAACTAATGACAGTTTAATTACTGTTTCAACTAAAGATGGTAAATACGTTTCTCGTGCTGAATAAGAAAGATTAAGTTCTTTCTTATTTTAATCTATTTAAAATAAATATTTTTAATTAATGTTATTATTGTTATATAAATAATTATATTTTAATGATAAATTTTTTATTAAAACAAGGAGTCAATGATTTATGCAAATAAAACAAGAAAAAAAATGGTGAATTGATAATCGTGAAATGATTGTTAATGCTCTATATCAAAAATTACTATTAGACTATAATAAAGAAAATATCGAACAAATATTGTTAGATACTAATTATACAAATGAACAAATAGCAATAGTTAAAGATATCATAGAACATGAAGAAATGATAATTGAAACTTTATCTAAATTTTTGGATAATGATTGAAGTTTTGAAAGATTACATTTTTTATCAAAAGCTATTTTAATAAGTTCGGCTTATGAAATGTTAATTCTTAAAAAACCTAAAGCAATAATAGTAAATACTTATGTAGAAATTTCTAAAAAAATAAGTGATCTTAAAACTTCAAAATTAATAAATGCTTTATTAGATAAAATAGTTTAATATACTAGTTACTTAACAAATAAAATTATTAATTTTAAAGAAGGTTAATATGCGTTTTGTAAATTTCTTATTTGAAGTAAAATTAAAATATTATTACGGAACATTGAATAAAAAAATTTTAAAAAATAAATATTTTTTAAAAAAACAAAAAAAATTATTTTTTAAAATTTATATTAATTTTTTAAAAAATCATAATATTAAAATCACTAATGAAATTATTTCTATAATCGCTTTGTTGTACGTTGCAACCGACGATCAAATCAAAGGGAATAATTATTTAAAAATTCAAAATTTTGCATATCGCTTTGGTCCAAAAATATCTTATAGTATGATTGGTATATACGAAAATAAAAAATTATTTTCTGAAGTCAAAGATTATTTACCTAATAAAGATTATTTGGAAGAAAATAGTAGTTTAAATAGTAAATTAAAAATAGGTATAAAATTATTTGAAATATTAGCTATATTAAATAAATCTACTGACAAAATGGAACTATATAAATCAACAGGTGAACTTTTAGCATTTCATTTATTTGCAGAAATAGAAACTATGAATTATTTCTATTTACAAAATAAAAGCAATTCTAAGAAAACTAATAAAATTGATTTTATAAATTCTGTTGGTTTTGAAGAGTTTATTCATATAAAAAGATATTTATATGATAAGTTATTAAAAAATATTAAAAAAATAGAATTAGATTTTAATTATATAATAATATTAATTAATAAATATAGTAGGTAATTAAAGCAAAAGGTAGTTTATTATATGAAAAACATAAATTTTGAATGTACTAAATTAAAAAAAATGTCTGATACGGAATTGATAGAATATTGTAAAAAAATAAGAGAATCGTTGATAGAATCAATAATGCTTAACAACGGTCATTTTTCGAGTTCTTTAGGCGCTATAGAAATAATTTTAGCTATGCACGTAGTTTTTGATTGTTCTAGTGATAATTTTATTTTTGATATAGGTCATCAAGCAGACGCTCATAAATATATAACTAATAGAGAAAATCAGATTGCTAATTATCATAACAATGATAATTCTGTTTTTTTAGATTATAAAAATATTTTTGATAAATATGATTCTGGACACAGTTCGACTAGCATAGCGATAGCTACAGGTATGCGTATAGCAGAAGAACATAAAAATATAAACAATTATTCAATAAGTTTAATTGGTGATGGTGCGTTCAACGGAATGGCATTTGCGAGTTGAAATAATTTATTGTTATCAACTAATAATATAGTTATCATAAATGATAACGGTATGTCGATAAGTAAAAACGTTGGTATTTATAGTAATTTATTAAAAGAAAATAAACAAATTATTTCAAAAATATTTAATAATAATAATTTTTTCAAGAAATCAAATTTTTTAGAATTTGAAAATTTTATATTATTAACTGCTGTTGATGGACACGATTTAATAAAATTAGTAAAAATATTTGAAACAGCTAAAAAATATTCTAAACCAGTTATTATTCATATTAAGACAATTAAAGGTAAAGGATTTGAATTAGCTGAAAAAGATAAAGATGGTAGTTTTCATTTTTATAGTGAGAATTCTATTAAAAAATACGAATCTTCTAATTTAGATAAGCAATTAATTAAATTAGCAAAATGAAATAATGAATGATTATTGTTTAACCCAGCAACAATTTTAGGATCGAAAATAAAAAACATGTTTTCTGAATTTCCTGGACGTTGTTATGATGTTGGTATAAATGAAGAAATAAGTTTATTGTTTGCTGCCGGAAGCGCTCTTAAAAAAACGCCTGCCGTTGTAGTTGCTTATAGTAGTTTCTTACAAAGAGGATATGATCAATTAAATCACGACATAAATCGTTTGAATTTAAATGTAAATATTTTTGTCAATAAAACTGGATTACATAAAATAGGAGCTACTCATCACGGTCTATATTTACTTAATTTATGTCGTAATTTAAATAATTTTATATTATTAGAAGCGCACAGCTTAGAATTACAATATGAACTGATGAAATGGTCGTTAGAATATAATGGACCAACTATTTTGAGATTGATAGAAAAGAATGAATATCAACCAATAAAAAATCAAAAAAAATATGATATTAAAATTGGTAAATGATACTTTGATGAATTTAAAGAAAATATTAAAATAATCATCATCAGTTATGGATATCTTTATAATTTTTCAAATAAATTTGCTAAGAATAATCCAGAAATAGCTGTAGTAAACGCAATATTTTTAAAACCGTTAGATACTATGTTGCTTAGAAGAATAATTAATTATAAAATTATTGTATTAGAAGAACAATTTAGTAATTCAGGATTAGGTAGTTTCATTAACGAATTTTATAATAGCGAAAATATTTTAGTTAATGTAAATATTGTTGCTCTTGAAAATAAATTAACTAGTTTTTCTTATGGAAAATCAGCTTACAAAACTGCTAAATTTGATGAAAATTCAATCACACAACGTTTAACTAAAATTATTGAAAAGAGTGATTAATATATGAAAAAAATGCGTTTAGATGAATTTTGTGTATTTAAAAATATTTGTAAAAATATTGATCAAGCTAAAAGAATGATTATGGCAGGACTTATTCATGATGGAGCAAATAAATTAACAACTCCTGGACAAATGGTTAAATTTGATTCTGAAATTTATTTAGTTAAAAGTAACTTATCTAATAAATATGTTTCTCGAGGAGGACTAAAATTAGATTACGGTTTAAAAAATTTTAAAATTGATGTTAAAAATCTAATCGCTGCCGATGTAGGTAGTTCTACTGGAGGTTTTACAGATTGCCTTTTGAAGCACGGTGCTAAAAAAGTTTATGCAATTGATTCTGGATATAATCAATTAGATTATAAATTAAGAATTCATCCACAAGTAGTTAGTTTAGAAAAACATAATTTTAGAAATTTTGATAAACCTGAACTAAACGATCATATTGATTTTGCCGTTTGTGACGTTTCTTTTATATCTTTAAAACATATATTTCCGCCATTAGTTAATATTTTAAAAAATAATCATTATTTTTTATGTTTGATTAAACCAGAATTTGAAGCTAAAAGATTTGAAGTAATTAACGGAAAAGTTAACGATGTTAAAGTAGAACAAAGAGTAATCGAAGAAGTTAAAGGATATGCGTCTGTTAATCATTTTGATTTTATTGGTTTGTGCGAATCACCAATTTTAGGTAGAGTTAAAAAAAATCGTGAATTTCTGGCGCTATTTCAATTAAAAAAAAATAATTAGTATATAATATATATGAAATATTTATAAATAATTACGCTTAAGGAGATTTTCTAAATATGAAATTTAAAAGAATTATCGTAGTTGTTGCCGATTCATTAGGAGTAGGTAATGATGTTAGAGCTGAAGAATTCGGAGATAAAAATTCAAATACTTGAGGTCATATTAGTGAAAGTCGTAAATTAAACATGCCTAATTTTAATGCTATGGGAGTAGGAGAAATTACTCAAATAGCAAATATGAAATCTAATCATGTTAAAGGTTATGCTTGTCGTTTAAACGCTTTATCAAATGCTAAAGATACGATGGCTGGTCATTGAGAAATGGTAGGAATTTTTACGAAACACCCTTTTCCAACTTTTACTGAAACTGGTTTTCCAAAAGAATTAATTGATAAGTTAGAAAAAGCAACTGGTCGTAAAATTATTGGTAATAGAGCTGCTAGTGGGACTGAAATATTAAAAGAACTTGGTGAACAAGAAATTAAAAATGGAAGTTTAATAGTTTATACTTCTGGAGATTCTGTTCTGCAAATATGTGGTCATGAAAAATATATGGGTCTTGAAACATTATATAAATATTCTGAAATGGCTCGAGAAATATGTAATTCTAATGTTAAATGAAAAGTTGGTCGCATCATTGCTAGACCTTATGATGGTGAAACTCCAGAAACTTTTGCAAGAACATCAAATCGTCACGACTACACAGTATTCCCAACTCAAAAAACAATTTTAAACAATCTGTCAGAAAATAATTTTGATGTTATTTCTGTTGGTAAAATTAATGATATTTTTTCAGGTTATGGAGTAACTGAAAAATATCATTCAATCAATAACAGCGATGGAATGAAAATTACAACTGACTTGTTGAAAAAAGATTTTAAAGGATTGTTATTTACTAATTTAGTAGATTTTGATTCTAAATACGGTCATCGTAGAAATGTTGAAGGTTATGCTAAAGCGATCGAAATATTTGACAAAGAAATAGCGATATTAATGAACGCTATGAACGAAGATGACTTATTAATAGTTACTGCCGATCATGGAAATGACCCAACTTTCCCAGGATCAGACCATACTCGCGAAAATATTCCTATGTTATCTTATTCTAAAAAGATGACTAAATCAGGAATTATGCCAGTTGGTGGATCTTACGCCGATATCGGAGATACTATAGCGGATAACTTTAATGTTAAAAAAAGTGATATTGGAACAAGTTTTTTAGATAAATTATTATAATTAAGGAGATTATTTATGAATAACAATACTAATCATGTAAGGAATATAAACACTTTAAAATTTCTTGGAATAGATGCTATTAATAAGGCTAATTCAGGACATCCTGGAATCGTTATAAGTGCAGCACCAATGATGTATACTATTTATGCTAATGAATTAAACATTACTTCAAAACACCCTTTTTGAATTAATCGTGATCGTTTTGTATTATCAGCAGGACACGGTAGTGCTTTAATGTATAGTATGTTAACTTTAATGGGTTATTTAAAAACTGATGATTTAAAAGAATTTCGTCAATTTAACTCTCTAACACCAGGTCATCCAGAATCAGAACTTTCTTATGGAGTTGACGCAACTACTGGTCCTTTAGGACAAGGTATTTCTAATGGTGTAGGAATGGCGTTAGCTGAAAGTCATTTAGCAGCTAAATATAATAAACCTGGATTTCCAATTTTCGACCATCAAACTTTCGTTGTTTGTGGTGACGGAGATTTACAAGAAGGTGTTGGATTAGAATCTATCGCCTTTGCAGGTCGTCAAAAATTAGATAAATTAGTAGTTTTATACGATTCAAACGATGTTCAATTAGATGATTTCGTTAAAATGAATGCAGTTACTGATTGAAGAAAAATTCTAGAAGCTAATAATTGACATTATCAAATCGTTTTAAAAAATGATTACGAAGCAATCTCGCAAGCTATTGATAACGCTAAAAAAAGTGATTTACCAAGTTTTATTGAGATTAAAACAATTATTGGTGAAGATACTACTAAAGCTGGAACTAGTGCAGTCCATGGTGCTCCAATCGGAGCTGAAGAACGTGCTAAATTAGCAAATAAATTAAACTGACCAAAACAATTATTTGCCATTCCAGGACCAGTTAAAGAATTCTTTGATGAAGTAGTTATTAAACGTGGTGAAGATAAATACGCTAAATGAGATAAATTATTCAAAAGCTATAGTACTAAATTTCCTAAATTAGCTAAAGAAATTAATTTTGATGAAAAAATAACAATTGATTTATCAAAATCAGATAATAATAAAGCAACTCGTGAATATTTAGGAGAAGCTTTAAATCAATTAGCACGTAAACATCCTCAAATTATCGGAGGGACTGCTGATTTAAGTGGTTCTACAAAAGCGAAAATAACTAACTCAAAATTATTTGATATAAATTCTAGAGATCAAAAAAACATTAGTTTTGGAGTAAGAGAATTTGCAATGACAGGAATTGTTAATGGAATGCAATTACATGGTGGGCTTAGAGCTTTTGGATCAACTTTCTTTGTTTTTTCAGATTACTTAAAACCAGCATTAAGATTAGCTGCTTTACAAAAATTACCAATTACGTTATTAATGACGCATGATAGTATTTTTGTAGGGGAAGATGGGCCAACTCATCAACCAGTAGAACAATTAGCAATGCTTCGTTCAATTCCAAACGTTAGTGTTTTTAGACCAGCAGATGAAAATGAAATGGCTGGAGCTTTTGAATGAACTTATAATCAAAACACACAACCATCAGTAATTATCGGAACTCGTCAAGCAATTGAAAGTCAAAAAACAAGTTGTAAAGAGAAAACTAAAAAAGGTGCTTATATTTTAGTTGAAGAAAATCATGATATGCCAATCGATGCTATTTTAGCAGCTAGTGGTAGTGAAGTAACTTTAGCTATGCAAGCTTATAAGAAATTAATATCTGAAGGTAAAAACATTAGAGTAGTTTCAATGCCAAATCATAACTTATTCGTTAAGTGTGATAAACATTATCAAAACACTATCTTACCTGCCAATGTTAAAAAAATAATTATTGAAGCCGGAAGCGAATACGGTCTATATCGTTTTGCTGGTCCAAATGATCACGTGATTGCTTTAAATCATTTTGGTCATTCTGGAAAAGGTGAAGTAATTTATGATAAATGTGGATTTAATGTTAAAAGTATTTGTGAATTAATTTAATATAATGTATAATTATTTTTAAGTATTTTTAAAATAATTTATAGAGATGAAGGAGCATTTATGCCAAGTTGAGGAATTGCGTTATTAATATTTTTTCCAATTATATTCACTATTATAGGTGGAGTTATTGGGTTCTTCGTAGCGCGAAAAATAATTAAAAAAGAATTAAAGAAAAATCCGCCAATTAATGAAAAAATGATAAGAGCAATGTTTTTATCAATGGGAAGAAAACCGAGTGAATCACAAATTAAATCAGTAATGCGTTCAATGAAAGCTGCATAATTTAACTGTTTTAAAATATAGAAACTTTAAATAAAACAGCAATTAGTTGTTTTATTTTTATTAAAAGGAGTTATTGACTATGAAAATATTTTTAATCATAACGTTTGTAATAGCGTTTGTAATCGTAATTTTTAGTACTACTTGAGTAATACTTTTAGGGTTTAAAAGAAAAAATTTAAACAAACCTTATCATATCAAGGAATATCAAGAAATTATTAAAAAAGAAAATGCTGCAAATGGAAAAATTAGTTTGAAAGATCAATTTAAATTAGAATCAGATTCTGAAAGTGATAAAGAACTAAAAACTGAACTAAAATCAAATACAGACTCCTCTAAAGAAGGTGTTTTAAAACATGAAAAAAAATAAAAATTTCCTTCTTGATAGATACAATCATGCTGAAGTAGAATCAGGCTTATATGATTTTTGATTAAAAGAAGATCTTTTTAGTAGTGAAAAACTTAAAGGTAAACCACCTTTTACAATCGTTTTACCACCACCAAATGTTACTGGAAAATTACATATTGGTCACGCCTTAAACGGAACGTTACAAGACATTTTAATTCGTTATAAACGATTAACTGGTCATTGTATTTCTTGAATCCCTGGAATGGACCATGCTGGAATTGCCACTCAAAATAAAGTAGAAGCTAAATTACGTGAACAAAATATCTTTAAAGAAGATATTGGTCGCGAAAAATTTAATCAAGAGATTTGAAAATGAAAAGATGAATACAGCGCAAATATTCGTAAGCAATGAGCTAAAATGGGACTAGCTCTAGATTACAAACGTGAAAGATTCACGTTAGATGATGAGTCTAATGCAGCTGTCAATAAAGTCTTTATCGATATGTATAATGATAAATTAATATATCGTGGTAAAAGAATCATTAATTGAGACCCCAAACAAGAAACAGCGATTTCTAACGTTGAAGTAGTCTATAAAGAAGTTAAAGGTAAAATGTATACTTTTAAATATTTCTTATTAAATGATGATCAAAACTTCATCTCCGTCTCTACTACTAGACCAGAAACTATGTTTGCCGATGTTGCTATCGTAGTTCACCCTGAAGATGATCGCTATAAAGAAATGATCGATAAAACTGTTATAAATCCTGCTAACGGACAAGCTATTCCTGTAATTGCAGATACGTATGTAGATCGTGATTTTGGAACAGGTGCTATGAAAGTAACGCCAGCTCATGATATTAATGATTTTGAAATTGGAAAACGTCATAATTTAGAATCGCCAATCTGCTTTTATAAAAACGGAAAAATTAATAATTTAGGACATCAATATGAAGGTTTAGATAGAATGGATGCTCGTAAACAATTAGTTGATGATTTATCTTCGAAAGGTAAAATCGTTTCTATTGTTGACCATATTCATCAAGTAGGCCACTCTGAAAGAAGTCAAGCTATCGTTGAACCTTATTTATCTAATCAATGATTTGTTGATATGAAAAAATTTGCTAGTTCAATAATTGAACATAGTAAAAGTCCTGAAGCAGTTAAATTTTATCCAGAAAGATTTATGGGAGAACTATTACGTTGAATGGAAAACGTACATGATTGATGTATTTCAAGACAATTATGATGAGGTCATCAAATTCCTGTTTGATATAATGGTGATCAAATTAAAGTTCAAGTAGATTCTCCTGGGAAAGATTGAATTCAAGACCAAGATGTATTAGATACTTGATTTAGTTCGTCATTATGACCATTTAGTGCTTTAGGATGACCTAATAATGACACAGCTATAAAAGAACATTTCCCAACTAATGTATTAGTTACTGGTTATGATATTATTTTCTTTTGAGTTTCTCGTATGTATTTTCAAGCATTAAATATCATCAAAGAAAAACCTTTTGAAAAAGTTTTAATTCATGGTTTAGTTCGTGATGAACAAGGTAGAAAAATGTCAAAATCATTAGGTAATGGTGTTGATCCGATGGCAGTGATTGAAAAACATGGAAGCGATGCCTTGCGCTACTTCTTAGTAACTTCTTCAACTCCAGGTCAAGATATGCGATATAGCGAAGAAAAAATTATTTCTAATGGTGTTTTTATTAACAAAATTTGAAATATTGCTAAATTTATTTCTTTACATATGGAAACGAAAAGACTAAAAACATTATCGGAAATATCTCTAACAGAAATCGATAAATGAATTTTAAATAAGTTAAACGATACAATAACTAAAGTTAACGAATGTTTTGAAAAATTTGATTTTGTTATTTTAGGTAAAGTGATAAAACAGTTTATCGTTAATGATTTTGCTAATTGATATTTAGAGTTAAGTAAAGTTAATTTAAATAAAATGCATAAAAACAACAATGCTATTACAGTTTTACATTATTGCCTTAACGCAATTTTAGTAATTATTCATCCGATTATGCCTTTTGTATCTGAAAGAATTTTCTTATCTTTAAATGAAGATAAAAACTCTATTTTAGAAGAAACTTGACCACAAGTTACTGAACAATATAAATTAAATTATATTGATGTATTGTTTAATGTTATTAAAAAAATTCGTGAAATTCGATCTGAACAAAAGATTAGTAAAAAAATTCATTTAAGTTGTTTCATAAGTAATTTTAATTATTTAAATATTTATTTAAATGAAATAAATGATTATTTAATAAAAATGGTTAATGTAACGATTGCTGAAAAAAGTTTAATCAACGATGAAACTAAAAAATCAATTACTAAATCATTTGACGATATTGCAATCAATCTTTTAGTAGATAAAAAGTTATTGAATAACGCTGCAAATAATTTAATTAAAGATATTGCTAAAATTAAATCAGAAATATCTAGAAGTGAAAAAATATTAAATAATGAATCTTTTATTAAAAAAGCTAATCCTGAAAAAATTGCAAAAGAAAAAGAAAAATATGAAAATTATTTAAAACAACATAAGATGTTAGAAGAACGTCTGTCTAACAATAAAAAATAAGGAGTTTTGATAATGGCAAAACTACTAAAAAGAAGCGATGTAGCAAAAAAATATAAATGAAATTTAGAAGTTTTATTAGCTGGCGCTACAATCGATGAATTAATTGCAGAAATTAAAAAATTAGATGAAGAAAAATATAAATTAATAAATGACTTTTTTTCAAGTGAAGAAAAATTTGATCTTTGATTAGCGATAAGTGAAAAAATAGGATTGATCTCTAATCGTTTATATAACTATGTTAGCAATAAATCTAACGAGAATGTTACTGACAATGATAATCAAAAAAATCAACAAAAAGTTTCTTTGTTCTTTAATGATATAAGTCAAAAATATGCTAATTTAGAAAATATTATTTTAAATCATAAAGCAGATATTGATAAATTATTAATTTTAGAAAAATATGAATTTTTAAGACATAATTATAATGATTTATTTTTATCTAAAAAACATATTTTAAGTGAAAGTGAAGAGAAATTAATGTCAAGATTATCGTTAGCTTTAAGTAATAATCATGATATCTTTGCTACTTTGACAGATGGAGATTTTAATTTTGGTAAAATAAAAGATTCTACCGGGAAAGAACACTTTTTATTACAAGGTAATTTTTCACAAATGTTAAAAAATAAAGATCGCTGTTTACGTGAAAATGCTTTTAATCGTTTTTGAACAGTTTATCAAGAACATAAAAACACTTTAGCTAAAACTTTATACGGTCATCAATACAATACGAGTATTGAATCTAAAATTCGTCATTTTAATAGTAGTGTTGAAATGCAAACTTTTGGCGATAAAATCGATGATAAATTTTTAGAACAATTATATAGTAGTGTTCAAAAACAAACACCTCTGTTTAAAAAATATTTTCGTTATAATAAAATTTTTCTAAAAGCTAAATTAGGATTATCTAAATTAGAGCCTTGAGATCAAAGAATGGACTTAATTGATAATTTAAAAATAAAATTTTCAAAAGAAGTCGGAATTGACTTGATTAAAGAAGCTGTCAAACCTTTAGGAAAAGAATATAGTTCAGTTTTAGAAAAAGCTTTAAACGATAATTGAATTGATTTTGAAACTTTTAAAGGTAAAACATCAGGTGCTTATTCTATTGGTGCTAGTTTTGGTTTAGATAAGAAATATATTTTGATGAATTGAAGTAATAATTTTAATTCAGTGTCTACATTAGCGCATGAATTAGGTCATTCAATGCATTCTTATTTCTCTGACACTTATCAAGATTATTATAATTCTCAATATCCAATTATTTTAGCAGAAATTGCTTCTACGTTTAATGAAGTTTTATTAGCTGAACATTTATTAAAAACTAGTGATGATATTAAATTAAAATTTTATATCTTAAATAATTTATTAAATACTTTTGTCGGTACAGTTCATCGCCAAACGTTATGAAGTAATTATGAATATAATGTTTTTAAAAATATCGATCAAGATAAACCAATGGTATTTGAAGATTATGCAAAAATATATACTGATAATTTAAGAGTTTATTATGGTTGAAAAGAAACTAAAAAGATTCCTAAATATAGTGAATTAGGATCAGTCTATGTTCCGCATTTCTATTATAATTTCTATGTATATAAATACGCTGTAGGAATAATAAGTGCTTTATCATTCGTTGGTAATTATCATAGTGGTAAAGATGCCAATTTAGACACTTATATTAATAAATTTTTAAAATCAGGAAGTAGCGATTATCCTTTAGAAACTTTATCTAAAGCTGGAGTTGATTTAAAAAGCGCTGATACTTATGATAGCGCCTTTAACTATTTCGATAAACTATTAACTGAATATATAAAATTAGGGAAACAAATATTTAAAAAATAATAAAAATTAGCACTTTCTAATTGACAGTGCTAATTTTTTATATTAAAATAATTTATAAGAGTTATAATTGAAACGAGAGGTGAACGAAATGTTTGAACAGTTTAAACCAAAAGATGATAAAGATCCTTTAAAAACATATGCTATAGATTTAAATGAATTAGCAATTAAAGGAAAAATAGAACCGGTGATTGGTAGAGATAATGAAATTAGAAGAATTATTAGAATTCTATCTCGCAAAACTAAAAACAATCCTGCTTTAATAGGGGAGCCTGGTGTCGGTAAAACTGCCATTATAGAAGGTTTAGCCCAAAGAATTGTAGATGGCAACGTTCCAGACAACTTATTAAATAAAAAAGTATTTCAACTAGATTTAACAGCGTTAGTTGCTGGAGCTAGTTTTCAAGGTGAATTTGAAAGACGTTTAAAAAGCGTCATTAAACAAATATTAAATTTAAAAGACAAAATAATTATTTTTATCGATGAAGTTCACTTACTAGTGGGGACTGGTAAAACTCAAGGTGCTATGGATGCTGCTAATATTTTAAAACCTATGTTGGCGCGCGGACAATTAAGGTTAATCGGGGCAACGACTTTAGGGGAATATAAAAAATACATTGAAAAAGACAGCGCTCTTGAAAGACGTATGCAACGAGTGTTGATAGAAGAACCAGATTTAGAATCAGCATTAACAATTTTAAGAGGTTGAAAAACTCGTTTAGAATTATATCATGGTGTAAAAATTCACGATAATGCTTTAGTGGCTTCTGTAAATCTTTCTAATCGTTATATTAGCAATCGTTTCTTGCCAGATAAAGCAATTGATTTAATTGACGAAGCTTGTGCTACTATAAAAACACAAATCAATTCTGTTCCAGAAGAACTAGCTAAAATAAATGAAAAAATTATTAATTTAGAAATGGAAAAAGCTAGTTTGTTAGAAGAGAAAGACGCTAAATCACGTAAAAACTTTAAAAAAATTAGTGAAGCATTAAAGATCGCTAAAGAAAAACAAACTATGGTATCGAAATCATGAAATATAGAAAAAATAAAAATCACTAATTTAAAAAATTATAAAAAAGAATTAGAAGTAAAGAAGCGCGAGCAAGAAAACTTCAAAAATAATGCTGAATATCAAAAAGCATCGAAAATTTTATATACAGACATACCCGAATTAGAAAAGAAAATTCTAAAGTTACAACAAGAAATGGAACTCGATAAAAACCCGTTAATAAAAGAAGATGTCACTAAAGAAGATGTTGCTAATGCTCTTTGTCAATGAACAGGAATTCCGGCAGCGAGATTAATTGAAAGTGATAAGCAAAGGTTAATTGATCTAAAAGGAAATTTAGAAAAAAGAATAAAAGGCCAAGATGAAGCTTTAGAAAAAATTTCCAATGCTATTTTTAGATCTCGTTCAGGAATTAGAGATGTCTCAAAACCGATTGGATCATTTGTCTTTATGGGATCTACTGGAATAGGAAAAACAGAAACTGTAAAAGCTTTAGCAGAACAATTATTTAATGACGAGAATCAAATGGTTCGTCTTGATATGAGTGAATATTCAGAAAAACATGCAATTGCAAAATTAATCGGTTCTCCTCCTGGATATGTTGGTTTCGAAGAAGGTGGACAATTAACTGAAGCTGTGCGAAAAAAACCTTATTCGATAGTTTTATTTGACGAAATTGAAAAAGCTAGTAAACCAGTAATTAACACATTATTACAAATTTTAGATAATGGTTTTATCACTGATAGCCAAGGAGTTAAAGTTAATTTCAAAAATACAATAATTGTTATGACTTCAAATTTAGGTAGCGCTTTGTCTTTGGAAGGCAAAAATAAAGAAGCGATTAAATTGTTTGAAAGAAGTTTTAGTTCAGAATTTATAAATAGAATTGATGAGATTATCGTATTTAATCCGATTAGTGAAAAGATTGCTCAAAGTATTACAAAGAAACTTTGCGATGAATTGATCAACAGAGTAGCTCGTGAAAAATCAATATATATTAAATTTCCAGAAGATACGATTAATCAAATCACTAAATTAGCTTTTGATTATCAATACGGTGCCCGACCAATTAGAAGATATATTGAAAAAAATATCGAAACCGAACTTTCTAAAAATATTATTAGTAATAAAATAGTAGAAAATAAACATTATTCTATAACAATAGTTAACAATAATATCGAAATAAAACTAAGACAACTTAATTAATTTTACATTTATTATTAAAAAGGTTATAATTACTTAATGAATAACTTTAAAAAATTTAAAATTATACATAAATTTATAAATTGAGAGGTTAAATAATGAACACAGAATTTAAAAAGATATATGAAAAAAACAAAAAAGGTTACCGTAAAATGGTGATCGCTTCAATCATAGCAGCTTGAGTAGCGGCGTTTTTAAAATTATTACTAGTGTTAACAGCTCTATATACTAATGGTGGTTCTGCAGGAATCATAAGTGTCATTAAAGAAAATTTTAGTGGTGCAAAAACTCACGCTCTAGCGTTAGATATCTATATTAGAAATTTAACTATAAGTGTATTATTTTTAGTTGTTCTATTTTCTTTTGCAGCAACTTTATCGATCACATCGATAAAAGCAATTAAAACTAAAAACTTCCTAACTTTAAAACCGTGAGCAAGTTATTTATTATTTTGTTTCGTCCTTGGTGCTTTTATAGTGCCAGTGTTTGCCGGAGTAAGTTTTAATATAAATTTAAATAATACTATTTGATATACTAAAATTATTGCCGTCGCTTCTTGAATGGCATATTCAACTGTTTTAATATTAACTTGATTTAATACACGTATTTTTAAAACAGCATATACTATTAAAAATTTAGATAAACTTATTTCTAAAAATGTAAATAATTTTCAAACATTTAATAATAGACAAAATGTTAATGGAAGACAAAACATTAATGGAAATTTTGTAACTAAAGAACAAGAAGAACGTAACGTGCAAGTTAATACTTGAAAAGCTATTAACGAAGAAAAATATACAGAAGCAAAAACTATTGAAGAACAAAATCAAAAACCAATGAAAACTGATTTTACAACTTTTCAATTATCAGATTTAAAATCGATTGCTAAAAAAATCGGAATCAATAATTATGATTCTTTATCAAAAGATGAATTAGTAACTATTTTAAAAGATATTCAAAATTAATTAATTAACACCTTTCGGTGTTTTTTATTATAAATCGATAAAGGAGATTTTATGAATTTAAGTGATCGTCAGAAATATTTGTTAAAACTAATAATAGAAGTTTATATTAACCAAGCAAAACCAATTGGTTCAAAAACATTACTTAACAATATGCAAAAAAGTGAATTTTTACGTTCAAGCGCAACTATTAGGAATGAATTAGCTTTTTTAGAAAAAGCTGGTTATATTGAAAAACCACATAATTCTGGTGGAAGAATCCCAACTAATAAAGGATATGAGTACTACACTAATAATTTATTAAAAGTAGATATCGATAATAATATAAAATTAAAATTACAAAAAATATTTAATGATCGTAGTTTAGCCATTGAAGATATTTTTGCGCAAGCAGCTAATGTCATCACTGAAGTATTAGATTTAACTTCAATCATTTCTAATGATGCAAATAGTGCAATAATCTTAAAAAAAATTGATTTAGTAGCTATTAATAAGCATGTTGCTATGGTTATTGTCGTTGACTCTAGTGGTAATGTATTAAATAAGATGATTAATTTAAATCAAAAAATTATTTTACAAGATTTAGAAATTTGTATTAAAATTTTTAATGATCGTTTAGTAGATTCTAAATTAAATGAATTGATTGCAAAAATGAAAGCAATTATGCCAATCATAAAACATCAAGTTCAGAATTATGAGCTATTAATGCAAACTTTCACTAATTCAATTTTTAATTTTAAACAACAAAATAACATTTCTATTCATGGAAGAAATAATATTTTAGCGAATCCAGAATTTAAAGATCACGATAAAATGATTGAATTATTAAAATTTTTAGAAAATACATCTATTTGAAAACAAATTGCTGCACAATCTGTTAATAGCGATAAAATAAAAATTATTAATGGTTCTGAAGTTGGTAATGATAATGTTTCGGTAATATCTAATAACTATAATATGCATGGTAAAAAAATTCAATTATCAATAGTAGGACCAAAAAGAATGGAATATAAAAAAATAATTTCTTTTTTAGATTATATAAGTAAAGAAGTTAAAGATATTAATAATTCTTAAACAATACTATTAAATTCATTTTAAAACTATTTATAATGTATAATATTACTATTGAAGGACGCATTATAAATATAATAAAAAAGAGGTATAATTATGTGATTTGCTAGTAAGACAGTTAGTTTAATAGTTTTTATGTTTTTATTTTTTATGGGAGCTTTAATATTTTTCTATTCTCCCGATGCCGCCAGTAGCATATCTAAAGACGTTTCAAAAGCTACTCATATATCTAAAGATTTAGAATATGCAATGCAAGCTATAGGAATTTCATTTATGGTTATTCCAGCAATATTTATTTTTGAAATTGCTGCTCATTTTTCTAGAAATCAAGATTAAATAAAATAATACATTTTATAAAAAATAATAAAATAATAAATTTTATTATTTTTTTATATTAATATTGTTAAGTATTGTTATATAATAGTTATTGAAATTAAATACTTAACTTAACACAAGGAGAATGAAATAGATTATGGACAATAATTTTATTAAACAAATCATAAAAAAAATTTCAAAATTCGAAAATAAAATAAAGATAATTTTTCCAGAAGGAAAAAATGAATTAATTCAAGAAGCGGCAGAAAAACTATTAAAAGAAAAAATTTTAATACCACAACTGTTATTTGACAATAAAGCAAACTTTAATAAATATCAAGGTGAATGTGAAGCTTTATTAATTGAAAATGAAGAATTAAAAACAATGACAAATGAATTATTCAAGTTACGTAAAACTAAAAATACTTTAGTAGAATGTCAAAAAATGATGAAAAACACTAATTATCAAGCAATGATGTTATTACATTTAAATAAAGTAGATGGGTTTGTTGGTGGAATTTCTTGTCCAACAGGAGATATTTTAAGACCTGCATTTCAAATTATAAAACCATCTAAAAAATATAATATCGTATCTTCTGGATTCATTATGCTTAAAGGAAAAGAAATTTTAATATTTGGAGATTGTTCTACTAATATTGCGCCAAATTCAGAACAAATTGCTGAAATTGGATTTCAAAATTATGAATTAGCTAAAATGATTGGATTAGAACCAAAAATTGCTTTCTTATCATTTTCAACTTTCGGTAGTGCGAAACACGATAATGCTATCAAGATGAATAAAGCCAGTAAATTATTTTTTACTAAATTTATGGCTCCTTTAAACTTTAAACAAGAAAACTTTGTTGATGGTGAAATTCAGTTTGATGCTGCGTATGATCCACACACTAGAATGAAAAAAACTGGTAAGAAATTTTATGAAGAAAACGCAAACGTGCTTATATTCCCTAATTTAGCAGCTGGTAACATAAGTTATAAGATTGCTCAACGTTTAGGTGAATACAAAGCTGTGGGACCTGTTTTATTAGGGATTAATAAACCAGTCAATGACTTGTCTCGTGGAGCTAATGCTGAAGAAATTTTCAACACAGCTGTCTTAACTGCTATGCAAGTTATATTCGAAAACGAAAACAAATTAATATAACAATACGACACATAAATTATAAATTAGCACTTTTTACTTGACAGTGCTAATTTTTTTTATTACAATATCGTTATTGAAAGAATCAATAATTATGAAGGAGGAATTTTTTTGGAAAATAAAGAAGAAGAAATTCTGGAAAAAGAACAATCAGAAAATATTGAATCAGAAATTCAAACCGATAAAAAAACTGATAAAAATAAAAAACAAATCAATAAATTAACAGATACTAATAAAGAATTAAATAAATTAAACAAAGAGTTAATTAAAAAAAATATTAACCAAGAAAAAGAAATTTTATCTTTAAAAAAAGAAATCAATAAGATAAATTCTGAATATATTAAAAAAGCAAAATCTTTTGCTGAAAAAGCACAAATTCAATTAGATGAATTTAAAACTGCTGAAAAAACAAAAATTGATAAACAAATTAAAGAAATTAAAAAATATTCTTTACAAAAAAGCGCTGAAGAATTAGTTGGTATTTTAAATCAATTGAATAGAGTAATTAGCTTTGAAACTAATAATGCTGAAGTTAACGCTTATATTCAAGGTTTTAAAATGATTTCTACTAAATTTAGAGATGTTTTAAAAGATGCTGGAATAAATGAAATAGTTGCTAAAGTAGGTCAAGAATTTGATGGTTCTAAACATCAAGCAATCGACACTATAAAAACTGATGATAATAAAAAAATTAATCACATAGCTGAAATAATTCATAACGGATATCGTTTGCACGATCGCTTATTAACGCCAGTATTAGTTAAAATATATAAATAACAAAAATAAGGGAGAACAATATGTCAAAAATAATTGGAATTGATTTAGGAACTACAAACTCTTGTGTTGCTATAATGGATGGTAAAAATAAAACTGTTTTAGAAAACCCTGAAGGTAAACGTACAACTCCTTCTGTAGTTGCCTTTAAAAACGGAGAAATTATTGTTGGAGATAACGCTAAACGTCAAGCTGTTACAAACCCAGATACAATAATATCTGTTAAACGTTTAATGGGAAGTAATAAAAAAGTTAAAGCTAATGGTAAAGATTATAGTCCAGAAGAAATATCGGCAATGATTTTACAATATTTAAAGAAATTTGCTGAAGAAAAAACTGGACAAAAAATTACTAGAGCAGTTATAACAGTACCGGCATATTTTAACGATGCTCAAAGACACGCTACTAAAAATGCTGGTAAAATTGCTGGTCTTAAAGTTGAACGTATAATTAATGAACCTACTGCTGCTGCTTTAGCTTATGGTCTAGATAAACAAGATCATGAACAAAAAATCGCAATTTATGATTTAGGTGGAGGAACATTTGATGTTTCTATCTTAGATATGGCCGATGGTACTTTTGAAGTTCTTTCTACTTCAGGAGATAATAATTTAGGTGGAGACGATTGAGATCAAGCAGTTATCGATTGATTAGTTAAATCAATTAAAGCTGTTCATGGAGTAGATTTAAGTAAAGATAAAATGGCAATGCAACGTTTAAAAGATGCTGCAGAAAAAGCTAAAATTGATTTATCTGGTGTTAAACAAACTCAAATTTTATTACCATTTTTATCAATGACAAGTGCTGGTCCTTTAAATTTTGATAAAACATTAACTAGATCAGAATTTGAAAAAATGACACATAGTTTATTGATGAGAACTGAAAAACCATTATTAAAAGCTTTAGAAGATGCTAAAATTCCAGCGAGTGAAATTAATGAAGTTTTACTAGTTGGTGGATCAACTAGAATGCCAGCTGTACAAGAATTAGTTAAAAAAGTTTTAGGAAAAACTTTAAATCGTTCAATTAATCCTGATGAAGTAGTTGCCGTTGGAGCAGCGATTCAAGGTGGAGTTTTAACTGGAGATGTTAAAGATGTTCTATTATTAGACGTTACTCCTCTTTCACTAGGTATCGAAACACTTGGTGGAGTTATGACTAAATTAATCGATAGAAATACTACTATTCCTACTTCTAAATCTCAAGTATTTTCAACAGCTGCAGATAACCAACCTGCAGTAGACATTCACGCATTACAAGGTGAAAGAAAATTTGCTAGCGATAATAAAAGTTTAGGTCATTTCCAATTAACTGGAATAGAACCAGCTCGTAGAGGTGTTCCTCAAATCGAAGTTACTTTTGATATTGATGCTAATGGGATTGTAAGTATTAAAGCTAAAGATAAAAAAACTGGGAAAGAACAATCTATCACAATTTCAGATTCTTCAAACTTAAAAGAAGAAGAAATCGAAAAAATGATTAAAGATGCTGAAGCTAACAGTAAAAAAGATGACGAACGTTTAAAAGAAATCGAAACTATTAATCGTGCTCAACAAATTTTAGATATGTCTGAAAAACAATTAGCTGAAGCTGGAGATAAAATTCCTGCCGACCAAAAAGAAAAAACTGAAAAAGAAATTTCTGAATTAAAAGAATTAATTGAGAAAAAAGATATTGCCGCTTTAGATGTTAAGATTAAAGAATTCGAAGAAATGGCCGCTAAAATGGCTGAGATGATGAAACAACAACAATCTCAAAATCCTGGTCAAGACCCAAGCCAAGATAATAAAGAAGATGACGTTGTGGAAGCTGAAGTTCAAGACGCTCCCGAAACAGATCCAAATAAGAAGTAATTAATCTATAAAAACATAATAAAAAACACTATTGTTAAAATAGTGTTTTTTATTATTAAAATTAATATTAATTAAATAAATTTAATATTTTTAATATCTATTCAATTAATAGCATTATAAATACTATCTATTAAAGTAGTTCTAAAACTATATGGAGTTTTATTTTCTTTTACAGCAGCTTCAGCGCTTAAATTTAATAAAGAAACTGCATTAACTAAACTATCTATTGATTTTTTGTTAGCTAGAAAAACTGTGCTTATTGCACCTAACATACAACCTGTACCTGTGATGTTTTTTAACATAGCATCACCATTACTTAATGAAATAGTGTCAGTTCCATCACTAATATGATCTACTTTACCAGTCATTAAAATTAGTTTATTATATTTTTTAGCGACTGATAAAATAACTTCTTTCGGTTCCGAAATATCTATATCACCGTCAACACCTTTAGTTAAATTTGTTTGTTGGTATAAAGATAACACTTCAGCATAATTACCTTTAAGAACATCAACGAAAGGAATTAATTTTTTAGCTCATTCGTTACGTGAAGAAGTTGCTCCATAACCAACTAAATCTAAAACTATTGGCTTTTTATTATAATTAGCTTTAACGACTGCTAACATAATTTTACCTTGGCGTTCGTTTATAGTTCCGATATTAATTAATATAGCTTTAGCGAATGCAGATAATTCTAAAGCATCATTTAAACAGTCACTCATTACTGGAGATGCTCCCATAGATATTTCTACATTTGCAATATCATTTATAGTTACTAAGTTAGTTAAATTTAAAACTAAAGGACTAGTTCTTTTAATTTCTTTTAAATCTTCTAATAAAGTTATTTTCATATTAATTACCATCTTTCTTATTTTTTTATTTCCTTTTCTATTATAGCACTTTATTAATTTAATTAATTAATATTAGTTGAATGCTAAAGCTTTTTTTAATTTTATCATTAAAAATTATGTTAATTTTAATTAATTTTTCAGAAATCAACTTATTAAATATGCTATAATAATTTTTATAACTGAATAATCAAGTGAAATTGGTGCAATTTATTGCTTAATAGAGAATTTGGTAAAAACCAAAACTATCCCAGTAACCGTGAAGAATACGAAAGCACAATAAACCATTGTATTATTAATAATATGAGAAGGTGTGTTAGTAGGAATGTCTAAGTCGGTAGAACTACCTGTTTACTTAGCAAACAAAACTTCTGTGGAAAGTTTAGGCTACTTCTAATCTCTTAATAATTTTATTAAATTATTTAATATTTTTGTAGTTTAAACACCTTATTGTCGTATGGTGTTTTTTTTATATTCTGTTATTTATGTAAAAACGAAACTACAAAGAAAGAGATTTTTAAAATGTTAATAAATAAAAAAAAATATATTGTTAGTATAAGTGCGATAACTACTTCAATATTATTTGGTACAGTATTATCTAGTTGTAGTGCTAAAATACCAGCCAAAAATCCTGATTGAATAACTACCATACCAGCCCATTTAGCTAACGATAAGAATATTAATAGCAATTCTAAGACAATAGAAAATTATATTAGTGAAAAGAAAATGGTAACAAGTTTATCTGAAGCGGATTCTTATAAAAATAACGATCAAATTTGAAGTAATTTTTTTAAAGATAAAGATATTGCAAATGATTCAACTTCTGATATTGATGTAGCTTTAAAATCAATGACTGCTAACATGACTGATTTTAAAGGTTATATTAATTTAAATAAAAATCAAGGATCTAATGCGATAGATAAACATGTTGTTTTTATGAAACATAATAGTGATCAAGTTATTGGTGATTATAACGGTCAAAAAACTAATATCTATAATTTGACAATTAATGGTCTTAGCTTTAGTCCCCATAATTTGATAGAAATGAAAAATGATGATTATTTTGGATTATATTCTTCTAGTCAAGATTTTATGTCTAATTTTACAGATAAATTTAATTATTTAGATACAGCTTTTTTAGGAGATAGCCCAACAAGCACCGTTACAAAAATTGGATCTTATGAATTTCTTTTAAAATTTAAAGTAGTTAATATTAATGGTCAAAACAGAATTTTGAGTTTGCCTCATTTTACACAAAATAATCATTATGATAATAAAACTTGAAATGGATTTACGATAAAAAAATATTTTAAAAATGTTTTTTCTGATAAAAATTATAATGAATTTATGAAAGATTTGAAAGAATCTGTTAAAAATAAAAATAGTATATTTAATAAATCTCCAGGAATATTTATGCAATATTTATTACCTTTAGGTTATTGAGAGATCGTACCTATATTTAAAAATGTAGCAATAATGGTAACTCATAGTAATATTACTCCATTTGCTCAAACGGCATCACAATTACTTACTCATTTTAAATCAGAAGATAAAAAGTCAGAAAAATATATCGGCCCTTTATCGATCGTAAATTCTAATCCTAAATATAGATCTAATAAAATAAAAGAAGAAAATGCTTGAAATAGAATTATTGATCCTCGAAAAATGTATAAACCAAGAGTTGGATATTTTCAAAGATTTGAAAATATAATCATAAATTCAAAAAATGTAATTTCAGAAAAAAAGATAATAATTTTATATTATTATCGTAATAATTAATGACGCGATATAAAAATACAAGAGCAATCTTATCTATATCTATTTTAGGATTTGAATTAGCGTTTTTAATATGTGTAAAATTACTTTTCGGATTTATTCCTGGTATTGAATTAACAACTTTTTTCTTTGCTATATTTTGTTTGTTTTTAAGAATTAAAGAAATATTTCTACTAACGATTTCATATTTATTTTTAGTTAGTATAATTTATGGACTTGGAAGTTGAATATTAGCTTATTGAATAGTTTATCCTATCGATGCAGTTGTGATAATTTTGTCTAAAAAAGTTATTAGAAATAAAATAATTTTTAGTAGTATATTATTTTTCTTAGGATTTTTATTTTTACCTAGTTATTTTATATTTGATAGTTTATTATATTCTAAAAATATTGCGATCGCAAATTCAATTAGTTCTTTACCGATTTGTCTAATTGGTGGTTTTGCTAATTTAATTGCTGGATTAGTATTGACACCTATATTAATCGAACATTTAAACAGAAACGCTAATAGTATGTATGAAAACTATAAACAGATTAATTTTGTTAAAGGTGGCGTTATTAGTAAATTTTTAGCTGTTGTAATGATCGTTAGTAGTTTTGTAGGTATCGGTGGATTTTATTATAATTTTGTTTATTTTCAAGAGATGGCAGCTTTGTTTAATCGAGAACATCGCTATCAATATAAAAAAGGATTATTAACCCCAAAAGACTACAACAGAATTAAAAATAGTTTAAAAAGTAATCAAATAGCAATTATTGGTGAATACAATAGCTACACTTTTCAAGTTACTGTTAATTTAACTTATTCTGGAGAAACTTTAGGGCATATTTTATTTAATAGATTTAACGAAAAGACGCCCTTTTTAGATAAATACAATCCAGGTGATAATAAATATTTTAAACCACCTCAATTTTATTTTAAAATTGGAGCTTCTAGTGCTGTTTACGGTAGATTAGTAGGTATGTTGGAATACCGTTTAAATAATAATGATTTTATTAATGTCAGCCCTTATAAAAAATTAGCTTCTATTTATACTACAGATTTTTCTAATCTTGGAGCAGACTCTATGCACTTTAAAAATAATTGTAAAGAAGTTGTACAAATTTATTATTAAAAAAACAAATCTAAAATTTAGATTTGTTTTTTATTTTGTAAATATTAGTTATATATTCTGCTCGACGTCTAGTTCGACGTTATCTACATTAACGACTTTATTTTTTTTAGATTTAAATAAATCAAAATTTTCTTTTTCTGCTAAAGTTGAAAATATAAATGCATGTAATAAAGAAGCTGCAATAATAACTATATAGAACAAGACTATTCCAGTTAAAATACTGCTTCCTGCAATAAAGGTTCAATCACTACCAACACCACCGAATAATGTTATGATTGGTCCCCCTCATGATCCAACATATCCATGGATATGTAGTGCGAAAGCCGCCCCTCCTGCTAAAGCAGAAGCTAAAATATTAGGCACGATTGCTCTTCAAGTATATTTAACGGCAAATGGTATTGAACCTTCAGTTATACCCATAAATCCAAGACTTAAACCAGATATACCTAATCCAAAGTCATCTTTAAATTTACGACGATAAAGAATTGTTGCAAGTCCTGCTCCTAATGGTGGAATTGGAATCGCTGCTGAAGCAGCACCCATTAAGTAGTAATTTCCACTCCCTATCAATCCGGTTGCTGCCAATACGGCAATTTTGTTGATAGGTCCACCTAAATCAAACCCAATCATTGCTCCGATAATAAACCCAATTAAAAAGTTAACCCCGTTTGTATTTCCTGCTATTTTTAATCCATTATTAAATTCATACATTGCTCATCCTAAAGGAGCTCCAATTAACACTAAAGGTAAAGTTAGAACACTTGTGACGAATAATGGAATAATTATAATTGGCATAATTGGTGCAATATGCTTGTGAACCTTTATTCTATTAACATGTTTAACTATTATCCCAGCTAATACTCCAAAAATCAATGCTCCTAGTAAAGCAAGTGAAGTAGTATGATTCGTAGTGAATGTACCGCTATACATATATCATAATTTATTATCAGTGGCTACATATGTGCTAATCATTGCAGGAGCTAACGCTGCTCTGCCGGCAATTGAATTAGCTATGAAACCAGCCATAACAGGGATCATAAACATAAATCCAACATTTGCAGCTTGATACATTTGATCAAGAACACCGGTACCTTTAAATTTATAATCTACACCATGAATCGAATGACCGATACCTCCAAGAATCGCAAATAGTAGTCCTGAAAAAACTACAAATGGAATCATATAAGAAACCCCACTTAGTAGATGTTTTAAGAAAGCGTTCTTAGTTTTTGTATTTCCTATAAAGTTAGCGCTGTTATTATTTTTATAAATTTTTGCAGTTGCTAATGCTTTTTCAATTAATTCAGCACCTGAGTTTAAAGCTTCATGAGTACTAGTAACTAAAACTTTTTTACCATCGAATCTATCTAATTCAACATTGATATCAGCGGTAATGATAACAACATCTGCTTGACGAATTTGCTCGTCTGTAAGAGTGTATTCTTGACCTTTACTACCTTGAGTTTCTCAATGTCCAGAATAACCTAATTTACTACATTCTTCTTCCATACGATCTTTAGCCATGTAAGTATGAGCTACTCCTGTAGTACAAGCGCTAATACCGATAATGTTTAAAGATTTTTTGATTTCATTTTTATTTTCTAATTTAGTTACTTTATCATCTGCTATATTATTAATAATATTATTAATTTCTAAAGCAATTGCTTTTTTATCATCTTGTCTTAAAATTTTTCTAAAATCTTCTTTTAATAATTTTCTAGATAAATTAGATAAAATGTCTAAGTGAGTTGTGTTGTGTTCCGCCTCTGGTATTAATAGAGCGATTGCCACAGTTGTCTTTTTACCATCTAATGATTTTCAATTTATACCTTTATTAGATTTGAAAATAATAATTTGAGCTTCCTTAATATCTTTGGAAACTGCATGAGGAATAGCAAATCCCTCTTCAAATCCCGTACTTCCTAAATTTTCTCGATTTCAAAATTTTTCAATTAAATCATCAACATTATTTATGTATTTTTTTAGACTAGCAAAATTAGCTATTTCTAAAAAAACATCATTAATATCATCAATATTATTATTAATTAAAATATTATTTTGATTAAAATTCATATTTTCATCAGTCCTTTTATTTTATTATATTGATATATTATTTTTGTTTAAATAACGGTTGTGTATCACAACCACTAAATC
>JABABV010000019.1 GCA_014238055.1 Mycoplasmatales bacterium | reverse complement strand
GCTTGGCAATCTCAGAAAGAGCTGGGGGAATATTTTCAACGATTACATTTTTGAAATCAGCGTATTTCAAATAGTTTATAGAGTTGTAGGCGCAAAAATCTGTTCACGGGTATTTTATATATTTAATATATTAATTTTTTTTATATTTTTGAATAGTATTATTATTTTTATTTTTATTTTAAATAAATATTTTATTAACTTTGTATTTTAAAAACTTTTTACATTTAAATATATTCTTAATTATAATTTTTTTATTATAATTAAAAACGACTAAATTAATAGTTAAGATTATAACTTCCTTTATTAAATGTGAGTTACATTTCCATATCAAGTATTATTAAAAGTTGATAATCCATCTTTACTATTTTTACCATTTACATACATAAAAGAAAAAGAAAGAAACATTTGTCCGTGTGCTGAACTTGGACCAAAAAAACGTAATACAATTGTAGAAACAATTTTACCTTTTGCATGCTGCGTCGGATCTGAATCAAAATGCGAATCTCGCACTGAGAAAAGTTGACTAGATGCAAATCCTTCAATTTTTAAAGCATTTTGCATTTTAGTATTCTTATCGCTATTTGGTATATGAGCAATGGCATCGGCATTAGATTTCTTTATTCGTTGCTTGATTTCTGCTGAACCGTTTTCGCTCATCGTCATTCAATTTTGTACTAAGAATTGTCCAGGTTTACTTTTTGCTAAACTATCAGCAATACTAAAGTTTGATTTTGCTTTTTCTTCAGAAATTAATTGTTCTGTTTTAGCGAATCTTCAATCATTCATTTTATAAGATTCATTAAATGTGTAAGTTATTGTTGCTTTAATTGGATCCGAATCATACATTCCTTCGTGATCTTTTTTAGAAATAATTGCTGTGATTGTATGATTAGCTTCATTTATAACTGGCTTACCTTTCATTCCAGAATAACTATCTTTAGTTCGATCGATTGCTCCAAAAGTATCGAACTCAGCTTTATCCCCTTCAACTCAAGCGATTTGAGAAGCAGTTCCATAAGTTCATTTAAGTTTATTAACGGCTCCTGATTTACGTACTTCCGTAATTAATTCTTCTGCCGTAACTGCTTTAGCAGTTACTTTAAATAATTCTCAACTGTTAGGATTTTCAACTGGTTGTTTATAGCATTTTCATTGACTAATATTGTAGTAGGTAGTAGAGACATAATCGACTTCAAACGAAGCTACTCAAGAATTCATTGATTTCGTTCTCGTAATATCGATAGTTATTTTTTGAGCACCATCATTAACAACAAAAGTCGCTCCGTTTAATTCACCTTCAGTAGCGTTATCTCAACCATTTGGTTTTGATGCTTGAACGATATTAAAAGCTGTTTCTTTTTGAGCATCTTTTTTAAAGTCCGCTCAAGTATAAGTTTCTTTCGGTTCTTTTTTACTACAACTAATAACCACTATATCGGTTGCTAATATTGAGGATGTCGTCAAAGTTACACTTAAAAGTTTTATAAATTTTTTATTTAACATTTTATTGACT
>JABABV010000018.1 GCA_014238055.1 Mycoplasmatales bacterium | reverse complement strand
GAGATGTTTCAGTTCCCTAGGTGTCTCCCTATTAGACTATGTATTCATCTAATAGTAATATCCTATTAAGGATATTGGGTTGCCCCATTCGGAAATCCCCGGATCAAAGATTACTTCTATCTAACCGAGGCTTATCGCAAGTAGTTACGTCCTTCATCGACTCCTAAACCCAAGGCATTCACCGTACGCTCTTAGTAATTTAATACTAATTAACATATTTGCTTTAATTTAAATTGTTGCAATAAGTATTGCTTAATTTGCCTTTTGATTGAGAAAATTCTAAGACATCTTTTTGATGTCTATTTTCTTCAGTTTTCAAAGATCTATTCTCACTCACTAATTTATAATTAATGAGTTTTAAGCGATTAATATTCAATATTAATTGCTTTGCGAAATTGCATTGCTGCTCTTTAACGCTTGATTATTATAGCATTGTAATCTACGCAAGTCAAACCTTTTTTTGAAATATTTTTATTTTTTAAAAATCTTAATATTTCAAAAAATTTTTATTTAATCAAAAATCGTAACTTTAGTTGTTTTAAATCTATAAAATAGCTAAAAAGCAAGGTTTTATAGTTAAAATTATTGATTTTAACAAATAATTTTAATTAAATTATTTTATATATAGATTATAATTAATATGAAAATAGACGATGAATATATAAATAAATTTAACGAGGCGGTTTTATTTTTATGAATAAATTTTGAAAATTAACTTTTAAAAGTATTGCGGTTGTTGTTCCGATAGCTAGTGGAGCTGCGACAGTTGTTAGTTGTGGTAAAAAAGCAGTAGATCCTGGTCCATTTAATAACTTTAAAGAAAAAGCAAATGAAGAAAACGCTATTAATATCGTTAAACAATTAAACATTACTAGTTGAAAAACTGATGGTAGTGAAGAATTTAGTAAAAACGGTGGTAAAGTCGGTAATAATGAAATTACTTATATCGTTTATAACAATAGTAAAAACGAAGAAATTGATGTTAAGGCAACTTTTCACAATCAAGCTTATAGTCTTAATGATTGAACTAAATTAAGCGATCCTCATCCATCAACAGAAACTTTTGATTATTTTAAAAAATTAGCTGATGCTGAAAGTGCTTTAGACGTTATTCAAAAATTAAATATCACTAGTTGAAAAATTGATGGTAGTGAAATTATTAATAAAGGCGCCGGCGTTGTTGGTGATAAAGTAGTCACTTATATTATTTATAATTTAACTAAACATCAACAATTTAGTGCCCGAGCTACTTTTCATGATCAACCTTACAGTATTAATGATTGAACTAAATTAAGCGATCCATCTGATTCGAAAGCAACTTTTGATCTTTTCTTAGCACAAGTTAAAAGTCAAACTGATGATCAAAAAGTAAGTGCCGAAACTTCGATTTGAAATTCTATAGTAAGCGCTTATAAAAATAGTACTAAAATAGCGAATATAAATATTGATTTTAGTCATTATGTCAATGATCAATTAGAAGTTAAAAGTTCATCGACGATTACGAGCGATAAAGTTAAGCAATTAATCACGATGAACTTAGTGATAGGTCCTCATAATTACAACCAAGAAACTGATTATATGTTTACTTATAACATTAGTTTAACTTTACGATGAGATCAAAAAAGTAATTATAGTAAAGAATACGGTTATAACAATTGAACTTTCAATTATAGTTTTAATAATTGAAAAGACACTTTATCGACTTTATTTAAAGAAGTTGCCTTCAAAACTTGAGCTGTTCAAAGAATCGTTCAGAATGGTATTGAATGAAAATACGCTGACTCAACAGTTGGAAACCTTGTAGTTGGTACTGATAACGCTACTTTTACGATAACAAATAAAAATGATAGTTCAGTAACGATCAACTATAAAGCGCAATTTAATTCTATAATTAAAAGTGGGCGCACTTTATATGAATTATTCGGTGATAATAGTTTAGAAAACCAATGAGTTAGTGATTCTAAGACCGATCCTTGACTTAAATATATTATCGACGCTAGAAAACAAATGAGTAGTTCTGAAGATATTTTAGCAGTCTTAAAAAATATCCACGATAGTCAAGGAAGCGCTTTACCGACAAATTGAGATACATATATTAAAGACGATCCTGCTCCCAATTTTAGTGCTAAAGCTAATAAACCAGCAGATAAAACTTCAAAAACTATTTTTTACCAAATTACTTGTAATAAAGATAACACTACGTTTGATGTTAAAGCGATTCAAACTCAAAACAATGATTTCTCTTTAAATGATTTTGTTCCTGGGAATTCAAATAGAGTTAAATTCCATGCTTGATTTTTATCAGCTGAACCAATCTTAAATCAATACGAAGATATTGTTGAACGTAAATTAATTAAACAATTTAAAAAAATTGTTCTTGCTAATGAATCTAAATATCCAAATTATTACGATCTCTTAGTTAATCATTATCGAAGTAATATCGAACAATTAGCTGTAAAAATAAATATTACAGCAGGATATATAGAACAAGATTATAAAATTAATTTTTCAATCACTATTTATAATTTCGGTACTAAGAAAAAATCAGTTACTAAACCAGCGCAAGCTAGTTTTCAATGAAAAACTGGTGATGGAACAAAATTTGATTTAGATAATTCTATCGAAAATTTTAATTTTATAGATACTCCTGGATTAGTCACTAACAATTAAACTTATTAAATAAAAAAGATAACTCTAAGGTTATCTTTTTTTATTTATTTAATTTTTAAAAATATATCTAGATTACTTTTCAATCGTTAACATTATATTCTTGCGCTTTAGGAATCGTATTAAATTTTGGATTAATCGGGTTATATTTAAATTTAATCGCAAACGTTATTGTTTTAGAATTTTTAAAAGCTAATTTAATTTTAATTTGACCTTGATTGTCAAAAAAATCATGTCAAGTAAATGTGTTTTTAAAATTTTCAACTACTTTAATATTATCGTTAGTAGCTCCTGCTTTGATTCACTCTGGTTTTGCAACTTTTATAATATTGATCGCTTTTTCTGCAACTGCTTTTTTAGCAAAAGCACTATACATTCAAACTATTGGATTACCTATTAATGAATTTTTTATATTATATTTAGCGACAAAATTATTTGATTTAACAGTAGCATAGTTTTCAATTCAAAAAATTTGTCCTAATGCATAAGAACCGATAATTATATCGTGTTCTTCATGAAAAGTACTGCCTCCATTAGTGACGTTATTTTTCCATCAATCTTTTGATTTATTACTTGCATCTATCCCATAACCTTTTTTAATATCGTTTTTAACAACTAGAGGTTTTAAAGTTTTATTATCAAACCCTCAATTAACATATGATTTATAATCATTTGTTCCAGAATGAAAAGGAGTTACTTCTTTAACTATATTTTCAACTGGCTCTTTTAAAGCATTTTTACTTCAATCGCTTTTAGAGATGTTTCTCATAATTAAAAATCCACTAATAGGACCGAATAAAACAATCATAATTAGAACGAAGATACTACTTTTTTTTATAAATGGATGTTGCTTTTTCATAACTTAATAATCTCTCCTTTTACTCAAATACTTTTCAAGCATTAATATTATATTCGTGACCTCTATTTATCGGCGCCGGAATTGGATAGCTAGTAGAAAAGTCAGCTATCATTTTTTGTTCAATTTTTAATTTTGCATTATTAATCGTTACTGTAACTTGGCCATCAAAATGGTTAATCGGATTACTCTTAAACGGTTCTTTAACAGTTCAATCATTAAGATTACTATCTTGTTTTGCTAAAAGTGGTTTTACTTGTTTAATAATATTGAATGGTTTTTCAGCAATTGCACTATTAACAAAATTA
>JABABV010000017.1 GCA_014238055.1 Mycoplasmatales bacterium | reverse complement strand
TATATGACCAAATTCTTTTATAAAATAATAATAATTGTATAATTAATATGAATGACTAAAGTATTTTAAAGATAATAAACAATTTAAATAAATAAAGCTAAGGAAGTCATTATGAAAAAGAATAAAAAAATTACGTTTATTAGTTTTGTTGCTTTGACAGGATTGGGAGCTATAACGAGTTTAACTAGTTGTGGACATTCTTCGAATCCAAATCCTGGAGGAGACAAAGAATTTAATGTTTTTTCAAAATTAGCCGATAAAGATGGTGCAAGTACTTTGAAAGCTAACGGTATTAATGGTGATTATTGAGGAAATGTAGCTTTTGATGAGAAAGAAGTTACAGATAAAATTAATCAATATTTATCTGTTAGCAATATTGATAATCAAGGAAAAGTAAAAGTTGGATTCAATGGTACGATTGAACAAACTTTTGGTCTTGATCAATCGAACACAATTGTTTTAATTCACATGAAAGCTGCAGCTGGAGATGATTCTCAAAAAATCATGACTAATTCAGAATTTTTATTCAACTCATGAAACAAAAAAGATTATGATCAATATAATTGACAACCAGATTATGAAGATGTTAATGCTACAAAATTTTTAAGTGATGTCTCTACCGACCAAACTAACTTAGTTAAATATTATGGAAGTTATTTAGCAGAAAATGGCGGAACAAAAGATGCCCCAGCTATGCAATATCATGGAATCACTAAGTTTGATCGCTTTTATGATAATGACAAAAAGATAACTTTAGATATTAATAGTTTTTATAATAGCACTAGTGCGATCGTCGATATTAATTATAACTTTACGATGGATGGATTAGATAATGGCGCAAAGATTGCAGCATTAGATTTTTCTTTTATAGCTAATAAAAATTGAACACCAATTTCAATTGAAAATTTAAATAAAAAATCTTTAACAGTAACGGCTAAAAGTTCGATCGATAGCAATGAAATAAAAAAAGAATTTAATCAATTTTTAGCATCGAAAGATCAAAGTAAAAATAACACTTTCCTTAATAATTGATTAATAGGAATTGAAACGTTTAGAAAAGATGGCAAAACTCTCAACACTATTCAAGCTTCATCATTAACAGTTGATCACGTTACTGACAAAGGAGTTATTGTAATGAAAGTAGTTGCGACAGATCCAAATAGACCAAAATCATATACGTTAGAAACACAACCTTTAATCGCAAATGGTTTTTCAGCAGTTTCTGATCCTACAAAATCTTTTATTAGATTTAGCAATGCTAATTATAATTTTGAACAAGGACAAAATTTTTCAAACGACAATATGACAGTGAGTCTAAAAAATATATTAAAATTACATTCAATTAATTATTAAAATAAAAAATATTTAAAAAATAACAAAATCTTAGTTCAAGCTAATGAATTTTGTTATTTTTTTAAGTTTTATAATTATAAAATATTAATTATATTTTAATAAAAGAATTTCAAAGATATAATTAATATATAGAGATTAATTATTTATTAACAATAAATGTGTAAATAATGATTCAATAAATAAGAGGTGAGATTCAATATGAATAAATTTAGAAAGATTTTGAAATTATTTTTTTCCGCCGGAACAATAGCAACAGTGATTAGTGCAACTGCCACTACAATGATAAGTTGCGGAAAGAATCACCATTATAGTTGAAGTGATTTTAAAAAATTAGCACTTAATGAATCAGCTAAAAATATAGCTACTAAAGCTTCAGTTTCAGCAACAGAATGAAAAGGTTTAAAATCTGATGATTTTGAATTTAAAAACGAAAGCCATCCGATTGCGATCGATGGAGTTGAACACGTAGTTGCAACGATTTATTCTAAAACTAAAGATGATACTGGTTTATTTACAGCAATATATAAAGTAAATCAAAAATATGAAATATCAGATTGAAAATGTACTACTCAACCGTCAAGATTCGATCCAGACTGAATAAAATTTATTAAAGCGGAAGCACCAACAACGCCCCAAGAGATCGTTGATAACGCCAACCCTTCAGCTAATGGATGAAAAAATCTATCTGATTTTAATTTCGTAAAAAACACTTTCGTCGTCAATAATATCAACGAAACTATTTCAGTTAAAATTCATTCTGATAGCGAAAACCAAGATGCTACTTTCAAAATTATTTATATTCGCGGATTATCTTATAAAGTTATCAATTGAAAATGCATTATTCAACCACCAGGGAAAGGAATTACTTTTGATGAATTTCAAACAGAAGCAGTTCAAGCTGATGCTTCTCAAATAGTATTGAACGCAGCTAAAAAAGCTAAAGGCTGAAATAGTAGTCAAACTAATGATTTTAGTTTCGTAATCGCACCAAGAATAACAGTTCCAGGTTCTACAATTTCAACAACAATTAAATCAGCATCTCATAGTAATACCGCTGTTTTTACAATTAATTATATAGGTACAAAATACAATATTAAACATTGAATATGCGCTTCCCAACCAACGGTTCCTTATAGTTGAGACAATTATGCAGAAGATGCAATAAAAGGAACTAACCAGCCTGCAAAAATATATGATATTTTAAAAACTATTTACGTTAACAACTCAACTTCATTACCGGAAGTAATTATAAAACAAATAAAAAATAGATATAATAGAATATTTAGAGAATCTTTAAAAGTTAGTCAAGTCAAAAATAAAGAACCTTCAATGACATTTTCTCTCTCAGCAACAATTGATGGAGCTACTAAATATAATATTACTTACTTATCAGCTACCCAAAATATGAACGAACATTATAAAAAAACTGATTTTTATGTTCAGTCAAATAAAAGCGGATATCAAAAATGATATGAATCAGCTGTTTCAGTTTTAAAAAAACAAACTAATACTTTAGCTAATCACTCATTAGCAATCCGTATTTTACAATTATCTGGCTATAATTTTACTAATTTATATAAAATCGCTAAAGAAGAAAATGGCGAAAATAAATATTATGGTAAATCAATAAACTTTTCTCCATACCACCAAGGTATTAGACAATTTAGTTTTAGTGTTAGTCTAGCATTAATTGAAAATGATAAAGTAGTTATAAAAGGGATATCAGTTGTTATAAATTATAGAGTTTCGATGAAAACTCAATTTGACGTTTCACAAATATATAGTTATTTATTAGTAGTTTCTGATGGTACATTAACAACATAAACGAATTATTTATAGATAAATTTATATTATTAAACACAAATAAAATAAATGGTATATAATGGATTTGTAAAAAATAATGAATAGAAAAGGAGGTAAAATTAAATATGAAAAATTCAAAAATGATTTTAAAATTACTATTTTCTGCTAGTGCGGCAAGCGTGCTGATTGGGACAACAACTAGTTGTAGTATATGAAAAAATAAACATCCTCAAAATTGATATAACTGATCAAAAAATGCGGCTAAAGAAAATGCCGGAGCTATCGTTACTAATGCTTCAGACCCGGCGACAGAATGAAGTGGTTTAGCTGATAGTGATTTTGAGTTTGTATCAGGTCAAAAGCCAATTATTGATGGCGATAAAAATCAAGTAGTGGCCACAATCCATTCAAAAACTAAAAACGATACTGCTACATTTACTGCAACGTATCATAAAAAAAATGAAAAATATATAGTGTCAGTTTGAAAATGCACTGTCCAACCAGATAGTAGTAAATCAATGTTTATGAACTTTGGGTTATCACTTAATGCAGTAAATCTCTGACAAATGTAAACATTATGATAATTTAGAATATGATTATTACAAGAAAAAAACAACTTTTTAAAAGTTGTTTTTTTGTTAGATAAATACATATTAATTATCGTTGATATTATAATTAAATCTTTATATTTTGTTAAATATAAATTCGGTTTATGAAATTTATTTAAGTCAATTTTATATATCGTAATATCGATTAAAAATAATTTTATTATTAATAATAATGGAGCAATTATTATCGTTTTAAAAATTAACTATTTTTTTATTAAAAAGTTGTTGACATAAGCAATTTTCTTTAGTATAATGATATAGCGTTGTTAGCAAGTCTAACGACAAAATGGTCTTTGAAAACTAAATAGAAATTAACACATCCGTCAA
>JABABV010000016.1 GCA_014238055.1 Mycoplasmatales bacterium | reverse complement strand
AAATACTAAATAATTTAAATATTTTATTTTTCATAATTAAAACCTCGTTTTTTAAATATTTTACTCTTCAATAATTGTTCCAAATCAAGTATAGTGAAAAGCAGTCCCACCACCAGTTTTAGTAGTAGTATTTTTGTATATAAAATCAATATATATATTTAGTGCATAAATCAGATCATGGGAATCTTGTACATGCACATGAAAATCAAATGAAGATTTAGCTCGATAACCACCTGTAATGCTATCTATGCTACCTGCAGAATGATTTCCTGAAAACACAGGAGATTTATGATTAGGAAACCCAGTTTTATTTAAAACGTCATCGATTGAAAATTCACGATTTCGAGCTTCTTGTTCAAAATTCTTATTTGTAGTTCCTTTATACTCAACAGATTCTAATCAATTTTCTTTTTGAAAATTTTGAAAATCAGAAGGTTGTTGAGCTAAATAAATACTTTTTCATTTTGGAAAAGATTGTAATTGTTCAGTAGTTTTAAAAGTTCATTCTGAAATATTATATAATTTGGTTTTGTCGTATTTAATAGTAGCTTCGATTGGATCAGAATCATAAACTCCTTCTTGACCTTTTTTAGAAATGATTGCAGTAATTGTCTGACTAGTTTCGTTAGCAGTTGGTGCTCCAGCCATCCCTTTGTAAGGATCGCTTCCGCCCATTCCGCCATAAATATCAAATTCAGGTTGGTCTTTTGCGATTCAAACGTTTTGATCTTTAGTTCCATAAGTTCATTTGAAATCTTTTCAATTTCTTATTTTTTTAGCTTGCGCTAATAGATCATCAGCTGTTACTTTTGAAGCAAAATATTTGTAACCTGCTCATGTATTTGTTTTTGGTTGTGGCATCGTTATGCATAGTCAACTATCAACATTATATACAGCCCCTATTTTAAAATCGATTTCAAAAATTGCTGTAGTAAGTTTTTCGTATTGGACAGTTCTATCGATAGTAGCAGTGATTTTCTTTTCAGTAGAATCAACAACGAATTTTATCGATAACTCTGAAGCTTTTACATCACTTCAATTAGGAGTTAGAGTAGCATCAACGATATTTATAGCTGCTTCGTTTAAAGTTTCTTTTTTAAAGTTTTCTCAATCAGCTTTATCGTTATTTTTATGACCACAGCTCATGACTGTTAAAGATGTCGCACTAATTGAGGAAACACTTACTAAAATACTAAATATTTTAAATATTTTATTTTTCATTATTGGAACCTCATTTTTTGATTTTTAAGAATTTTAAATATTACTATATACTTATATTATATATTTATTAGTCATATATTAAAAATAAAATATTACGTAGCGTACTACGTAATATTTTATTTATTTTCTAATAATTTGTTTATTTCTAACTTTGTTAGAGGACGAAATTCACCTGGCTTTAAACGGCTATCTAATTTTAGGTTATGAATAGCAGTTCTTTTTAGCTTTAATAATTCTAAGTCTAGATATTTAACGATATCTTTAACTTCATGTTTTTTACCTTCAAAAATATTAACTTCTAAAACGCTATAATCTTTTTCAACATTAGTCGCTTTAACTGAAGCAACGATTGGTAAAGTGTGGTAATTCGTTAATTGAATACCGTCTTCTAAACCTTTTAATATTTTAGGATCAACAACACCTTTAACTAAAGCTTCATAAGTTTTGATAGTTTGATGACGGGGGTTTGTTAGAATTTGGGCAAATTCACCATCATTAGTAATGATTAGCATTCCTGTAGTATCAAAATCAAGACGCCCGACAGGAAAAAGGTAAGTATCGATATCTTTAAAATAATCCATGACAATTGGGCGATCACGAGTATCTCTTAAAGTTGTTAAAGTTCATTTCGGTTTATTAAACATATAATATAATTTTTCGTGTTTAGTAATAACTTTGCCTGACACAGTAATGTTATCTGCAAAAGTAGCTTTATCTCCAATTGTTGCAACTTCACCATTAACGATAACTTTACCATCGTTAATAAGAACTTCTGCTTGGCGTCTTGAACAGACTCCAGATTGGGCTAAAATTTTTTGTAATCTCATTTGTTCCACTCGGATACCTCGATCGTTTAATTTTCTTCTGGATGATTAAAAAGATTTAATTCGGTTTGGGTTTGATTTAATTCAGGAATTTTTGGAAGTGATTTTAAATTTAAAAGATTAAACGTATCCATAAAACGATTAGTCACATTATATAAAATCGGATTTCCCGGCGTATTACTACGGCCGACTTCACAAATTAATTCTTTAGCGATTAATTTTCTTAAAATAGAATCACTAGCAACCCCACGGATACTTTCGACTTCAATTCTAGTAACAGGATTTTTATAAGCGATAATCGCTAAAGTTTCCATACTAGCTTGTGATAGACTACGAGTTTTAACGTTCACTTGATAAAGTTTTTTATAAAAATGAGCATCAGTTTCTTTAGTCGTAAATTTAAAAACATTGCCAAAACATTGAACTGTTAACGCTTGACTACGTTCTTGATTATATCAAACGCTAAAATCAGTTAGCAATTGACGAGCGGTTACTTTATTACAATTAAAAATTGCTTTTAATTGTTCAGAACGAATTCCATTTTCTCCTTGTAAGAATAAAATTCCTTCAATAATACGATAATCGCTTTGTTTTGATATTTTTTTGTTCACTGCCATAAAACGCCCCTCATTAATTAAATTACTTCAAAATAAACATCATCAAATTCTTTTAATTGATGAACGATTAAGCGACGCTTATTTACAAAATCTAATAGTAGTAAAAAAGTAGCAGCATAATGTTGGTTACTTTTTTTGTTAACGAATTCATCTAAATGAAATCTTTTACGATTATTATTAAGTAATTTTGCTTCAATAGCTTTAATTAACTCTTCAATAGAAACTCGTGGTTTAGTAATAAAAGTTTCTAACGGTTGATTATCTTTTACTCGTTGAAGCATTTTTATAATTGCTAAAGATAGTAAATTTGGATCTAGTTTAAAAATCGGTAACGGTTTTTGATCTTTAACTTTAAATTCTTGAAGATTACTTTGTTCTTTAGTTAATAATTTTTTACGATAATTATAATTATCATTTAAATGATCGGCAATTTTTCGAAAACGATTATATTCTAATAAACGTTTAATTAAATTAGCACGATTTTCTTCTTCGTATTTTTCTTGATCAATTTCAATAATTGATTTCGGAATTAAGCTTTTTGATTTAAGTTCAATCAAATAACTTGCCATTACTAGATATTCGCTCGCTATTTCTAAATTTAATTTTTTAAAATCATTTATATATTTAATATATTGATTAGCAATAATGGCAACGTCTAGATCGACGATTGCCATTTTTTTCTCTTTCAAAGTAAATAAGAGGAGGTCTAAAGGACCTTCAAAATCATTCAATTTCACTAGACAAGGAGCTGTTTCTAAATAGCTTTCTTGTTTTTTATGTTTCATTTTAAAACCTCACTCAAAGAACTATTTTTAAATTTATTTAATATCGTTTTCCTTAACTATATGATAAACCATTTTTGGTTGCATAGCTGTTTTAATAGTAGAATCAACAATATTGATAGCTCGATAATATTGTTCTATTAATTCTTTAGAGATTGGATTATTACTATACAACTTAGCAATTACATCGCCCACGATTACGTTTTCAGCTTCGTGTTTAACGATTTCAATTCCAGCATTGTAATCGATTTCTCCTTCAGCAAGTAAACGAGCAGCTCCTAATTTTTCAGAAATTTTAGCAACTTCAATAACATCTTCAAATTTAATATGACCGTTACTATTAGCTTTTATTTCTAAACAATGTTTAGCAGCTTTAAATGTTTCAACATCGTCAACTCAAATTCCGTTTTGACTAGTTATTAATTCTTTAAACTTATTTAAAGCAGTTCCATCATTAATAACTTTATCGACCATCGCATGAGCAGTTGCACTATCTTTCGCTAATTTACTTTCGATAAGAGCAATTGTTGCAAAACTATAAATTAATTCTTTTAATTGAGGATTGACGTGTTTATTTTGTAAGAAAGTGATTACTTCATAAACTTCTAATTTATTACCAACATAGTTTCCTAATGGGATATTCATGTTAGTTATCACAGCGACAACGTTACGTTTAAATATTTTTCCTAACTTAACCATTTTGTTAGCTAATTGTGTTTTCATTTGATCAGGACTTAGTTTATTTAATAAAGCACCTTTTCCACATTTAACATCTAAAACGATTAAATCACTTTTAAAATAAAATTTTTTCGACATAATTGAAGGAATTATTAAAGCTGGTTTATTAACGATTCCAGTTTCATCTCTTAAACCATAGATTTTTTTCTCAGTTTTTAAAATGTTTTTACTAGCTTCGATAATAATAGCAGGATTTTTCTTCATAATATTAATGGCATCTTCGATTGAATAATTAGTTTTTAAGTTTTTAAAAGATTCTAATTTATCGATCGTTCCACCAGTATGACCTAAACTTCGACCAGACATTTTACAAATAGCTATTTTTGGAAAACTATTTAATATTGGTGTTAGAATTAATGACACTTTATCACCAACACCGCCTGTTGAATGTTTATCTAAAATAAAATATTTTTTAAATTCAGGATCAATTTCTTTTAAATCAACAATTTTTTCATCAGCTAAAACTGCTTTTAAAAAATAACTAATTTCTGCATCAGTTAAATCATTAATATAAATCCCAGTAATTAA
>JABABV010000164.1 GCA_014238055.1 Mycoplasmatales bacterium | reverse complement strand
AAAAAAGCAAAGACCCCAGCAAAGATCAAGGTTCCTCTGCAGCTAATGGAACTGTAATTAAAAGAATTTTAATAATGATCATATTATTTGTCATTGTATTTGGCGCTTACTACTTTTTTGTCTTACCCACCATTGGAAAACAAGAAACTAAAATAAAACAAATTGCAAAATCATTTAAAGCCAAAATTTTAACTACGGAGAAAGATTTTTTAAGAATTAAAAACAATAATCAACTAAAAAATGATAAAAGTAATCAAATAAAATTTTTAAAAATGAAGTTAGAAATTAAAAATGAAAAAATAGAAAGTAAATGTGGATGGTCTCCTTTTGATGGATACAAATTTAAAGGAACTCCTATAGGAACAATAATTAATGGTAAAATTAAAATGAAAGATGGAAAGATAATTGGGGATCCAGATGGAAAACCAATGAAATTTAAATAACTCTTGAAGAAAAACTATTAACCAAAACAACACCTACCACTATAAGAAATAATCCTAGT
>JABABV010000163.1:260-505 GCA_014238055.1 Mycoplasmatales bacterium | reverse complement strand
TTGTGATTCATCAGGAATACCAATAATGACAAATTCCGATTCTTCAAAATCATCTGTATTTGCCCAACAAATTTTTTCCATGATGTTATGACTAATGTTTAATCGACCTATTTAGTTTTAAAATTAAAACAATTTCTTAGACATCTACGCAAAGATTTAGAATATCAATGAAATTCAGAATATTATTGAACGATATACCATCAAGAAATAAAATATCTATTGGCATCATAGTTCAGATAGTTCAG
>JABABV010000163.1:0-250 GCA_014238055.1 Mycoplasmatales bacterium | reverse complement strand
ATCAAAGTTGAATTGGATAATGGAACAATTGGTAGAGTTCAACAATTGTCATGAAAGAAAGAGATTCTAAAAAAAGACACTTTGCTGTAATGTTTGTTATAAACAATGAAAATCTCTTTTAAAATTAAAACAATTTCCTAAATATCTCAAAGAATTAGACAATAGCATGCCAAATTCTGGAAATTTTCACATGTCAAAATCTAATGGTCCTAAGATATTTTGTGCATGGTGTCAGAAATGGAAAACTGGT
>JABABV010000162.1 GCA_014238055.1 Mycoplasmatales bacterium | reverse complement strand
TATTCTTTTTATAGACTATCAAATTTTTAATCCCATTTTACCAATTAGTAATATCAATATAATTATTATAGCCATTGCATCATTTACTTATTTATCTATATATGTTAATAGATTGTTAATAAAAAAGAAACAAAAAAACCAACCTCATATTACATGTCCAAAATGTAATTCAAATATGGTGACCTCTGGTGCATGGAACTGTACAAATTGCCCTGGAATATTTGATCCGCACAATATTGGTCATTCATCAAAAAAACAAACATCGAAAATGACTGAAAGTATGGCAATATTGAAAAATAGACTTGTTAAAGGGGAAATAACTGAAGAAAAATTTTTAAAATTAAAAAAATTAATTGAAACCAATAATCTTGAAAAAAATATTAAAATTATTGGAAAAGTAGATGATCAAGAATTACTACAAAGATATGCATCTTGTGATGTTTACATTACTGCTAGTTCATTTGAAACATTTGGATTACCTTTAATTGAAGCAATGGCATCAGGA
>JABABV010000161.1 GCA_014238055.1 Mycoplasmatales bacterium | reverse complement strand
CTAAAGAAAAGTATTTACCTTTATATAAAGTAATTGATTTTTTTAATAAAAAAAGAATTAAATTAAATTATTGGTCCTCAAGCCCAATTTTTTTCAAAGATTTTACTTGGTATAAAAAACTTAATTTAAATACAGTTAACTCAGATATTTCAAAACATTATAGGTTAGAGCAGGTAAATTTTATTGATATAAGAAAAAAATATAATAAAGAATTTAATTTTGAAAAAATAAAATTATTTAAAAAAATAAATAAATCATCAGAAGATTTTGAGGAAAAATTTTGGAATTCTAAATCTGCAGAAAATTTCTACAATGGTTTACCAACTAATTTAGAGGATCCGATGACTTTAGTTTTTCAGGATGCAATGGAAGGTTTATTAAAAAAGAAATCTAAAACAAATATAAGTGAGAGAATGACTGCAATGTTAGAAGTTGGGGCTGAAAAACAGATGACAAAAATTGAAAAGGGATTTACTTTTTTAGCAACAGTTGGTTCTACAGCTCCT
>JABABV010000160.1 GCA_014238055.1 Mycoplasmatales bacterium | reverse complement strand
CAGATCACCAAAAGCGTTTGTTTTAGCTCATTTTACGAGGCAAAACACTCTTTTTTTTCAAAAAAAAAGAAAAACGCTCAAAATCAACGCGCCAAACTCATTTTTCAAAATGAGCCAAAATTCCTTTATTTAATTTTGGACTTTTTCAACAAGTTTTTGACAACTTGAAATTGAACAATTTGGCAAAAGAAGAGCGGAGATTGGACTTAGAAGATTGAATTTGAAGATTGAAGTTCGGAAAAACGCAGTTTCGCAGTTTTGAAGCTGCAATTTGAAGAATGAATTTTAAAGCTTGTACTTTTGAAAGGCTAGTTTTATCAATTTTTGTTTTTTTTTTGGGGGGGGGTTTGTAGAGGCGCTCAAGTCGGGAAAGCTTCATTTTTGGAAGTGATTTTACGGAGCAAGCGTCGACGTTGGACGTAACATTTTTATTTGGTACGCTTCAGGCACTGGGATCCCACCAAACCTCTGTTTTGGAAGAAGACGAAGCATTTTTTAACAATGCGA
>JABABV010000159.1 GCA_014238055.1 Mycoplasmatales bacterium | reverse complement strand
AAAAACCTGTGATTGCCACAAATGTAGGTGGAATACCTGAATTAATCGAAGATGGTAAAAGTGGATTTTTAATAGAAAAAGGTGATTATCAAGAATTGATTAATAAAATAAATTTAATACTAAATGATCCAGCCTTGGGTAAATTACTGGGTAAAACAGGTAAAGATTATGTTTCAAATAATTTTAATTGGAAAAAAATTGCAGATGATTTTGTAAAAATATTAAAATTATTTTTAAAAACTAAATATATATGGGGTGGTAAAACACATAAAGGAATAGACTGCTCAGCTTTATTACAATTGTTTTATTATTATAATAATTTATATTATCCAAGAGATACAAAAGACCAAATAGAGTATTCAAAAATAAAATTAAAAAGAAAAATATTTAAAAAAGGTGATGATATTTTTCATAAAGAGACGAAGAAAAAGTTTATTTTTGCAAAATGGCTTGATGATGGTACTGCAAGTATTTTTTCTAAAGATATGACTTTTCATACTGTTTCTGC
>JABABV010000015.1 GCA_014238055.1 Mycoplasmatales bacterium | reverse complement strand
TCATGGTTATAAAGCAAATTGAACATTAGAAGACACAGAACCACTAACTTAAAATCATCATCGGCAACAACATAAAATAATAAAAATTAGAATGATTATTATTTAACGACATCAATAGCTTTTTCGTTTTCAGCCGCTTTTTTAAAATCATCAAACGTATTTGAACTCAGTCTATTACTTTTATTGCTACAATAGCTAAGTTTTTAAATGTTAGTTTCAATATTTTTTCAGAAATTACCACCTTATTTATTTTTCTATTCATATTAATTATAATTTATTGAGAGAAATTTATATATAAAAAATTTAATCACGTGATATAATTATTTTTAATAAATAAATTTTAATAAATTATAAAAGGAAGATAAAATGAAAACATGATCTAAAAAAAGAAAAATAATAATCTCTGGACTATCTGCTAGCGTTATAACTATAGGTGCAGTTGCTGGGACTACTGGTTTAGTTTTAGGGATCGATAAAATTAATAACAGGGCGTTAAAAAGAAAGCTTGATAGTTGAGAAGAAAGTGCTCTTTCAGATACTTTAGATAATATTTATAAAAATAATTCATCGAGAGGCACGATGTCGGGTTATGGTTTTGAAAACTTTGCTTTAAAACCGGCGTCTATCGGTCAAGTACATGAAGTTAATTTTAACAAACACTCAAAAAGTTATTCTGATATTGTTACAGATGTATTTTTTTCATACGAAACGGGTGAATTTTACGAATTAACAAACCGCGTTTCAATAGGACGTCATGATGAAGTAAAATATAATATTTATAATTGAAAATGCACACGTGCCGATTCGGGCGATGAAGACTCAATAGTTTCGGATTTAGACTATAATTGAGCATATTGTGAAGACTATTCTAACTTTGCTAAAAAACACGTTGGAGACAACTATATAGATATTGCTTCAATAACAGGATCGCCATTCAATAAATATAATAATAAAAATATTTCTGTTGATGATCTTTTTATAGTTCAAGGATTTACTAGTTATCTTTCGAATGGAACAAAAGATCAAAAAATAACAATAATTATTGGAGATCGTAAATTAGGAATAAAATGTATTTTTAAAATTGTTTATAGTTATTGACGTGATGGTCATCAAATAAATTGAACATTAGAAGACACAGAACCACTAACTTAAAATAAAAAAATATTTGCTTTAAAGCAAATATTTTTTTATTTTAAGTTTTTTCTTTGTTGCATAATATAAACATAATTAATGTAAAAATCCCACAACTTAAAATCATCATCGGCAACAACATAAAATAATAAAAATTAGAATGATTATATTTTTTTTTGATCGCTATTTTTAACGGCGAAAATAAAAAAACACTAAACATAATTGCCATCGGAAATGAAATTGCAAAAAGAACTCATTGAATTTCATGATTATAGTTACTTACAAGAATTAAAATAATTTGGGGTATTGCCATAATATATAAACTAATAACTCAAATAGAAAGCCAATATAGATTTTTTTTATTAATCATTATAACCTCCTTATAGGGACTATCTTTCAATATTTATATTATAACATTTTTATAATAATGACTAATTTTTTGATAGTCAGAAAAGCTAAATGTAATATAAATTTGCTTTTTATGTTAAACATGCTATAATTTCAAACGTAATTATAATTATATTCGTATTACAAATAAAATATTTATAACGATAAACGAATATATAATTAATAAAATAAAAAATATAATTAATGATATCTAACGATAAATGTATTACTAAAATAAAAAAAGAATAAGGAGTAATTAAGATGAATAAAAAAATAAAATTTTGTCTACATGCATTGGCGATTGCAACACCAGTTTCAGCGATCACAACTGTAGCAACGATCTGTAGTATTAACGTTAATCATAAAAACGATCAAACACCTAAAAATGGTGACATAGATAAATTACTGGGAAAAGCTAATTTAGTAAATCCAATTACTAATGCAATCTATAGTAAAGTGAACGGTAATGCTAAAACTGTTACTGAAATAAATTTAGTTTCAATGAACTCAATTACTAAAGATAATAACGGAGTATCACAAAGAACAATTAGTGGAACTTTTTCATTTAATAAAGTTGCTGATAATTTTACTATTTTAGTTAAATATAATTTAGTTTCAAAAAGTTATATTATTGACCAACAATCATTAACGATCACAACTGCAAGTTCAACAACAACTCCTGCTAATGGAACCCATATTGATATTACAACATTATTAAGTAAAGAAGCGTTAGAAACACCATTTGCTAATGCCCTATATACTAAAATGAATAGTGATGCTAAAGCAGTTACTAATTTAACAATTAATAATTTAACTAAAATTATTAATCCAACTTCAAATATTTTCCAAAGAACGATCGATGGGACATTTACTTTTAAAACGCTTGCTAATAATTTTAAAGCTATCGTCCAATACGATATTATTAATAAAAAATATATTATCGACCAAAGTCATTTAACAGTAAATACAAACCAATCTAATCTTGAACCACAAGCTGCCGATATCAACAAATTACTTGGAAAAGCTAATTTAGTAAATCCAATTACGAACGCTATTGAAGATAAAATCAACAATAATGCTACGTTAGTTAGTGATTTAAACTTTATCTCAATGAGTTCAATCACAAAAGGTCAACACGGTGATTTTAGTAGAAAAGTTGAAGGAACGTTTTCATTTAATAATGAAACTGCTAAATTCAATATTACAATTAAATATAATTTAGTTTCAAAAAGCTATATTATCGACCAAAGTGATTTAACAATTACTATCGATAGTAGTGGTGTTATTACGAATCCAACAGCGATGCTTAATAAAGCGTTTGATACTAGTTATAACATGATCAATAATAAACGTGTTTATAACAATACTCTTTTAACAAAAACATTTAACGATGCACTTGTTAATGCGGTTGCTTTTGCTGGTAATGTTTATGACTATCAATTAAGTAGTCCAGTAACTTACGATAGCGATGATATTACAACAGCAACAGTTGAAACAGCAACGTTCATAGGACACGCTAATCGCTTGACAGCGGATGATCAATACGATGATTCAGAAGTACCGTTCTCATTAGTAATTAGTTATAATTGAAAAACTAATCAATACGTAACTAGTGATTTTGCTATCACAGGAAAATCATATAAAAATGTTTTATCTTTAAAAAACATGAAGATAGCCATTAGTCATTCTTTCGATAATCGTAAAGGTGAAGTATTATTTTCAAAATTAGTTGATAATAGTTCAATTAATAATAATAATGTATTAGCACCTTCAATTAAAGTTCGTGGAATGGTTCGTATTAATGGAATTAATAGTTTATTTACTGAATCAGTAGCTTATAACTATAGCCCTAAAGCTAACGAAGATGGATATTACTCAGTTAGTGATTTCACTTTCCCGAGCTTATCACAACCTTTTAAAAATATTAATAAGCAAGCAATTAGTAATGCAATCATAAACAGCGATGACGCTAAAATTAGTCAAATTATTAATTTAAGTAAAGCGACTTCAATCAACAATATTGATTTCGATAATAATAATTTAGCAATTGGTTCAGCACTTTACCAAGGAATTGCTTTATTCGATGAAGATCAAAATACTCAAGTGCAATTTTATTTTTCAATTAAAATAAGCTATGATTATGATAGTCAAACTTATAGCGCAACTAATGCTAGTCGTAATCAACCTTACTTCGCTTCATATTTAACGAAAGCTAATTTAGAAAAAGATGTTCCTAAAGCAGCGTTAATCGCCACTTTAGCTGCAGTAACGCCAAATAAAGAATCTTTAATCTTTGATTTAATGCCTGAAACATTAAATGATAATGATTATTTACATCCAACAATCCGTATTCGTGGACACGTTGAATCAACTGATCAAAAACGTCAAATGTATTTTGTAGATACAGTAATGTATAATTCTGTAAATAATACTTTTTACTTTACTAATGAAGCTAAATCAACTAACACTATCGATCCATTTGTTTTAACTGCTTACGATAGTGATGCAGTCCTTTATTTATATGCTTTAAAAATTGCCGGTTCAGATCCGCTACACGCAACGTTTGCTATAACAACAGCAACTCTTAAATATGATTTTTATAAAAATCAAACTTCAGTAACTATTGTAGCAACTTTACCGATTGAAGGTAAAACTGCTCAAAAGATTAATTTACATGTGATTTTCAACTACGATTTAAAAACTTATCAAATTAGTGAAATTATTAGTTAATAGCTAAATTCATTTAATAGATAATAATAAAAAAAATAAAACATTCATATGACGAATGTTTTATTTTTTTTATAAATTAGATAATGTTATTTTTGTTTTCTATTTTTAGATAAAGTTATCAACAATTTTTTAAAAGACTTTATAAAATTTTTTCATTGTTTTCTAAAAAATATTTTTGTAAATAAACAAAATATACTAATTGGGATTATATTTATTAAAATGATAGCTCCGATATTATATGATAAAGATTTCTTTGGCATTCAGCTAAAAACATGAGAATAATAAGAAAAAGAAACTAGGAACGGAAATTATTACAGCTATAAAAAAAGAAGTAAGTTGACTATGATTATCAATATATTCTTTTGTTTCCTTTAATTCTTTATCAAGTTGATGTCTGAATTTTGTCATTTCTTTTTCAACTTGAAGTTTAAACTCTTTAAGTTTTTCATCATTAATATTTTTTGTATCTATGCTATCTGGTTTAGGTTCATTATTATGTGAAATCTTATTTTCTTCTAATTTTCTTTTCAAAATCTACAAGATCCATTAATAGTTTATAATGATCTTCTTTATTTGGCATTTATATAATATTTTCTTACATCTTTTAAGTTCATATAAGTGCCTTCCCCGTTAGTGTATTTTTGTTTTCAAAAATCATCGTGACTTAGGTCAGATAATTCCATACTTGAAATATTTTTATATTTAACACAATTATGGATTATGATTTGTAGTTGTTTTTTAGATATATAAATACCCTCATCTTTAAAATCATTATTTATATTTTCTATTTCGGTAGTAAAAAGTTTTGACTTGTATTCTTTGTATTTTTGAAAAACAGTCATTAATACAGGTCCGTATTTTCAAGCTTGAAAATCTTCATTAACTAAAGCAATATCAGTTTCCTTCAAACAATCTAAATAAGAAAATCACATGATTTTTTGTAGTTTAACATGTCTTAAGTCATCGTTATAATGACGATCTTCATTTTTAATATTTACAAAAACATTAAAAACATTAACGATTAGACTAGCTAATTGTAATCCGGTTAATGATTTATTATCATTAATAATGTTTATTTTAAGTTCATTATTTTTTGTTTTCATATTAAACCTCTTTCTATTATTGAATCATTTATATTATTATATGAATTTTTATTTTGTTTATCTTTTTGCACAATTTACATCTTTAAAGTCTTAGATGCAATGTAATTATTAATTTTATCATAATTTTATTTTTTTAGAAATATGATATTTAATTATATGATATTACTTATATTATATAATATGAATTTATAAATTTAAAATGCGTTTTTAAGTAGTTAATTTTGATTAAGAAAATTAATTATTTATTTTATCAAAAAAGTATTGACATCACCATATTAGTTTAGTATAATGATATAGC
>JABABV010000158.1 GCA_014238055.1 Mycoplasmatales bacterium | reverse complement strand
ACAACATACAAGTTCCCTATTTTAGAGTTTAAAATATATTGATAACTACTACCAACAAAAGAGGCATTTTTAATTGTTGCGTGTATACAATTATTGTTATTGTCTCTTTTAATTTTAATTTTTTCTGGCCTCAAAGCTAGAGTAACTTTGTCTTTTAAATCTTGATTATTTTTTATATTCTCTATAACAACCTTCTGATTTTCATTCCAATTCTTCCAATGATCACTAAGTCCAAATACTGGTGCTAAAAATATAATTAATAAAAAAATAGAAGTAATTAAGGTTTGTAACCTGATCGAATTTTAAATTTTTTATTCAAAAAATAAAACATATGGTTAAAAACAAAAAAATTTACTCACTTTTTTTCCAAGTCAAGCGAAAATTCAGTTGTCGAAAGTACTTGCCCACAAGATGGACATTTATTATTATAATGTTTCATAACATCTTTTACAGATTTGAGTGTCTGCATTGTGGAAATTTTTTCACCACACTTTCCACAGCTTATATC
>JABABV010000157.1 GCA_014238055.1 Mycoplasmatales bacterium | reverse complement strand
GCTGAAGTAGTGCATCATTTGGCTGGAATAACAGATGTTGCTTATGTCAAAAAAAATTCAAATCCTGATCAAGACGAAAAAATAAAGAAAGTTGCTATTGATGGTACTGGAAACATTCTTAATTCAATGAATGATAATGCAACAATAGTTTTTCCATCAACTCATGTTGTTTTCGAGGGATTAAAAAAACCAAAAAAAAATGTTTTTCCAAAAATGCTCAAAAACGTGTTAAAAATGATTTTTAAAAGTTGAAAAAAAAATCATTTTTTTTTCAAAAAATTTTCAAAAAATTTTTTTGTAGAAAAAAAACGAATTTTAATGACCCACCGAAAGAATTCACGAAAACATCATAATTTGTACACCCTGCGCGTATTAAATTAAAAATTAAAAATTCAGAAATTCTACAAATCATTTCTTACGCTAGAAATTCTGCTATTCCCATCCACAGCTATCTAGAAAAATTTCCTAATTTTGACGAAGAAACAAATGCTGAGATTCTGCAAACTTA
>JABABV010000156.1 GCA_014238055.1 Mycoplasmatales bacterium | reverse complement strand
AACAATTTGGATATAAACTACTAAAATTAAAATTAAATAAAATTAAAAATCTCACTGGTAAGCAAAAACTATGGGAAGATGCAGGTATTAATTCAAAATCTGCATCTAATATGATAACGATATTAAATAAAATATTAAAAGATGAAAGAGAAGTTGATAATGTTTTTGAAATTGAAAAAATAATTAGTATTGAATAAAAAAATAGGAGACAATTTTTTTCGGACAAATATTTTTCAGCACTGTAAGGCATGAGGCCATAGGACAAATGCATTATTGAAATTTTTCATTAAAATACAAGAAAATTATTTTTTGTAAAGACCATCACTCAGGTCTAATATCAAAAATATTTGTAAAGTAATGATTGCATCTTGTTGAAAAAAAGCATTAAAGCCTTTTATATGACCAGATAACTATTTAAAAACATGTAAAACTACCCAATTTGGCTGTCTTCGCCAACATCGTGTTCCCATCTCAATGTCATCGTACTATAATACGATGGCTACACGACA
>JABABV010000155.1 GCA_014238055.1 Mycoplasmatales bacterium | reverse complement strand
ATGAACACATAGGACAATTAACTGAAGAAGACAATACAATAATTATTTAGACTAGCAAATAAGTCTGATCATTAAAATTGATTTGATAGGCATAGAAGATTTTAAATTTACTTATTAAACAAATCATAAAAAATTATATAAAAAATATCTAATTTTTTAGTATTGTTGAACAAATTTTTAAAATTTAAAAATAATGATTATTATATAATTATGAGTGAGGATGAAGATAATATAGAAGAAATTAAAAATCTATCAGAACAAGTTCTGTCAGAAGTACAATAGAAATGTCAGTTCTGCTTACAACAAAAAAAATAATTAAAGAATAGATGATAAAATATGGCAGAAAGAATAATTGGTATTGATTTAGGAACAAGTAACTCAGCTGCCGCAATTATCCAAGGTGGTAAACCAACAATAATTCCTGCAGCTGAGGGTCAAACAGCACATGGTAAAGCATTTCAATCAGTTGTTGCATTTCCAAAGGATGGTAGCGCTATGCTTGTTGGCACA
>JABABV010000154.1 GCA_014238055.1 Mycoplasmatales bacterium | reverse complement strand
TCTTTAAATAAACTATTGTATGATCCACAGTTATTTTTTAAATGGTATGTTTTAAAACAAAAAGAAGATAAATTGGACCAACATCTCATTGATGGGAAGTTGGTTCACTGCCTTCTTTTAGAAAAACATAATTTTGAAAATAATTTTATACTTGTAGATTTTAAAGTTCCATCTGGAAACAATAAAAAAATTGTTGAATACATATGGAAACTAAATAAAGGTTCAGATAATTTAGATATATATGAATCTGAAATTATTCAATGGTTAACATGGAATGATTTACATCAAAAATTAAAAGATGATAAAGATCCTAAAGCTTCAGATTATAAAACTGGTGATCAAAAAAGAATAAAAAAGATTCTAACAGATGAAAATAAAAAATATTTAAAATTTTTATATAAATCTGAAGGTAAAAATATTGTAGATAAAGACACATATGATAAATGTTTAGAAACTGCAGATAAAGTAAAATCTAATAAAGAAATATATAAATTATTAAAATTAGATGGAG
>JABABV010000153.1 GCA_014238055.1 Mycoplasmatales bacterium | reverse complement strand
TCATACGACTGACTGCCTGTTGCATGATAATTTCAGTGAGACAGCACTAAAAAGTGGTTATTAGAACCAATACAAAAGAATGGTCATGGTGAAATATGGTTTCAATGTATAATATATTTATATAAAGTATTGGTAGATAATAGTTATAAAAAATTTACCAGAGAATACGATAATATGCTTGAAAAAATAAAAAAAGCATTGGTAGATAGAGACTTTTATTCCATTATTATAAACGAAATAAAAAATATTTCCGAATATATCTCAAAATATATTTACAATCCATTTGCCAAAGAACAGCAATCTATCAATCAAAACCTGATTGAAAACTTAAAAAAAGATTTATCCATTGATGAGATAGCGCCTTGGTTGGACTTGATTTTATTTATCAATAAATACAATTTTGCAGGCTTAAAAAATGAAATTTTTGGCTTTATCTACGAAAATTACCTTAAAGATTTATACTCCGATAAAAACAAAGGACAGTATTTTACCGACCCTGCAGTAGTCAATT
>JABABV010000152.1 GCA_014238055.1 Mycoplasmatales bacterium | reverse complement strand
GATTCGCAGGATGAAAATTCCAATTCTAAAATAAAGAAAAATACAACAGTAAGAGTAAATATTGATAATATAGTAAATTGGGATATTAGAAAAACTCTAATGGAATTAAATATATAATAATATCCAATAATATAATATAATAAGTAAACATGGATTTAGTAAAATTAAAAACTAAAATAGAATCATTTTCAAAAGAGAGACAAAAAGAGATTTTAAATATTTTTATTGAAAATGATATAGATATATCAGAAAATTCAAATGGATGTTTTATAAATTTATCTATGACGCCATCATCAGTAATAAAAAAAATAACAGATTATTTAAAATGGCTGAAGCTCGATTAAATCCTGTTTCAAAAGATGTTAATAAGAACTTGGAAGAAATTGAAGAAAAAAAACTGTCTCCATGGAAAAATATAGCTAAATTTGACAATTTTTGCGACGCAGATAAGAAAAGAACAAAACTTTTGCTTGAAAATGACAAAATTCAGGTAAAAGTCAAGAGATGTGGTC
>JABABV010000151.1 GCA_014238055.1 Mycoplasmatales bacterium | reverse complement strand
GGATTTTAATTGGACTATTAATAATACAATCAGACATTACTATACTATTTTCAATATTAGAATGAATAATTTTTGAATTATCACCAATACTTGAATTTGGTCCAATACAGACATTTTCAATAATACAATTTTCTCCGATTATCACTGGTTCAATTATTCTTGCTCCTTTAGAGATGTGAGTATTTTTTCCTATCATTATATTCCCAGAAATTTCTGTTTGATCATCTTTTTTACCTAAGAAAAATGGTTTCATATTTTTTAAAATTTCTGAATTTGCAAAAATAATATCTTCAGGAGTTCCTGTATCTTTCCAATAATCAGTAATTATTTCATAGCTTAGATTATGATTTTTTTCTAATAAAATATCTAATGCATAAGTAATTTCTAATTCATTACGCCAGGATGGTTTTAAATTATCAATAATTTCAAAAATTTTACTAGTTAGAAAATAAATTCCAGTTACTGCTAAATCTGAAGATGGGTTTTTTGGTTTTTCAATAATTTTTATAATT
>JABABV010000150.1 GCA_014238055.1 Mycoplasmatales bacterium | reverse complement strand
GCCTAATAATTCTTTTAATGAGGTTTTTCCACAGCTACCTGTTATTGCAATAATTTTTGTTTTTATATTTCTAATAATTTTCAAAGTAATATTTTTAATATTTTGGCTTCAGTGGCTGTAATGAGTATTTTTTTTGATATATCTAAATTAAATAAAATTTTTAAAAAGGATGAAGTTGTATTTTATAGTGGAGTTAAAGATTTAATTAAAAATTTAATGGAAATTAAAGAATGAATTTATTAAATATAAAAAAAAATTTTAATTTTCAACTAACCATGACAGCTAGCATGACAAGACCATTAGACAATGAGGAATTTAAATCTATTGGTGAACCAAAAGAGTGGGGAGTTTTACCAGTGAAACCAATGGGAGCCACAATTAGAATGACTAAAGATAGAAGAATTTTGATACGAAATACAGCTGAAGTTCACAACCCTTTTAAAATGTCTAAGTCAAATTTAAAAAAAGGATCCATCAGTCAAAGAATTGGAATTAAAAAAAGATTTCCACAATT
>JABABV010000149.1 GCA_014238055.1 Mycoplasmatales bacterium | reverse complement strand
CAAGATTTACTAAAAGATATGCCTGATGCTGAAAAATTAGCCAAAGATACAAAAGATTTTTATAAAGATGCCATGGATAGTGGTAATGGCGAGCTTTTTATTAGTGAATTAATTAAAAAATAAAATTAATTTTTATTATAAAATTTCTAAAGGCAATGGAGCTTCAGGGTACTTTTGCTTACACAATTTTTCATAATTTTTGCAAAGAGTACTTACCGTGTCATGTGCTTCATCTTTTGAAGTTAAAAATTTAATTAAAGTATCTCTCTCTAATTCAATTTCTTTAATATCTGCTCCACTTAAATATTCGCCCGTCTCAACTTCCCAGTAAGTATCATTTAATTCTTCTATTTTTAAAGTGTTAAGCTTTCTTTGAAGTTCAATAATAATTTTATCCTCTGTTTTACTATCTTTCATAGGAGAGTTTAATAATTTACCTAAACACTTGTCTTTAAGGTCATCTAAAAAAGTGTTGTAGGGCTTGCCTGCTGCTAAACCCTTAAAGTGATTACTT
>JABABV010000014.1 GCA_014238055.1 Mycoplasmatales bacterium | reverse complement strand
CATTATTATCAAACGAAATCGCAACTTTAGTGACGTTGCCGCCTAACATAGCGCAAGTTCTATTACAATATGGTTTATTTTGTAACATGAATATCTTTTGAATATATTTATTACATCTTTTTAATGAACATTTATTCTCACAAATAAATGCATTTCTTGTTTCGAAAAAACATTTAACGCAATAAACTTCACCGTTTTGTTTATATAGATTATATGGTGTGTCACATTTTTTACAATTTAACTTAACGTATAATTTAATAAATTCATTTAATTTTTCTAAAGTTCTAAAATCTTTTCCTATTTTATCAATATTTCCATCTTCAGTCCTGCATTCTAATAAATGATAAAATAAAACTTCTTTATTTAGATCGTCTTTTTCTTTTCAAGCATGTTCTATAATGTTAAAATCAAGTTTATGATTTGAAATCATAATAGAATGCATTTGATTTTTTTCTATTCTCATTTTAATTCCCTTATCTTTTTTCATTTTTTAATACATTTTTTACTTTTAATTCTATTTATCTAAAATACTCTTTAACAATCACTATTTTACCACTTATTTTTCTTTAATAAAGTAGGAAAACTAAACATTTTATTAAGTATATTAAATATATAAAAAACATATAAAAATATAATATAATTAAATAATATAAAGATTAAAAAATAAACAACAAAAATAATTAAGGAATAACACTATGCTAAATCCCGAAATAAAAACTTTCACAATCAAACATAAAAGAGTAACAGTTAACAAAAAATATTTAAAATTTAATCATACTGAATATAAAACATCTATATATATTTCAATTGGCTTTGATGAATTTATTGATGGAAAATTTTATAAATTTTTCTCTTTCATAAATCACGAAGAAGAAACTCCGATTTACGATCAAGAAACATTAAAAGAAAATTTAAAAGATAGCGAAAGAGCTATCATTAAATTTTATGATAATGCTATTAATGATTTTGATAAAAGTAATAATTAAAGATATTAAAACTAAAAAAATAAAGTCGTAAAAAAACAACTATTTTAAATAGTTGTTTTTTTTATTAACTAATAGAAAGCAACGAAGACCAGCGTTGCGATAGTACCTAATACAATAACAGCTAGTAAAATAATATTTGTTAATTTTGACATTGATCCACTCCAAATTTTATTTTAAAACAATTAGGCCTTTTAATAATTATATCATTCAACTAAAAAACCAATCAAATCATGATTGGTTTTTTAAATGTAATTAACGATTAACGATCGGATTAAATTCTAAATAATTAATATCAAATCTTTTATGGACAACAAAATGTTGTGACATTTCAACTGAAAAATTATTACCAGATATTCCGATTAGATCAACGACATAAATTACTTTATGGTGCTCTTCGTTCATAAAATGAATGTTCAAGACTGTTCCTTCAACACCGGGAATTTGGCGATTTTGCTGGAAGATTGCTACTTGCGAAGCGAAATCATCTTTAAATTGATTTCATTTCATATGATACAAAACTCCAAAAACAATAAGCGTTATTCCGCCAATTAATAATATTAAAATAATTTTATCTCCCCGGGTTATAAAACACCAATTTTAAACTTAAGATTACGAGTATCAGTATTAAACTTACTGTTGAAATGGTATTGTTCAGAAATTTGTGTTCCTATTTCAATGCCACCGATATTACTAACAACAAACTTATAAACAACATCATGATGTTTAGTACTAGTACGTTTAAAGTTAGCTATCCCTATATTCTCATCTGGAAAACCGCCTTTATTGATTAAGACAATTTCTTTAGCGAAGTCTTTTTTAAAAGCTATTCATTTTGCTTCATAGAAAATTCCTAATCCAGCAACTGCTAAAATAGCTCCTACTAGTAAACTAGAAATTGTTAATTTAAATGTTTTTGACATATTTTTAAATTCCTTTACTTTTATTTTTCTTTTAGAATAATAAAAGTATACCATAATAAAAAAACAACTGTATTAATCTCAGTTGTTTTTTTATTGTGAATGTTATTACATATCTCTAAAGATTCAACCACTATTAGAATATTTATTATATGGACTATAACCATATATTTTATTTAATATCGTATTACCAACAGTAATTGTTTCTATATGGATTGATGCCATGACTGTTTTATTATCTAATTTATTTGTTAAACTAATCGACATTGCATTGTTATCATTTTTTAAATTACCTAAAGTAATATCACTAACGTCTGTATGTTCTGTTCATTCTTTAACTTTCGATATTGCTAATAATTTAAATCCTTTTTGGACATCTTCACTAGTAAAACTAGCGGCAATATCAATGCTAAAAGTAGAACTATCATAATTAGAACTTCAACCTTGATCTAATTGAAATACATTACCGTTTCAACTATTAATAAAGTTTAATCTTATTTCTGGCAAAAAACTACTATTATCAAGTGGCATTAATTTAATTTTTAAATTAATTTCTTTTTTATCATCATCAGCTCATACTTTAGATGCTCCAAAGCTAGTATCAATTTTTAAATTACTCGTATTATCTTCTTCAGCATCAATCCCTTTCAAATAAAAATTAATTTTATTTGAAACGTTATTACTATCATCGTTATAATAATCTCTAATAGCTTCTCAGTCAACTAAGTAGTTTTCCATAGCAGCATCTTTAAAATCATCTCAAGATTGATAAGTTTCTGGATCGCTAGCTACTCAATGTTTAATATTATAATTAATGTTTTTATAATACAAAATAATTAAATCAACTTTTTCTTTTTTATCAGAATTAAGAATTGAAATTGATAACGTTTTGCCAACTTCATTAATAACTATTTTATTAATGAAGTTAACGGGATCGCTTTTACTTCAATCGTTGATATTAATAGCATCGTTAATAGCTGCTGCACTTTCGTGACTAGCAACTTCTTTAAAGCTGCTTCAGCTTTGATTGACCTTTTTATGGATTGAACAACTATTAGTTAATGTTATTAACATTATTGGTGTCAATAACATAGTTTTAAAAATTATTCTTAATCTTTTTTTCATAAATAAAGTGCCATAATTAAGCATCCCTTTCTTCTTAAATAAAGATAATTAATGAATTATAATTTTTAATATAAACAATTAAAACTTAAATAACTAATATTAAATTTTCTTTCGATATAAAAATATTGTCACATATAAGTTGAAAAACTATGACCAGTTTTATCGATCGCATTAATTCTATAAACGACTTTATGACCTTTAACTTTTTTTAGAGTGATTTTTACAATTTTACCGTCGATAGTATCGATTTTTTGAGCTTGGCGATAACTTTCAACTTGAATTTCAAAATCTTTTTGAAAGGCGATTCATTTAATTTGATAGACAATTCCACTAATTAATAAACAAATAACTAGTAAAGTTAAAATAACTCCCCATATTCAAGATTTAATTTCAGTGTCTCAATCACTATTAAGATAAAACATAATAAAATCCCCCTTTTAATAAAATTTAAACTTTTAATTCGATTTTTTTAATATCAGAAGAATTAAAAGTTGTTAGAAACCCATAATGTTCTGATACTTGATATTTATTAATCGTTGTTGTTGCTCCACTAACTATAGTAACTGTTTCATGATACATAACAATGTGATTAGTTGTGCTTTCTAAAGTAAATTCCATCGTTCCTGATTTAGTGTTTTTAATAGTATTTTGTTGAGTTAGTTCGAAATTAGCAAAGTCTTTTTTAAAGCCGACTCATTTTCATTCGTAATATCCAACTAATCCACCAATAATTAATATTGATGGCGTTAACACAAAAGCTAATAATATTTTAATTAATTTAAACATAAGATTACCCCCTTTATTATTTTATAATTAAAGAAACATTATAATCTATTTATATAAATATTATACAATATTGAATATTTAAAAATAAAAAATCAACTTATATCAAAATTGATTTTTTATTTTTAAGATTAAATTTATTATTTAATAGTTTCTGGTTGTAGAACTTGTGTGCTCCAAACATAATTAAAAGTTGATACTCCACCTTTATTATTTATTCCATTTTTATAGTTAAAATAAAAATTCATAAGTAATCGATAATCATCATTTCGAGGAATATTAAAGAAAAAACAAATATAAGCTGATTGACTTCCTTTAGGGCTATCTAGTGATGCAAAATCAGAAGATTTAAATCTAAAATTTCCTGCACCAGGATATTGATTTTTAAAAATTGAATTTAAGAATTGATTCGGTCCTCCGTGTTTTTTACCAATATTGTTATATTCTGTGTTTCCTCCAGGAAAATATAATCAATTACTATTTTCAAATTTTCCAAAATTATTTTTTGATAAAGCGACTTCGCTGTCAAATAAAATTTTTTCTTTTTCAATTGAATTTCATTGTTCTGTTTTCGTGAATATTCAATCACTTATTTTATAAGTTTGACCTAAAGTATATGTCGCTTTTACTGTTATTGGATCAGAATCATATGCCCCATTTTTACCTTTTTTAGAAATGATTGCTGTGACTGTGTTTTTCGTTTTATTATCATTATATTCGTGAGCAATTGGCTTACCTTTCATTCCGGGATAGCTATTAGTTTTATCAACTGCTCCAAAAGTATCGAACTCAGCTTCGTCAGTTGTGATTCAAATCGTTTGCGATGCATCTCCAACTGATCATTTTAAGTTTTTAATTACTTTCGAATTCCGTGCTTGGGCAATTAAATCAGCTGCCGTAACTGCTAGAGCATCTTTTTTAAAGAAATCTCAACTACTAGCATTTTCACTAGGTTCTTTACTACATATTCAATTATTAACATCATATTTATTATCTATCATATAATGAATTTCAAAAGAAGCAACTCAAGAATTAAGTTGTTTTGTTCTTGTGATATTTACTTTTACTTTATGAGCATCATTGTCAAAACTAAAAACACCTCTCGATAATTCGTTAGTATTAGCATTTTCTCAACCTTGTGGTTGAGAAACTTGAACGATATTAAAAGCTGTTTCTTTTTGAGCTTCTTCTTTAAAATCATCTCAAGACGTAGCTACACTTTTATCTTTTTTACTACAACTAATAACCGTTAAATCGGTCGCTAAAATTGAAGACGTTATTAAAGTTGCGCTAAAAAATTTTAAAATTTTTTTATTTAACATTATAAGTTGCTCCTTTAAATATTATTTTTTAGCAACAGTTCCTGATCATGTATAAGATAAAGGATTTACTCCACCTGTATTATCTTTACCATTACTATATTTAAAAGAAAATGAAAGTGTTAATACTGAAACACTAGAACCTGAAGTAAAACCAATTTTAATTATAGATACAATATTTTTGTGGTTAGTTGGATCTGAATTAAAATTAGAATTTACATTTCCAAAAGATTTACTTGATGGATATCCTAAAGTTTTAAGAGCCTCTTGAATTTGATTCTTTGGTGCAACATATGCTAAATGAGCAATCCCATCAGCATTAGCTTTCTGGTCTTCTGAACTATCTCCATTAATAGTCATTCAATTTTCTTGAAGAAAAACTTTATATGTTTTGTCCGCCAAAGCCGCTTCTGTATTAAACATATCTTTTGCTTTTTCTTCAGAAATTAATTGTTTTGTTTGCTTAAATGTTCAATCGCTTATTTTATAAGTTTGATCTGCAGTGTATGTCGCTGTTGCTGCTATTGGATCAGAATCATATGCGCCATTTTTACCTTTTTTAGAAATGATTGCTGTAACCTTATGATTAGTATCATCTGAAATTGGTTTACCTTTCATTCCTGCATAACTATCTTTAGTTGCATCTTTCGCTCCAAAAGTATCGAACTCAGCTTGATCAGTTTTAATTCAAGTTACTTGATCAGTTGTTCCATAAGTTCATTTAAAAGTAGCGAAATCTTTCGAACTACGTGCTTGAGTAATTAAATCAGCTGCTGTAACTGCTAAAGCATCTTTTTTAAAGAAATCTCAACTATTAGGATTTTCCGAAGGTTGCTTACTACATTCTCAACCACTAACGTTGTAGTTTTTACCAGAAACATAATCGATTTCAAAAGAAGCAGTCCAAGAATTAAGTTGTTTCGTTCTCGTAATGTCGATTGTTATTTTTTGAGCATTATCGTCAGCAACAAAAGTCGCTCCTTTTAATTCACTTTCAGTAGCATCGCTTCATCCAGTTGGTTTTGATGTTTGTACGATATTTAAAATTGTTTCTGCTTGAGCATCTTTTTTAAAATCAGCTCAAGTTTCAGAATGATCTTTTACTTTTTTACCACAACTAACTGCCATTACATCAGTTGCTAATATTGAGGATGCCGTCAAAGTTACACTTAAAAGTTTTATAAATTTTTTATTTAACATTTTATTGACT
>JABABV010000148.1 GCA_014238055.1 Mycoplasmatales bacterium | reverse complement strand
TCTGACGCAGAATGTCAACTAATACTTAGGGCATCCAATTAGTCCCAGGAATGAGTTTATATTTCTGCTCTCATACAGCATTACTAAGTGATTCTTTGTTAACAATTTATCCATTGCAAATATTTTTAAAAAATTAAAAGACCACAATTTTTATAAATAATAAAGGCGACTAATCTAATAATTGATGCTTAAATATACCCATTTTGAAGCTTAATTTCATAATAATGATATAATTCCTGGAACTAATCGAATGCCATAAGTACAACCCATATTTTGTAAGTGGTCAAAAGTGTCACCTAAAAGACAAGAAATTTCTAAAAAAATATTTGCAATAGATAAATCACTCGGTATACAATCAACAGTACACACTTAGAGTACAGTCTGTCACGAAATTATTTACAATTTTTTTATTATACAATATATGCTACTACAAGAGCAATTCGTTGAGTAGGTGAATTCTGCTGTTGTATTCTTGTTACAATATTCATTGACGATGTTTAGAATTATTTCTGTC
>JABABV010000147.1 GCA_014238055.1 Mycoplasmatales bacterium | reverse complement strand
CATAAGTATAATACAATTAATTTAATAGAATTTAGGACTGAAAATTCTAAGGAATCTAATATAAAAAAAATACCCAATCTATCCTCAATTAGAAAAGAAATTGATTTTAAATTTATAAAAAAATTTTTTGATATTAAAAAAAATAAACTAAGAAAAAAAAGAAATAAAAAAAAAAGTTCAGTAATTATTTGTAGAGATTAAACATATAAATGAAAAAATTGATGATAAATATTATTTAGAAAAATCTCGTTATAAGTGATGTCGTCAAAATGTTCACATGCTTCAATTAATTTTTAGTTAATATCGTCACGTGGTATCGACGGTCAAAGTCAACTTATTTCCCGATCAACTTTTTTCCAATTCACACCGGAATGGTCCGAATATTGCCGATTGTATCCGGTTGTTAAAATTATTAGGCAGTCGTTAAATCATTAAAAAAATATCCGTTAATTCTGATACTGCCGTGTTCGTAAAACAACCAAAAGCATCGCACCCGATTCCCCGTAATTACAGAC
>JABABV010000146.1 GCA_014238055.1 Mycoplasmatales bacterium | reverse complement strand
GACAGGTATGCAATAGCATGTAATAAAAGAATTTTTGCAATTAGTATTGATCATACACAACCTTATGGATTTATGGAACCATATCAAGCTAAATACATATCTCCTGAAATAAATAATGATGATGTTGAAACATTATCTCATGAATTAATGCTGTATGCTAAAGATGGAACAAAAATGGTAGATTCAGCTATCAATGATCTTAAAAAATCAACAAATTTTAGAGAGGCAAATGCAGCTGCACGAACCTTGAGTGATTATTCTTTTTATACTAAAAAACAAATTAATGATATAGCTGATATATATTTAAAAAATTATGAAGTTAGTAATGCATGGACTTCTAGACCATTCTGTGAAAGAATTTTTAACGATTATGAGTTTCAATTAGATCCTGTTATAAAAAAAATTATTAGAAATAGTAAAATTAAAAAAATTATTGAATATTTATTAGCTATAATTTTGTTTATTACTGCTATAGTGGTAGTATTTGATTAATTCAATGATATGCACTTTAATAAA
>JABABV010000145.1 GCA_014238055.1 Mycoplasmatales bacterium | reverse complement strand
AAACTTCGTGAAAAATAATTACGTTTCTAAAAAACCTTTATCAGATATCTATAAAAAACCCGATGTAGTTTCTGAAGTTACTTCACAAATTTTATATGGGGAAAAATTTAAAATTATATCTAAGAATGAAATTGAATAAAAATATTTTACTAGTTTTAGATGATGCGTATTTTGAATATATGAAAAACAAAGATTATAAATCAGGCTTAGATTTATTTAAAAATAAAGATAATGTTTTCATTTTAAGAACTTTCTCAAAAATATTTGGTTTAGCTTCTTTAAGAGTGGGGTGGGGATATGGTTCTAAAAAAATTGTCAATGCTTTAAATATAATTAAACCACCATTTAATGTAAGTCAGCTTGCTCAATTGGCAGCAGTAGAATCGCTTAAAGATTTTAAATTTATTGAAAAGTCGATAAAGCATAATTTAATTTTTGCAAAGAAAATAAAGTCTTTTCTAGAAGAATATCAAATATTTTCTAATACGATTTCAGCAAATTTTTTATTATTAGATTT
>JABABV010000144.1 GCA_014238055.1 Mycoplasmatales bacterium | reverse complement strand
TTTAATATTATCAAAAATAGTAAATCCTGTTGAAGTAAAACCGGATATGGCCTCAAAGTATGAATTAATAAAAGTTATATTATAAATACTAAAATAAAAAGGAATTGATATTATTAAAGGTAATAAAAAATAACCTAATAAAATAGTTAAAATTTTTTCATAAATAGTTATTTTTTTTTCATCATTATCAATAAAAAATCCAAAAGTATTTTTATCAATTACAAATAACTTATATCTTTCACCATAGGGACTAGGTCTAGTGATTTTAAAACGTGCTTCTTTTTTTGGATCTAATACAGCTGAATTAATATTATCAATATCTAGATAATTATATTTTGGATAAAATTTATTAAGAACAAACTCTGGAGATAACAAAGAAATAGATATTATTAAAAAAATAATTATTGAAAAAACTATAAATCTTGGAAAAAAAAAATTGTTAAAAAATAAACTTTCTTTTATAGAAAATTTGATTGATTTCATTTCTGAAAAAGCAGTAAGAAATAAAATTAGAGATC
>JABABV010000143.1 GCA_014238055.1 Mycoplasmatales bacterium | reverse complement strand
TCCTACGTTGCGAAAAGAATAAAGCGCTTTTTCTTAGATGTTGACATCAAAAATCACGTGTCAAGACTTGTCTGCATGAATTATCAAATTCTAATTTTTCAATTACTTTAATTTTTGTTCCTATTTGTATATTTAATTTTTTTAAAATTTCTTTATCCCATTTGTTATTATTTATATTATATAACATTGTTCTGCTTGCATTAGTAGCATCTGTTGCGTGATCAACACCTTTTGTTAGTCTCCATAATAAAAAACAATCAACTGTCCCAAACAACAATCTTTTTTTTCTAATCAAATCTCTAGCTTTAGGAACATTGTCTATTATCCATTTAATTTTTGTTGCTGAAAAATATGCATCAATTAACAATCCTGTTTTATTATAGACAATTGTCTCTTTTTTTTGTTTAATTAGTTTTTTACAATATTCTGAAGATCTTCTATCTTGCCATACAATTGCATTGTAAACTGATTTTCCAGTTTTTTTATCCCATAAAATAGTTGTTTCTCTTTGATTGGTAAT
>JABABV010000142.1 GCA_014238055.1 Mycoplasmatales bacterium | reverse complement strand
TATAAAGATTTTAATTTAAATATTTTTTATATTATTTTAAAATGATAAAATATTATAGCCAAAATACCAACAATTTTCTTATTGATCAATTTATAGTTAACAAATTTGTTTCAAATAAAAAAATTATTGATGGAACATTTCTCGAAGTGGGTGGATTTGATGGAGTAACATACTCTAATACAAAAACTTTGGAAGATTATTTTAATTTTAAAGGAATTTTAAACATATAGTTTTAAAGGACATTTGAAAATCGAAATTTAAAGGACATATTAAAATCAAAATTTAAAGGACATTTCAAAATCGGAATTTAAAGGACAATTTAAAATCGAAATTTAAAGGAACATTTAAAATCGAAATTTGAATTCGAAATTTAAAGGAATTTTAAAATCAAAATTTAAAGTACATTTAAAATCAAAATTTAAAAGGAACATTTAAATCGAAATTGAAAAGGACATTTAAAATTCGAAATGTAATGGAACAATCAACATCGAAATTTAAAGGAAATTTTCAAATCGAAATT
>JABABV010000141.1 GCA_014238055.1 Mycoplasmatales bacterium | reverse complement strand
TTTGGCATCACGTCGAAAGACGAATACATGGTACTTCAGATAACTTTGATTTAGTCATGGATTGTATTATGCACGCACATGATGCAGCAAAGAAACTACAATCAACTGAATTGTGAATTTCTAATAATTTATAATCCCCCATATTTTTTGAATAATGATGGAAAATGATACACATGACACGAATATCATATGGGAGTTTTATTTGAAATATATTGTAAAAAATATTAAGGAATTAGAAAGTGTACAATTTAAAACTCCTCAACATGATATTATCAAGAGAGTGTTAAACATAATAGAGTTTGGCGAAAAAGTCGACAAATTAAATGATAAAATCAAAGATATTTTAAAGTCCTCTCCAAATGATGTAATTTCTAAACATGAAATTGGTTTATTTCATATTGATAATGCAATTCAACGAATAAGAGTAATTAGTGAATATTTAAAAAATTTAAACAGAATGTTCTTCCTCCCAAAACATGTAGATAAAAATGGCACCGTAAAAATAATTAGTATTGCAAAA
>JABABV010000140.1 GCA_014238055.1 Mycoplasmatales bacterium | reverse complement strand
TGTTAAAAGAATATTTTTATCTTTTTCGTCTATTTCGTAGTCATCTTTAGAAAGTTGGTTAACTAATTTATCAACTGCTAAGTACTGATCTGTTTTATCTCCCGAAGCTCCAGATATAATTAATGGAGTTCTAGCTTCATCAATTAGGCATGAATCAATTTCATCAACTATACAAAAACTATGGTTTCTTTGCACAATTTGATCTTTAGAAAATTTCATATTATCTCTTAAATAATCAAAACCTAATTCGCTATTTGTTGCGTAGGTAATATCGCAATCATAATTTTTCTTTCTTTCAAAGTCATCTTGATCATTGTTGATGTATCCTGATTTTAAGCCTAAGAAGCTGTATATTTTGCCCATATTTAAGCAATCTCTTTTTGCAAGGTAGTCATTTACTGTTACGACATGTACTCCCTCACCAGAGAGGGCATTTAGGTATGCTGTCAAGGCAATGCTTAAAGTTTTACCTTCTCCAGTTTTCATTTCAGCTATTTTACCTTCATGAAGAACTAGACTCCCGATTAAC
>JABABV010000013.1 GCA_014238055.1 Mycoplasmatales bacterium | reverse complement strand
TATTTTATTTATATTTTTTAGATTAATTAAAAAAATTATATTTAATAATCTATTAGATAATAGCTCATATCCAAAATTAATAAAAATAAAAAAATAAAGTATAATATTAGTAAGTATAAGAATTATTTAATCATAACTATTAAACTATTATTGGACAACTTCCAAACAACTAAAGTAATAAAATTAGTAATTATTTAAAAAGTTAAAAAGGATGTTTGAGAATTATGAAAAATAAAAAACTATTTAAAATTTTACTATCTACAACTTCTATTGCTACATTATCACTAGCAAGCGTTACGACTATAAGTTGTAGTCATAAAAAGACGCCTCCTCCCGACTTAAGTAGTTGAGAACAATTTGAAAATTATGCTCTTAGTGAAAAAGCTTTTAATATCGCTAATGACCATATTAATGCAACACCTAATTGAAAAAATCTCGTTGCTAGTCAATTTACAGTAAAATTTAATCCTGACACTAAAAAGAAAACTATCACTGCTGTTGTCACTAGAAAAGTGCAACTATGAGATGACACTCAAGCGACTTATATAATAGAATATCATGCTGGTGTGTTATACGATGTTTCTAATTGAACTTGCACGATTCCACCAATTGGACCATCTCAATCTTGAAATAATTTTAAAAAAGCTGCGATGACAGCTACTGTACAAGAATTATTTCAATTAGCGAAAAGTACTAAAGTTATTGATAAACTTACTTGAACTTATGGAACCGATCCTCAAAGACGATGAAGTTCTATAAATGGTGCTGAATTCGATACGACTCGAGGAACAATTAAAGGTAGTTCGAGCGCTTTTAAAGGTATGCATGGCCAACCTACTGCTGATGATGCCACAAAAACTGTTACAGCAATATTTTGTAAAGTAAATCCCGATATACCAGATTATGCTGCTGATCCAATTAAAGCTATGATCACTTATTCAAAACCAGATCAAATATACAACATCAATGATTGAACATTTAGCGCAACAAAGCAATTACAATCTAAAGAAGCAGCGGCAGAAAATGGTGTTGCTTCTGCTTGAAATTTTGCAAAAGCAAAAGAATGAACTAATTTTCAAAAAGACAATTGATTTATCTTAATTGGTGGAAAGATTCCGACAAACACTGCATCAAACCACCATTATTCAACAAAAAATGGTAATTTAATTCGTGTTTTAAACGACAATTCATATAAAGAAATAAGTGCTACTGGTCAAGGTTTAGGCTACGTTGATGGTTCAAAAACAGTATTTGATACTGAACTCAAAAAAGACAATAAAACAATAGGAGTTAGAACATGAATGCAAATTTCTTTTAATTCATACAAATCAGATTATCGATTAACAACATTTTTTGATCATATGTATATTAATAATACGAACGATAAATGAGATGATAGTAAAGGAGGAAATGTATTTTCTCATGTTTGAACGATAACAGATATCCATCTAGTCCATTAATTATTTAACTTTTACAATCAATATTTATATAACTGCATGCATGCTTATTCTTTTGAAATTGAAAAAATATAAATATTTTTAAAATATTGAAAAAAAGAGGTTATTATGTTGAGTAAAAAAACGATAAAGATATTTAAAGTAATTGCATCAACTACTAGTGTATTGTCATTAGGTTCTTTAAGTATAACCGCTATTAGTTGCGGAAATAAAACACCAGCAAACCCACCAGCAAAAAAAAGTAGTTGGGAAAAATTTAAAAATTTTGCTATCACTGAAACGCCGCGAAGAATTCTAGAAGCGACTGAACCAGTAGGATGAGAAAGTGTTGGTGATGCTGATTTAAGTATAAATAGTATTCGTGCTAACAATAGCGATCATACTGTTAGTTTAAAAATCGATGCCACATCATTATTACAAGAAGCTTCTTTTAATATTAAATATGAAGATGGTGATGTTTATTATTATAAAAATTGATCTTGTGCATCGCAACCTGATTCAAAAGGTTGAAATACTTTCAAAGCTTTAGCTCTTAAAGTAACTGCTCCAGAACTAATAAGTCAAGCGAAATATAGCAAAGCTACTGATAAACTTCTTTGAAAATATGGACTATATTTCCAAAGAAGGTGAAACGATAACGATGCAGCTGTATTTGATACGACTCAAGGAACAATTAAAGGTAGTTCAAATCCTTTTAAAGGAATGCAAGGTACGCCAAAAATTGATGAAAACACTCATTCAATTAGTGCAATATTTTGTAAATCCGTTGCTGATACACCAGATTATGCTCTTGATCCGATTAAAGCTATAATAACTTATTCAAAAGTAAATCAAGCATACGATATGAAAGATTGAAAATTTAGCGCAACACAACAATTACAAGCTCAAGATAAAACTGCGCTAGGAGTTACTACTGGGCTAAATCAAGTTAAAGCAAGACAATTAAATAAATACATGACACAAAATTGATTTACTTTACCTGAAGATTATCCTTTACCTCATGGAGATCCTGTAACTAATGCTAAACAAGAGCATCATACACCAAGTGATAATAATTTAAATACTCTTTTAGAAGGAACTGGTTGATCTCATGTTGGAGGAGAAGGGCCATATGGTGTTACAGATTGTTCAAAATCAGTATTCGATAAAGACTTAATTTATAAAGGTAAAAAAATTGGAGAATCTACATGAGTAAGACTAACTGTTTCAGCTGTAGACCAAGATATAACAGGACCTTATTATATTAATTGAATAATGACGATAATGTTTAGTTATGTTTTTGCTAACGGTGTAGATAATAGTGCTGGAGGAAATGTATTTTCAAATATGTGAACGATAACATACATCCATAATACGAATGTTTAACTCGAAATAAAAAAAGTAACCTAAGTTACTTTTTTTTATTATTAATCTATCATTTAATTACTACTTTATTTATTATCTTTAATTTTTTGTTCTAATACTTGATTATTAATCGTTAGTTTTTTGTTTAAATCGAGTAATCTCTTAATTTTTTCTTGTTGTTCTTCAGACGTTTCATGAAGTTTTTTAGCTATATTAGATACTTCTGTAAGACTACGTTTTTGATTTAATGATTTTATACTATTTGATCTAGGCCTACCTCGAACATCTCAACCACGTTCTAGACATAATCTTTTTTCTATAGAAGTTAAATCTCTTCAATGCGTTCGGTTAGCTTTAGCGTCATATTCGGCACTAAACCTTTTTCATTCTGATGGAATACTAATAATTATTTTACAAATATTTATAAATTTTTTAAATATTTTTTTTAACATTTAAATAATCAATTCCTTTCTCAATATTTTGTATTTGATAATTAAAATATATTACCATATAAATAAGTTGTAGTCAAAATATATACGATCTTTTATTAAGATAATCAAAACAATAAAAATAATATTAGCAAGGCGTAGAAATTGTTTAGTTATAACTATTATCAAAAAATCTAAACAACTAAAATTTAATAATATTGGTCTATATTTTTGATATTTATTTTATTTTATATATTATAATATATGTATATATAATATTTTATATTTTTAATACTTAATGAAAAATAAACACTTTTAAAATTTTGAAAAAGAGGTTACTATGTTAAATAAAAAAACTATTAAAATATTTAAAGTAATTGCAGCAAGTACTGGTGTATTATCGATAAGTTCTTTAAGTGTAACTGCTATTAGTTGTGGCCATAAAAGTTCGCCACCTTCTAAAGTAGAAAATACTTGAGAAAAATTTAAAACTTCGGCGTTAGCTGAAACACCACGGAAAATTCTAGAAGCAACTAAACCAGTAGGATGAGCTAGTGTTAGTGATGCTGATTTAAGTGTAAGTGATGTTCATAGCGACAGTAGCGCTCACACTGTTACTTTAAAAATCAATGCAACATCATTATTACAAGAAGCTTCTTTTAGTATTAAATATGAAGATAATACTGCATATGATTATAAGCTGTGAACTTGTACAGCGCAACCTGATTCAAAAGGTTGAAACACTTTCAAAGCTTTAGCTAAAGCTATAACTGCTAAAGACTTATTGAGTCAAGCAAGATCGAGCAAAGCAATCGATAAATTTTCTTGACCTTATGGAAATGAAGATGAAGTAAAATGAAAAGCTAGTGAAGGAGCTGTATTTGATACGACTCAAGGAACAATTAAAGGGAGTTCAGATCCTTTCAAAGGAATGCAAGGTGCGCCAAAAATTGATGAAAACAGCCATTCAATTACAGCAATATTTTGCAAATCCGTTGCTGATACACCAGATTTTTCACTTGATCCAATTAAAGCTGTCATAACTTATTCGAAAGTAAACCAAGCATATGATGTAAAAGATTGAAAATTTAGTGCCACAAAACAAGCACAAGCACAAGATAAAGCTGCTGCAAGTGGAGTTACTACTGGTTGAGAAGATGCTAAAGCGAAAAAATGAGATAAATTTGAATCAGAAAATTGATTTTATTTAGCAGGGGGTGATGTTGGCGAAAATATTAGACAACAACATCACGAAACGACAGGTACAGTTGGTAAAAGTCCTAACTTAAAAAATGCTTTAGAACATAATGGTTTAGAAGACATTAATACTGCTGCTGGTTCAACTTTTGGTTATATTGATGGTTCAAAATCAATATTTGATATTTATACATTAGACGGTAACCGCCAAGCAAACGGAAAAGTTACATGAGTACAATTATCTTTCCGTGCAGAAAAAGCTCATATAAAAGGCTTTAATAATTACTCAGTAAAGCTATCTGCAAACTTTCTTTGAGTAAACGGAAAAGATAATACTGGTGGGGGATTTGCTTATGCACAAGTATGAGATATAACAGATATCCAAATAACAGGTTAAATAATATAGCTTTTATTATAAAATCTAATTTTTAAACTATTTAGTTAGTTTACTATAATTAAAAAAGATATCCCATAAAAAAAACAATATATATTAACTTATAAATAAAATACAGTAAAAATACATCATTAATTAACGATGTATTTTTTTATTATTATATTTTTAAACTACTATTTTGTTAATTATTTATTATATTATCTTCTAATATCGCGAGAATCTAAAATTTTAAAAGTTTCCAGACCGTCTTCTAAAACATGAACTTCGTGATCTTTGTCATTATGTTTTAAATAAGCATGCATCTTATTTAAAAATAATTTAGTAGCTTCGCTTTTAAAAAAATTATCTAAGTTTGGATATTTATAAACTTTAATGTTTCGAGGATGACTAGTGTTGCTAATTTCAGATGCTTTTAATAATAAGTAGATGAATTCAAATTTATCGTTCAATTCAAACATTGGACGATCGCGGTCATCTAATGTTCAAAATGAAAATAAATCTTTACCGTTACAATAATAAGATGATATTGTTTTTACTTCGCGTTTTAGTTCAGTTGCATTAGCGTCAGTTTCAACTAAATTTAAAAATTCATCGATTGAAAAATCATTAGCTAAATATTGTAAGTTTAATTCTTTATTAAAAATTGTCATTTTGTCCTCATTTCATTTTATTTTATTTATTTTCTAACTTTGGTATTCCTTTATAAAAAAATCATTTTTTCTATAAAGTTACTTACATTATATAATAAATAATTCTTAAAAATTAATTAATTTTCTTTGAACAATTAGTTTTTAAAAGATAAGCTATTGTTTAGCTTTCAATAAATTTATTGAAAGCTAAATCAGTAACATTTATTAGTTAAATATTAGTATTAAAAACCATTTTTAAAAAATAAAATATTTTTACATAAGCTTTTGCCTAAAGGCGAAATAACCTTTCATTATGCTATAATATATTTATGTATTGATAGAATACGTAAAAAGATTTAAGGAGTTACCAATGAAAAAATTATTATTAATTAGTGGAGTATTTGGATTGGGAATAAGTGCATCAGCGACAACAGTTAATGCAACTCATCCAGCCAAAAAAACTCAAACTGAAATATCTATGGTAGCAAAAAAACAACAATTTGCTACTTTAAATTCAAGCGTAAACTTTGATCAATTTAGTAAAAAGGCACTAGCGGTAACTGCAGGGCAATTATTGCAAGCAGCAAAAGATAATAAATCTATAAATTCTATGAATTGAGATATTGCTGTTACTTCTAAAAGTCAAAACGTTTGAAATGCAACTGAAAAAGCTAATTTCGATGTTTATGGTGGTTGAAACGCACCCCAATCATACAAAGGTATGAAAGGTAAACCAACTGTAAATGCAACTAAGCATACAATTACAGCAATCATTTCTAAAGTTGGAAAAGATGGTCACTATGATTCTGATCCAATTAAAGCAGTTATAGCTTTCGACGGAACAACAGATTATAATATTAAAAACTGAAAATTTTCACAAACTGCTCAAAAACAAGACCTTGTAATATATTCTCATAAATGACACGCTTTTTTAAAAAAATATAATTGACAAATTAATCCTTTAAATAAAATTCCTCAATATGGAAAAAATAATGATTCTCTTCATTATTTTGTAGAACATACAACAACAAAACTTTTTAATAAAAAAGCACCTGTTAAATCTAATAAATTTAGTGATTTATTTGCCCCATATTTATATAAATTACGTTCAAAATACGAACCCTTTTCAAGAGGATTCGCACCTGGTAAAGAAGGCCAAGATTGAACTAAAGGGATTCCTACTAAAGATGGATTTAAATTTGGAATTAGTTATCAACTAGATGAGGATTCCGATCCATGATTCAAAAATCCATATCACCTTGGATTAGGATTAATATCTCTGTTCCATCGATCAGGAATTAGAACAACTGACGGCGGAAACGCTTTTAGACCAGTTTGAGACAATATTCAAGCAACTGAAGATTAAAAATATTTAATAGTTACATATAAATAAAATAAAAAAGAGCATAATGCTCTTTTTTTATTGCTTTGACACTAAATTAATTAATATTTAAAAAATTCCTTAACTATTAATTAATAAAATGGCATAATAGTTAAGGAATAAAAAAATGATAAAAGAATAAGGTGAAAAATTATGGCTATATTAGCAGTCTATATACCAATTATATTATTTATCGGATTAGCTTGATATCTGTCGTTTTACACATTTTGTAGTTCTTGTAAGCGTCGCATTTATCGAGTTAGTGATAAAATTTATCGTCGTGTTACGAAATATATCTTAATTACTTTTAGATGCGAAATGTGTACAAACGATCAATACGTTGACTTAAAAAGTAAGTTTGCTAAAAATCTGCATTTTAAACTAATGGTAAAACAACTACCAAAATATAAAAAAAGAGAATTGAAATTAACACAAAAAACTAGTTATACTTTTAATTCAGCGAATAATTTTAAAGCATATAACGAATTCGATGAAAAGACTAAAGAAGTTAAACAATATATTTTTATCGATAAAAGAGTTGATTGTATTAGTGATAAAGTAAATGGCCTATACTTTATTACTAATAAAGATACTAAGAAACGCTACTACTTTACGAGCACCAATATTCGCGATGATTATAATAAGTTTTTAAACATAAAACTTAATTTAGACGGATTTAGAGCGAATATTGGAAAAAATAAGTATAACTTTGATCTTTTATTTTATTGTAAAAAAGACGACTTAGACTTGATTGAAAAAAGAATTGAACATTAAAAAAATATTTAAATATTGATATTAAAAAAATTAATAAGATTATGTTTAACTAAATATAATCTGGAGGAAAAATAAATGAATAATAATGAAATTCAAGACAAAATAAAATCGAAATTAAATTCCGCTAACAATCTTAATGTAACAATAGATAATAAAACAAAAATTTTATTAGCTATAGAAACTATCTTTATGACTTTAATAATAGCTATAATCCACTTTAAAAATTATGATCACTTTAATTTATGAAAAACTTTTGTAATAATCTCTCTAGTTTCGATAGGGGCAAGTTGAATATTATTAATATTCATATCTCAATTATGATTCGGTAAGTTTACTAAAGCTAAATCATCAAAATGTTTAAGCAACATCCACTTATACTCAACACTTTCAAAACAAGAAATTACTATAGAACATTTTCAAGATGGAAAAGTAGAATTAAACGAATGTTTAAAATTAGTTAAATCAATTTTTAAAAATGTATTAATTAAAAGAGTATTTCAGATGGTTGCATCATCATTATTGATTATATCTGTAATATCATTTTTAATTAGTTCAATATTAGTGATAGTATGCTAAAGGAGATAAAAAATAAAAATGTTAAATAATTTAATTAAAAAAAATCAAATAGAAAATTATTCTATAATTATGAATAATATTTTTATAGATAAATATCATTGAATTTGAGAATATCCAAATTCAAAAAATTAAACGTTCAACAACAAAAATTAATGGCGAGATGATGCTTAGACCAGCATAAAACTTTATTCAATCAATTAAGTATATTATTTGCATAAAAAAAACAAATCAATAAATTATGATTTGTTTTTTTAATTAATGTAGCAATTTAATTAACGACTTTCTCAAACTACAGATGCTGTTCAATTATCAAGATTATATTTTACAAAATTATAATCTATTACAAAATTAGCTTTATAATGTCCAGAATCTTTTGAAATATTATTTTTCAGAGTTACTGATATTGTTTTATCATCATTATTAGCTGTAAAAAACTTATTTGAATTATTCTCATCGCCTACAAAAGAAATGTCTCCGATATTTCAACCAGAAATAGAATCGTTTGTTTTCATGAACTCACTAATAGTTGTGCGTGTTGCATACATTTTAAAATCTGTTCATGTTTGTCTTTTAATTGAATTAGAACAAC
>JABABV010000139.1 GCA_014238055.1 Mycoplasmatales bacterium | reverse complement strand
TAACTGTATTATTATATATCATATAAACGCAATATTGCCAATAAAATCAACCATTAGTTCACAAAGATAATAATTTATGGAAAAAAATCACGATCTTAACCAAAAATATGTGTTTCGATGATCTTACAAGCTAAGTCGGCTGGAACTTTCATGTTCCTGGTAGGGCCACTCAAGTCGGACAGGTTGTAAGCTAGAGACCAGACAAAGATTAACTGCTCCTTCTCTTTTTTAGTTATGTTTATTTTTAGTTATCGCTGTCCTCTTCCTGTCGTTTCCCCCTCTCTGCTTCCTTTTCTATTCCTCTACGTTTCTCTTGGTTTCGCTGTCGCGATATGACCTATTTTGATGTGTTAAAGCGACGTTAAGCCCCAATCTAATAATAATAATAAAAGTAATATTACCATGATGTGATATTTTTTTGTTTTACAATAATTTACATTATAAGTCGTCATTATGTACATGGACAAGTGTAACCGATATATATTTATGGGGGTTATATAAAAATATGCATAAATTAACACACTATCTTT
>JABABV010000138.1 GCA_014238055.1 Mycoplasmatales bacterium | reverse complement strand
ATTAAGTATTAATATAGAAGAAGATGTTTTTACAGATAAAAACCTAAGTAATAAACTAGGTAGTTATGATTTTTTTAAGTTTTTACCCATAGAAAGCATAATATTTAATATTATTATTAAAGATAATTTTTTATTAATATATCAAATAAAGTAAATAAAGATAAAAATTAATCAATATTTATAGATTATTATCGAATCCCAGAGGCTAAATCAGATACTTTAAAATTTTTTTATAAAGATTCATAAAATAGCAAGAGCTATTTATTATAGTAATGATATAAAATTGAAATTAAAACAGCATAGACTGGTGATATTTCTAAAACTTTTTTATTAACTTTTAAGCCTTCTTCATCGAAAAATTCAACTTGGTCTTTTTTTATAATGCAAAATTCTCCATCATTTAAATATGAAATTTTATTAGTCATAGATTTTAAAGCGTAAGAGTCTGAACCTAGATAATTTTCGTTAGGACCATAGCCAACTGCAAGTGGCGACCCTCTTCTAGCACCCACTATGAGATCAAGCTGATCT
>JABABV010000137.1 GCA_014238055.1 Mycoplasmatales bacterium | reverse complement strand
TACATTATTTAAACATAAATTACTTAAAGCTGCAAGCTTTCTAGATTCTTTTGGTAGATAATTTTTATATATCAAAAGTTAAATTTAGTTGGAAATTTGTTTTTATTAATTGTTATGAAAATATTTTATTTTCTTCTTATTTTTCAATATCTAATATCTTGTAATCGTTTTTATTTTGAAAAAACCCACGCTATTAAATCGTACTTGTTTTGCTGTTTTATAATATTGATTTGCATGAAAAAGCTGTCATGTCACGTTAACAGGCGCGGATTTAGAACATGTCATATCTTAGTCACAGCAGTAAGATGGTGAACTAAAAGTCGTTAAATTAATTAATTTTTCAATAATATTTCACGCTTAAAAAGCGTGAAATAATGTTATCAAGACATTAAATTTTACAATTATCTCTCAATCGTTAATTGAAATCGTTTAAATGAAACCCAACAGTTAATTTATTTTTATTCTTTCAGCTTTCAGTTTATGTCGATCAGCATTTGGTGTTCTTTCAAAGTTCTTTATTTCAATCTCATTTA
>JABABV010000136.1 GCA_014238055.1 Mycoplasmatales bacterium | reverse complement strand
TGACCTGTAAAACCTCTAGTCTCTCCCTTTTTCCATAATTTACTAAAAATTGTTACTCTCCATATTATAAGGAATATTAACCTTTATTTAATTTATTAAATTTTATAAAATAAATACATACAATTAATTAAGATGGATTGAAATGAATTTAAACAATAAAGATAATATTAAATTAAAATTAAAATACTTTAATAATTATTTGAAATTATTTTTTATTATCATTATTTTCCTTTAACTATTAGTTTTTATTTGTTTTCATAAATTAATTTTTTAAATTTTTTTTTTTAATATTTTAACACTTTTTTTTATATATGAGCTTTTAAAATTATTCTTTATTATAAAATTCGATTTTTTCTTTTTTATTTCTAAAGGAAATTGTAGTTTTTTCAATTTATTAAAAATTTTTTCATTAAAATTATTGAATATTATAATGATTCAATAAATGATGTTTTAACATTGTCTAAAGAATTTGATAGTGATTATAAATTAATTATTTTTTACAGGATAGGTTTAGCATTGATAAATAAAAATGAT
>JABABV010000135.1 GCA_014238055.1 Mycoplasmatales bacterium | reverse complement strand
TCAGGTTATTCAATTGATTATATCGTAGATGAGCTAAAGCCATCTTACAGAAATGTTAGTAGATGTTATTTGGAAATTGAAGGACCTACAATAGAAGAAGGAATACAAGCATGTGAAAAAAATAACCCAGAAGTTTTGATTATTGTTTTTTATTTTTTACATGAAGGCGCTCATGTAAAGATAGATGTCAATAACGATCTTTTACCAGCATTAGACAATGCAAATTTAAAGAAAACATTTGTTACAAAGCACATGTGGAGAAAATCCCCGTCTATTTAAAAAAAATAAAACTTGATCATTTTTATCAAGATGAAAATTTACTTTATCAATTATCTTTTTTGAAAGCCAAGATTGTTTTTCTAATTTAGTTTCATTTAAATTAATTATTTCATATTTTGGTAGAGATGCATTTTGATATCGTTGTTCTAATCTTGAAATAGTATATTTTCCTTTTTTAACATTTTCATATGTTTCAATTGATGGAACTGCTGTAATTAAATTGATAGGAATATTTTCAAATGATGCTCCTGTCTC
>JABABV010000134.1 GCA_014238055.1 Mycoplasmatales bacterium | reverse complement strand
AGTAAAACGTAAATGCATCAACAAGTTAGTTGACGAGAAATAAATAGAACTAGGAAAGTTAATCAGACTCGAGGAACAAGAAGAAGAAAAAGAATTGCGTATTATAAGAGGGAGGGAACTCATTTTTATATTGTAAGGTGTCGGGTAGACACCAAGGCATAGAAGCCAACTTACCTGTAAGTTTTTTTTGAAGAATGTAGTAAAGTTTGTAAAGTTTAAGTAAAGTTTACTGCACTGTAGTTTTAGTTTCGTAAAGTTTGAAATTTTTTTATAAATTTATTCTTTTAGACACCGAAGAAGGAACGGAAAGTTTGTTATTATATATATTATTCATGTATGATATTTTGTATGTTGTGAGAGAAGAGTCAACAAATCTAATGTTTCATTGGAGTTTTACAGTTCAAAGATTCGTATAATCATATATATTTATTGTGTTTATCGAAAAATAACAAATTCAATACAACAAATTTGCTATACGTTGAATGCATTTCGTTTGCATTTCGCATGTGTTTGCTCATTCTCTGGTTAACTCGT
>JABABV010000133.1 GCA_014238055.1 Mycoplasmatales bacterium | reverse complement strand
TAAAATTTTTCTTAAATAGATGTACTTTTTTTTGAAAATCTTCAAATTTTTTATCACTTGTAATTCCTATGCTTTTTTCTGTTGATAAAATTTTATTTAAAGATACATCTTTTTTTATTTTTTTATTTTTAGACACATAAACTCTAATTGAGCCTCCATGAGTGTTAATTAGTTCTGCTTTAAAGATAAGACAATCAAGATTTGAAAAGAATTTCATCAATGTTGTTAAGCTCCAATAATTGACATGTTCATGGTAAATATTATCAAAAGTTAAATCTTTAATCATTTGAGGTAAATATTGAACTTCAATAACAATTTTTCCATCTTTTTTTAATAATTCCTTCATACATTCCGCCATTTCTTTTAATTTATCTGAATGTGCAAAAACATTTGAAGCTAAAATTAAATCTGCATTTTTTTTAATTTTTTTAATATTTTTTTTCTCTAAAAAACCATGAAATGTCTTAATCTTATTTTTATTAGCAAGTTTGGCTAGATTTTTTGCGGGCTCAATTCCTAGTATTTTTTTAAACCCC
>JABABV010000132.1 GCA_014238055.1 Mycoplasmatales bacterium | reverse complement strand
AACAAAGCTATTTTTAAGTCAAATTTTGTAATAATTTTTAATTCTTAGATCATATTTTGAGTATTTTTACTAACTTAATATATGTTATTTTTAAGCAACTTATACTTGACAGGATTTTAGTTTTAATAATTTTATTAGAAAATAAAAGAATTTTTTTATTGCAGTAACTTTAATAAGTTTGTTCAATGAGTTTTTAAAATTTAATTAAGAGGGGTCTTAATGGAAGATAATTTCAACAAACATTTAGGTAATAAACTTAAACTAAGAAGATTAGCTTTAGGTTTAACACAAACAAAAGTAGCTAAAGCTATCAATGTTACATTTCAACAAATTCAAAAATACGAAAAAGGAACTAACGGAGCAAGCTCTATAAGATTACTTCAATTAGCAAATTATTTAAAAGTACCTGTAAATTACTTTTTTGAAGATTTTTCAGAATATCTATTAAATTTAGAAAGATCTCAAGAAGGTCATATTAATGTAAATTATAATTTTTTAGTTAAACTATATTCTGAACTTAATAACATATTTTTAAT
>JABABV010000131.1 GCA_014238055.1 Mycoplasmatales bacterium | reverse complement strand
GTATCTATTAGAGTCCTACAAGGTGAAAGAGAGATGGCCAGTGATAATAAAGCTTTAGGAAATTTTGAATTAGTTGGAATTGCACCAGCGGCAAGAGGAGTTCCTCAAATCGAAGTTACTTTTGATATTGATGCTAATGGAATAGTTAGCGTTTCAGCAAAAGACAAAGGAACTGGAAAAGAACAGAAAATCCAAATTCAAGCTTCTGGTGGATTAAATGAGAAAAAAAAAAAAAAAATGGTGAAAGATGCTGAGGCTAATAAAGAAGAAGATAAAAAGAAAAGAGAGTCTGTAGATGTTAGAAATCAAGCAGATACTTTAATTCACTCTACTGAGAAAAATCTTAAAGAACATGGGTCTAAAATTACTGATGCTGAAAAAAAAGCAATTGAAGACGCATCATCTAGCTTAAAAGAGTCTTTAAAGGGGACTGATAATGAAGACATCAAGAAAAAAACAGAAACTTTAGTTCAAGCTTCAATGAAATTAGGCGAAGCTATTTATAAGTCTCAAGAGAAAAAACCAGACTCACCCGATAA
>JABABV010000130.1 GCA_014238055.1 Mycoplasmatales bacterium | reverse complement strand
TACATGTGATTGATGCTGCAAAAATTGGTGCTGATGTAGTTACATTACCTCCAGGTGTTTTAGAAAAAATGTTGCAACAAGAATTTGAGTTTTAAAAGTATAATTTGAAAAAATTGTTTTAATTTCTTTAATCAAGTTCATTCCATCTTGACCAATATCATCTAATCGTCCAATAAACGGACTAACATATTTTGCTCCAGATTTTGCAGCAAGTAAAGCTTGATTTGCAGAAAAGATCAATGTAACATTTACAGGAATTCCCTGTGACGAAAAAGATTTACATGCTTTAAGACCATCAGGAGTCATTGGAACTTTAACAACAACATTATTACCATATTCACGAAGACGTTTACCTTCTTCCATCATTCCAGAATAATCAGTACTAACAACTTCTAAACTCACATCTCCTTGAATAATTTTTGTAATTTCTTCCATTGCAGCTTTTGGATTTCCTTCTTCTTTTGACATCAAAGAAGGATTAGTAGTAATTCCATCCAATAATCCCATATCGTTGAATTTTCGAATGGATTCTAAACTGTC
>JABABV010000012.1 GCA_014238055.1 Mycoplasmatales bacterium | reverse complement strand
GACCGTGTCTCAGTTCCATTGTGGCCGTTCACCCTCTCAGGTCGGCTATGGATCGTTGCCTTGGTGAGCAGTTACCTCACCAACTAGCTAATCCAGCGCATCCCCATCTGATAGCGAAGCAAACGCTTCTTTGTTAATTAAAGATGCCTTTAATTAAACTATTCGGTATTAGCTCAAATTTCTCTGAGTTATCCCCAACTAAAAGGTAGGTTGGATACGTGTTACTCACCCGTTCGCTACTAAAGTCCGAAGACTTTCGTACAACTTGCATGTATTAGGCATGCCGCCAGCGTTCATCCTGAGCCAGGATCAAACTCTCATTAAAAAAATTTGTTCTCTAGCTTAATAAATAGTCAATATATAAGTAAATATATAAATTGACGGATGTGTTAATTTCTATTTAGTTTTCAAAGACCATTTTGTCGTTAGACTTGCTAACAACGCTATATCATTATACTAAACTAATTTACTTATGTCAATGTTTATTTAGTTAAATATAAATATAAAAAAATAAACAACAGAATTAATTAAATTCTATCGTTTATTAATTTTTATTTATTTGTTTTTAAAATTATATTCCTAAAACTTTTTGCATTGAACCACCAATATTAACTTCAGAAAAATTATCGCCTTTAAAGTTAAAATTAGCATCATTAAATCTAATGAAAAATTGTTGATTGTTAGATAAACTCTGAAAACCTTTAGCTATTAAAGGAACGCTTTTTATAGTCTCGCTTTTCGATCCAGATGTACTTGTTGTAATTTTTAAAGATAGAACTCCTTTACTATCAATACTATCGATTTTTAACTCACTTATAGGATGTCCTTCTTTATATTTAAAATGTTTTTTTCAATTTTCCATGTTTTTACCTGTGTTAACAAGATCTGTGATTTCTTTTTTAATTTGATCACTTGAAAGAGCACTAGTAGCAGAAAAACTTGAAAAACTTTTAATTGTTATATTAGCAGTTGTGATTGGTGTTCAATCTTTTTTAGCTGTAAACATAGCAGTTACGTTAGCAACTTTCATTGAACTATCTTGACCTGTCATTGTCATCGTATATGTAGTTTGAATTTTAGGAATTGACATATCAGCGCCAACATTTAAATTATTCCCAGAACTTAAAACTAATGAACTAACTGCTGTTTCTTTAATATCACTAAATTTAGTTATTCCTTTATATTGCAGATCTGTTGAATCTGGTGGAGGCGCAGCTGAAGTATCGTGACTTCCAAAAGCTGATATTAATTTCGTTTGATCGGTTTTAATATTACTAAAGAATTTATTAGGTGCGTAATTATCACTATTATCTTGCGTAGCTCAATTACTACGTTTATAGCTATAATTATCTCAAGAATTAAATTTAATTGTAGTATCTTTAGTTAAATCACCAATTGATGCACCAGCATCAACTTTTAAGTCAACTACTGCAATTGTATTTTTATCATCTAAATTAAATTTAGTTTCAAACGCTCCGTTAAAACCTTTAATAAATTTACCTTGTTTATCGATATTGTCTTGACTAATATATTGGGCCATTTTAGCACTAACTGCTTTAGCTCCGGCATCGCCAGTAGCAGCACTACCTCAATAATCACCAGTCATCGAATTAGCAGTTAACGTTGCTTTTCCATCTTTATCAGCAGCGCTGATAAAATCAGAAAAAGAAGATTTTGATTTTTTATGACCACAACTAGTAAGTTGTGCCATTAATGTTGCTGGTGCTAAAACAGCTCCACTAATAAATAATATTTTTTTTATTTTTTTCATTTATAATAACTCCTTATCTATAATTAATTGTATATATACAATATAATTATATATTATTAGATAATAAAAATTATTAAAAAAATATAAACTAAATTAATGATAGTTTATATTTTTAAATTATTTTAACTTTAACTGGTAATTATAACTATATTTATCAGTTGTAAAATTATAAGTAATCGTTCCGTTACCACGTAGTCCTGCATTACTTTTTCAAACTCCGAAATTAATTTTTCGAGTTACTGTATTGCTAGTTAAATGAACGTTGATGTTTGGACTATCTCAATAATTAAAACCGACAAATCTTGAGTTAGGATATTGAGATTTTAAGAAACTTTCAATAAAAGCATGTGCATTTGCCGAAAGCATCGTATCGAAATAAGTACCTTGTAATTTAAAGTTTTCCCAACCATAGATATCATTTAAATAATCATAACTAATCGTTACTGTGAAATGTCCGATATGTGTCATGTCTTTTGAGTAAGTACCACTAATATTAACTTTACCAATATTGGGATATTCAATATTAATTTTCGAATTAATCGTAAATTTAATATTGTTAACTTGCGTTTCGTATAAACCAGTATAGTTTAAAATTCCTGATTTAACGATTCCTGATTTAGCGATCTCATCATGACTTAATTTATCTTTATAATTAGGATCGTTTTGAAACTCAATTACTTTATAACTATCAGCTCGATAGTTATAAACAACAGTGGCATTAAATTTAATAATTTCTTGATTATCGTCATTTTTAGCATAACCAGATAATGTTGTCATTGATAAATTTCATTTATCTTCTCTACCAACAACGAAACTAGCTCTTGAACTTTGACTTAAAGATAATAAATCATTTGATCCAAGATTTTTATTAGCAGCTCCTAAAAGAACTTCTCAAACATTACTCTTACGACTTAAGTCTGTTCAAGGACCATTAGATGAGTTATTGTTTGTGACTTCATTCATTGAATAACTATCTTGATTATAATCATAACTTACTGTTCCAATAAATTTAAAAATATTTTGATTATAATTATAAATTCCTTGTATTCCAATCGATGGTGTTCCAACGATTGTATTGTCGATCGTATTTTTATCATCAATTATAAAACTAATATTTGGTACGGCGTCTGAATCGACTCCTAATTTTTTATAAATGGCGTTTTCGACAACTTGAGAATTTTTAATATTTAGATTATTTAATTTATGACCAGCGTTTTGTTGGCTATCAAAATTACTATAACTATATAAATTAGTTGTGTAATTATAAATCATCGTTACTGAGAATGGTGTTAATGAATAATTAGTCCCATCTTTACTATAACCAGCAAAGTTTGCAGCGACTAAATTTCATTTGTCGTCACCTTTACCAACGAATTCTGGAGTTGTTGTTTCTTCTAATTGATAAAGATCACTAGCAGCGATGTTTTGGTTGGCAGCGCTTAAAATATTTTTTCATAAAATACTTCTTTTTGATAAGTCGCTTCAAAGACCATTACGAGAATGATCATTAATCTTTAAATCATTACTATTATAAAGATCTTTATTATAATCATAAGCAACTGTTTCTTTAAATTTAAAAGTATCACCTTGATAATTATAAATCCCATTAACAGTTATCGTTGGAATATTCATTGTATTATCATTCAATGAAGCACTATCAATCATAAAATCAACATTATTAACTGTTTTATCAGTAGCTGTTAATTTTTTATAAATTGAACTTTCAATAACTTTAGAATTTTTAATATGTAAGTAGTTTAATTTAGTTGCATAACTATCTTCATGTTTGAAGTTAGTTACTTTATATTTTAAACTTTGATAATCAAAAGTTACTGTCATTGAAAATGGAGTTAGTGAATTATCTTCACTATTACCACAATGACCAACAAAATTAAATGTTCCTGTTTTTTCTTTAAAATTAATATCTATTTTTGAATTTGTTTTGAAATCATAAAGTTTATTAGTTCCTAAATTTTTAGAAACTGTATCTAAAACTGCAATATATAACGGTTTATTAACAGTTTGATCTCATGGATGTTTAACATCATTAATTTCTTTTTGAGTAGTTTTGTTTGGTTTAGGATCGATGTCTGTGCTTGGTACTGTATGTGGTTTAGGATCTACGTCTGAGCTTGGTACTGTATGTGGATGTTGGTCAATATCAGAACTAGGAACTACATATGGGTTTGGATCGATGTCAGAACTAGGTATTCTATAAGGTTTAGGATCAATGTCTGTACTTGGTATTATTATGTTAGAAGAAGGTACTTTATCTGGTTTAGGATCGATGTCTGTGCTTGGAACTATATATGGGTTTGGATCGATGTCAGAACTAGGCACTACACATGGGTTTTGATCGATGTCTGAACTTGGAACTATATATGGGTTTTGGTCAATATCTGAGTTAGGTATAGAAACTTTAACTTTACTTGCACTATAAGCATTAGTATTGTAGTTAAAAACTACATTTTCATTAAAAGAAAATGATTCAGTATAATAAACTACTGTACCAATAACTGGCGCAAATGGTTGTGCTCTGTCAGAACAATTTATTGTTGTTGGTGTAATGAAAGAAATATCATTTAGCGAATTCATATCGCTATCAAATTTCTCCATTAAACTAGAATTTATTGTATTAGTGATTTTTTCTCGAGAAAATAAATCAATTAATAGAGGAGTTCTATCTTGTTTGTTAGAACGATTAGAACCACAGCTGATAACTGTTGCACTAACTCCTGAAATAAGAACTAGCATACTAATACTATTTAATAATATTTTTTTTGCTTTATTCATAATTTACCTCTTTTATTTTTTTAATATCTATAGTCTTAAATACAAAAAGATTAATATATTATAACATAAAAAAATATAAAATGTATTACAAATTTAATTATTTTTAAATGTAATAAATAATTGAATTTTGTAATTTTTCATAGTATTAAAAAACTAATGATTTTATTATAAAAATAAGCTAAAAAGGTAACATTTACTAATTAATTGTATATACTTTTAAAATCAGTAAAAATTAAATTTATTTCAAATTACTTCTATATTAATACAATGCAAAAAATCAAATCACCAAATATGGTGATTTGATTTTTTGTATTATTTTTTATTTAAGTCATCCTCTAGTTCTTTGAACAGCATCTTTCCATGCTTCGATCTTTTCATCGACAACTTCTTTTTCCATTTTTGGATTAAATATTTTGTCAACTTTAGCGATTTTTTTAATATCTTCAATCGATTTTCAAAAACCAGTTGCTAGTCCAGCCATGTAAGCTGCTCCCATTGCAGTAGTTTCTGTGTTTTTTGGACGCACAATTTCTTTATCTAAAATTGAAGATTGAAATTGCATTAAATAGTTAGAAGCAGTCGCTCCTCCATCAACTTTAATAGTTGTAATTTTTGCATTGATATCTTTTTCCATAGTTGTGATTAAATCGTAAGATTGAAAAGCAATCGCTTCCAAAGTCGCTTTCACTAAATGTTCTCTTTTAGTTCCGCGTTCAATTCCAAAAATTGCACCACGTGAAGTAGTATCTCAATACGGAGCACCTAATCCTACTAGTGATGGCACGAAATAAATTTTTTGAGCATCATCTTTAACGAATGATGTTAATAAATCACATTCTTTAGCATCATAAATTATTTTCATTCCATCTCTTAATCATTGAATAGCGGCTCCAGCAATAAAGACTGATCCTTCAATAGCATATACTATTTCTTCATCGCCAATTTTTCAAGCGATCGTTGATAATAAATTATTTTTAGAATACATTAATTTATTTCCAGTATTTACTAATGTAAAGTTTCCAGTTCCATAAGTATTTTTGACATCTCCATATTTAACAGCCATTTGGCCAAATAGAGCTGATTGTTGATCGCCAATAACACCTGTTATCGGAACGATCCCTTTAGCATTTCTTGAAAATATTAACGGATTAACATCACCATATTTAGTAGATGAAGATTTAACTTCCGGAAGAATATATTCAGGAATTCCTAATAAATCTAAAATTTCTTTATCTCATTTACCTTCTTTAATATTAAAAAGTAATGTTCGAGATGCATTTGAATAATCAGTAGCATGAACTTTTCCGTTAGTAAATTTTCAAATTAATCAAGAATCCATCGTTCCCGCTAAAAGAGTTTTTCTTTCTAAAGATCTTTTTGCAGATTCAACATTTTCTAAAATCCATTTTATTTTAGTTCCAGAAAAATATGGATTAATAACTAATCCTGTTTTTTCCCTAATCATTTCACTATGTCCTGCTTTAATTAATTCATTACAATAATCTTTAGTTCGCGTATCTTGCCAAACAATTGCATTGTAAACTGGTAGTCCAGTTTCTTTATCTCAAAGAACAATCGTTTCTCTTTGGTTAGTGATTCCAATAGCTTCAATATCGGTAGACTTAATACGTGCTAGTCTTTTCGCTTCTTTGATTGTTGCTTTTTGAGCTCCTCAAATTTCACTAGCATCGTGTTCTACTCATCCAGATTCTGGAAATATTTGTGTAAATTCTTTTTGTGAAGTCACAACTATTTCCCCTTTTCTGTTGACAATCAATGTTCTAAGAGACGTTGTCCCTTCATCAATGGTCATAATAAATTTTTCTTTTTCCATCTTAGATTATCTCCTTATTCATTCTTCATAATTAATTTTATATTATTATTTTTTAATAATTTTACGACTTCTAAGGCGATCGCTGGAGACGAACTTAGCCCTGGCGATTGAATTCCCGCTACATTTATAAATTCTTTATTGTTTCCATAATTAATATGAAAATCATTAGTATCGACATAAATAGAACGTGATCCAGAATAAATTCTTTCAGTTTTACTCAAATCTAAACTGGGCATAATTTTATTTCCAATTTTACCAATTAAATCAAATTTTTCTTGAGTTATCAAACTCGTCTCTTTGATTGGAACTCCATCTTCAGCAGTCGGTCCAACTAAAGTTCTTCCATCTAACATCGGTGCTACGATAACACCTTTACCATATATTTTGGGAACTTTAAATAACACATTATGAATTTTTTTAGTTTCATCTATCGATAATACTCGATATTCACCACGTTTAGTGTTTAATTTAAAACTTCCTTCATCGGCCATAGTAGAAATAATATTTGTGTAATGTCCCGAAGCATTGATAACATTTTTAGCAATTACTTCATAATCATTATTAATTTCTACGATATATTTGTTATCTTTACGAGTGATTTTTGTAACTTCAGAAGCTGTTAATATATCAGCATCATTTTCTAGACTTCTAGCAATTTCTCGCGTTGCAATAACTGGATCAATCGCTGCTGATGAAGTACATAAAAGTGCTTTAGTAACTTCTTTGCTAACGTTTGGTTCTCTTCTAAAAATTTCTTCTCGATCAATAACGAATAAATCTTTTGGATCTAATTTATTATCAATACCTCTTTGATATAATTTATCAATTTCAACTTCTTCTTCTTTTCCAAAAGCTAAAATCAAAGAGTTAATATTAATTCTGGGAATTCGTTTAAACTTTGGTAAGATTTCACTTTTTCATAAATTAGTTCCTTTAAGATTAAGTACAGCTTCAACTGGACGATCAGTGTCGAAACCACCGTGAAGAACTCCGGAATTACCACGAGTCGTTTCATCAGCTAAATAATTATTTTTTTCTAATTGTAAAATTTTAATTTTATATTTACATAGATAGTAATTGATCATCGTGCCTACGATGCCTCCACCAATTATTACGATATCGTATTCTTTTTTATTCACAGTCTAATTTAAAAAGAATAATCCAACAGTTATCCCTGCCAATACTGGCGCAACAACTGGAATAATTGCATATTTTCAATTAGAAGACACCATTGTACCATTTGAGGTTTTTAGTACAGTTGATGTTTTATACATAATTTTATGAATAATTCTTGGCGCTAAATCTCTAAACGGATTAATAGCGTAACCTGTAGTTCCACCTAAAGATAGTCCAATTGCTAGAACTGCAAAAGAAATTGCTAATGGGGCACTACTAAATCATGTTCCTGCGATCGCAAAATATGCCATCAATACTAAGACACAAGTCCCAACGAACTCAGTAAAAACATTTGTCATTCATGATTTTGGATGAGTAGGTCCTGTTGAATGCATCCCGAGAACAACTTGATTTTCTTCCTCTTTAATATGTTGTCAATAAATAATATTAACAATAACTTGTCCTATTAAAGCTCCGGCAAATTGAGACGCCATATAAACTAAAGCTTCTTCAGAAGTTATATTGCCTCCGACTCATTGCCCAATAGTTACCGCTGGATTGATATGTCCACCAGTATGTCAAATGTTTGCAATTGACACTCCTACAAAAACTGCGAAAGCTCAACCGAATACAATAACGATTCAACCTCCATTTGATCCTAATGTTTTTTTAAAGCTTGCATTAGCAACAACACCATTACCTAATAATATTAATGCCATTGTTCCTAGAAATTCTCCTAAAAAGATATTTAACATTTCATCACCTTTATTTTATTGGATTTTTTATTGGATTTTTTATTCTATTGTTTTTATTTAAAAATTTTAATTTGAATAAAAACTTTTACATTCGCATAAATATGATTTATAGCGATTTTATTTGTATTATCTTTTATAACACAATTCCACTCTAACACTTATTTTTTAAAAATACAACTAATACTATAATCTATCTAAATTTATAGATAGATAAATTTATGTAAAACAAATAATCTATATTTAATAGTTATTACTAATAATCCTTTTTTAAAGAATTTTTAGTAATAAATTAGTATATAAAATAAACGCAAAATAAAAACTATAAAAAAGTTTTTATTTTTTTAAAAATATTAGTTTAATTAATCGATTTATTCATGACTAGTTCTTTAAATAAGCTACTACATAACTACATCAATATCTATTTTTCAAAAGATTTTGACTATCATTGTTTGCTCAATTTAAAAAATTCTTTAAAAGTTAGATCAGTTCTTGAATTTTTTACTAAAACTAATTATTAATAAAGCTAACGGTATCGATAATAAAAATATAAATTGTGCATAAAAAAATCCTGAAACTTCGTAAAAAGTTTCAGGATAGAAAAAAAGGGGAATTAGAGCCCCTTTAGTTCGGCGTGGCATTGAGCTATTCTTGCTTATGCTACATTCGCCGCTAAGATGCTTGACTTCTGTGTTCGGTAAGGGAACAGGTATAACCATCTTGCTATAAACACCACACGTGTAAGAGAATAATTCTCTAAAAACTGAAGAAAATTTGACACTGAAAAGATACTTAGATTTTCTCAAATCAGCAATTAATATATTATTTTAGTTTAAATCCTCGTTCTATTAGTACTGGTAAGCTACACATATCGCTATGCTTACACCGCCAGCCTATCAACCTTGTCGTCTACAAGGAA
>JABABV010000129.1 GCA_014238055.1 Mycoplasmatales bacterium | reverse complement strand
TCACACAGTCTATCTCAAATTTAAATAAAATAGTAGATTTTATGTATGAAAAATTAAATTGTGCATCTACATTGCATCAGTGTAACGCTCAACATTTATTAATTTTTTAGATTTATTTAATTATTTTAAATTTTAATTCTGATACATTATCACTTACCAATTCTAATTGTGTTTGATCACCCTCAATTAGTTTTTTATCATTTGGAATAAATTCATCTTTTCGTAATTCGTTTAAGGATTTTTGTTGAGAAGTGATTTCTTCAGAAGATAGATCAATTTGATCTAAAATATCAAAATATTCAAGCATTTTTTTTACACGACTTACATGCTCACCATGATCTTCGAGATCAATTTTCATTAATTTAGCTACTCTGATTATTTCTTCTTCATCAACCAATTTTAATTCTAATTTATTATTTTATGACTAAAATATAATATAATACAAGTTGGAAAATTGGCTATGAAATGGGTTTTTCTTTCTTTAATACTGTCTATTGCCTGTATTGGAACAATAGATAGTATAAATGCAGAAAATGTACCAGA
>JABABV010000128.1 GCA_014238055.1 Mycoplasmatales bacterium | reverse complement strand
GATTTTGATGTAGGGCTACTAATGCATCTTCTAAGCAAGTTATGCTACCAGAAATTGAAACAGTTTTTTTCCAGTCTCGCTATTCTACCAATTTTTAAATACACAAAATACTAAAAATAAGAGAAATACCTCATATAGTTTTTAGCTCACATGAGACGAAGTCTCAAGTGAGCTTTACCGATCCTACTTCGTCCGTCGTCGAAGTTGTTGTTCGTCGTTCGTTCGATCGTACTACGTCATCGTTAACTTTAAACATTTCGATAATATTTGAAACTTCAAAAACTGCTTCCCCAAACTACAATTCCTAAAGCTTAACTGTTTAGGAAATTAAAGTTGTACAAATCTAAAGGATCTGTTGAAAAACAGGTTGCACGTTTTGAGGTCAAAGTTCACATATTCATATATTATAGTGTTATATATATACATGTATAGTGAAAATTCATATTTTTTAAATCTTCTCAAAACGTTATGGCCCAATTTTAATCAAACTTGTTATACATGACCCTTATGAGAAGAACATTGATAGCTGTACAAATTGAGGGGC
>JABABV010000127.1 GCA_014238055.1 Mycoplasmatales bacterium | reverse complement strand
AAGCTTGTGGAACTGCCGCTTGTGCAACAGCTTTTGCAGGTTTTATAAATCAATTAAATTCAAATCAGGTTGAAATAGAATTTAATACAGGAAATTTATCTATAAAAATTGATAGTAATAATTTTATTAAGATGAAAGGTTCTGTTTCAGATATAGAAAAAATACTTATAAAATTATAATGGGAATTTTTGATAAATTTAAAATCGGTTTTAAAAAAACTACTTCTACTTTTACATCTGGTTTAAAAGATATAATTGTCAAAAAAGAAATAGATGACAAAACATTAGATCAAATTGAAGAATATTTGATTCAATCAGATGTTGGTCTTGTTGCAGCTGAAGAAATTAAAAAAATTATTGCTCAAGAAAAAATTGACCCAAAAAAAGATGTTATGAATGAAGTAAATATAATTCTAAAAAATTATATAATTTCTTTAATGAAACCACTTGAAAATAGAGAATTCTTTAAAAAAAAAGAAAAAATTAATGCAACATTAGTCTCAGGTGTTAATGGTGTTGGCAAAACAACAACTATTGGAAAAATTA
>JABABV010000126.1 GCA_014238055.1 Mycoplasmatales bacterium | reverse complement strand
TCATTTAATACATTTGGAAAGCTATTTCGTTTCACAACTTGGGGTGAATCTCATGGGCCTGCTATCGGGTGTGTAGTAGATGGTTGCCCACCTAATATTAATATTAAAGAAAAAGACATACAAGCTGAACTAAATAAAAGAAAACCTGGACAATCAAAATTCACTACTCAACGTAAAGAAGACGACAAAGTTCAGATTCTATCTGGAGTGTTTGAAGGTAAAACAACAGGAACTCCTATTTCTTTAATAATTTATAATAAAGATATGAGATCAAGAGATTATGAAACAATTAAAAATAAATTTAGACCAGGACATGCAGATTTTACATATTTTAAAAAATATGGAATTAGAGATTATAGAGGTGGAGGAAGATCCTCTGCAAGAGAAACAGCTTCTAGAGTTGCAGCAGGTGCGATCGCTAAAAAAGTTTTAGAAAACAAATTGGGTAAAAAATTTAAGATCTCTGGTGCAGTTACACAGCTTGGAATACTTGGCTGCGATACTAAAAATTGGAATGATAAAATAATTTATAAAAATCCATTTTT
>JABABV010000125.1:311-545 GCA_014238055.1 Mycoplasmatales bacterium | reverse complement strand
ATTCTAAAGTCATAATTGGACAACTTCTACATTTTACTACTGATAAATTTCCAAATTACAATAAAATGGCTACAGCTTATAAAGGGAAAACCGATCAATTATATGTCAAAATAGATACTCAATCATTTGCTAAAGCCACTAAACCTCAAAATCAAATTAATTTTAAAATAACAGTTTGAGATTCAAAAGCTAAAAAAGCAGTTACAGCTCCAGCTTTTGCTTCATTTTCTTGAA
>JABABV010000125.1:0-301 GCA_014238055.1 Mycoplasmatales bacterium | reverse complement strand
TATAAACAAACAAAAAGAACACTTTTATATGAACGCAGACACAAGTAAATTCACTCCAGTTTAAAGATAAAATTTAAAATAAAAAAACAACTTTTAAAAAGTTGTTTTTTTTATTTATCTTTATTTATTAATGACATAGAAAATAACTAACTGTATTAAGGCATTATCTTAAGATCGTTCTTTCCTTCTCACTTTCAATCTGAATCAACATATTTATGGCCTTTAACATATGTTGCTTCAAATTCAGCTGTTTCTCATTTAGGGAGATAGACGACAGCCGTAAAAAGTGATTTAGTTGATT
>JABABV010000124.1 GCA_014238055.1 Mycoplasmatales bacterium | reverse complement strand
TCGTTCGGAATATGGATGATCCGGGAAATGTTCCTTGGCAATATCTTTTTACTAGAGGTTTAGTAATTTTTACTTTGTTAAATATTTATTTGTATTTTGAGGAAGGGTTAGATTTTTACAAAAATTATTTAAGAATAGGAATTTCAGGATTTGTTGGTGGTATTGGCCTTGGCACAGCAATGATCACATTTATTTGGTCAATAACTAGCACGACAGCAGCAATAACACTTCTTTGTCTTGCAGCCATGCCCTTCATTACTGCTTTATTAGGTTTTTTATTTTTAAAAGAACAAATAGGACTGAGAAGATGGTCCGCGGTAGTTGTAGGTTTTATTGGAGTATACATAACATTAAACCCTGATTTTAGTAATTTTAACTATTTAAGTTTGTTGCCTATTTTTTGTGCATTTTGTTATTCGTTATCAATGATAATAATTAAAAAAACATCTGAGAAAGACAGTGTTTATACTCAAACATTTACTTTTTATTATGGCGCAATAATTTTTAGTTTAATTTTTTATTTTATAATTGGAGATGGTCAATATAATA
>JABABV010000123.1 GCA_014238055.1 Mycoplasmatales bacterium | reverse complement strand
TTTATGAGATAATTGATTGATCATAGCAATTGATGATGGTGTTAAATGTTGAATAGACCAATCATCTTTTAGATCAGATTTATCTATAAAAAATATTTCATCTGATTGTTCATATATTTTATTAGTTAATTTAAATAAATTAAAACCAAGAATTAATTTTTTAAAAACTCTGTTTAATTTAGATGTTTCATATATGCGATGTGTTTTTAACATATTCTCAATATGTGAAACAAAAATTTTGCTATAAGTTAATATTTTATTTTTTTCAATAATTATTATACATATTGGGAAACTAAATGATTTTATATTATGATTTGGTACAGATATTATCGCATTTATATTATAACCGTTAATTATAAATTCTCTTATTTTTTTATATAAATTTTTTTCAAATAATAACTTAGAAAATTTTTATTTTTTAAAATAATTTTTAAAATTGTGTCTCTTATTATAATTAAAATTGGACTAGAAATATGAAAAATAAAATAATTTAGTTTCGATCTTCTATCTACCATTTTTATTTTTTTAACTCTATCAGTTAAATATTTTTT
>JABABV010000122.1 GCA_014238055.1 Mycoplasmatales bacterium | reverse complement strand
TTGCTTGTATATGAACCGTCAGAGCTTCGGCGAAGCTATAACGGTCATTATATTACTGGTATCCTCAACCAACATCTGAAACAGTTTTATAATTAATATTTGATCGAACAAAAACATTTTTAAAATATCAGATTTAAAGCTGTATACCCCATGAGTTGTACCCTTGATTGTAATGGTGAATTTGTCAATAGTAACAAGAGCACCGCCAACGGATGCAATATACGCCCTTCAAACATTTGTCGATGATTCTTACCATAATGCATTAAATTCATTTATCTAGGGATTGAAATTCTTCTGGTGTAGATTATAGAGTGCATGGCCAAAGATAAATGCAATAAATGAAAATATTTAAGTCCATCATCTGAAGCATAGATTCCCATGAAGTACCCTAGATGTAATTGTGATTTAAGTTTCATTGATCTAGCACTTGAACTTTTAAAGATACAGTACATAAACCAGAGCTAAACGCAAACTTTAACGTTGATAAAATAGGCTAAGTCCAGAAAACGGTAAATTTTGTGAAAAATATAAGTGAGATCCAGCATCTGAAGCA
>JABABV010000121.1 GCA_014238055.1 Mycoplasmatales bacterium | reverse complement strand
CGTTCACTAATCAATATTTACATCAATGGAAAGAATGCAGCATTTGAAAATGGTCTTGACACTCCACTAAATGAAAATGATGAAGTTTACATTTTACCTGCAGTTGCTGGTGGTTCTGATTTATCTGAAAAAGAATTAGATAGATTTTCACGTCAAGTTATGTTAGAACAAATTGGTTATGACGGACAATTAAAATTAAAAAATTCTAAAGTTTGTGTTGTTGGAACTGGCGGGTTAGGACATCCAATTATTACACGATTAACTGCAATGGGTGTTGGTACATTACGAATTGTTGATAGAGATGTAATTGAATTATCTAATTTACATAGACAAACATTATTTGATGAATCAGATGTTGGACAAGTAAAAGTTGAAGCAGCAGCAAAAAAATTAAAAAAATTAAATTCTGAATGTAACATTGAAGCTTTAACTGTTTCTGTAAATGATTATACCGCACTTGAAGTTGTAGAGGGATGTGATGTTGTAATTGATGCACTTGATTCAGTTAATGCAAGATATGCATTAAACAAAGCTTGTGTTAAATTTAACATTCCAT
>JABABV010000120.1 GCA_014238055.1 Mycoplasmatales bacterium | reverse complement strand
TTCACCTTTTAGAGGTCCATGAAAAATAGGTGTATTCGTATTTTTGATCGTTTTTAAAGGTGCAAAACAGGTGTTCATAAAATCTCACCGCATAGCGAAAAAAACGGTAAACATATTTTTTTTTATTATTAATTTGTATATCGACACAATATCTAAAACATATGTCGCTTTCAGAAAAATTCTATGCGCCAAACTTTTTTTTTTCGTGAGATTTAATTTTTGCTTTTTCATTTTTTTCAATTTTTTGTAATTTTTGGGCAAAAAAAGCATATTTGTCCCCAAAATTTTTTTTTTTACAAAAATGTATTTTAAAAAGAAGCTGACATTATACCAAAAAGAATGATATATCACACTTATATGTTACACCTTTGCAAGTGTTCAGGCGATGAGGCGCGAAAAGCGGTCTTTTTGTACCTTCGGTCAAAATTTTGGGAAAAAATGTTTGCCGTTGACTGCCCCCTTATGCACATTTTTTAAAAAGGTCAAAAGGTCAATTTTTTTGTTTAGAACGATGGAAAGGCTAAATCAAAAACATATATCGTTGGAAAAATGCAA
>JABABV010000011.1 GCA_014238055.1 Mycoplasmatales bacterium | reverse complement strand
ACAGATGGAATTAAATTCACTCTAAGTATGAAAAATATTAGTAATGATAATAAGTTTGATATATTTAAAACTATAGGAGATCAAATTTATTTATTAAATAACGATTCTTTATATTCTTGTGATAAGTTTGGAAATATTTGAACTAAAGAAAAATCTTTTGTGCCCTATGGTCAAACTATAAAATTTCACGATATAATTTTATCTAAAAATACAATTTTACTTACTACTAATAATGGTTTATGAACGAAATCAATATCAAATATTACAAATAGTGGGTTTAAGAAAAATACTACAATACCATATTCTCAAAACGGAAATCCCGGAAGTAATATAGATCTTATTAAAGTGATAAACGGCAAGACTTATGTTGGTGTTGATACTGATGGTTCAGATATGAAATTATTTTCATCATCAGATAATCATAATTTTACATTAAGTGGAACTGCATGAAATAGTAAAACTGACATTTATAGAAATCCAGCTATGAATAAAGTAACTAGTTTTGGAAGTACAATTTATTGAACAACAGAAGACGGTCTTTACACTTCTAACAACAACGGTAAAAGCTTTACTAAAACAACTCTAAAAGTAAATTACCAAGGTAAAAAACAAGAAGTTAAAAGAATACTTTGAATTAAAAAAATTAAAAATTTAATTTTAATTCAAACTGATGGTGGAATTTTCCAATCAACAGATGGAATTTCATTCTCACAAAATCATTGATTACCAATGTTATTTTTAGGTAACGTATATGATATTAATAATAATATATACGTAACTACAGTAGGACAAGGTTTATGAATGAACAAAAATAAGTTTTGAGCATAAATTAAAAAATAACTAAAAATTTGATTTATACATTAAATATATATATAATAGTTTATAGACTTAAATTATAATAAAATAATTTTTTAAGGAGTACTTATGTCTAAAAAAGAAACTACTATTGAAGACTTACTTGCTATGAGTATTTCTGATATAGAAAAACAAATCAAAGAAACTTTAAGTAAACAAAAATTAAAAAATAAATTTTTTGATAATTAATATAAAAAAATACATAATTGAATTAATTATGTATTTTTTTTAATTTATATGGTTTACTTAAAGTTTTCATATCTTTTACTGAAATTTGTTTTTTAAATTTATTATAGTTAAATAATCTTTGATTTAATTTTTTAAGATATATATTTTTTTCTTTTGTATTTGTTGTCATGTCATATAATTTTGAATACATAACAGGTATACAAATATAGGGGTCCATATATTCAGGGCTCAACTTAATAAGTTCATCAAAATAATTCTCAGCATATTTATAATTATTTAGTTGAAGTTTTTCATCGACTGATAAAGAGGCTTCATTTAAATAATTTATTATTATGTTAAAATAAGCATCTATATATTGACTATTTAAATCAATAACTTTATTAAAAGTATCAATTGCTTTTTTAGAATATTTTAATTTTATATTTTTATCTTTTACCGCTTCAGACATCATAGAAAAAGTTATTCCTATATTGAAATAAGCATCCGCATATTCAGCGTTAAGTTCGATAACTTTATTAAAATTATATATAATTTTCTTACAATATTTTAATATTCATTCTGTAGTTCTTCTTTTTAGCATCATTAAAAATAAAGCATAGCCTAAATTAAAATAAGCATCTATGTATTTTGAATCAATTTTTATAGCTGAATTGTATTTTTCAATAGCTTGTTCTAACAATATTTCTTTATTTTTAATTGAATTTTCCGTCAAAAACTTATCACAAAATAAATTTCCATCTGTTACAAGTATGTGTTTTGAATTTGTTAAAAACGATTGAAAAGAACCTTTTAATCCAGGAAATATAGTTTCAGAATTAACATCAAAGTTATTTAATCTTTCTCTTAAAAAATTATTTAAGTTGTTGCCTATATTTATTTTAATCAAATTATAATCAGTAATCATATCTTGAGAATTATGAAGCATAAAAAATGACTTTTGAGCAATGCCTCGATCTATTAAAGGGGCACATTTATATATTTCTTTAGAATTTGAATTAAAAGTTTTAAAATTATCGATAGTTATTTCTTTATTGATTTCTTCTTTTTTATTAAATAAAAATATTGAAGAATTACAATCTTCTTTACATGTGCATCAATTGTTGTGACTTTCAGAAACAGAAAACCATGTAGCGTTTCAAAAAGAAGATGTAAAATCAATTAATGGTGTAGATGTTTCGAAATGCTGAGCTCTCGATAAAAGCCTTATAATATTATTTCCGATATTACTGTCATCTTTTTTTATTTTTATGTAATGTACTTTGGCAATTTTCAAAAATATTTCTATATTCAATTCTTCTTCACTTTTACCTTTAATAACTTTATCAATTAGTCATTTATTTCTTTTGTCGTATTCTCGATATAAAGATGAAACTATTGGTCATTTAGAACAAAACTGACCTCGAAAAATTAATGGATCTTTAGACAAGTTTAAATCATTGTGAAATTGAAAAAATTCTACTTCACTTTCTATAGTTTTATTATGTCATTTATCTTTTATTTCTTGAAAAGTGATTTTAACAATTTTATTATCTTTATTCGCCATTTTAAAACTCCTCAACATTCGATATCGTTATATAAAAAATCTGTTTATAAACATTTTACAGCAAATTATTTAATATAGTTATATAAATCAATTATAATAATTAAATTAAGGAAGTGATTAATTATGAATGAAGAAATTAAAAAAATTAGTTGATTCAAAAGAATTTTCATGAGCTGAACTAGTTTAAGTAATTATTTCAATAATAGCGGCGCTACTAAACTAAAAGAAGCTGAGCTTAAAAATATTAGATTTAAGACTCAAATCGAAGAAAAAGATAAACATTTAGAAGAAAAAAATCAACGTTTATCTGAAAAAGATAAACATTATCAAAACCAACAAGATTTGCATCGTCAAATAACTGATAAAAATAAAAATGAAATTAAAAATTTAGAAGCAGAACTTACTAAATTCAAACTAAAAAATGTTGATTTAAACATTAAAGAAGCAGATTATAAAAAAGAACAAATTAATCTAAAAAATAAGATTGATAAAATAAAAATAAGATTCGATGAAAGTCAAAAACATAATCAACAACTTGCAAAATCAATTCATGAACGATTATTACCTTTAAATAAAATCAACAAAACTTTCTTTGCAAATTCAGCAAACAAAGGTAAAGGTGAGTTAGGGGAATTACAACTTAGTCGTCTTTTAGAAAAAAGTGATATTGCTAAAGATTTCTACACTACTAACTTAATTGTTGGTAAAGGTAATGTTGAATTCGCCATAAAATCTAATAAAAGCTTATGAATTCCAGTAGATTCAAAAGTTTTAAGTGTTGAAGTTGATGAAGACAATAAAATTATCATTGATAACGAATACAAAACAAGAGTTTTAACAGAAGTTAAAAAAATTAAAAAATATACTAATAAACGAAACACGGCCGAATATGGAATTTTAGTTATTCAAAACGATAATATTTATCTCGATCTATATCAAAAATTTCCTAATTTATTTAAAGAAGCAATTCACGAACATAAAATTCATATTTTATCACCTTCGCTATTTATTCAATTTTCAATGGCAATGTCTTATATATTAGAAATTTCAGCAACAATTAATTTAGAACAAGATCTTTACAACGACATTATTGATCTAACTAATAAAATCACTGATTTCGCAAGCAAATTAAATATAACTTATAAAAATTTTAAAATAGCTATGGAAAAACATTATCCATTAATTACTACTAAACATAGTAATTTAACAAAAAAATATCTTAGTAAAAATTCTAAAATAAAACCATCACCTCTACTAGGAGAAAAATAATAATATTAAAAAATAAAAAACATCAAATAACGATGTTTTTTATTTTTTAATAACTACTAAATTATTACAATCTTATATTATATTACAGCGAATCATCGTAGAGATTGTCCCAACTATTGAAACTTCTTTAGAAGCAGTGGTCAATCATTTTTTGATTTTTCTAAAGATAATCAAATTAACCTCCTGTTTATTAAATAGTTATTTATCAATCGACCTTTTACAATAATATAATATAACTTACGATAAAAAAGAGCAAATTAATAAGTCATTATAATAAGACTGGAAACTAATAACTCAAAAACATTTATGATATTATTATAAATATAAGGAATATAGTAATATAAAGTAAATTTTTATTTAATAATCTATTTATAAAAACATAAGGATTAACATATGAAAAAATTATTTAAAAAAAGTTTAAAATTATTGTTTAGTTCCGGTGCTATTATAACAACTACAAGCGCTAGTTTAGTTAGTTGCCACCACAACAATAAACCACAACCGAAAAACACTTGAAACTCTTTTAAAGACGCTGCTTTAAAAGAAAAAGCAGACCAAATAGTTGCAAATGACCGTCCTGAGCTTTGAAAAGATGCAACTAATTTTAAATTTTTAGGCGATCCTAAAATCGATCTAACATTACAATCGATTACTGTAACTATTAATAGTCCTAAATTTTTAAATTTAAATGCCACTTTCACAATTATATATAAAAGTAGTTCTTATAACGTTACTGATTGAATTTATAATTCTGATATTACAGGTATGTTTGCGACTAACGAAACGTTGCCTACATTAACTACTATTAAACAAATCGTTAAAATAGATGATGTAACTTATGTTATTTCTACTAAAGGACTATATAGTTCAATTAATAACGGGGCAACTTTTAGTAAATATAAATTATTAGCTGAAAATACGATTCCCAATACGATCGTTAAAATTAATAAAAAGATTTATTTAGGAACTACTAAAGGACTTTATAGTTCTGATGACGATCTTAAAACTATCAAAAACATTTATTCGTTACCAACTTCAGATTCTATTAAAACAATAAAAGAGATTGATAATGAAATTTATGCAATAACATTTGCTAAAGGACTATTTTTCTCTAACGATGACGGGGCAACTTTTGCAATTGAGAGTTCGATTCCGATTGCTCATAATTTTGTTTCTCTAAAACAAATCGACGATAACATATATGCTATTTTAGATTCTGGTGTAATTTATTGTGCTGATATTGAAAATAGAAAATTTGTCCAAAACAATACTTTATCAGATGCTAAAAATATTTATGATGTCAAAAAACTAGCTGATGCTATTTATGTCTTTGGTGATTACATATATCGCTCAAAAGATGATGGTAAAACTTTCATTAAAAATGAATCTTTTATTAAAAACAATCACATTAATATAGCTACAGAAATAAATAATAAATTATATTTCGGAACGCAATCAGGACTATATATTTCAATTGATTATGGTATATCATTTAATATTTCTACATATATTCCAGAAGATGCTACAATAACGCAAATTAATAAATTTAAAAATAGTATAATATATGTCACAACTACTAATTATGGTCTATATTACGATTTAGGAGAGCGTTTTGTTAATAACGATTCAGTTCCAAGCACTGTTGCTATCAACATGATTTTTGATATCAACAATACTATTTATTTAGGAACTACTAATAGCGGTTTATATAGTTCGTTAGATAACGTTAATGAGTTTTTACAAAATAATATCATTCCTAAAAAAGATTATATAAATAAAATCGTTACTATAGATCATATTATTTATCTCTTGACAGGAAATAGTCAAAACACTATTTATCAAAAATATATTAATTAAATCTATGTTAATTTACAAAAATAAAAAAGAGCATCAAAGCTCTTTTTTTAATATAGTAAATAAAATTAAAGAAGTATAATCGCTACGTTCCTAATTGATAATACATTTATTATGCTTAAAAATATTAATGATTTAATATTTTTTAGTTTTCATAGAAAATCTTTTTTACTTTATTGCTAATTTTTTTTCTTATCGATGTTCTATTTTAATTATATGATAAATAAATATAACTATAGTTATCAAATAATCTTATTTGATATAATTATTATATATATGTAGTTAAAGAAATAAATTCAAAGAGGTGCTGTGTTAAAATGAAAAATAAAAAACTATTTAGAATTTCCTTTTCTATATTATCGTCAACATTGTTAACGAGCAGTGTTGGTTTTACGATAGTTAGTTGTGCTAAAGAAACAATTGAATATAGTTGAACTCAATTTTTAGTTGATGCCGAAAAAACTGAACCATTTACGATAGTTCAAAATACTAAACCATCTGGTTGAGAAAATACTAATCCTGATCAATTAACATTTCAAAATGTTGAACCTGACCTAATGACTAAAACATTAAATGTAATTATTGCGCGTTCAGTTGATGGCAAGATATTATCAGACGCTACTTTTAGTGTTAAATATAATAAAAATAAAAAATATAATATTATAGATTGAAAATGCACTAGAAGTCCAGAAGCATCAAAAGGTACTTGAGCAAACTTTAAATTAAATGCCTTAAAAGAAACTGCTACTAATTTATTAGAACAAGCCAAAAAAAATAAATATTGAAATACTTTTAATTGAAAATATGGTAATGAAGATCAAGTTCGTTGAGTTGGAACTGATATAGCTGAATTTGATGTTTATGGTACTTTACATAATATTGACGCTTCAGGATATAAAGGTATGCAAGGGCTTCCGAAAGCAAATGATGATACTCATACTGTTACGGCGATCATTTCTAAAAAAGGTAAAAATGGTGCTTTTGATTCTGATCCAATCGAAGCAACAATTGAATTCGATCAATTTGGAGATGTTTATCAGCTTTCAAAATGAACTTTTAAACAAAAGACACAATTACAATCATTTGAAAAATTCTCTAATTTAGTTGATATAGAAATACAAAAAACAGATCTAGATAGTGGGGGAAGTCTAGCAGAATTTCAACCAACTAATTGAGTTACTTTTGCTGGTGGAGACTCAACTGCTAACGAAGGGGCCGAGCAACATGATACTGATTTTGATATAGATTATGCTTTAGACAAAAATCAAATATTTAATCATGATTCAGCAGATCGAATTAAGTTCGAACCTGGATCTACACTTAGACCAGAGAAAAAACAATATATAAATGATCAAAACAAAGGTTATGAAACTCATGTGGTGACCGCCGATTTTAAATATGATTCTAATGAATGACGTACTAAACTAGCTGAATTAACTTTAAAATATAATTATATTTTTGCTAACGGTAAAGATATTTCTGGAGGCGGAACAGCTTTCAACTATATATGAGTGGGCAGTCTTAAAACATGATATTAAATTATGATATTAATTTAAATTAAAGAAGGGGTTTTCATAAATGAAAAATAGAAAATGATTTAAAATTTTGTTTAATAGTTTATCAATTACTGTTTTAAGTAGTAGTGTTGCTTTTACGATGATTAGTTGCGGCAAAACTAGACAAGTTTATAGTTGAAAAGATTTTTTAGTAGACGCTGAAAAAGTCGACGCAATTGATATTATCCACGTTACTAATCCAACTGGTTGAGAAAAAGTTAGTTCTAGAGAAGTTTTACTTGGAATTTTTCAAGCTGATCAAAAACAAGCAAAACTAAACGTTTCTATCACTCGTACGGTCGATAAAGATGATAAAGAAATCGCTAATTTCGAAGTCGATTATATTAAAGGTTCAAAATATAATTTAAAAAATTGAAAATGCATTCAAAAACCTCAACCTGTATCAGGTAGTTGATCAATTTTTAAATCTGAGGCTTTAAAAGTTACTGCTAGTGATTTGTTAGCGCAAGCTAAAAAAGCAAACAATTGACAAGATTTAAAATGAAATTACGGAACAGCGGCGCAAATTAAGTGAAACAATAATGAGCAAGCAGAATTTGATACATTTGGTTATTTAAAGAAAAGTGATTCTTTTCCAGGTATGTCAGGTAACGCAACAGTAGCTGATTATGAAAAAACAATAACAGCGATTATTTCTAAAAAAGGTCATGAAGGTCTTTATGATTCCGATCCCATAAAAGCGACAATTAAATTTTATGCTCTTGGTAATGTTTATAGATTATCTAATTGAAAATTTACAACAACTACTCAATTACAATCAATCGAAAAATTTACGAGTATTTTTGAAAAAAATTACATTGAAGCTAACCCTGATAATTCAGGTAGTCTAGAAAAATTTCAAGAAAATAATTGAATGATTGCCTCTGGAGGAATCGATAGTTTAAATAAAAAAGCAACGGCTCACGACAAAGATGCTAATATAACTAAATTAATTACTGCTAATGGCTATATAAATCTTCCAACAACTATAAATTTTTTAGGAAACGAAACTATTTCGCCACAATCTCACATTTTTACGAGTGATAAAAAAGGCTATCAAGTTTTATTAAAAACTGAAAACTTTAAATATCAAAAAGCTCTATTAGCTCAAGTAACGTTAAAGTTGAATTATATTTTTGCCAATGGTAAAGATACTCGTGGAGGCGGAACAGCTTATAACTATACTTGAAACGGTAATATCGAAAGAACTAAGTAAAAACTAAAATTAATAAAATAAAAAAAGAGTTACTAATAACTCTGTTTTTTATTTAGACTCAATATTTGAAAGCGCTGTTAAGAGCTCTTTTGCTTCTTTGGAAATGAGTTTGATTTGTTTTTCGTGATCGTGATCAATTTCTGTTTGATCATCTAAGTAGTTAAAATTAGCTTCATCCCTAATTAAAGGTAATAGTTCACTATCGTATTCCGATAAATAAGGAATAAGGATTCCTATTCTAAATTTATTAATAATTTCTTGTGCTATTTCATCAGTTTCTAAATCAACTTTAGTTTTTTCTAAAGCTATTAATTTAGATGCAGTGTCAAAAATTTCTCCAAAAATTCTGACATAATATTTTTTATTTTTCGTGTTTTCCTTTTTTAAGATGTTAAAGAGATGATCGACAATCAAATAAGCCGATTTCACTATATCGCTGTTAAGAGACGCCACCGTCACTACCTCTATTCTTTTGCTTTTACGATGTATTTATTTAATTTTAATGTTTTTTTACTTACTATTATTATACTATATTTTCATTAATTAAAGACATATAATATTGCTTAAAAAGTGATTGTAATGTATAATAATTTTGTTTAAATAATTATATTATTTGCCCGGGTGGTGAAATGGTAGACACAGAAGACTCAAAATCTTCCGAGAGCAATCTCGTACCGGTTCGAATCCGGTTTCGGGCACCATATGTCTAAATAGACGCTTTTTTATATAGAGAGGATCAACAATAAAATATGAAAAATAATAATTTAGTTTTAGAAGTTAGTGAATTAAACACTCAATATCGTTCTAAAAAGAAAATTAAACCTTTCGGTTTACATGATTTCAATTTTACACTTGCAAAAGGTGAATGTGTTGGAATCGTTGGACCTAATGGTAGTGGTAAAACAACTACTATTAAAGCTATTCTAGAATTGATTAAAATTCAATCTGGAAAAATTGAATGAACTTATGGAAATATCTGAGAAACTTATTTAAAATTAGGTGTTGAATTACAAGATACTTCTTACGGTAGAAAATTAAAAGTTACAGAATTAATTGATGTAGCGACTAAATTTCAAACTGACAAAGAATGAATCAAAAAAAATCAAGACATGTTACAGGTTGATACTTTAGATAAAAAGTTTGAAGAATATTCTAAAGGTCAACGCCAAAAAATCGATCTATTGATTGCAATTGCGCGCAAACCAGAAACATTAATTTTAGATGAAGTTACTAGTAATTTAGATCCTTTAGCAAAATGATCAGTGATCAAATTTTTAAAAGATTGAAAAGCTGCTAAAAAAAGTATTTTAATAACTAGTCATTATTTAGAAGAATTAGAAGAACTTTGTGATCGTTTAATTTTTATTAAAGATGGTAAAATAATTAAACAAATAACAATGAAAGATATTAAATCAAAACATGGAAAGATTATTAATTATTATCGTGAACTTTACGATAATAGTAATTAATTAGGAGGAATAATTTATGAATATTTTAAAAGATATCAAAAACATTACTAAATTAAACTTCATTATTGTTTCTCGTGTTCGTGAAGTTTTATTATGATTAATAATTTTACCTGTAGCTTTAACTTTAATTGGTGTTTTAAGTAATAAAGACCCAAATACTGCTTTTAACTTTTTAAAGATTTCTTGTTTACTGACTTTATTTATGTCAGGAACAACATTTTTATCGATGTTTATTGCTAACGCTCGTTTTCAAGGTGGATATATTCAATATAAATTATCGGGATATAATTCGAAAACTATTTTATTATCACAATCTTTAGTGATGGTTGCTATTTCGACATTAGCTTCTCTTTTATCGATAATTTTATATATTTCTCTAAAAGGAACTTATGGATTTGAAACTGCTGGAGGAATGCCTGCTATTATAAACATTATTATTTTTGTAATAAGTCTTATAATTGGTTCAATATTATTAATGCCTTGTGCTTGATTAATTTCTTCAATTGGTCACGATTCTAGAATTACTCAATTATATGGAACTGTTATGATGATGATATTTTGCTTCTTAGGGGGCGTATATTATCCAACGTGAGCTATTAAAAATGAATTCCTTAAAAATATTATTTATTTAACACCTCCCGGAGCTGTAGGAAACTTAGTTTCTTGAGCAAGTGGAGCGCCTTCTGCTATTATCAGCACTGATCCTTTAATCTTAATCGGTGAAGCTGTTGAATTATTAGCATTATTTATTGGTTTATTAACAACTGCTAAATTCTATTTTAAATGAGAAAAATAATATTTATTAAAAATAAAAAAAAGAACTATTTAACTAGTTCTTTTTTTTATTTTAAAATCCATTTTTAAATTTTTTACTATAACAACTATTACAAATAGTGACATATTCAAATGAATTAGTAGGATCAAAAACTCCGCATTCTAAACAACGCATAAATTAGCTCCTTTTTTATTTTTCATCGTTAAAGTCTCGTTTTCCTAATTCTTGGTCAATCATAACTCAATTATTTGAATTAGTTAAGCGTTTCACTAATTGACGAGTTGACTTTTCTTCCTCAGTTTGTTCAGCGATAAATCAATCGTATAAATCAACAGCTTGAAAATCTTTAACTTCAGCAGCGATTTCATAAGTTTTACTAATCAAACTCGTTACTAAACATTCGTTTTTAAAAGCTGCTTTAGCAACTTCTAAAGGATTTGTGTAAGTTTCAAAACTAAAATTAATTCGTAATGAACGCACGTCAATTTCGGCGTGACGGTTCATTAAAAAATCAATTGTTTTTTCAGCATGGTCGATTTCTTCACGATATTGTGAAAACAATCATTTAGCATAACCAAAATAACCCATTTTCATAACTTGATTAGCCATATCTAAGTAAGCAAAGGCGTTTAAATATTCTTCTTTAATTTGATGTTGCATTGCAAATAATAATTTTTTATTCATAATTTACTCCTTATATTCTTTTACTGTTAGCGAAATGCCATTTTACATATTTCTTTAAAGTAGATAAACCGTTTTCTGTTTTAATTTCTGTCGCAATTCTATCAACGTGTTTACTAGCACCTAAAGGAATTTTAACTTTTAAAATTTCACCAATTTGAGCCATTGCATTGAGGAAGTAGAAGCGAGCGATGATCGAAGCAGCAGCGACTGCAATATGAACACTTTCAGCTTTTTCAACAAACATTAATGATTCTGGTTTAAATTCGATCTTTTTTTCAAGTTCAATTCGTTCAACATATTTTTTAAACATTTTAATCGTACTATATTTATCAACGATAATAATTTGCTGTTTTAAATCTTTTTTCATCAATTGATTAATCGCTCTAATATGTAGAAATGTTTTCAATTCATGACTGTTTCAATTATCAGAAATTAGATTATTATATTCTTTATTATCCATTAAAGCAACTGAAAATTCAATTTTTTCTATTAAAATAACAGCGATTTTTTTAATTTGGTCATCTTTAAGAAGTTTTGAATCTTTAACTCCTAAATCAATTAATTCGGTAATTTGATTTTTATTTACGAAAGCAGCACAAACTACTAAAGGACCAAAATAATCACCAACACCAACTTCATCACTACCGATAGCACTTAAACTATTTAATGATTTAGATTTTTTTGGTTTAGTACTATAGTTATTACGATTACGATTAATGTTACTGCCTTGTCACATAACTTTGTTATTTTTATAAACAGTTACAGTGACACCGTTATTACGACCTATAAAACGAATGTAGGGACTATTTGTTTTGACTTCTCAATTACTAAAATCAGAAATTATTTTAGTAATTGATTTTTCATCTAATATTTCGACATGATTCATATGACCACCATTAAATTTGTTTTATATATAACAATATTTTATCTATGTTAGTTCTTTACTTATAATTATATTATATTAGAATAACATATATTAATAAATAATATCTAAATTATAAATAAAATTTAATTATCAAAAATTATTAGAAAATTTTAGTTTATATTAGTAAGTCTATATTATATAATATGTTAATATATATATTTAAAGTAAATGAGGTGTTAGTTTTGGAAGTTGGAATTGATTTAATCAAAATAGAACGTTTTCAAAATCGTAGTGATGATTTTAAAAAAAGAATTTTAAGTTTTGCTGAATTAGAATTTTTAAAAGATTTAAGTTCAATTAAAGCGAGTGAATTTATCGCTAGTCGTTTCGCCCTTAAAGAAGCTTTTTTTAAAGCAACCCAAAAAAATATTCCATTTTCTAAAATATCATATTTAAATAATGAAATTTTAATAAATGGAAAAATCGATAAAACTTTAAAAGCTTCAATTAGTCATAGCAAAGATGCTGTTGTTGCGATTGTTTTAAAGTTAGTTTAGAAAGTGAAAAAAATTTATGAAAAAAATTAAACTTGTTTGATTAGTTATATACTTTACATTTTATAGTTACTGGATTAGATTAAGAATGAAATCGCTTATGAAAAAAAGCCCTGAAAAGCGTTATCATTTATTAATGAAAGGTTTTTTAAAAGTTGAAAAAATTCTTAATATTAATTTTGAAGTAGTTAATAACAATCGACTAACTAACAGTCCGCAACTAATAGTTGTTAATCATCGTAGTAATGCTGATGCAACGTTATTAGGAATAGCTCACGATAATAGTGAACTAATTCCAAAAAATAAACCATTAATTTACATCGCTAAAGAATCGATTAATAAAATCTTTATTTTTAGACCGTTCATTAAGATGACACCGATATTTCTAATTGATCGTCAAAATTTACGCCAAAGCGTAAAAATAATTCGTGATGTTTCAAAAACAAGTTGAGAAAATAAATATTCAATTAGTGTTTTTCCTGAAGGAACTCGCAATAAAACTGAAGAGCCTTTATTACCATTTAAACCAGGAGCAATGAAATTTTCACAATTAAATAAAATGCCAATAATCCCTTGTGTTTTTATTAATAATGAAGAAATTTTAAATAAAAAGCGTAAAACCAAAATTAATGTTAAACTAATAGTGGGAAAAGAAATTCCTTATTACAAATTAGAACATTTGAGTACTCAAGAGTTAAGTGATTTGATCAGTAAAGAGATGATTAAATTACTAAAAAAATATCAAAATAAAAATTAGGAGATTATTAAACATGACATTAAATATTAAAGATATTATTAAAAAAATTAAAAACACTTGACCAGCCATTTACAAATTATTTTTTTTTAATTGGCATGTAAGATCCTGTATGTAAGTATTTCAAGAAACAACACGCATATACATTTTTGTACAATTAAATGTTCAAACGTGAATTATTAAAAGACGAGTTATCTAAGGATATGGGTTTATCCATATCCTTGCTTGTTTATACTTGAAATTGCCTCTTTATTGGTTAATTTTCTTTAAAATGTAAAGCTTATTCTGGTATTGTCGGAATGGGCCGAGGTTTCCCGATTGAGGCGCGATCCTGATAAAGCCCCGCCCCCTGGTTACCATGCAATGACAAAACATTTCTCATT
>JABABV010000119.1 GCA_014238055.1 Mycoplasmatales bacterium | reverse complement strand
TAACTAAACTCCAAAAAGAAAATTTAGAAAAAGCTTTTGAGAAAGACAATATACAAAAATTTGAAGGTAAAGTAATTCTTCCAGTTTAAATTTTTAATAATAATTTTTGTATCCCTTAAAGCCTGTGATTTTCAAGTATTTACATGACAAAGCCTGAACTTGAAAAAAAAATATTTCTACATTTAACAAAAGTTAATTCTTCAACATTAGATGAAATGAAAAATATTTTTAAATGTACTAATGAGGATTTAATGAATATTATTAAAAATAATATTAAAACAAATTCAGAACCATTAGGATTTATTCTAATAAATGATAAAACTAAACCCCCTCAATATTATATTGAATCAACAAATTATCTAACAATTCATACTCAAGTTGAAAACTATTTGAAAGGAATTAATGGGATTTTGAGTTTATTTTATAGAAATTTATCTTCACAATCAAATTTATTGAAAACGGATTCTGATACAACCATAAATCTAAATAAAAAAGGAAAAAACATTTTTGATAATATCAGTTTAATTTTAGACAGAATTCAACAACTTTCATTTCTTAT
>JABABV010000118.1 GCA_014238055.1 Mycoplasmatales bacterium | reverse complement strand
ATTTTGTTCTACAATAGGGTTAGATTATGTATCTTGTTCGCCATATAGAGTTCCAGTTGCAAGACTTGCTGCAGCACAAGCGCAGTTACAGTTAAATAAAAAAAATTAAATTTCTAATTTTAAATCTACAGCAGAAACACTATGAGTAATGCTGCCGATAGAAATTCTATCAACACCAGTTTTAGCAATAGATTTAACTGTTTTTAAATTGATATTTCCCGAGGCTTCAGTTTCGTAGTATTTTTTAGCCATTTTAACACCTGCTTTTAAATTTTTGACAGACATATTATCAAATAAGACAGTATTAAATTTAAGACCCATAATAGTCTTTAATTGTTTTATAGATAGATTACGTTACTATTATTCTAATTATTTAGCTGATTCTATAGTTATTGATCGCAAAACAATCCACCAATAAAAGATGTATATAGTAGTTAGAGTTTATATAAAAAAAAATTGATAATACATCATAATTTAAAGATAAGACTCGCTAATAATAATACCTGTTATACCTAATACTTACTACTAAAAATGTCAACTTTTAGTTCTGCAATGTCAA
>JABABV010000117.1 GCA_014238055.1 Mycoplasmatales bacterium | reverse complement strand
TCACTACATCTGTTGACAAATCAAAGCTGGATACGTTGTTTCAAAAAAATCTAGAAGAAACTAAAGAAGAGTTAAGTAAAATTAACTCATAATAATCTTACAATTTTGTAAAAAAACTATAAATTGTCAAAATGAATTCTATAGTTATTGGTTCTGGATTTGGTGGAATTGCTGCGGCCCTGAGACTTAGAGCCAAAGGTCACGATGTTACATTAATTGAAAAACATCAAGATCTTGGAGGTAGAGCAAGAGTGTTTAAAAGAAATGGTTTTACTTTTGATGGTGGTCCAACTGTAATTACTGCCCCATATCTAATTAATGAATTATTTGAATTATTTCAAAAAGACCCAAAAGATTATATCAAGCTATCACCTCTGAAAGTTTGGTATCAGTTTATTTTTGAAGATAAGTCTAAATTTAATTATTCAGGTAACGAAAATGAAATGAAAACTCAAATTCAAGAGCTTAATAAAGAGGATGTCAAAGGTTATAAAAAATTAGTAAATTTTACAAAAAAAATCTTAATTTTAAGTTAATTGGTTTAAAAATTAGAATTCCA
>JABABV010000116.1 GCA_014238055.1 Mycoplasmatales bacterium | reverse complement strand
AGCACCCAAACATTCAGGTGGCTCTTGAGAAAGTGATTTAAATGTTGACCATACTTCTTTATTTTCTTTATTTCGAAATATGAAATTATTAATAATATTTTTTTTTGATTTTAAAGTTAATTTTAAAATTAATTGATAAAGGAGTTATAGATAGTGAAATATTATATGGATCTTGGGCAGGTGCTTTTGGAAATTTTCAATTTATGCCATCAACTATAAAAAATTATGCTTTAGATTATAATAATGATGCTTCGATTGACTTAAAATCCGCAGAAGATTCTTTTGCTTCTGCTGCTAATTACATTAATAAATTAGGCTGGAAAAAAAATAGTCCTTGTTTTTATAAAATTAAATTAAAAGAAAATATTCCCATAAAATATCTTAATACATCTGCTAAAAACATTAAAAATAAAAAGAAATTTAAATACTTTAAAAAATATATAGTTGATTATGATAATATTAAAATTAATGAAAATTTAATTACCGGGATTATAACTCCAGATAGAGAAATAGTGGAAAATTCAAAATTATTAGAACCTGCCTATTTAACTTTTGATAAT
>JABABV010000115.1 GCA_014238055.1 Mycoplasmatales bacterium | reverse complement strand
ATTTATCTCTTTTAAACTACCTCTATAAGTTCCTATTGGCGTTCTTAATGCTGAAGTTATAACTACATCACTCAATTCTTTTGTCATAGTTGATTTAACATATTCTTTTATTAGAAAAATTACATTATAAATTAATTATATCAGATATGATATTTTGACATAAGATGTATTAATAATATTATGCGCCTGTAGCTCAATTGGATAGAGCGCTTGGCTACGGACCAGGAGGTTCTGGGTTCAACTCCTAGCAGGCGCACCAAAAAAGAAAGTAAATAAAATGTTAAATTGGCTTAATAAAATATCTTTGCAAAAAGCAGTAATTTATTTTTTTATTTTTTGGAGAATTTTTTTTTATGGGAGATTACATGTATTAACAATATATTTACCACAGAAACATATATTCAACTACAAAATCAATTTAAAGACAAACTATTAAATATTTTTAACCTTTAAGTAATATTGTGGTTCATACATGTATTTGTTGAAATGACCCCCTTATAAATAGTGTGCCCATTGCGGTTTTACAGTAACAATATCAGTTATGTAGAACATCTGTTATA
>JABABV010000114.1 GCA_014238055.1 Mycoplasmatales bacterium | reverse complement strand
TAATTATAGCAAAATTTGAATGCATAAATTCATAAAAAGGTAAAAACTCTTGTGGTAATCCTAAACTTATATCCTGTATAGATAATACTATTATAATGATTAATAATAACAATAAAATTAATGCAATAGTATAAAACATTATTTATATTATTAATATATTTTTTTATAATATAAATATATTTTTTTGATATAATATATTTACAATAATTTATTTAATATAAATTAATTATGATTAATAATTGATTGAATTTATAATTATTGATTATGATAATTAATAATTGATTATTAATAATTAAAAATTTTTAACAAATCTTTTTTTGCTTTTTCTATTTTTTCAAGTTGAATTAAGGAATTAGGTTGTAATGTTTGTGCAATTTCCCAAATTAAATTCTCTACTTTTGCAATTTTATTATGTTCTTCTTTGGACATCAGAACAAATTAACAATAGTCACTAAAAAACTAAGTTATTACAATTTATTTTTTAAAATAAAAAACTTTATAAAAAATAAAAATGAGTAAAAATAAAAAAGACATTTTAGTATGCGTAGCTTGGCCTTATGTC
>JABABV010000113.1 GCA_014238055.1 Mycoplasmatales bacterium | reverse complement strand
TATTAGTTTTATTAACAATATCTGATTTTGTAATTGATGAGGAATTCTTTCTTAATAATGACTTTGCTCTAAATCAAGAATATATTATACCTTTTATTTTTAAATTATACATACAAATATTTATCACATTATCAATATTACCATTTACAATATCTTCGATAATAGAAATTAGATTTGAGAGGATTATGACGCAAGAAAAAAATAAGAGAATATTATTGAAAGAATTGAAAAAACATCAAGAAAACGAGAAAATGGATATGAAAAAAATAATTAAAAAAGAACTTACCAAATATAAAAATATTAATATTTCAAACACAGATTATGATATTAGAAATTTATTACACGAACATGATTGTGCAACAATTAAGGGAATAATGTGGATGTACCTTGGATTTGCATATTTGGCATTAACGGTGACTATTTTTCCATTTTTTAGGTTTATTAATTCATAACTAAAATATTTTCGATATATTAGATCATATAAGATTATGATTTATAAAAAAAATTTTTTATAGGCATTATAAATTCATTAGAATTTGCATCTTGATCCGAAATATTACTT
>JABABV010000112.1 GCA_014238055.1 Mycoplasmatales bacterium | reverse complement strand
TATTGGTGAAGCTGATTGGATATTACCAGACTATGATTACGTTATTGAAAACGATGGCTCATTATGCCAATTAGCTAAAGGCACTAACTTAGTAATAGATCATTTAACAACAGGGGGAGATTGGTAAGATGGCTGACATAAACAGATATAGAAACATAGGTATTTTTGCTCACGTAGATGCAGGTAAGACAACTACAACAGAAAGAATACTTTCATTAACAGGTAAGATTCATAAAATAGGTGAAGTACACGATGGTGCTGCTACTACAGACTTTATGGAACAAGAACAAGAGAGAGGGATTACAATTCAATCCGCTGCTACTACTTGTTTTTGGAAAGATTATCAATTTAACATTATTGATACACCAGGTCACGTTGACTTTACTATCGAAGTATATAGATCATTAAAAGTACTTGATGGTGGTGTTGCAGTATTCTGTGCATCAGGTGGTGTAGAACCTCAATCAGAAACTAACTGGAGATATGCTGACGAATCAGGTGTAGCTCGTATTATATATGTTAATAAAATGGATAGACTAGGTACATCTTTTTATAAAGTAATG
>JABABV010000111.1 GCA_014238055.1 Mycoplasmatales bacterium | reverse complement strand
GTATATTTTCAAACTTATAATACTAATACCAAAATGATTTCTGATTTAACAAATAGTAATCCCGATATTTTTCTTGATAGAGAATTAGATATTAGAAGACAAAACAAGCTTCCACCATTTCAAAGATTTATCTCTTTAATCTTAACAGGTGACAATGAAGCAAAATTAGAAAAAGAGGCTTTTTATTTTAAAAATTTTATTGAAAAAAAATATAAAACAGAAGTTATTGGATGTAAAACTATTAGAGATAAAAATAAACTTGCTTTATCATCTAGAAATTTATTATTTAATAAAGATGATTTAAAGATTGCAGGAAATATAACTAAAAAGTTTTTTCTTGTTAAAAAAAGAATTAAAAAACATAAAAACTTTATCTAAAAATATTAAGCTTAATCTAATGGGTACAAAAATTTTATATAATAACTTGTTAGAAATTAAAAATTATATTTAAAAATAATGAAATTTAAAAAACCTGTCTTTTGGGATAACAAAAAACCCACTTTTTTTTCATATCTTTTGTTTCCACTGAGTATTGTGACTTTACTTATTAGCAATACTAAAAAA
>JABABV010000110.1 GCA_014238055.1 Mycoplasmatales bacterium | reverse complement strand
TTTATTGATTTTTATTTAAGCTGTTAAGATGAGATTCATTTGTTTGCTAAATGTTTATTCGTTAAAGTTGTCCATCAGAGGCACTATCAGTTCTGTTTTTGGATATTCGTAGTGACTCCAGTGGCATTGATGGAGGCACAGGTTGTGATTTTATATTTTTTTATACTAGACTACATACAATAGAAGCCTACTAGTCAGGGATGCCAATCCAATCCAATCGATGACAACCATCGATTGTCGATTTCTAAAATTTCTATCGATTGGATTGTCGATGGATTATCATTTATCTCATTGATTGGATTTTTATCGGTGAATTTTCATCGATTATTATCGATTTTTTCGATTTTTTTCCTCGAAGAAATGAAGATAGATGGGATTGGCATCCCTGGTTTTGACTGGAAACGGGTTCCAACTGCAACATCTGCACTCGGGCTTTCGGCCCTCTTATTAGAGGAATTAATTTCTGATAATTGAAAGCTTAAGAATTTGCGGTATAACAAAAGATATTTGTCTATTTATGTTGTTATAAATATATCAGAAATCAACGTACCCGATTACCCCAGT
>JABABV010000010.1:15656-16493 GCA_014238055.1 Mycoplasmatales bacterium | reverse complement strand
TAATATAACTAAAAATTTTATGATTATAATTAAAAAACTTCATTTAAAATGAAGTTTTTTAATTATTAATTTCTATATTTTATCAATTATAGTCTAGATACAACGACACCTTTTCATTGAAAATTAAATGATTTCATTCCATTTTTTATGTTTTGTCCTTCAAAATATGTGGGATCATTAATATATAATTGGAAATCTTGTAAAAAACCAGAAGAAAAATCAAATATTTCATGAGGTGAATATCCACCAATTCTATGGCTTCCATCGGTAGTTGATATATTAGCTATACCACCAGGATCAGCTGGCATTAACGGCATTTGAGTTGGTTTTCTACCTTCATGAATTAATGTTTGTAAAATGTTGATAGTATGAGTTATACAACCATCTTTTAATTTTTTACTAGAATCATCTTTATTGATGAAGAAGTTACTTTGAGCAAACTCTTTAGCTTCTTTGGAATAGTCTGATCCAGCATGATTATTCACGATTAATGCATCTTGCGTTGCGATATCATGTTTGAAAGCGTTACCTGATTCTAATTGAATAATAGGTTTAAACTTTCAATTTGAATAATTAACTTGATCGCCAGGGACGAAGTCAAATCTACCTTTAATCGGATCAGCATCGAATTGACAATTTCTCCCTTTTTTAGAAATAATTGCAGTTATTTCTTTTCGACCACTATCTAAAGAACGTACTTTTGGTTTTCCAGCCATTCCTTGATAAGCATCGGTTTTAGAAATGGCACCAAAAGTATCTCAATTAGCGTTATTGTTATATTGTCAAAATCTTTGAGACAGATTTCCATTTGTTCAATTGTAACCTGGATGATCGTAA
>JABABV010000010.1:0-15646 GCA_014238055.1 Mycoplasmatales bacterium | reverse complement strand
TCAAAATCTTTGAGACAGATTTCCATTTGTTCAATTGTAACCTGGATGATCGTAATAAGTATTTATTTGATTAGATTTTAATCATGGTTGAGCAATTTGTAATAGTCTATTAGGACTTAAGATATGATTAAAATTAGATATAAAGTCAGTTCAATTATTAACTATCGTATGTGGCTGTGCGATTGTTTTTCAATTTGATCATACTGCCACTGATGGATCTTTAAGCGTATATTTGATTTGGAAACTAGCGCGTTGTCAAGTTCCGTTATTGTTGTAATCCATATATCTCGTAACAGTGTTATCTAAATAATTAACATCGAATTGACTGCTTAAGATAAGGTTGTTATAGTCTAGATTTTCTCAACCTTTGGGATGGGCGCTTAAAAATATCCCACCAGTTCATGATGCATGTTGGTCTGAAATAAATTTCTCTCATTGACTATAATTAATCGCTGATACTGCAGTAGGCAGCGTTATACATGTTCAGTTTGAAAGATCGTATGCTTGACCGTCATATTTAATTTGAAAAACTGCTCTACTAAAATTACTATCAATATGTTGGTCCATATATAAAGTAACTGTTTTAGTATCAAAGTCGCTATCGATATGTAAAACACTAAATTTATCACTAGTTTGAAAAGCTCAAGTTGTTAGACGAGCGCCTTTAATAATGTTTAAAGTTTTTTCGTTGTGAACGCTTTGAAGAAAACCAACTCAAGAAGTGGCGTAGTTGTTATCTTTTAAACTAACTTTATAGTTTGCGTTAATATTATTTTTTAATTGTTGATCTTTTTGAATTTTTCCTAAATTTGGTTTCGGAGCTTTAATAGTACTATTCGGGTGATTAGTATTAAAGTTGCTCAAAATAGTTCCAGTTGTTGCTGATAGACTAATTAGTCCACCAGTCGAAACGAGAACTTTAAGAAGTTTTTTATTTTTCATAGTTACTTCCTTTTCAATTATTTTTATTGTTGATTTTTTAAGTGGTTAGTAAGAATAAAAAATACTTACTAATTCCATTCTATCAAATTTAATAGGCTAATTAAACGTATAATTTTGAAGCTCTTTATGATATAATTTTATAAAATATTTAATTAAAAAATCCTCATTTTAATGAAGATTTTTTATTTTTTATCAATGTAATAATGATTACTATGTCTTATCATTTGAAATTATAATATGACTATGTACCAGGAAATCACCTAGAAACACCTTTTCATTGAAAATTAAATGATTTCATTCCATTTTTTATGTTTCGGTCTGGACCTTCAAAATATGTTGGAGCATGAAGATATAAATTATAAGCTTGGGCAAAACCTCTAGAGTATGCAACACTTATATAAGGTGCATACCCAGCTGTTTTATTATTTCCATTTGGATTTTTAAGTGGAGCAATTCAACATTCTTGTAATTCGAAAAAAGTCTTAATTGGTTGTAATTTTTCTTGAGTTAATGTCTGAAGAATATTTGAAGTATGAAGTATACAACCATCTTTTAACGCTTGATTACTATCATCGGTGTTAATGAAGTAATTTGTAGTTGCAAATCTTCTTTCTTTAGCTTCGTCATCTCATCGTATATCTTCTACCATTATTGGATCTTTCGTTTGTACTGTATGTTTAAAAGCATGAGCTGATTCTAATTGAACAGTAGGTTGAAATCTTCAATTAGAATAATTAACTTTATCACCAGGAACGAAGTCAAATTTACCTTTAATAGGATCAGCATCAAATTGACAATCTTTCCCTTTTTTAGAAATAATTGCAGTTATTTCTTTTTTACCACTATCTAAAGAATTTACTTTTGGTTTTCCGTTCATTCCTTGATAAGCGTCAGTTTTAGCGATTGCGCCAAAAGTATCTCAATTTGCTTTGTTGTTTCATGTTCAAAATCTTTGAGACAGATTTCCATTTGTTCAATTGTAACCTGGATGATCGTAATAAGTATTTATTTGATTAGACTTTAATCATGGTTGAGCAATTTGTAATAGTCTATTAGGACTTAAGATATGATTAAAATTAGATATAAAGTCAGTTCAATTATTAACTATTGTATGTGGCTGTGCGATTGTTTTTCAATTTGATCATACTGCCACTGATGGATCTTTAAGCGTATATTTGATTTGGAAACTAGCACGTTGTCAAGTTCCGTTGTTGTTGTAATCCATATATCTCGTAACAGTGTTATCTAAATAATTAACATCGAATTGACTGCTTAAGATAAGGTTGTTATAGTCTAGATTTTCTCAACCTTTGGGATGGGCGCTTAAAAATATCCCACCAGTTCATGATGCATGTTGGTCTGAAATAAATTTCTCTCATTGACTATAATTAATCGCTGATACTGCAGTAGGCAGCGTTATACATGTTCAGTTTGAAAGATCGTATGCTTGACCGTCATATTTAATTTGAAAAACTGCTCTACTAAAATTACTATCAATATGTTGGTCCATATATAAAGTAACTGTTTTAGTATCAAAGTCGCTATCGATATGTAAAACACTAAATTTATCACTAGTTTGAAAAGCTCAAGTTGTTAGACGAGCGCCTTTAATAATGTTTAAAGTTTTTTCGTTGTGAACGCTTTGAAGAAAACCAACTCAAGAAGTGGCGTAGTTGTTATCTTTTAAACTAACTTTATAGTTTGCGTTAATATTATTTTTTAATTGTTGATCTTTTTGAATTTTTCCTAAATTTGGTTTCGGAGCTTTAATAGTACTATTCGGGTGATTAGTATTAAAGTTGCTCAAAATAGTTCCAGTTGTTGCTGATAAACTAATTAGTCCACCAGTCGAAACGAGAACTTTAAGAAGTTTTTTATTTTTCATAGTTACTTCCTTTTTATTTATTTTTATTGTTGATTTTATAAGTTGTTTTAAGTGGGTTTTTAAAGTTCGTTAGTAAGAATAAAAAATACTTACTAATATCATTCTATCAAATTTAATATGCTAATTAAACGTATAATTTTGAAGCTCTTTATGATATAATTTAATAAATTATTTAAAAACAAAATAACGTATTATGAATAAAAAACTTCACTTTAAACGTGAAGTTTTTTTATTTAGAGTTAATTAAATTATAGTTTCATTACTGTAATACCTTTTCATTCATCGTTGAATGAAACGATTCCGTTAGAAGCATCATTTCCTACAAAATATGTAGGCATATTTAGAAATAAATTATAACTAGTAAAGAATGATACTTGAAATCCAAATTCCAAGTAAGGACTTATACCGATTATTTTTTTACCATTTTGAGATTTTAAGTCAGAAGTTCCGCTTCCAGAACGTTCAACTGAGAAGTGACCATCCGTTGGTGTTTGACCTTCGCGACTTAAAGTTTGTAATATATTAACACTATGTTGGACAGCTTGATATCTTAATATTGCATTAGGATCACCTTTATTAATAAAGTAATTACGTTTTGCAAAATCAACAGCTTTTGAAGAATCGTTTGTATGATAAAGCATATCTCAATCATCGTAATGCAATGCTGATTTAAAAGCATGTACTGATTCTAATTGCGTTGTTTTTTTAAAGTTTCAATTAGAAAAATTTAAAACATCTCCAGGAAGGAAATCAAAAGTTGCTTTTATTGGATCAGAATCATAATTATAACCGTGTCCTTTTTTAGAAATAATTGCACTAATTTCAACTTTACCATTATCTAAATTTTTAAATATTGGTTTTCCAGCCATTCCTTGATAAGCATCAGTTTTAGCGATTGCGCCAAAAGTATCTCAATTAGCGTTATTGTTATATTGTCAAAATCTTTGAGAAAATCCTCCGTGAACTCAATTTAAACGATGTTGATTATATGATAATCACGGTTGCGCTTCGTTTAAAACGTTATTTGGAGTTAATTCGTTAGTAAATGCAGTTTTAATATCTGTTCAGTTATTTGTAACTACATGTGGTTTTCCAACTAGATGTCAATCTGTGGCATTGTAACTTGCATCGATTGAATAATCTGCTGTAAAAGTAGCGCGTTCAAACACACCGTTATTATCGTAAACTAAATCGATTGACACAGAGCTATTTAGATAATCAACGCGAGGATTACTAGCTACTAAATTTTTAGTATTTTTTAAATCTCAAGTTGCTGGTTTAGCAGCTGAAAAGATTTCGTCTTTGTTAGCACTAGATGCTTTAGTAATAAATTTAGATCAATCACTATAATTAACTTTTGTAGTTTTTACAGGTAGAACTATACATTTTCAACCTGAAATATCATAAGCTTTGTTTTCGTATTTAATTTGGAAAACAGCTCTACTGTAATTACCGTTGTCATTATGTTCCATATATAAATTCATCGTATGATTATTAGTATTGCTATCGATATGAATAATATCAAGATCAACGTTACTCGCAAAAGCTCAACTAATTAATCTAGTACTATTTATAATACTTACTGGTTGTTCTTTATGAACATTTTCTTGAAAAGCCGCTCAAGAACTATTATAAGCATCATCTTTTAAATTAGCGTTATAGTTATTGTTAATATTATTTTTCAATTGTTGGTCTTTTTGAATTTGGCCTAAATTTGGTTTTGGAGCTTTAGTCGCATTATGTATATTAGAATGACTAAAGTTATTTAAAATCGTTCCAGTTGTTGCTGATAAACTAATCAGTCCACCAGTCGAAACGAGAACTTTTAGAAGTTTTTTATTTTTCATAGTTACTTCCTTTTCGTTTATTTTTATTGTAAATTTTTTAAGTGGGATTTTAGCAAGAATTTAAAAATACTTACTAAAATCATTTTATCAAATTTAATATGCGAATTAAACATATAATTATTTATGTTATTATGGTAAAATTTAATAAAAAAAATAACTAATAATATTTAGTAAATAATCTTAAGATTACAATAAAAAATGATTAAATAGTTAACAAATTAAAAGATTTTATATCTTCGTTCAAAAAAGCAATTTTTACTAAAATTTAATTATATATATATTAATAGACGATCGCATAACTTTAATGTATAATTGCCATATTCTTTAAAACTCAGGGGTGCTGAAAAGCTGAGATAATACCCTTTTAACTTAACTAGATAATGCTAGATGAGAAGTAGTTTAAATTATATGATTTTTTCATATATCTTCTTTTTAGCGTTGAATTTTAAATAAATTCAATGCTTTTTAAATGAAAAATATTAGTTTTAAAGAAAATTTATTATTTTAACAAGGAGAAATTATGGATACGAAAGAACGAAAATTATTAGAATTTGTAACTGAAATGGGTATCGGAATTGCCTTAATGACTATTTTATTATATATAGGGGCAGAAATTCCTGTTGGAACTAGTGGTGGAGTTTTAAATTTAGGAATGATCGTAATTATTTTTATTAGTATTCGCCGTGGGATTCTTGCTGGAGCAATCCTTGGTATCATAATGGGTCTAGAACATTCTTTTATGGGGGCAGGTTACTTTATGTCACCTAGTCATCCAGTACTTGGACTAACACTAGATTACTTTACACAATATATGTCACTTAGTTTAGGGGCAATCTGACTTTATATTTTCAAATTATCAAAAACGAAAAAAAATTGACAAAATACAACGATAATTACATTAGTAATTACGACGTCATTTATATGCGCTTTAACTAATGAATCGATTTCAGGAATGGTTGCTTGAAGTAACGGGACTAGAGGATGAGTTTTAATCGGTTACGTAATAGTAGCGAACTATCCTTACTTATTAGCTACTTATATCGTAACTTTACTAGGTTTAATTCCTTTAATGAATATTGCTATAAAAAGTGATTTATACTTTATGCTACCGATTAAATATTTAAATTTTCAAGCTAAAAATAATTTAAATGAAAATTTAGCAAAAATTAACATTGACAAAAGTAATGAATAAATATATAATTCTTATGCAATTTTAATTAAAATTAACTAAAAAATACTCATAACCTATTATATGAATGCAAGAGGTGTAGCACTATGGCAGTCCCATTTAGACGAACTTCGAAGATGATTAAACGTAAAAGACGTTCTCATCTAGCCTTAAAACCAGCTGATCTAATTAAATGTACTAATTGTGATCAAAATATTCAACAACATCGCGTATGTGAACATTGTGGTTTTTACAAAGGTAAAAAAGTCGTTACTGTAAAAAACGATAAATAATTCGATAATTCAAAAACATAAAAATAAAAAAACATTTATTTGTTTTTTTATTTTTTTTATGCTAATTTTCTACTAAAATATTTAGTGAAAGATAACTTTTTAAAACTTTGAAAAATTTAGATTAATTTATCATTTTTTAATAATTGACTAATCTAAAAAGAATAAGATATAATTAAATTAAGGTAAATAGAGGAATTACTAAAAAACTACTAATTAATATTGATTAATAAAATTATTAATATAATTAGTAAAAAGTTAGTAAAACAATATTTGATATTTCTATTTATCGATAAGCTTAAATTAATAAACCAAATTAAATAGATAAACTATATTAAATTAATTAAATATAGTTCGTGAGGCATATAAAATGATTGAGAGTAATTTTCATATTAGCGTAATGCTAAAACAATTAGTAGGAGCGTTACAAATTAAAGAAAATGGTATCTATGTTGATGCTACATTAGGAAGAGCAGGCCATTCTCAATTAATTTTAGAGAAGTTAACGACTGGAACGTTAATTGCTTTTGACAAAGATGAAACAGCAATTAAATATTCACAAGATAAATTATCGAAAATAAATCAGCAATTTATTTTAGTTAAAGATGATTTTGCTAATTTAGAAAATGCTTTACGAAAATTAAATATTCCTAAAATTGATGGCATTATTTATGATTTAGGAGTTAGTTCTCCCCAACTAGATAATTCAGATCGAGGTTTTAGCTTTCATCGTGATGGTCCTTTAGATATGCGAATGGACCAAGGACAGTCGTTAACGGCAGCTGATATCGTTAATAATTATCCTTTTGAAGAACTAAGCAAAATTATTTATCGCTACGGTGATGAAAAATTAGCTAAAAAAATTACGCGAAAAATTATTGAAGTAAGAGAAACGAAACCAATTACAACGACACTCGCTTTAGTTGAAATAATTAAATCAGTTTATCCAGCTAAATTAGCTCGTCTTAAACATCCAGCGCGAAAAACGTTCCAAGCGTTAAGAATTGCTGTTAATAACGAACTAGGAGCGATTGAAGATTCATTAAACCAAGCAAGTAAATTAATTAATCCGCAAGGTCGTATTTGTGTAATTAGTTTTCATTCTGGTGAAGATCGCATCGTTAAAAAGATTTTTGCTGATTTAACTAAATCATTGTTACCGGCCCGACTACCGATAAAATTTGATGATTCAGCGCCTTTTATCAATATTTCTATTAAAAAAGTTTTGAATAGTGAAGTTAAAGATAATTTAAGATCACGCAGTGCTAAATTAAGAATTGTTGAAAAGCGTTAATTATTATTATAGGGGGTAATGATTTTGGAAGAGTCATTGGAAGTAATTGTTGAAGTTAATTTTTCACAATTAAAAATTTTAGTCGTCAACAATCAGTTTTTAATAAATACTAAAATAAGAGTTTTGTATAAAAAAATTTTAAATAGTAATATTATTGATTTTAAAACAAAAGCAATTATTGATATTAATAAAATTCAAACTTGATTAAAGGAAACTTTTAGAGATGTTAAAGATAAACTATCTTTAAAAGAAGAAATTTATGATGTCGTTTTAGTCGTTGCCCCAATTAATTTAAAAATTAAATTAATTGAAAAGATGAACCACTTAACGGTTGATGAATTTTCGCATGAAAGACATCAACAATTATTGAAAGGTATGGAAATATATTTCAATGATCAAAATAGTCAGATCGTAAATATCGTACCGTTACGTTATTTAATTGATAATTTAGTTAGTTTAAATCGGATTCCTTTAGGTATTCCGATCGATAAATCATTACAGATTAAAGCAATCACTTATGCTTTAGATTATAATTTAATGCATTCTCTAAAAGCTATATTTAAACATATGAATTGTCGTATTAAAAGAATTGTTCCAGAATTTTTTGGCCTTGCTTATGAACAAGCGACTGTTAGACAACTGCGTGAGAAAATTATTTTTTGTAATTTTAATGACCAGTTTACAACATTAAATTTTAATTATAACGAATTAACTTGAACGAATCAGTTAATTAAAATGGGGATTTTTAAAATAATTAAAGATATTAATTATTTTCTCCAATGTGGTCTCGAGAAAGCAAGATTAATTTTTGAACAATACGGTATGTTATCAATTAAATATCGAGAACCGATCCAGAACAAAATTATCTATAAAAAATATTTACATCAATTTAAAAAATTCATCATTTATAAAGTTGAATTTTTAAATAAAGTAATTGCAGCTCGAGTGAAAGAAATGCTCGATGAAATTATTTTAATTTCTAATAAAATAACTGATGTCAATAAAGTCTTATTAATCTTAAGCGGGAAGCTACTTACTATCCCTGGAATAAAACAATTTATTAATTATCATTATAGCCACTTAAATATTAAATTATATGATTCGAAAATCATGGGCGTTTTAGGCTCTGAATTCGCAGCCGCTTTAGGAAGTCTTTATTATTGTAATAATAAAATGAACATCGAAAGTCGAATTGCGCAACGAATTAATTATGATGATGAAAATATTAATAAAGTTATTAATCTATTAGCCGTTATTTAAATAAATAAATAAAAAGAGTATGTGTAAAAAAATTAGGAGGATCTTATGTTTGAGGATATTACAATTTCATCAGAAGAGAAATCAACTTTAAACAATGCTGTTACAGGAGTTGCTAAAATTAAAGTTATCGGAGTTGGGGGCGCTGGAAACAATGCCGTTAACCGTATGGTTGAAGAAGGTATTCAAGGTGTTGAGTTTATCGTTGCTAACACTGATAAACAAGTTTTAAAAACTTCAAAAGCTGAAACTCGTTTAGTTTTAGGAGAAAAATTAACTAAAGGACTCGGTGCCGGAGCGGATCCTGAACTCGGTAAACAATCTGCTATTGAAGCTGAAAAAGAAATTAAAGAAATATTGAAAAATACTGATTTAGTTTTCGTTGCTGCTGGAATGGGAGGCGGAACTGGAACTGGAGCTGCGCCTGTTATTGCTAAAATGGCTCGCGAAATCGGAGCTTTAACTATCGGAATCGTGACGACACCATTTTTATTTGAAGGCGGAACTCGTACTAAGAACGCTGATCGTGGTTTAGCAGAAATGCGTAAATCAGTCGATTCTTTAATAATTGTATCGAACGATAAATTATTACAAGAATTTGGAAACATTCCATTAAAAGACTCATTTAAATACGCTGATGCGATTTTACGTCAAGGTGTCAGAACGATTACTGACTTAATCGCCATCCCTGCATATATTAATCTAGATTTTGCAGACGTTAAAACAGTAACTCATAATAAAGGAAAAGCTTTAATCGGAATTGGGAAAGCTACTGGTGATGATAAAGCCGTTAAAGCAGCTTTACAAGCAATCACTTCACCAATCTTAGAAGCTTCAATTAAAGGCGCTAAACACGCCATTATTAACGTTACTGGAGGACAAAGCATCTCTTTACTAGATGCTTCTAAAGCGGTTGACGCTATTAAACAAGTTGCTGGTTCAGAATTACATACAATTTTTGGAATCTCAATCAATGAACAATTAGGAGACGAGATTTATGTTTCTGTTATTGCTACTGGTTTAGATAAAGAAGTTCGTGAAACACCGAAACGAAATATCGAAAAAGAATTAGCTTTTATGACACCAGAAGAAATTCATGAATACGCTACTGGGAAAATGTCTAATTCTAAATTAGAAGCGGAAACTGCTATCGAAACAACAGCGCCAATTCGAGAATTAGTCAAAGAAGAAGCGACTTCAATCGATAAATTAGTTGACGAAGATTATGACGATAATGATGAACTACCTTCGTTCCTAAGAAAGGGAGTTTAGTTTATGGCAGTATTTAAGCGTCTATTTAAAAAAGATTTATTTGAAAAAGAATTATTGAGTCCTCAATCAAAACAAGTTTCTAAAGAAGTTCGTCAAGATATTTTAGAAGAAGCTGAAGAACACCCTAAAACAATTATGACTTTTCAACCGCACGACTTTAGTGAAGTCCAAACGATCGCTGATCATTTAATTCATAAACGTTCAGCAATCGTTGACGTTGAACGTTTAGATAAAAAAGAAACTCTAAAATTAATTAATTTTCTTTTAGGAGTTATTTATACAGTTGATGGTTCAGTTAAAAAACTATCAGATACTTTCTTTGTTTTTGTACCTAAGCACGTTAAAGTCGGTAACAAAACTAAACAAGTTCTCGAAGAAGAATAAGTCTTACTTTAATTATGGACTTAAAAACACGTTAAAAATTATGTGCTATAATTTTTATATAGAAGAAATCGATTAAATAATTTAAAGAGTTTTTTTAATGGAGGTGTTTCTTAAGTGCGCGAAAATAAAGAATGAGCCTATTTATATGCTTGTCTATTCTTAGTATCTTTTATAGCTTCTTGTATTTTTATCGTTTCTGCAATGGTTGTTAGAAATCATTATTTATTACAATATGCTTTAAATACTCCGTCTCAAGATCATAGCGGTAAAGTTGAAGATGCTTTAAAAAGTATGCATAAATCTTATGGTTCTTTATTTTTAATCGGTTGATTATTAATTTCTTTTTCACTTATTACGTTAGTATTTTTTACGATTTCAATCGCTTCTACTAATAAAGAAGAAGATTATGAAATTCAAAAATTAAATTTAGACTTATCACGTGTTCGTAAAAAACAAGAAATCAAAAACCGTAAAGATCGTAATCGTTTATTAAGGCGAAAGAGTAAACTAAATAAGATCAAAGGTTACGATAGTAACGAACTCTAAAACGACAATTATGAATAATTTTTAAAAATAATGAAAATTGAACTTTTCATTATTTTTATTACCTGCTTTATTACTATTAAATTAATGGTATAATATAAATTAATTAAATTTATTATATAAATATTAACTAGGAGATTTTATGACTGATACATTAAATAATAAAAAGAAATATAATCATACATTATTAATGCCAAAAACAGATTTTAGTATGCGTGCTGGTTTAGTGAATAAAGAACCGCTTTATCACCAAAAATGAGCCGACTTAGATTTATATCAAAAACTATTAACTAAAAATAAAGATAACGAATCATTTTTATTACACGATGGTCCACCATATGCCAATGGTAACTTACACGTTGGTCATGCTTTAAATAAGATCTTAAAAGATATTATTTTACGTTATAAAACGATGCAAGGATTTTATAGTCCGATGGTCGTTGGTTGAGATACTCATGGATTACCAATCGAACATAAAATGTTAAGTGAGAAAAAAGTAAATCATAAAGAATTAGAAAAAAGTATGTTACGCGATATGTGTAAAAAATATGCTTTAAGTCAAGTTGAAATTCAATTAGCGCAATTCCGTAAAATGAATCTTTTAAGTGATTTAAAAGATCGTTATATTACTTTAGATAAGCGCTATGAAGCGAAACAAATTGAAGTCTTTGCTAAAATGGTTGAGAAAAAATTAGTATATCGTGATTTAAAACCGATATATTGATCACCTTCTTCACAATCAGCATTAGCAGAAGCTGAAATTGAATATCGTATTCATACTTCACCTTCAGTCTATGTTGCTTGTCAAATCATTACTGGAAACGACGTTATTAGTAATGATACTGAATTAGTAATTTGAACAACGACACCTTGAACTTTAATCGCTAATGGAGCGATTGCTGTTGGAAATAAAATCTCATATAGTTTAATTGCACTTGAATCTGGTCGTAAATTAGTAGTTGCTAGTGAACTATTAGAAACTGTTTCAAAGATGATTGGTTGAGAAAATCTTAAAGTAATTAAAACGTTCTTCGGAAAAGATATCGTTGGGATTACTTATAAACAACCAGTTGATGAACGTCCTAAACCAGTCGTTAGTGGCCACCACGTTACAGTTGAAAGTGGAACTGGACTAGTTCATATTGCACCAGCTTTTGGAGAAGATGATTTCCGTATTGGAAAAGAAAATAAATTAGAAATGATTGTTCACGTTGAAGATGATGGAACTTTAAACGATCACGCTAAAGGATTAGTAGGGATGTTCTATGAAAATGCCAATAAAGAAATTGGTATGAAATTAGATAAAGAAAATAAATTATTAAAACTAAAATTTATTAAACATCAATACCCTCATGATTGACGTACTAAAAAACCAGTTATGTTTCGTGCGACTTTACAATGATTCGTTTCAATTGAGCCAATTAAAGCTGGTATCGTTGATCAAATTAATAAAGTTAAATGAACTCCAAGTTGAGGGCAAAGTCGCTTAACGAAGATGATTACTGATCGTAATGATTGATGTATTTCTCGTCAACGTAGTTGAGGATTACCAATCCCAATTTTCTATGACAAAAATAAAAAGCCAATCTTTGACCAAGAAATCTTTACACACATCGCTAACTTATTTAGAGCTCATGGTTCAAATATTTGATTCCAAAAAACAGCTGATGAATTACTACCACATAAATACCAAAAACAAGGTTTAATCAAAGAAACTGACATTATGGATGTTTGATTTGATTCGGGAGTTAGTCATTATGCAATTCGTGGATTATATGAAAACTTACCAGCTAAGATCGATCTTTATTTAGAAGGAAATGACCAATATCGTGGTTGATATAATTCTTCTATTATTACTGGTTATGTAATGAACGAAAAAAGTCCTTACGCGGAAGTCTTTGCTCATGGATTCGTCTTAGATGAAAAAGGTAATAAGATGTCTAAGTCACTTGGTAATGTTATTGATCCTTTAAAAGTAATCAAAACATTAGGAGCAGATATTTTACGTCTATGAGTCGCTAGTGCTGATTCAATCAATGATGTTCATATCGGTCAAAACATCTTAAAACAAACTAGTGAAAACTATCGTAAAATGCGTAATACTTTAAGATTCTTATTAGGAAACTTAAATGACTTCGATAAAACGACTGACACGCAAACTGAATTAACTAGTGTTGATCAATTCGTATTATTAAAATGAAACCAATTAAAAAACGAAGTTTTAAATCATTTTAATAATTATAAAATTCATTTAGTAATTAAAGATTTATTGAATTTTATGACTGATATTTTAAGTAGTTTCTATTTTGATTTTGCAAAAGATATCTTATATATTAATAAAGCAAAAAGTAAACGTCGTTTACAATTACAAACAGTAATGTCACAAATTACAACTGACTTATTAAAAATCATTGCCCCAATCTTACCAGTAACGAGTGAAGAAGCTTATGAGCATCTTAACTTAACTAATAAAGAGTTTTCAATTCATGCAACGAACTTCTTTACGAATTCAGTTGCTAAAGATGAAGTCTTAGAAAATAAATGAAACGATTTCATTGAATTACGTTCATTAATTTTCAAAGAATTAGAAAACGCTCGTAATGAAAAAGTAATTGGTAAATCATTAGAAGCGAAATTAACTTTAGAGTTACCGAAAAAATATCAAGTCTTTGCTAACGATAATTTAGCACAGTTATTAATTGTTTCACAATTAGAAGTCAAATATCTTGATATTGAAACTGCTAAAATTAATGTCGCTAAAGCTAGTGGTTTAAAATGTATGCGTTGTTGACATATTAACTTAGAAGCTAATATGTTCGATACTGAACTTTGTCAAAAATGTCATTTAGTTATTAACTAATGATATTTTTAGTATAATAGTAGTAGATAGGTAAAAACATAAAGTGGTGAGCTATGCTTAATTTAAAAACCAATTTTCATAAATTCATTTACCCAATTATAATTTTTGCAGCAGTTTTGTTGGTCGATCAACTAACTAAATATTTTGCAAATACGATCGGAAATCGTTCGGCAACGCATTTCCATTTAGTCGGTAATTTTATCGTCTTTAATTTAGTTCATAATACGGGAGCAGCTTTTAGTAGTGTTACTGGCCATCAAGTAGTTTTAGATACAATGGCGATTATCATAACTTTAATTTCCCTTTGAGCAGCAATTTATTTATTGAGTTCATGGTTTACTTTTGGATTGCTTTTAATGGGGGCAGGCGCTTTAAGCAATTGTGTTGAACGAATTGCAACTAATTCAGTTACTGATTTTATTGAAGTTAATCTTTTTGGTTGAACTTTTCCCGGAATTTTTAATATAGCGGATAGTTGTGTTTGTATCGGAGCTGCTTTAGTAATTGTTGGAGTCTTACTCTTCAATAATCAAGAAGTAATCTACGATAATCACGATAAATATGTTTTTACAGAAACAGCTGAACAACGTGTTATTAATAAAATTGTTAAATTAGAACACGATCAAAAACACGGCGTTCAAAAAATTAATAAGATCATTGATAAAACCGAAGAAAACTTAATCAAACATCGTAAACAATTCAATAAAGCTAAAGATGAGTTAGCTGAACTAGAAAGTGATGATAAATAATGTTAAATGACAATAATGGCTCAGTAGCCATCGATTACGAATATAAATTCGTCGTCAAATTTGAAGAAGATAATAATCGTTTAGATAAATATCTTCAAAACCAACCATTACTACAAGAATTTTCACGTACCCAAATCCAAAAGGCGATCAAAGATGAACAAATTTTCATCAATCATTTAATCGCTACTAAAACAGGTCAAAAATTATCAGTTCACGATGTAATAACGATCAAAAAGATTATTACTAATCATTTTGATATTAAGAAAATCGTTCCTGAAAATATTCCTTTAGATATTGTTTATGAAGATGAAAGTTTATTAGCTATTAATAAACCAACTGGTATGGTTGTTCATCCAGCTCCTGGACATTATCAAGGAACTTTAGTAAATGCACTAATCTATCGTTTTCAAGATTTAAAAGTTAGTGAAGAGAATTTACGTCCTGGAATCGTCCATCGTATCGATAAAGATACTAGTGGTCTTTTAATAGTTGCAAAGAACTTAAAAGTTCAGCAACTATTAAGTGCTCTAATTAAAGAACATAAAATTGAACGTCACTATTTAGCTTTAGTTAACGGAATTGTTAAACATGACCGTGGTAAGATTGAATTGCCAATTGCAAGAAGTCCATTTAATCGTAAACAAATGGCTGTCTTAGAAGAAGGTAAAGCTGCGATTACGCACTTTACAGTTAAAGAACGTTTCTTAACAAATACTTTAATTGAATGTGTCTTAGAAACGGGACGTACTCATCAAATTAGAGTTCATATGAAATACTTTAAACATCCAATTACTGGTGATTTACAATACGGACCTAAAAATAAACAAGACAAAGTTTTTGGTCAATTCCTGCACGCTTATAAGTTAATTTTTACGCATCCTTTAACAGGTGAAAAAATTGAACTTGAAGCAAAATTACCAAAAATATTTAAAGATAAATTAAAAGTACTTAGAGAAGATTTGTTAGAAAAATAGTAGATTAAAAAAAATAAGCCAAATGGCTTATTTTTTTATTTATCTCATAACATTATTAACTTTTATTAAAGTTCATAAATCTTCAGGATTTGGGTAACTAGCATTAAATTGATCCTCTGTTAAAACATTAAAATCTTTCTTATAATTAATAATCATAAATATAATAGGTCTTATCTTTTTA
>JABABV010000109.1 GCA_014238055.1 Mycoplasmatales bacterium | reverse complement strand
GCCCATTATGGTTGTATAGCTATATAATGACAAATGTTTGTTGATTTAGTTATATTTTACAAAGGTGTAAATTATTTAATATACTTGTAGAGAAGTTCCAACAATACCGAATCAGTAACCATAACTCTTACAAAACTCAATTTAATTTGTGAAAATAATTACAATTAATTTTTTTTCTCAACAATCATTCGTTTTTTTGTATCAAAATCGTTTTTTTATTTATAATTATGTGTTTATCTATGTGTTCTAAATTGTTAATGCACTTTGTATGGTTAGTTTTTTCAATATTAGCATAATTGTGATATTATTGAGACAATTTGTTGAAAATAAAATATTTTAACACTGTTTTTACATCTTTTTGTTATGATTTATGTATTTTTATTTTGTTTTCACCCTTTCAAAACAATTACAACAACAAAAATATCACAAACCAGGGAAAAAGCCCTGTTTGCAAAAATTCCTTATTTTTGTCCCCAAAATAGAGACGCTGTTATTTTCGACTTCCATTCTTTGGATATCATATATATATATATATATATGACAAGAATGCATGTGTAAATTTGA
>JABABV010000108.1 GCA_014238055.1 Mycoplasmatales bacterium | reverse complement strand
TAAGTAATGTATTCGAAAAAGTTTTCGGATATTATTATTTGTGAGTAGGTAATAAATTAATTACACCCACTGTTTATAAATAGTATAAATATATATACACATATTTTTAATATTGATTTGACATAATGAAACAGCCACTACAAACTAAGATTTCATATGCTTGGCGAAGCACATATTTGTTTATATTTTTCGAGTTACTTGTATACATAGGTCTATTTGTGGTTTTTACGTAAATAGTGCCCATACTATTTGTTCCGTCTAGATATCATTTAATTTTTTTAAAATAATTTTCTTCGGCGCATTGAACGAAATTTCATTACAACTTTTTTTGAATATTTATCCATGTATATAAAGGTATGTTTATTAAAATATTGGTAAACTTTGTACGGTTAGTTTCTGATCTAATGTCAAATTTGTGATATCATTTATGTAATTTATTAAAAATAAAATATTTTTACACTTTTGGGATGACTTTTAATTTTATTTTTGGGATAAGTATAATTGTTTTAACCACAAACAACAACAAAAACCACACATAATGTCACCAATCATGATAAATCAACATTT
>JABABV010000107.1 GCA_014238055.1 Mycoplasmatales bacterium | reverse complement strand
AATATTATAGGATTCGCCAGAATTTTTAGAACCATATGATTGATCATTTTCAAATATAGAATTTATATTATTTATCAAAGCTATTTTTGATAATTTAATATTCAAAAAGCCTGGTCCGGCAATTTCAATTTCTTCAAAATTATTTATATTCACATTTTCAACCAAAAAACATCTATCACTTTCCATTCCCGTATTTCCATCTAACACATACACCTTACTAACCCTCTCAGATTTTAATAAAGTTTCTTTTATAACAAAAAAACTATCATCAAATTTAAATAAATTAGAAGAAGCAATTAAAACAAATAAAAGTGAAAATAGAGTAATAAATAAAATTCTTAACTTTGAAAAATAAAGCACTTTGTATTTAACTGATTATTTTTTAACTTCTTGAGTATTTAAAAGACCTTGAATACCTGTAGCTTTAACAATTTCAACTTTAACATTGTCAGCTATTTCAACTTCAACTTCATCATCAACTTCAACTTCATCTTCTTCCTCAAATTCTTCGCCTGCTTCTAATTCTCCAGCAGCGACCATATCTGAGATTACGTCTTCGATAAAAGAT
>JABABV010000106.1 GCA_014238055.1 Mycoplasmatales bacterium | reverse complement strand
CACATAATGAGAGCCACTGGTAATTCCAATATTTACATTATATTATTTTCAAACTGACATTATCAAAGAATCGCTGATAGAGTAAAAATAACCAAATGCATGACAAGATAAATGTTTTTAAAAATATTTTGCTTCATCAAACTTGGTAAAAAATAATTGCTTGTCGCCCAACTGTTTTGGTCTAAGATAAACGGTGTGCAGTCTGTTCACTCTGTTACCTGTTCCACTGGGTTCTTTCACCCTGTTCAAATTTTTTAGTTTTACCTTCATATAAGAGTTTCTGATAGTTTTTAAAAATAATTTTAATACCCAAATATATTCTAAATAAGTGTACCAATAAAATCATATAATAAAAAAATTAATTTGTTTTAGTATTCAAACTGTTTTAACCATAAAACAGTCATTTTGGGTGTATTTCAACAAATAAACCCCAAACATTGTCTTTAAAATTATTTGAACACTTTTTTTTTAAATAGGCTAATCTACTATATTTATAACATAATTTAAATAAATTAAAAACTAAAAAAAATATCAGATACTCTTTTATTGAGGTATAATTCAAAAATT
>JABABV010000105.1 GCA_014238055.1 Mycoplasmatales bacterium | reverse complement strand
CATATTTCACACCTCCACATTCCCAACTAATATAGCTTGATCAAAACACATTCACTTGGTGCCAAAGCAGCAGGCCCAATCAGTAGACCCATTTTTCAACGGCGCTAAAACAAGAATAACCCTGGCAGATTCACGGGGTTTTCTAATCTTTTAAATTAAGGAACGAAGAGTGAAGGATTGGTGGGCCCGGTGGGGATCGAACCCACGGCCAATCGGTTAAAAGCCGATTGCTCTACCACTGAGCTACAGGCCCACAATGATAATACCGAAAAACTTCATTAAGGGATTCATTCTCGCCAGTGCGACTATTTAGCGATATCATTCAAGGCCCTTAACCGGGTCGACTACTAAGGAAAATCATGCTGACTCAAACATATAAAACGGTGCTCCGAACCCTCGTCAGTGTGTTGGAAGAAGCCACACCCGAACCCACTGATTGGGCCTTAATCGGTAGTGGGTCGTTGCAACTCCAAGGCTTGAACACTGAATACGACACTATCGAATTTATGACCACTGATAAAATAGTTACAACCATAGGTAAAATGCTCGGAGAAGAGCCCGTTCAAATA
>JABABV010000104.1 GCA_014238055.1 Mycoplasmatales bacterium | reverse complement strand
AGAATAATATAATGAACCTGTGTATAGAAATCAGTTCGATTTTGGATTATTTAACCAATGGCCCGTACATGTATACAAGTAAGTTTATTATAGGTTGTATACTATATAGTATTTTGTTTTACTATTATCTGTAACCCGTAGTAAATGCAACTGCGCATGCTTCGACCATAATACCAAATTTGGAATGTTGAACTCAAATATGGCGATGTACGGAGATCGTTTATGAATATCATGAATATTGACAAAATATCTGTTTACCGTCTTGTGGGTTTCATTAACCATTTTAAAACAATTTTAAATTCAGTTACTATGGGTGATTGACTACTTAAGCTGTTTTATGCAAAGGCAAATCATACAAACATCTCGAGTTAAATGGGCCTTTAACTACTGTGAAATATTAACCATAATATTTGGTGCAAAATTAAAATAATTAAAATTGTGCTTTTCTTGGCTTATTATTTACTAATAATGTTTATATAATATGATATAGGTATGTTGAGAACTATCATCTATGCCCATTTCGAATGAATTAAAATAAAATAATATAGGTGGAGGGTGGAGTC
>JABABV010000103.1 GCA_014238055.1 Mycoplasmatales bacterium | reverse complement strand
TGACCATCAAGTGCTTCGTCAATAGAATTGTCTACTACTTCATAAACCATGTGGTGTAAGCCAGTTCCATCATCTGTATCACCAATGTACATTCCTGGTCTTTTTCTAACTGCTTCAAGACCCTTTAAAACTTTGATGGAGTCTGCTTGATATGTGTTTTTATTTGTCATTTTTTAATTTTAGGAAAGATTAATTATAACATTTTTTAAAAAAAATGCTGATTTATCTTTGTTAAAATAATCAAAAAAAATTTAAATGATATAGAAAGTTATCTAAAAATTTATAATTTTGATTATATTTATTAGTTAAAAAAATTAAAGATTATCCAGATATAGTTATTACAGCTAATAGAGTTAAAAGATCTGAAGGATTTATTTTTAAATTTTGTTATAGTGTTAATATTCTTTTTAAGAATGATTCCATATTTGGATAAGAAATTTATAGTTTAATATAATGAAAAATATAATTTATGATTAATAATAAGTCATCAGTATTCATAATAATATTATTAATAATTATACTCATCATTTCTATCACTGGAATAGATTTTATTTCATTCATTAACTCAAA
>JABABV010000102.1 GCA_014238055.1 Mycoplasmatales bacterium | reverse complement strand
AAGTTAATTAATGGGGTTTTACGGTAGAATTTAAAAAAGAAGTATTAAATAACTCAGTTTTAAAATCTGTAATTATTTCAGTAAAATTTATAAGTATAAAAAATTTTTAATTTGAAAATAATTTTTCTAAATATAAATACATTTCATAACAATTGATTTCAGCAAAAATAAGCTTTCTAACATAGATAATAATTTTAGGAAATATAATATATAATAAAATATATAAAGGATTTATATTTAATATAGTAAATTAATATTAAAGTTTTCTAAAATTATAAAACTTTAATTGATTATAACTTTTAACATTTAATTGATAATTAAATTATTTTGATTTATTTTCTAAAGTATTGAATTTAGTTTAAAATAATATATCATCAGAATTAATATATCTTTAATATTCATTAAGATAGAATAAAATAAAAATATTATAATTATAAAATTTAAATTTTTCCATTATTTTGTTATTAGTATAAAGAGATTATTTAAATGAGAAAAGAAAAAAAAATATTTAGAAAAAAAGATAAGGGCGCATTAAAGGGAAAAAGAGTTGGGATTGTTCGAAATTATGCAGG
>JABABV010000101.1 GCA_014238055.1 Mycoplasmatales bacterium | reverse complement strand
CTTAAATGCCTATTTGTAAATGTAGGACTACAGAGACTACCAAAAGCACATACAAACTATCGTATTTGCTTCTTTGCATTTTGAAACACCATTTTTAGTTGTCGAAACAACGAGACCCAGTTTAAAGCTGAGTAAGCAATATAAATATTTTTAAAATGCGTTTGAAGTGAGGTGGGGTCGATTCGAGTTCCTCCCTTGTGTATTATTATGCAGAGAAAACGTCCACTTTTATTGTGCCACGTCCCTGTGCCTTATAATTTGGAACATGTACAGCTAGTTATTGAAGTTTAAGAAAGTTGGCTCGACCATTTTTAATTAAATTAACTTTTTTGAAAGCAATATTGTTATTAATTTCACATATATTACTTGAGAATTATGCAAAAATATTGAAAGGTCAATGTGCTTGTTTCGAAGATATAAGGGTTTTAAAAACAGGTAGAAGAAGAACGACTCTAGACTTTTCATAAGAAAAAACATTTGCAAAATTGACCTTTTCAATGCAAGAAAAAAACAGAGACAGAGTAATTAAAATTCTGAAAACATTTATCAAGTGCTTGCCCTTTGATCTATT
>JABABV010000100.1 GCA_014238055.1 Mycoplasmatales bacterium | reverse complement strand
TTTAACACTATTAACTTTTAATGATTGATTTGCAAATAATTTATAATTACTAATTTGAGCTGATAGACCTTTTTCGATATCTGCTGCATTATATGTTACTGGAGTTAAATTACCAGATTTAGTAATGCTTCATGTATTGTTAAAATATAGTATTGTGTAAAGATCTCCATTAGTTGTTGATAAACTTCAAGAATTTCTTCCATCTGCTTTTAAATTCATAGTTGTTGAATCAAATCCAACGATTTCATTTTGAGCTTGAATTGTAGCTTCTGTTAACGTTGCTTTAACGTTAGTTATTTTAGCAACACCAGTTGTGTCATTTTTAACTCCACTATTAATATCGTATGATTTAGTTCAAGTATATGTATAAGCATCACGTATTGCTCCATCAGTTTCAGCAGTAGTTTGAGCTGATCCTGTATAACTTACAGTTAATATACCGTCTTTAATTGAAGATTTAACAGAGAGGGCTTGGAAAACACCTCATTCATTAAGAGTTGACTCTTTATCTAACTATTCTTACGTCTCTGCAGATGGTGATGACTTGTACATTGAGCCTTTTTTAGAAGGCT